>JAZNXW010000029.1:0-60723 GCA_045594085.1 Eubacteriales bacterium | reverse complement strand
CTCCATCGGAGATTCGAACTCCGGACACCTTGATTAAAAGTCAAGTGCTCTACCGTCTGAGCTAATGGGGCATAAGTGTTCAATTTCAAGCTAAAATATGAAGTCGGAGGCCAAGCGGTCTTAGGAAGACAACTCTAGGTTGCAACTCCTTGGCTCACAGAACGACATGGCTACGATCCGACTTCTCCATCGGAGATTCGAACTCCGGACACCTTGATTAAAAGTCAAGTGCTCTACCGTCTGAGCTAATGGGGCATAAGTGTTCAATTTCAAGCTAAAATATGATACTACATTTATTTCCTTTTGTCAAGAGCCTTTTTAATAATATTTTGGGTTTAGAAAAAGGAAAATTTCCGTTCCCGTCCTTGGCAGACGCATTGTTATTATGATATAATTATTACGTAAATATTCTTTTTTTTCGAAAGGGTACAGACATTATGGCAAAAAAAGGCTTCTATTCACCTCTTGATAAGGCTATACTCACGGAAGAAAATGCATACACCGAAAACAGAGCGCGTGCTCTCGAATATCTGAGATTGCTCTCTGCGGATACGATGCTTTACAGCTTCCGTCAAACCTTTGGCGTTGACACGAAAGGCGCTCCGCATCCCGGCGGCTGGGATGAGCCCCGCGGACTGCTTCGCGGTCACTCACTCGGTCATTTCCTTTCCGCGCTTGCACTTGCATATTCGTCAACTCAGGACGTATTCTTCAAAGAAAAGATCTCATATATCGCAGAAGAGCTCTATTCTCTCCAGCAGATGAGCAAGGGCAAGCCGTCCGAATTCAAGACGGAGTGTACGCCCGACGATTGCCGTCAGGATAAATGGAGCCGTGATCCCTCGACTTGGGGAGAGGGCTTCATCAGCGCATATTCGCCAGACCAGTTCGCACTGCTTGAGCAGTTCACCCCCTATGCACGTATCTGGGCGCCTTACTATACTCTTCATAAGATCATAGCAGGTCTTATCGAGTGCTATCAGCGCACTGATAATGAAACTGCGCTCAAGGTTGCCTGCGGTATCGGTGATTGGGTCTACGACAGACTTTCCGTCCTCACACCCGAACATCGCAAAAAGATGTGGGGGATGTACATTGCAGGTGAATACGGCGGAATGAACGAGTCCCTCGCGCGACTTTACAATATCACCAAGACCGAAAAGTACCTCGTTGCCGCAAAGATGTTCGATAACGAAAACATCTTCCCGGGACTTGCAGAGGGCGAGGATACCATCCAGCAGCTCCACGCAAATCAGCATATCCCGCAGATCATCGGTGCGGCACTCGAATACACCGCGACGGAGGATGAATATTATCACGACGTTGCAAAGCATTTCTTCGAGATCGTCACCGCGCATCATATGTACTCCATCGGCGGAGTCGGCAGAGGTGAGATCTTCCGTGAGCCTGATCTGCTTGCTAAGAACATCGAGCACGACCGCAACTGCGAGACCTGCGCCGCATACAATATGCTCAAGCTCGCGCGTGAGCTCTATGCATACGAGCCCGATAATGCGTCCTATATGCATTATTACGAGCGCACGCTCATCAACCAGATCCTCGCGTCGCAGAATCCTCATACGACGCCTCATATGCATAATGGCGTAACGTATATGCTTCCAATCGGACCCGGTGCGAGAAAGGATTACAGCGACGATATGTACTCCTTCACGTGCTGCCACGGCACGGGTATGGAAAACCACGTCAAATATCAGGACGCGGCTTATTTCATCTCTACCGAAAGCGGCAAACCGAGAGTTTACGTAAATCTCTACATCCCGTCCGAGCTGTCCCTGCCTGAATACGGCATCGAAATCAAGCTTGATACCAAGTTCCCGCACCCCGAAACGAAGATCACGCTTGGCGGTGACGGCGAATATGAGGTCTACTTCCGCGTTCCCGAATGGGGTGATACCTCGTTCTGCCCGAGCACAGGCTCGATGACACCCGTTGGTGGAACCGATTATCATAAGGCAACGCACGCCGCAGGCGTTGATAACGTTGTGACTGTGGAATTCAAGTACCTCGCAAAGCTCGAGTATACGCCCGACACACTTGACGGCACTCCCGTAGCGTCGCTCAAGTACGGCCCGTTCGTTATGGTTGCGAAGGACTCGCGCCGCGAATTCCTCACGCTCAAGGAACCCGCGGACCTCGACGCCGCACTCACCCTTTCCTATAACGATGAGGCGGGCGCATTCTGCGTCGTCGGTCTCGGTCATATTTTCGTGCCGATGTATAAGGCTCACGGATTCCCGTACCATACGTATTTCAAGATTCAAAGATAAAGAAAAATCCGCCCGAGAGGGCGGATTTTTTGTTTGTCACGGAGTTTTGCGCAGGTATATAGACAAACGAATAACATCACACCGCGTTTATCGGCAGTTGCCTTAATTGCGTTTTCGTCGTGCGCGTGATAAAGCCTGACTATAGTGATGTCGTCCGTGCGGTTCTCCTTTCGGTGTGCTTTCGATCCCTTCATATATATACTCGCATTTTTTGTGTCGAGGTTGCATCTTTTTCACTTTTATTGTGCCATAAATTCTCGTTTTTCGCTTTACATTTAAATATAATTATGCTATAATAAGCCGAAAACGAACAATTGTTTTGATTCTGTGCGTCAGATCGCGTCAAAGCAGAAAGGAAGCTTCCGAAATGTATAAAAAAGCCATATATCCCGGATCGTTCGATCCATTTACAAACGGACATCTCGATATCGTAAAAAAAGCGGCAAAGCTATTTGAGGAGGTTTACGTGTTTATCGGCGTCAATCCGCAGAAGAAGCGTTCCTCCGATCCCGTCAAAATGAAGGAGGCTATCGAAAAGACCATCGCCTCGCTCGGTATCTCCAATTGCCGTGTCATCGTTCACGACGGACTCGTTGCGGAATTCGCGAAAAAGAATGGCATCGGGTATATGATCCGCGGTCTGCGCAACAATATGGATTATAACTACGAGGAAAACATCGCAGAGGTCAACAAGCTTATCAATCCTGAGCTTGAGTACGTATATTTCCGTGCGGAAAACGTCGCTGTTTCCTCGTCGATGGTCAAGGAGCTTCACAGCTACGGACAGGATGTGTCTCCATATCTGCCGAAGCCGGTGCATGAAATAATCTGACAGGTATTTGCCGGAAGGGAGGTCAAACGTGGATAAATTCAAATTGGTTTCGCAATATAAGCCCACGGGTGACCAGCCCGAGGCTATACGAAAGCTCACGGACGGTATCCTCCGCGGAGAGAGGATGCAGACCCTGCTCGGCGTCACGGGCTCGGGCAAAACGTTCACGATGGCGAACATCATCGCGAACGTGAACCGTCCCGCAATCATTTTTGAGCCGAACAAGACTCTTGCCGCGCAGCTCTGCACGGAGATGCGCGAGTTCTTTCCCGATGCGGCTGTTGAGTTTTTCGTTTCCTACTACGACTACTACCAGCCGGAGGCGTACGTCCCCGGCAAGGACATATACATCGAAAAGGACGCACTGATCAACGACGAGATCGACAAGCTCCGCCACTCGGCGACCTCGGCGCTTTTTGAGCGCCGCGACGTCATTATCGTTGCGTCCGTTTCTTGCATCTATTCGCTCGGTGACCCGAGAGAATATCAAAAGCAGCTCGTTTCCGTCCGCCCCGGTCAGTATATGGACAGAAACGAATTCATACGACAGCTCATCGCGATCGGATATGACAGGAACGACATCGGATTTGAGCGAACGAAGTTCCGCGTCAGAGGCGATACCGTTGATGTTATTCCGTCAAATTCGGGCGACACGGCGCTCCGCGTCGAATTCTTCGGTGACGAGATCGACCGCGTGACGGAGATCTCAACTGTCACGGGCGAGATCAAGTCGGAGTTGCGCTACGCAGCCGTATTTCCCGCGACTCACTACGTCGCGGATCCGAAGCACCGCGAGGAGGCGCTCGCTGAGATCGAAAGTGAAATGTACGAACGCGCGGATTTCTTCCGCGCTGAAGGCAAGCTGATCGAGGCGCAGCGCATAGAGGAGAGAACGCGGTACGACATTGAGATGATGCGCGAGATCGGTTACTGCTCGGGAGTTGAAAATTACTCTCGTGTGCTCTCGCGCCGCGAGCCGGGATCCGTTCCGTATACGCTTCTCGACTATTTTCCCGAGGATTATATAATGTTCATCGACGAAAGCCACGTCTCTATCCCGCAGATCAGAGGAATGAGCGGCGGCGACGTCGCAAGAAAACGCAATCTCATTGATTACGGATTCCGTCTGCCGTCCGCGTACGATAACAGACCGCTCCGCTTCGAGGAGTTTGAATCGAAGCTGAATCAGGTCGTTTTCGTCTCGGCAACGCCGTCCGATTACGAAAAAACGCACTCCGCTTCAACGGCAGAGCAGATCATACGTCCGACGGGGCTTGTGGATCCCGAGGTCGATGTGCGTCCTGTGTCAACGCAGATCGACGACGTACTCGGCGAGATCAGAGTCCGCGCCGCACGCGATGAAAGATCGCTCGTCTGCACGCTCACTACAAAGATGGCGGAGGACATCACCGATTACTTCGAAAGCTGCGGCGTCCGCGTCCGTTACATCCATCATGAGGTCGATACCATGGAGCGCACGGAGCTGCTGCGAGATTTGCGTCTCGGCGTTTTCGACGTGCTCGTGGGCATCAATCTGCTTCGCGAGGGCATCGACCTGCCCGAGGTATCGCTCGTCGCGATACTTGACGCGGACAAGGAGGGGTTTCTGCGCAACGAGACCTCGCTCATTCAGACGATAGGCAGAGCCGCGCGTAACGCAAACGGCAAGGTCATACTTTACGCGGAAAAGGAAACGAAAAGCATCCGTGCCGCCGTTGCGGAGACGAATCGCCGCCGCGCGATTCAGATCGCATATAATGAAGAAAACGGCATCACGCCCGAAACGGTCAAAAAGGACGTCCGCGATCTTATCTCGATCGGCGAGACGAAGACGGGACACGATACGGGCAAGCGCGCAGACAGAAAGAAGCGCACGTCGCAGATGACACCTGCGGAAAGGGAGGATCTCATCGCGGATCTCACGTGCGAGATGAAGGAAGCGGCGGCAAGACTCGATTTCGAGCGAGCCGCGTACCTGCGCGACAGGATAAAGGAGATGCGCGGCGTTTGACCGCGTGACAAAAGAGGTATAAATGTCATCCGATAAAATAATCATCAAGGGCGCGAGAGTCCACAATCTCAAAAACGTTGACGTTGAGCTTCCGCGCGAAAAGCTTATCATATTCACGGGACTTTCGGGCTCCGGTAAATCATCACTTGCGTTCGATACGCTTTACGCGGAGGGACACAGACGCTTTGTCGAGTCGCTTTCATCCTATGCGAGAATGTTCCTCGGTCAGCTCGATAAGCCCGACGTCGATTCGATCCACGGTTTGTCACCGTCCATTTCGATCGATCAGAAAACAACGTCCAAGAATCCGCGTTCTACCGTCGGAACAGTCACGGAGATATACGATTACCTGCGTCTGCTTTGGGCGAGAATAGGTGTCCCTCACTGTCCCGTCTGCGGACGCGAGATAGCGGCACAGACAACGGACGTCATCCTCGATAAGATAATGTCAATGCCCGAGGGCGAGCGTTTTCTTGTGCTCGCGCCCGTTGTCAGAGGCAAAAAGGGTATGCACGAGAAGATATTTGCCGATGCGAAAAAATCGGGATACGTGCGTGTCCGCGCCGACGGCGCAATGTACGAGCTGTCGGAAGAGATCAAGCTCGAAAAGAACAAAAAGCACGATATTGATATCGTCGTGGACAGACTTGTGATCCGTCCCGACATAAGAACGCGTCTTTCCGACTCCGTTGAAGCGGCGCTCCGTCTCGCAGACGGACATCTTCTTATAGCGACGGTTCCACGTGATGGAGACGGCGAAGAGATGTATTTCTCACAGAATTACGCGTGTGAGGAGCATGGGATCAGCATCCCCGATCTTGAGCCGAGGCTGTTCTCGTTCAACAATCCGTTCGGCGCGTGCCCCGAATGCGCCGGAATGGGCGTTCTTGAGAGCATATCTCCCGATCGCATCATCTATGATAAATCGCTGTCACTCCGCGAGGGCGCGATCTGCGTCAACGGCTTCAAATCCCTTGACGCGGAAACATGGTTCGGTCCGCTTTTTGCCGCCGTGGGCGAGGATTACGGATTCACGCTCAACACGCCGATCTCGGAATTCTCGGAGGCGGCGTATAACGCGCTTTTGTGGGGAACGGGGGACAAAACCTACGAGATCGACAGATATTTCGAGGGCACCGTGCGCCATCAAGTGAAAAAGTTTGAGGGTGTTATCCCGATGATAGAGTGGCGCCGACGTATGTCAGGCATCGGTGAATATTATAACGAGTTCGTAGATGAGCACGAATGCCCGACCTGCCACGGCAGAAGACTGTCTCCGATTGCTCTCGGAGTCACTGTTGGCGGGATCGACATCGAAACGTATACGCGTAAATCCGTAACCGAAGCGCTCCGATTCATCGAGGAGCTGACGCTCACCCCGACCGAGCAGGAGATCGCGCGCGATATAATAAAAGAGATCAAGGCGCGTCTCGGCTTCCTTATGTCAGTCGGACTCGATTACCTCACGCTGTCGCGCAAGGCGGGCACGCTGTCGGGAGGAGAGGCGCAGAGAATACGTCTCGCGACGCAGATAGGAAGCTCGCTTGTCGGTGTCCTGTACATCCTCGACGAGCCGTCTATAGGATTGCATCAGCGCGACAACGGCAGACTCATCGAAACGCTCAAGCGTCTGCGCGACCTCGGAAACACCGTTATCGTCGTTGAGCACGATGAGGACACGATGACGGCGTCGGATTATATCGTTGACATCGGCCCCGGTGCGGGAGTGCACGGCGGCACGATCGTATCGTGCGGCACGCCTGACGAGGTTGCGGCCGACGAGAGCTCTATCACGGGCGATTATCTGTCCGGACGCAAGTTCATCCCCGTTCCGTCCGAGCGCAGAGCGGGCAACGGCGCATCACTGCGAGTTGTCGGCGCGCGTGAAAACAATCTCAAAAACATCACGGTCGATTTTCCGCTCGGCAAATTCGTGTGCGTCACGGGCGTGTCCGGATCGGGTAAATCGAGCCTTGTTAATTCCATTTTATATAATACGCTCGCGCGTGATCTGAATCGCGCACACACCTTCCCCGGCAAATGTGACAGAGTTGAAGGGCTTGAGAATCTCGACAAGGTCATCTGTATAGATCAGAGCCCGATCGGACGCACGCCGCGTTCCAATCCCGCCACGTATACGGGACTTTTCACCGATCTTCGTTCGCTTTATGCGATGACGCCGGATTCCAAGCTCCGCGGATACGGTCCGGGACGTTTCTCGTTCAACGTGCGCGGTGGCAGATGCGAGGCTTGTGAAGGTGACGGCGTGAAGAAGATCGAGATGCACTTCTTGCCCGACGTATACGTCACCTGTGACGTTTGCAAGGGCAACCGTTACAACAGAGAAACGCTCGAGGTCAAGTACAAGGGTAAAAACATCAACAACGTGCTCAATATGACCGTTGAGGAGGCGCTGACGTTCTTTTCGGAGCATCCGAAGATCAGACGCAAGCTTGCGACGCTGTATGACGTGGGTCTCGGATACATCAAGCTCGGTCAGCCGTCGACGACTCTGTCGGGAGGCGAAGCGCAGCGTGTCAAGCTGGCAACGGAGTTGTCGAAGCGTGACACGGGACGCACCGTTTACGTTCTTGACGAGCCTACAACGGGACTTCATACTGACGATGTCGGCAAGCTTGTCGGCATACTGCACCGTCTCGTTGATGCGAAAAATTCGGTTATTGTCATCGAGCACAATCTTGATATGATAAAGACCGCAGACTGGATCATCGACCTCGGCCCCGAGGGCGGTGACGGCGGCGGAACCGTCGTTGCGACGGGAACGCCCGAGGATGTCGCGAAAATCGAGAGCTCATATACGGGTCAGTATTTGAAGCATAAGCTTTGATAAAGGGAAAGCACCGCAGAAATGCGGTGCTTTTTTGTGTTTGTGCGGCGCTGTGCCCCCTCGCTCCGCGAGCGTGTATGTGCCACGCACAACGCTGTCACCCGAGCGTGTATGTGCCACGCGCAACGCTGTCACCCGAGCGCTGCGCCCCCCTCCTCCGCTTGTTCTCACTTTGTTTACAAATATTTTTTTTTGCCCCTTGACAAACGTCCAAAGAAGTGGTAAATTATATACGAAGTTTAGCACTCGAGGCGAAAGAGTGCTAAAACTTAAACTGAATCGGGACTTTGCAAGCGAACAAAAGGATTTTGTAAAGTTTTACGTAATGATTGATGAGAGAAAGGAGTGACGGTCAATGGCACACAAAGGCACAGAGCGCTATTCGGGCGAGCTTACCGAACGCCAAAAACTGATCCTGCGGGAGATCGTCGACTCCCACATCAAAAACGGCGAGCCTGTTGGATCCAAAGCGCTTACGGCGCTTGGTGATAAGGTCTATTCATCTGCGACGATACGCAACGAAATGGCGTTCCTCGAGGAGATTGGCTATCTCGAGTCTCCGCATACGTCCGCGGGACGAGTCCCGACAGAGCTCGGCTACAGATTTTACGTCGATTGGCTCCGCGACAGATACGAAATGACAAACCGCGAGCTTGAAACGTTGAATTTGATGACGGCGGCGAAGATCTCTGAGATAGATTCCATCCTGGAGACCGCGACGAAGCTCGCGAGTTCGATGACGAACTATACCGCTCTTGCGGTAAAGCCGAAACGATACAAATCAGTCGCAGAACGTTACGAAACCGTATTTCTGAACGAACATACTCTTCTTTTGGTCATAATGTTCTCCGAGGATAACGTCAAAACAGTTCGCGTCAAAAGCACGGTAAGGCTGACGCGGTCCGCCGTGTCGCTTCTTTCCGATGTACTTAATGAGCACATCGCAAACGTGCCTGCCGAGGCGATCACTCTTCCCGTTATAATGACGATGGAGGAGAAGATGGGGCGCACATCCCCCGTTATCGGAAGCGTTATGAAGGCGCTGTACGAGGCGATGAACGAGGGCGGCGGCGACGTACACGTAGAAGGCATGAACAATCTTCTCTCGTATCCCGAATATTCGAGCATCGATTCGGTCAAGGATCTGCTTTCAATGTTCGATAAACGCGACGACATAGTTAAGCTTGTGTCCGACGCGGACGGCGACGACGTCAACGTTTACATCGGAAGCGAAAACGCCGTTGACTCGCGAGGAAACTCCTCACTTGTGTTCAGAACGATCAAACGCGGCGGCGAGGTCGTCGGCGCGATCGGTATCATCGGACCGAGACGTATGGATTACTCGCGTGTTATCGCACTGATCGAAAGGATCGCCGGCGACATATCCGATTCGTCCGATTATAAGGCTCTGCTCCCGCCGGGCTCTGACTATGACGAATAAACCGACATACAGATAAGTGAGGTTAAGATGACAGAAGAACTCAAGTGTGAACAGGTGACCGAGGAACAGGTCGAAACGGAAGCTCCCGCTTCAGAGTCCGAGGAAGCCGAGATCAAGCCCAAGGACGCGAAAAAGCCGCTCAAGGCTGTCCGCTCCGAGCTTGAAAAGACGAAAAAAGAAAACGAAGAACTCTCCGCACGTCTCGCGGAGGCAAATGACAAATATCTCCGTCTTGCGGCGGAGTACGAAAACTTCCGCAAGAGAAGTCAGCGCGAACGCGAAGCCGTTTACGGCGACGCTTGCTTCGATTCGATAAAAAAACTGCTTCCCACGATCGACAATCTCGAGCGCGCGGCGCAGTATACGGATCCCGAAAAGCTTGCGGACGGTGTTAAGATGATCCTCGGCGGCGTGCCCGACACGCTTGCGTCCCTCGGCGTTGAAGCCTTCGGTGACGCGGGCGACGAATTCGACCCCAACATTCACAACGCGGTCATGATGGTCAGCGATCCCGAAGCAAAGCCGGGAACGCTTGTCAACGTGCTCCAGCGCGGATATAAGCGCGGCGACAAGGTGCTCCGATACGCAATGGTCACCGTTGCCGAAGAAGCTTGATTTTATCACGTGATAAAAGATTTTATTTTGCGGGTAAAATCGTAAAAACAAAACCAAACTAACAAAACCAAACTAAAAATATATTAATTTTGGAGGAAATCAAAATGGCAAAAATCATCGGTATAGATCTCGGAACAACAAACTCCTGCGTCGCAGTTTTCGAAGGTGGCGAGCCCTCTGTTATCCCGAATCCCGAAGGAGCAAGAACGACTCCTTCAGTAGTTGCGTTCTCTAAGACAGGTGAACGTCTCGTAGGTCAGGTAGCAAAGCGTCAGGCTATCACAAACCCCGACCGCACAATTATGTCCATCAAGCGCGATATGGGTACCTCTCGCAAGGCCTCCGTTGACGGTACGGACTACACTCCTCAGCAGATCTCCGCTATGATCCTTCAGAAGCTCAAGGCTGACGCCGAAGCTTATCTCGGAACAAGCGTAACACAGGCAGTTATCACGGTTCCCGCATACTTCTCTGACGCACAGCGTCAGGCTACAAAGGACGCGGGTAAGATCGCGGGGCTGGAGGTTATGAGAATCATCAACGAGCCCACTGCCGCTGCTCTCGCATACGGCATCGATAAGGAAAACGACCAGAAGGTTATGATCTACGACCTCGGCGGCGGTACGTTCGACGTATCCGTTCTCGAGATCTCCGACGGCGTATTTGAAGTTCTCGCAACGGCGGGTAACAACCGTCTCGGCGGTGACGACTTCGACGAAAGAATCATTAACTGGATCGCAAACGAGTTCATGCGCGAAAACGCAGGCATCGACCTCCGCCGCGACAAGATGGCTCATCAGAGACTCAAGGAAGCTGCAGAAAAGGCTAAGATCGAGCTCTCCGGTATGATGTCCACGAACATCAATCTCCCCTTCATCACCGCTGATGCAACAGGTCCCAAGCACTTCGACGGTACTCTTACACGTGCAAAGTTCAACGAGCTCACCGCTGACCTCGTTGAAAAGACGATGGGCCCGACGCGTCAGGCTCTCGCGGATGCTGGCATCCAGCCCTCCGACATCGATAAGGTGCTCCTCGTCGGCGGTTCCACGAGAATCCCCGCTGTTCAGGAAGCAATCAAGGCGTTCATCGGCAAGGAGCCCTTCAAGGGCATCAACCCCGACGAATGCGTTGCGCTCGGTGCGGCTATCCAGGGCGGTGTCCTTGGCGGCGACGTTAAGGATCTCCTCCTTCTTGACGTAACTCCCCTTTCTCTCGGTATCGAGACTCTCGGCCGCGTTACGAACAAGATCATCGAAAGAAATACCACTATCCCTGTAAAGAAGAGCCAGGTGTACTCCACCGCAGCTGACGGACAGACCTCCGTTGAGATCCACGTCCTTCAGGGTGAGCGCACGATGGCGGACGACAATACCACTCTCGGCAGATTTATGCTCGACGGTATCCCCGCTGCTCCCCGCGGAGTTCCTCAGATTGAGGTAACGTTCGATATCGACGCAAACGGTATCGTTAATGTAACGGCAAAGGACCTCGGCACGGGTAGAGAACAGCACATCACCATCACATCCTCCACGAATATGTCTCAGGATGAGATCGACCGTGCAGTTCGCGACGCTGAACGTTACGCCGAAGAGGATAAGAAGAAGAAGGAACTCATCGATGCGAAGAATCAGGCTGAAAGCATGATCTTCCAGATCGAAAAGTCGGTTGCAGATCTCGGCGACAAGGTAACGGTAGACGAAAAGTCCGCTGTAAGTGCCGCTGTCGAAAAGCTCAAGAACACAGTAAACGGCGACGACGTCGAAGCTATCAAGGCTGATACTGACGCGCTCCAGAAGGCGTTCTATCCCATCGCAGAGAAGCTCTACGCTCAGCAGAATCAGGGCGCGGGCGCTGATCCCGGTGCCGGTTATGACCCGAATATGGGTGCAAACGGAAACGGCGACACGTACTATAACGCCGATTTCGAAGATAAGACAGACAAATAATCAATCAAAACACGTTTTGCGCGGTGCGAAAGCCCGATTTCGGGCTTTCGCTTTTGCGCATATTTAGCCGCAAACGGCGGCACGGGAGTAAAACATGGCTGAAAAGCGCGATTATTACGAGGTCCTCGGCGTCTCGAAGGATGCAGGGGACGCTGAAATAAAAAAAGCATACAGAGGCTTGGCAAAAAAGTATCATCCCGATATGAATCCGGGTGATGCGGAAGCGGAAGCTAAATTCAAGGAGATCAACGAGGCGTATGCGGTCTTGTCCGACGCGGACAAGCGCAGTAAGTACGATCAGTTCGGTCACGACGCATTCGATCCGACAAGAGGCGGAACCGGCTTCACCGCGTCCGACTTCGATTTCGGTGATATTTTTTCAAGCATATTCGGAAGCGGTTTCGGCGGAGGATTTGGCGGCTTCGGCGGCTCGTCCGAGCGCAGACGCAACGCGCCTATGCGCGGAAATGACGTTTCACAGACTGTTTTCATTGATTTTGAGGATGCGGCGTTCGGCTGTAAACGCGAAATCAGTTACGGACGCGTCATCAAATGCTCGGATTGTGACGCCTCGGGCGCGGAAAAGGGAACGTCCCCTGAAAAATGTACCGTTTGTAACGGAACTGGTCAGGTAACGTCCACACAGCGTACCGTTTTCGGTATGATGCAGACTCAGCACGCCTGCGACGCGTGCCGCGGAACGGGAAAGATCATCAAAAACCCCTGCAGTAACTGCCGCGGTAAGGGTTATGTCAAGATCACGCGCAAGCTCGAGGTATCTATCCCTGCGGGCATCGACGATGGACAGAGAATAGCGCTTCGAGGTGAGGGCGACGAGGGACGCAACGGCGGACCTGCAGGCGACCTCATCATCACAGTCGGAGTCAAGTCGCACAAGATCTTCGAGCGCGACGGCTACGACATTTACTGCGAGGTCCCCGTCACATTTACGGAAGCGACGCTCGGCGCGAAGATCAAGGTCCCGACGCTTGAGGGAACTGTCGAATACGATATGCCCGAAGGAACGGAAACAGGAACCGTCTTTACTTTGCGCGGCAAGGGTATCCAGAATATAAACTATCCCTCGCGTAAGGGTGACCTCAGATTCGCCGTTACGATCGAGGTGCCGAAAAATCTTTCTTCGGCACAAAAGAAGCTGCTCGCAGAGTTCGCGGAAAGCTGCGGCGAATCTAATTACGCAAAAAGACGAAAATTCTTCCGACTTTTTGACAGATAACGGAGTGAAATATGGCAAACGGTTGGACACAGATACGCGCAAACGGTGCGCGTGAAGAGCTTGACGCGATCGCGGCTGTTATGAGTATGCTCGATCCCGGACTTCAGATAGAGGACTATTCCGATCTCGACGAGCTCATTCTTGACGGCGTTTACGGCGATCTTATAGACGAAACGGTGCTCGCGGCAGACAGAACTAAGGTCGCGGTTTCCATCTACGTCCCCGATGAAAAGCCGCTTGGAGAATATCTTTCCTTTATTAAGGAGCGCTTTGCGGCTGAAGGAATAACGGCGGACGTTGAAACGGTCGGTCTCTCTGAGGAGGATTGGGCGGAAAACTGGAAGCAGTATTATCATCCGATCAAGATCGGACGCATTGTTATCGTGCCTGCTTGGGAAAAGTATGAGCCCGAGGGAGACGAGATTACGGTACTTATGGATCCGGGAATGGCGTTCGGTACAGGTACACACGAAACGACAAGACTTGTTATCGGTCTGCTTGATAAATACATAAAGACCGGTGACAGAGTTCTCGATGTAGGATGCGGAAGCGGTATCCTTTCCATCGCGGCGGCTAAGCTCGGTGCGGATGCGTGCAGAGCTTACGATATTGATCCCGTTGCAGTACGCGTGACTGCGGAAAACATCAAGGATAACGGTGTTTCGGGCGTTGAGTGCGGAGTTTCCGATCTGCTCGCGGACGTTGACCGAACGGCAAAATACAATATTGTCTGCGCGAATATCGTTGCGGACATCATCATCCGTATGACTCCCGACGTCGGTGAGCTCATCGCGGACGGAGGTGTGCTTTTTGTCTCGGGTATCATCGACGAAAGAGCGGATGAAGTTCTTGCTGTGCTTCGCGCTCACGGCTACGTCGAGATCGAAACGGTTCACGAAAACGGTTGGTGCGCTTCGGCACTAAAACGTGCTTCGGATATGAACTGACATCAAAACAACAAAACAGAAACGGTGGTTTGTACAAAAAACCACCGTTTTTTGCTTCGTTTGGGTAAATTGCCCGAAAAAACGGCAAAAAAACGCGAAATATCCTTTGACAAATAGTGCAATTTGATGTATAATATAGGCACTAATGCACAAATCATCAGGAGTCGGTATGCCGAGATTCTTTCTGGGGGCGCCCGTGACCGATCCGAACGAGCTCGTGCTCGTCGGAGACGACGCAAGACATATTGCCCTGTCGCTTCGTATGGCGAAGGGACAGACGGTCATCGTTAGCGGAAACGACGGTATGGAATATGAATGTGAGCTGACGGATATCAAACCGGAAAGAGTTACGCTAAAGGTTTTGTCATCGTCTGAAAATATCACGGAGATGCCGTGCCGTGTGACTCTTTACGTTGCACTTCCCAAGGGAGACAAGCTTGATCTTATTATCCAGAAGGCGACGGAGCTCGGAGTGTATCGCATAGTCCCGTTTGTGTCGGAAAGATGCGTCGCACGGCCCGATGAGGCGTCGAAGGAAAAGAAGCGCGCGCGCAGATGCCGCATCGCCGAGGAGGCTGCGAAGCAGTGCGGGCGCGGAGTCATCCCTGACGTAGCGCATCCGCTGTCTTATGCGGACGCGGTCTCGGAGGCGGCTCGCGCGGACGTTTCGCTGTTTCTCTATGAGGGCGACGGAACAGAACCGCTTCTGCCTGTCCTTAAGAGGGGACTTAAGCCCGGCACCGCTGTGTCTGTTATGACAGGCTCGGAGGGAGGATTTTCTCCCAAGGAGACTGAGCGCGCAAAGGACGCCGGAATGACGCTGTGCGGTCTCGGTAAGCGTATTCTCCGCTGTGAAACGGCACCTATTTACGTGCTTTCCGCAATAGCTTACGAGACAGAACTGAATCCCGATTTCAAGTAATCCCTAAAGATCCCCGTACGTTTGAAATGCCCGAGAGGGCGCAGAATATTATGTAACTATTTTTTGGAGGAAAAAATGTCTAACAGATTGTTTCAGAGAGTTATCCATCAGATGAAGGACGCGGTTGACCGCGTTATCGGCGTTATCGACGAAAACGGCGCTATCATCGCCTGCAGCGAGCTTGTGAAGATCGGTGAGATCCGTCAGGGTATCCGCGAGGAGCTTTCCTACTCCTCCGATGTTATCGAATCCGGCGGATATACCTACCGCACAATCGGTTCTGCATCCAAGGCGGAATATGCGGTATTTGTCGAGGGCGAAGACAAGATTGCCGAAAAAACGGCATCTCTTCTCGCAATTTCTCTTTCCAACATCAAGAATCTCTACGATGAAAAGTACGACAAGAGCTCGTTCATCAAGAATATCATCCTTGATAACATCCTTCCCAGCGATATCTATATCAAGTCGAAGGAGCTCCACTTCAACACGGACGAAAGCCGCGTCGTGTATCTCATCCGTTTCTCGGAAAAATCCGAGATGTCCCCTTACGATATGGTCCTCAGCCTTTATCCCGATAAATCCAAGGACTATGTTATCAATATCGGCGATAGCGATATCGTTCTCGTAAAGGAAGCGAAGCCCGGTACCGATATCAGAGAGCTCGAAAAGGCGGCAAAGGCTATCTCCGATACCCTTTCCGCGGAATTCTTTATGAAGGTCTCCGTCGGTGTAGGTACTGTTGTCAATAACATCAAGGACCTCGCTCGCTCTTATAAGGAATCCCAGGTCGCTCTCGAGGTTGGTAAAGTCTTCGATAACGAAAAGACAGTCAACAGCTACGAAAACCTCGGCATCGGCAGACTTATTTATCAGCTTCCCACGACGCTTTGCGAAATGTTCCTTTCCGAAGTGTTCAAGAACGGCTCGCTCGATACCCTCGACCACGAGACTCTTATGACCATCCAGAGCTTCTTCGAAAATAACCTCAACGTTTCCGAAACCTCGAGAAAGCTCTTTGTACACAGAAATACTCTCGTGTACAGACTCGAAAAGATCAGAAAGCTCACAGGTCTCGACCTGCGTGAATTTGACCATGCAATTACCTTCAAGGTAGCACTTATGGTCAAGCGTTATCTCGTTTCCAAGCCCGTCAAGTTCTGATCTGATACCTAAAGGGAGGTTCCCCGAAAATAAAAAGGATACAAAAATGATTGAACTTAAGAATGTTGTCAAGACCTATTCAAACGGAACAACAGCGCTTAACGGAGTTTCTCTCAACATAGAAGAAGGCGAGTTTGTCTTTGTCGTAGGTGCGTCCGGCGCCGGTAAATCGACGTTGATGAAGCTGCTTTTGCGCGAGGAGAAGGTCACGTCCGGATCCATCGTCGTTGACGATACGGACTTGACGAAGCTCTCTTACTTAAAGGTTCCGTATTACAGACGCAAGCTGGGAGTAGTGTTCCAGGATTTCAGACTTTTCCCGAAAAAGACTGTCTATGAAAACGTCGCTTTCGCGATGCAGATCGTAGGTACTCCCTCGAGAAAGATCAAAAAGCGCGTTCCCGCGCTTTTGCGTACGGTAAGCCTTTCCGAGAAGGCATCCTGCTTCCCGCACGAGCTTTCGGGCGGTGAACAGCAGAGAGTTGCTCTCGCGAGAGCTCTCGCAAACAATCCGAAGATCATCATTGCGGATGAGCCTACGGGTAACATCGACCCCAAGCTCTCCCTTGAGATCATGAATCTTCTTGTTAAGATCAATAAACTCGGA
This sequence comes from Eubacteriales bacterium, assembly GCA_045594085.1. Classification (GTDB taxonomy): domain Bacteria; phylum Bacillota; class Clostridia; order Oscillospirales; family CAG-272; genus DTU064. The sequence goes on along the minus strand of JAZNXW010000029.1, from coordinate 43,865 downwards.
AAAACAGTCGTCGTCGTAACTCACGAGAAAAATCTCGTTGACTATTATCAGCAGCGCGTCATTATGATCGATCACGGTCTCGTTGCCGAAGACAGAGTCGGAGGTATGTACGAATGAAGCACAATAAATTTTCCTATTACGTCGGTCAGGCGTTCCAGGGCATCTTCCGTAACGGTGTGATGAGCGTTGCTTCCATCGCCGTTCTGATGAGCTGCCTCATCGTGCTTTCCTGCTTCGGACTTCTTGTTGTGAATATCAATGTCAACCTCGAAAACCTCGGACTTATGAACGAGATCGTCGTGTTCCTCGACTATGATCTCTCCGAGGAGCAGATCGTCGAGATCGAAAATCAGATAAAGGCTATAGAACATATCGGTGAGGTGGATCGTATAACAGCGGACGAGGGACTCACCATAATGCAGGAAAAAGCGGGCGATTACGGCTACCTCTACGAGGAATACCGCGATGATAACCCCCTTTCCGACAGCTTCAAGATCACATATGTGGACAGTGAGAAGATCACAAGCATCACATACAGCATCCGTCAGATCGACGGCGTGCGCGAAACAAAGGACCAGCTTGACCTTGCGAATATGATCACAAGCTTCAAAAACGGCGTGACGGTCATTTTCGTCTGGTTTTTGGCAGTCCTCTTCATCATCAGCATCTTCGTTATTATCAACACCGTAAAGCTTTCCGTATACTCGCGTAAAAACGAGATCAGCGTTATGCGCTATATGGGCGCGACAGGATGGTTTATCTCGTTCCCGTACGTGCTTGAGGGCGCATTCATCGGAATTATCGCGGCAATACCCGCGTTTTTCCTTGAGTATATGCTCTATAATTACACGGTGAACGCTATGGATGGCGCACTCGAGATGATTACCTTCATCCCTGTTGCGGACGTAACGACGGTGCTCCTTGTCGGTTCGCTTGCAATTGGCGTTTTCACCGGCGTGCTCGGAAGTACCATCTCACTTTCCAAGTATACGAGAAAATAATCCGATAAACCGAATCGCCGACGTGCTGCTACAGCAGCAGGAGGATCCATTATGAAAAGAATCAGAAAATCAAGGATAGTCCTTGCGGTCCTGGTAACAGCGATACTCGCGGCTGTGTCCGTCATCGTTATGAATGCGGCAAATGCCAACGATTACAAGGATAATTCCAAGGTCCAGGAATACCTGAACCAGATATCGAACTACGATAAAAAAACGCAGGAAATCAAAAATAATATATCATCCCTTGGCGATGATATAGACTCGCTCCTTCAGGAAAAGGAAGAGTACGACAAGCTCATTGAAATTATGGAAGGTAAAATCCAGATGAGCGAAACGTATTCCAAGGAGATCGCGGCGGAGATCACGAAGCTCGGTCGTGAGATTTCCGAAAAGGAAGAGGAATGTGCAAAGCTTTACGAGGAGATCAAGCAGAGAATGCGCATCTCCTACGAGAACAGCGATATGTCCTATATCGCGATGTTCCTCGGCGCAGAAAGTCTTACCGAGTTCCTCATTGCCATTGATAATGCCGCAAGCATCCTCGAATATGACAGCAGAATGCTTCAGACATACGAGGAGAAGAAGGCGGAGCTTGAAGCCGCAATGCAGACTCATAAGGAGAGCAAGGCGGCGCTCGATGCACTGCTTCAGCAGCTCGAGGTGGATAAAGCGGAGCTCCAGGCTAATATCGAGGTTTGCGACACTCTCATCTCAGATAAGATGACGAGTCTTGAAGAGGAGAAAAAGATCCTCGAGGCGCTCGAAAAGGATAAAGAAAAGTTTGCAGCACAGCTCGACGCTTATATAGAGGAGCTTGAGAAGAAAAACGGTGTGACTCAGGTCGTCGCAGAAGGCAAATTTATCTGGCCTGTGCCCGTGTCATCTACGAGAGTTACCTCCGGCTACGGATGGAGAAACGACCCCTTCACCGGCGAAAAATCGTACCATTCCGGTATAGACATTGCCGACAGTAAGGGTACGCCCATCTATGCGTCCAATAACGGTACTGTTATCAGAGCCGAAACGGACGGAAGCTACGGCAAATACATACTCATCGACCACGGCGGCGGAATCTATACCTGCTATGCTCACTGCAGTAAGCTTCTCGTTTCCGAGGGTGATTACGTCAAGAAGGGCACGCAGATCGCGGAAATGGGCTCGACGGGCCGTTCAACGGGAAGCCACCTGCACTTCGAGGTAAGAGAAGGCAAAAACAGAGTCAATCCGTTTAATTATGTAACAAAACCGTGATCCGGGAATAAGTGCGGATCGGATGCATACATTAAAGATCATGAACGATAACAGAAACGAATACGAAAACGAGCTTCAGCCCGATCTTCCCGAATCGGAAGAGAAGGAAGAAACGGAAACGGGAGAGATCCCCGATCCCGAAAAGAAGCCGAAAAAGAAAAAAGAACCCAAAAAAATCTCGCTCGGGCTTGCTATACTCGTTATCCTGCTCGCTGTCCTTATCACGTTCCAGATAACCTTCATCGCGACAAATAACGCGAACAGGGAAAAGTACGAGGAAGCGATCAAAAACAGTCAGCTCGGCACAGTTCCCGCCGATTCCGAGCTCTTCGCAAGACTTTCCGAGCTCGTTGCGCTCTATGAAGCCAACTATATCGGAGAGATCGATGACGAAAAGGTCATCGAATACGTCCTCGATGCCTACGTCGCGTCAATTGATAAGTACGGCTCGTACCTGACAGACGAGGAATTCGCGGAAATGATGAAGGATTATAACGCACAGCTTGAAGGCATAGGCGTACACGTCATTTATAACGGTGATTACGGATGCATCGAGATAGTCAGCGTTATGCCCGACTCGCCCGCAATGGAAGCCGGCGTTGAACCCGGCGATCTTATCGTCTACGTTGAGGGACAGAGCGTTGCGGAGCTTGGTTATTATCCCGCGATCAACCTTATCAAAGGCGAAAAAGGCACCTACGCGAATTTTACTGTCTATCGCGGCGAAAACTATTCCGAGGTCGTTGAATTTTCCGTCAAACGCGACGTTATAACGGAGCAGACTGTAATGCACCACGTTGTGGCGTTCGATAAGACAGTCGGTTATGTCAAGATCCTCAGCTTCGACAGCGGAACTGCGGATCAGTTCAAGGAAGCTGTAGAGGACCTGCAAAACAGCGGATGTACGCGCCTTGTGCTTGACGTGAGATATAATCCCGGCGGACTTCTTACCTCCGTAGTAGATGTACTTGACTATATCCTCCCCGAGGGCCCCATAGTCCGTACCGTTGATAAATACGGCAACGAAGAAGTCGAATACTCTGATAAAAAATTCCTTGATATGGATCTTGTCGTGCTCTGTAACGGCAGTACGGCGTCCGCGGGCGAGCTCTTTACGGCGGCGATCAAGGATTATAAAGCGGGTCTGATCGTGGGTACGCAGACGTACGGTAAGGGGACGGTGCAGAATATCGGTGCGCTCCAGCTCGGAGGTGCCGTTTCCATCTCGTATAAGATGTACAGCCCGCCCTATTCTGACAACTACGAAGGCGTCGGAATCACTCCCGATATCGTCATTGAGCTTGACGAAGCCCTCGCCGATAAGAACATCTATAAGATCACTGACGAGGAAGACAACCAGCTCAAGCGCGCAGTCGAAGCGCTTAATAACGGCAAATGATTTACAGATAAGAAAGGCTTTAATCACCATGCTTGAAAAGAAACAGCAGTATACAGAAGAAGGCTACCGTGCCATCGTTGAAGAATACGAATATCTCAAGAACGTACGCCGTGTACAGGTAAAGGAAGCGCTTGCCACCGCGCGTTCCTACGGCGACCTCTCCGAAAACAGCGAATACGATGAGGCTAAAGACGAACAGGCTAAGGTCGAGGGCAGAATCAGTGAGCTTGACGAGCTTATCAAAAACGCAGTTGTCGTTAAGGAAACGGAATTTGACTCTAAGGTTGTAAGCATCGGCTCTTACGTTAAGGTCTATGACGAGACCTTTGAGGAAGAGCTCGAATATAACATCGTCGGCACAAATGAAACCAACGCGCTTCTCGGTCTTATCTCCGAAAGCTCCCCCATCGGCTCCGCACTCGTGGGCAAGAAGGTGGGTGACGTTGCGGAAGCACACACTCCCAACGGATCCGTCATCAAGCTCCGCGTTCTTGAAGTAGCAAGATCCAAGAAATAAGGTACAGTCATTATGAGCGAAAACGAAAACATCAGAACAGAAGCGGAACTTTCGGATATATTGAAGGTTCGCCGCGAAAAGCTCGCAGCTCTCTGCGAGGAGGGGCAGAATCCCTACGTTATCACCAAGTACGATCAGACTCATCACGCAGGCGAGATTAAGGAAAGCTTTGAAGCTCTCGAAGGTCAGCCGGTGTCTGTCGCGGGCAGACTTATGTCCAAGAGAATTATGGGTAAGGCGTCATTCTGCAACCTTCAGGACCTCAGCGGAAATATCCAGTCCTACGTTGCACGCGATTCCCTCGGTGAAGAGGAATATAAGGCGTTTAAAAAGCTTGACATCGGTGACCTTGTGGGAATCAAGGGTAACGTGTTCAAGACCAAGACGGGCGAGATCTCCATCCACGCCGAGTCCGTAACGCTTCTTTCCAAGAGTCTTCAGGTGCTTCCCGAGAAGTTCCACGGTCTCACCAATACGGATCTGCGTTACCGTCAGCGTTACGTTGACCTCATTATGAACGCAGAGGCAAAGAATACATTTATCAACCGTTCCAAGATCATCAGCACTATCCGCCGTTACCTCGACGCACAGGGCTTTATGGAGGTTGAAACTCCCATGCTCGTGTCCAATGCGGGCGGCGCTGCTGCAAGACCCTTTGAAACGCATTTCAATGCGCTCGATATCGACGTTAAGCTCCGTATCTCCCTTGAGCTTTACCTCAAGCGCCTCATCGTCGGCGGCATGGAAAAGGTATATGAGATAGGCAGAGTGTTCCGTAACGAAGGTCTTGATACGCGTCACAATCCCGAGTTCACGCTTATGGAGCTCTATCAGGCGTATACCGATTACCACGGCATGATGGACCTCACGGAGAATCTCTATCGCTACGTTGCAAAGGAAGTCCTCGGCACGACTGTTATCAGCTATAACGGTATCGAGATGGACCTCGGTAAGCCCTTCGCACGCATCACGATGCTTGACGCAGTCAAGCAGTATTCGGGCGTAGACTTCAACGAGATCAAGACGCTCGAGGAAGCTCGCGCAGTCGCGAAGGAGCATCACATTGAATATGAGGCGCGCCACGGTAAGGGTGATATCCTCAACCTCTTCTTTGAAACATACGTTGAAGAGCATCTCGTACAGCCTACGTTCGTTATGGACCATCCCATCGAGATCTCGCCGCTGACAAAGAAGAAGCCCGAGAATCCCGAATACGTTGAGAGATTCGAGTTCTTTATGAACGGCTGGGAAATGGCGAATGCATATTCCGAACTCAATGACCCGATCGACCAGCGTGAACGCTTCAAGGCTCAGGAAGCTCTGCTCGCACAGGGCGATGAAGAAGCAAATACCACCGATGAGGACTTCCTCTATGCTCTCGAACTCCGTATGCCGCCCACAGGCGGTATCGGCTTCGGTATCGACCGTATGGTAATGCTCCTCACGGACAGCCCCTCCATCCGCGACGTCCTCCTGTTCCCCACAATGAAGCCGGTTGAGTAATTAAGCATAAAAGAAGACACCCTATGACAAAAGTCATAGGGTGTCTTTTGTGTTGATGTGATCATTTCTCAAAGATGCGATATTTGTTTTAATGATAAATCTTTTTCGTGTTTTACCGTGATGTTTTTTGCTTCTGCCATTTTTACAATAGACCAAACGTTCTCCATATCGGTGTTTAAATCGATTACACATTTTCCGTCGTCATTATAAATCGCAATAATAACACTTGTTTCATCTGTTTTCTCAACAACTCTTACGCACGAAACTTTTTTCCATTCGATATGTTTACTAAACAATCCCCAATAGCTTTTTTGGATATGCTTTTCCGTAACATAACAACGAAAAGAAAAAGCGATTAAAGTTAACGTTAACAAAACACCCAAAAGAACAATAAATATTGCGTATAAAATTCGAGTATCTGTATCGACGATTATTGAAAGCAATGCAAACACAGCAATAATAATTAACGTAGCAACAATTCGTGCGATAGTTTTCTTTGTTGGGTGTTTCACTGTGAAATTAGGGTTGTATGAAATATCATCCGGCATTTTATCCGGTTTGTTTTTTGCCAATCCAAATAGTAATTCGGCAATCAACTCAACGATATGACCCATATTCTCACCTCGCTTAACCTTACTAAATAAATTATACCATATAAAAATCAAATTTCAATCCCCGAGTGCGTTTTACGCCGACGCCGTTGAATGTTCGTTAGGTATGTGATATAATATCGGCGGATAAATCGGTTTGATGTGACAGACATCAGCACCGTATACTAAACTGTCCGACGCAAAGGAGAGAGCATATGAAAGTATTACTGATCAACGGCAGTCCGCATCAAAACGGCAACACAGCCGCCGCGCTCAATGAAATGATCGCGGTTTTCGAGAAAGAGGGCATCGAGACGGAGCTTCTGCACGTCGGCGCGCTTCCGATCCGCGGATGCGTGGCGTGCTATCAATGCTACAGACAGGGCAAATGCGTGTTCGACGACGTTGTCAACGAAGCCGCGGCGAAGCTTGAGGCAAGCGACGGCCTTGTCGTCGGCAGTCCCGTCTATTACGCGGGCGCAAACGCAACGCTCACCGCGTTTTTGACCAGACTCTTTTACAGCTCGCGCTTTGACAAGCGAATGAAGGTCGGCGCAGCCGTCGTTGCCGCGCGCCGCGGCGGTCTGTCCTCCACCTTTGACGAGCTGAACAAATTTTTCACGATATCGGGTATGCCCGTCGCATCGGGACAGTATTGGAACAGCATTCACGGATCGGCTCCCGGCGAAGCGGCAGAGGACGCGGAGGGCTTGCAGAGCATGCGCACGCTTGCGTCGAATATGAGCTTTCTGATGAAGAGTATCGCACTCGGCAAGGAGCGTTACGGCCTTCCCGAACGCGAGGCACACGTTTTCACCAACTTTGTAAGATGAGGACGGATATTTCGGAGAAATAAAAATGCGTAAAAATATAAGAATTGTTGGAGCTGTTCTTCTTTGGGCGCAAATGCTTTCCTTGTTCGCGTGTACGAACGGTACGGGCGGCGTTGAAACGGGCGGCGACGAAACAAAAAACGATTCGGAGGTAACCGAAATGATGCAAATATTTGATCTGCGGACGCAGAATCTTAAGGATCCGATCGGGATACAGTCTGTGTCTCCGATCTTTAGCTGGAAGCTTGGCTCTGATGAGCGCAATCAAACGCAGACTGCGTACCGTATAGTAGCGGCGTCTGAGGCGGAAAAGCTCGAACGCGGTGAATACGATCTGTGGGATTCGGGAAAGGTTGAAAGCGACGCCAACTACGGCATCGTGTACGGCGGTGAGACGATCAGCTCGATTCAAGGCGTATATTGGCAGGTAAAGGTCTGGGACCGCGATGGGAAAGAGAGCGAATTCTCCGAATCTGCCTATTTCGAGACGGGATTGCTTGAAAAGTCCGATTGGCAGGCTGAATGGATCTCTGCGGGTACGGAAAAGGTGCTCGAAAGGCTGATGCCCGACAAGGTCGCCTCCGCGGACTCGGCGGGATACGTCCTTGCCGATTCGGTCGGCGAGACTACGGGCAGATATCTTAAGCTGAACGTGTCGGAGACTGGTCCCGCCGCGCTCGGCGAGTACAACGACGGCGCACTCGGCGGCGTCATCTTCCGCTTGCAGCTAATGGAGCTCGAGCTCTACCGCGACGGTGAAAAGCTCGATCTGCCGAAAAAGACGTCGGTAACTGCGGCTAACACCTTCACGTACGGCACTCAGTGGCATAAAAACAATCTGATCGACGGCGACACTATGCAGGGCTATACCTCGAACGCATCGAAAAAGAGCGTTTACGCGTCGCCCATAACGCTTGTGCTCGATTTCAGCGAGGATATCACGTACGACGAGATCCGTCTCGTTTGCAGAACGGACAGCCGCTCTACGGACGGTGACGTTTGCCCGAATTATCCGAAGCGGTATTATTACGAAACGTCAAAGGACGGAAGCGTCTATGAGGCGCTCGGCGAGCCGATCACGGTGACAAACGCTCCGACTGTATCGGGCGGCTCCGATGAAGTGACGAACGCGCCGATATTTTCGAAGGAATTTACGCCCGACGGCGGTAAAACAGTTGCCGCCGCAAGGCTTTACATCAGCGGACTCGGACTTTTCGAGGCGCATATGAACGGCGAGATCCTCGGTGAGGGAACGTATTTCAATCCCGGCGAGTCCGACGTGAGAGATACGGTGTATTACTGTACCTACGACGTCACGGACATCCTCAAGGACGGCGTGAACGCTGTGTCCTTTATGCTCGGCAACGGTCAGTACGCGAATTACCGCATCCACCGTCAGCTCGGTCGCTATTACAAGACCGACGACGCGAGAAGCGAGGCTGAGGTCGAGGGAATGTTCGGTTCCGTCAAGGGCATCGCGCAGGTCGTCGTAACGTATACGGACGGCACTCGTGACGTTATCGGCACCGACGAGAGTTGGGCGTACGTTGAGGGGCCGATCACGGAAAACAGCTGGTACGGCGGCGAGGATTACGACGCGCGCCTTGAGATTGAAGGCTGGGACGACACCGATCCCGCCATTGCGCGAAGCGAATGGGGAAAGGCGTCCTTGGTTCCCAAGCGTGAGATTCCGAAGGGCGAGCTTATAGGACGTGAATTCGAGCCGATCGCCATTCAGGAAGCGGATACCGTTACATCTGAAAACATCACCGTCAAAAAAGTCTCGCAAAAGGACGGTATCACGACGTATCTTGTCGATATGGGACGCAACGGCGCGGGTATTCCCGAGATAACGGTGACGTCGGAGACGGCAGGACAGATCATCCGTATGTATCCCGCAGAGGTGGATGCCTTCGACGGATATGAGGGACACATCAATCAGGCTTCCTGCACGCAGAGCGCGAGCAATCACGGCGATCTGATATACGATACCTACGTAACAAAGGGCGCGGGCGAGGAAACGTGGCGTCCGAGATTCTGCTACCACGGATACAGATATCTGGAGGTAACAGTTCCGTCCGAGATCAAGCTGACGAGCGAAAGCTTCGTCGGATACATACTCCGCACCGATAACGCCAAAAACGGCTCGTTTACGTCATCGGACGAGGTGTTGAATCAGATCAATATTTTGACCGAACGTTCGATCGAGAGTAATATGTACAATACGTTTACGGACTGTCCGCAGATAGAAAAGCTCGGATGGCTCGAAACGCCGAGTCTTATGTTCACGTCTATGGCGCATACGTACGATATCAGCTCGTGGATCCCCAAGATCGTTCGCGATATGGCTGATGCGCAGTATAAAAACGGCAGGATCGCCGCGATTGCGCCCGAATATTTCAAGATCGGCGGTCTATATGAGGACCTCAACTGGAACGGCTCGATCATCTTCACGGCGTGGCAGTATTACGAGACCTACGGCAACGGGGAGATCTTCTCCGACGATAACTACGGAGTGATGACGAAATATATGACCTATCTCGAGCGTGACGTCGCGAAAAACGGTCTTATCCTGACAGGTCAGATGGGCGAATGGGGCGAGATGACAAGCTACGGCACGACTCCCGTTGTCCTCGTTGAAACGACGGCGTATTACCGTATGGCTGTCACGATGTCAAAGATCGCGGACGTGCGCGGTGACGCGGCTGACGCGGAGCACTACCGCGAGCTTTCCGAAACGATAAAAACAGCCTTCCACGCAAACAAGGAATGTTACAATAAAAAGTATCTTTACGGTAACGGAACGCAGTCGGGCTACGGATGCGTGCTTTACAGCGGCATCGTCCTTGACGAGCACCGCGAGGAGGTGCTTGACCGTCTCGTGCAGGCGATAGCGGACGCGGATTATCATCTCACTTCGGGCGAGGTCGGACTTCGTCAGGTCTTCTCATCTCTCGCTGAGGCAGGCAGAAGCGACGTCATCTACAAGATGGTTATGAACGATTCTATGCCGAGCTACAAATATTTCATCGACAAGGGGCTCACGACGCTTCCAGAGTATTGGAATTTCGAGGATCTGTGGTGGGGACTTGCGCGCTCGCGCAATCACGCCATGATGGGACACGTCAAGGAATGGTTCACGAAATATCTTGCGGGAATAAGCGCCGCTGACGTTGCTTATGACACGGTCAACGTCAAGCCGTCGGTGATCGATGAGTTGACTTACGTCAGCGGAAGTGTCGATACCGTGCACGGTACGATCACGTCGCACTGGGAATATGACAGAGAAAACGGCGTGTTCACGCTGAAGCTGACGGTGCCTGTCGGCGTTACGGCAAACGTGTACGTGCCGGCGCTTTTCGACGGTGCAACGGTGATGCTTGACGGCGAGCCCGTCGCGGCAATCGCGACGGAGGACGGCGGATATCTGCTCGTGAGCGAGTCTGTCGGCTCCGGAACGTATACGCTTTCGATTGAGGAAAAGTGAGACAACGGAGCGCGGGCGGACGCGTTTGAGATATAAAACGCTATCTTCCGACAGCATTTAATATTCCTTGACAAGTATATCCGTCGGAGATATAATTAATCTATGCCGAAAACGCTCGGCGTCGAAAACATTTTCAGGAGACTCATTATGAACAGCAAGAAAACAATCAAAGGATTCATAAATCCGAATCTGACAGTTATTATCATCCTCACGGTCTTTCCGCTTACGACCATCATCGGTCTTCTCGCGCTTCTCTTCGGAACGCTCCCCACTATGAGCCGCTCAAAGAAGTGCCTTGAAGCGCTTGAGAGCAAGGGAGAGCTTGACCGTGCCGCAACGGAGCTCACCTCTGCTAACGCGAAAAGATACGTAAACGGCAAGCTGGTGCTTACCGATAACTAAATTTTCTGCAAGGGCACGGGTATCGTCCTTTCTTACAGCGACGTCCTTTGGACGTACAAGCACAGACTCACAAGATCCCTCCTTTTCATTCCGATCGCGGTAAACGATTCCATCTATCTCGCGACCAAGACAATGAAGCCGAGAGAGGTTGCGACTATGGGCAAGGACAAAATGGACGAGATCAAGAACGCGATCGTTGAGATCTACCGTCACAACAACTCCTGCCTTATCGGATATACCAACGAAAACGTCGCTAAGTATAAGGCGCTTAAAAAGCAGTAATTGCACTTACGTAATAAAAAATCCGCCCGAGAGGGCGGATTTTTTTTGTTATTCAAGGACGCGGATTTCGCCGTCTGAAGAAATTTTGAAGCGTTCGAACCTATACGGTCCGATCACGGTATTGCCGTTGGCAATGTCGATAGTGCCGGAGAATGCGACACCTACAAAGCTTCCGACTTCGTAAAATCTGTCGATCTCGCGTCGTATTTTGAGGTTATCAAGTGGCACGCGATAGCAAAGTCCTTCACTTGGGTCTGTGCATATAGCGGAATCGTCGATTACAAAATAATCGTCGTTGATCTCTGTTATATATCCGACAACGAAATGTTCATACGGTTCCGGTGTTGATTCAACGGAATGTGCAAGTGCGTAATCGATGAGCTCCTTTGCGGCGTCTTTTCCGATCTTAAAGTTTAGCCCTACGCTGCAAATGTTCGTGAAGATCTCACCGGATGTGGATACGGTGAAATTTAGCTTATAGATATCCAGTGCGCCTGATGTAGCGGAAAAGGCAAGGGAACTGTCAAGACCACTGAAGGAATATGCTGTGGAACCCTTGGCATCTCTGCATTTTAGCAAGATTTCCCAAAATCCGTCGCTGTCGGTCAGCGTGTAGTGCTTTAGATTGTAATAATTCGTTTCGCGGTTGTCTACAATGCTGAAGTTGGAAAACGGAAGTGTTTCCGAAAGAGCAAATACATCGATCAGCTCTCCGAACGTGGCAGGACAGGTATCTATCGCGTAGGTGTGTATCGACATTGTTGAGAAAAGATAATACGTTCCGTCGAAATTTACCGCCACGGAATGACCTTCATCGAGTCCTTTGATGCGGCGAGCCTCGAAGCTTTCGGTGTATGTTTTGTATGTTTCCGGATCTGTTCCGCTCGCTTCGCCGATGCCTATGACCTCGCCAAGGAATTCTTCTCCGACTATACTGCCGCGTCCACCGTAGTTAAGTCCGTTTATCGTGAATCTGCCGTATTTTTCATCAGGCGTTTTTTGATCCCAGCTCCACGAATATATGCGTAAACTTTCTTCTTGCGAAAATCCTGTCGTGTTTCTTCCCGCCGTCAGCTCATCATAGCGGACGTATACTGGCTCGTTCGGATCTGCGGGTGCAGACGCTTCGGGGATTATCAATATACACGCCGTCAAAATGAGCGCGAGGCAAGCGGCGAACGATCCCCATCTGACAAACGCATTTAAGCTACGGCTTTTGATGCTTTTGCCCGGGGCGGAGCTTTCGATCACGTTCGGATCGATACCGCCGAGCTCTCTGAAAATATCTGTACTTTTCATACCTGATAAATGCCCTCCTTTTGCAAAAAATGCTTGAGTTTCTTTCGTGTGCGGGACAGGAGCGCGGCAACTGCTCCCTCGTTCATGGAATATTCCGCCGCGATCTCGGATATGGGACTTGCATACCAATACCTGCGTACGAAAACGGCTTGTGCTTTACGCGGAAGCGAACGTACGAACCTGTCAAGTGCGTCGCGCAGAGCGAGGCTTTCGCCGAGGTCTGTGTCCGATGCGTTGTCGGGGACGCATTCCGTGAGCTCGTCAAGCACAGACGCAAGGTGACCTCCGCGCTTTTCGGCGTGCAGCTTTTCATATCTGTCGAGCGCTGTCTGACGGCATATCATACCGACGTAAGACTTGAACGATGCGGGGCGGTTCGGAGGGATCGAGTTCCACGTTTTGAGCATAGCGTCGTTGACGGTCTCTTTCGCATCCTCGGCGTTTCCGAGGATCGATTCTGCGATGTACAGGCAGTAACGTCCGTATTTTTCTTCAGTTTGGAGAACAGCAGTCTCGGAGCGCTCCCAAAACAGGTCTATTATCTGCTTGTCTTCCATAAACAAAAGCTCCTTTCGTGTGCGATTCAAGGCCTTTCACTTAAAATAACGGGAAAAGTACCGCCGACATTACGTTCCGACGTGGACTTTTTTCATTATATCATAAAATTTTCCGTATTTGACCGTGCGCAAAAAAAGAAACGTCCATTTGCGCTGATTTTGTTGATTTTTGTGCCGCTGTTTAGTATAATCGAAAATGTAAGGGGGCTTCCCCTGATGAATAAAACAACAAAAGCAACGGAGGAATATTATGTTAGTTAACCGTCCACCGATGGGTTGGAACACCTGGAACACGTTCGGACACAACATTTCGGATCAGCTCATTCGCGAAAGCACGGATGCGTTCGTTGATCTCGGACTCAAAGATGCGGGATATCAATATATCGTCATTGATGACTGCTGGAGCAAAAAGATCCGTGATCCCGAGACGGACAAGCTTGTGCCCGAACCGGCGAAATTTCCTCACGGAATGAAGGATCTTGCCGATTACATCCACGGCAAAGGACTCAAATTCGGTATGTATTCGTGCGCCGGTCAGCGCACCTGCGCCGATTATCCCGGCTCTTTCGACCACGAATTTCTCGATGCGGAGACGTTTGCATCCTGGGGCGTTGACTTCCTTAAATACGACTTCTGCTACAAGCCTCACGGCGTTGACGGACAGCTTCTCTACCGCCGAATGGGTATGGCGCTCCGCGCATCGGGGCGGAACATACTGTTTTCTGCCTGCAATTGGGGAAGCGACAACGTATGGCAGTGGATACGCTCAACGGGTGCTCATATGTACCGCTCAACGGGCGACATCTTCGACAATCCCGAGTCGTATCGCCGCATCGCGATGAGTCAGCTTGATAAGCTCGGAACATCCGCACCGCAGTGCTATAACGATATAGATATGCTTACCGTCGGCATGTACGGTAAAGGCCTCGTCGGCACGACAGGATGTAACGACGCTGACTACCGCTCGCAGTTCTCGCTTTGGTGTATGTTCTCTGCGCCTCTTATGCTCGGCTGCGATATCCGTACGATGAACGATGAAACGAAAAAGCTTGTCACGAACACTGATCTTCTGCGTATAAATCAGGACGCGGAGGCGCGTCCGCCTATGGCGACACATCATATGTGGAGCGATAAGTTGTATGTTATGATGAAGCATCTTGACGACGGCACCTACGCGCTCGGCTTCTTCAATATGGATGAGCGTGACGGCGATATCTACCTCACGTTCAGCGATTTCGGTCTGCCCGCTTCGTCGGGATATGATGTTGCCGCACGCAACATCTTCGATGGCGGAGAAGAGAAGTACCGCGAATATATGCGAGTCCACGTTAAGGCTCACGACTGTAAGATGTACATCGCCCGTCTTGTCAAGAGATGAAATGTGCGGATTGCGAAAGAGAGCTGACCTCTGATGAGATCGGACTTTCAAAAAAGCTCATCAGCCGTGCGACAGAGGTGCATTACTGCACGACGTGTCTTTCACGTAAGTTCAATCTGTCGGAGGACAACCTTCGTGAGCTGTGTGAGCATTTCCGTGCGGCGGGATGTTCGCTGTTCAAGTGAGGAGAAAATATGAACATACAGATCTTCGGCACGAAAAAGTGCAACGATACGAAAAAGGCACAGCGCTTCTTCAAGGAGCGAGGCATCAGGTTCCAGTTTGTCGATCTGATGGAAAAATCGCTTAGCCGCGGCGAGCTCAGGAGCGTCGCGCAGGCGGTGGGCGGTCTTGACGCGATGCTGGACGAGGGCTGCCGCGACAACGACACGCTGATGCTCATCAAATACATTGAAGGCGCGGCACGTGAGGAAAAGATCCTCGAAAATCCGCAGGTCTTGAAAACTCCCATCGTGCGTAACGGTAAGTCCGCGACGCTCGGCTATTGCCCGGATGTGTGGAAGAAGTGGGAATGAAGTTTTTGTTGACAATATGTCGCGTTTTTCGATATAATTAAATTGACACTGAAAGAATATCCGATTTCAGCCCAAAGACAGGAGGACCTATGAAAAAAAGAACTCTTACATTGATTCTTGCAGCGATCCTTTGCCTTTCGGTCGTTGGATGCGTCTCGAACGAGCCTGTAGATGACGATGAATTGACCGAAGAAATCGAAAATGACGATCGCGAAAGCAAAACGGACGAAACGGAGGACGTCACGGAAACCTCTGCCGAAGAGGATTCGGATGAGCTCTCGGAGGATACGTCAGCGGAAATTCCCGACGACACGACCGCGGAACCGGAAACCGATGTGTCTGATGAGCCTATCGACGGCTCAACTCCGCTTCTGTATAAGGTAATGGACGCGGACGGTGACGTTGTCTGGCTCTTTGGCTCGATCCACGTCGGCAGAGAGGACTATTATCCGTTGCCCGATTACGTTATGGACGCCTTTGAGGGAAGCGACGCGCTTGCCGTTGAGTGTGACATCATAAGCTTTGAAACTGACGTTGACGCGCAGGTTGAAGCGCTTATGCAGTATTTGTATGTAGATGGAACGACGGTGAGGGATCATATCTCGACGAGTCTGTATCTTTCCGCCGCATCCGTGCTTGACGGACACGGATACTACGACGAGGTGCTCGATTACTATTCGCCCGCACTTTGGGTTGATTTCATAAACACCTGTACGTATGAGCTGCTTGAACTTGACACGGAAAACGGCGTTGATATGCATTTGATGCGGCTTGCCGAGGAAAAGGGCAAAAAGCTCGTGGAGGTTGAGTCCGTAGCTTTTCAATACGGAATGATGGCGGGATTTTCGGAGGAACTGCAGATATATCTGCTTGAAGGCGCGATCGCGGATTACGATCGGCTTGATGAACTCGATGAAGAGATCAATCTTATGATGGATCTTTGGGTGGCGGGCGACGAAAAAGCGTTCGCGGAATATCTCGATATGGAAATTGAGTTCGAGACCGAGGACGAAAAACGTCTCTACGAGGAATACACCAAGGCTATGGAGGACGACAGAAACGTCACGATGACGGAATTTGCGGTGCAGGCGCTCGAATCGGGAGATGAGATGTTTATTTGCGTCGGTGCGGCACACGTTGTCGGAGAGGGCGGAATGGCGGAAATGCTCCGAGAAGCCGGATACACTGTCGAGATCGTAAGATAAAAACAAAAATGAGGGGAGCTGCGGCTCCCCTTGCTTTTTCTCTTTTTTGTAAACAAACATATTCAGAACAGATAACTTTTACGCAGTACGGTTGAATCGACGCGGCGCGTGTGTTATAATGTGGGAAAGAAGATTTGCGGAGGTGTGTATGGCTGCTTGTATATTGACAAGTATGTTTCCTAACGGATTGGATGCGGCAACAGCGCGTGTCTTTAATGAGACGCTTGTGAGACGATCCCGGTTTGCCTTCGTAGCCTCGGAATTTGAGCATATACATGAAAAAACTGACAAATATTTTCGACATTTCCTCCAAATGCTTGCTGATGTCGAGATAACATTTGAAGCATCGTGTGTTGTTGATGGCAGAATGACTCCTAAGGAGGCGCAGGATACTGTCGCAAATGCTGATGTGGTGTGGCTCGCAGGCGGAGATACTCCCACACAATTTTATTATTTTGAAAAATACGGACTGAAAGATGTGTTACGCAATCATCAAGGTGTAGTGATTGGTATGAGCGCAGGCTCGATCAATATGGCAAAGAGCGCGATCTGCACGCTTTCGTGCGGTCATCGCGAACAGCTAATTTACGAAGGTCTTGGACTTGTTGATGTTTCGGTTGAACCTCATTTTGATGTGAACTCGGATCTCTATGAGCTACTGAAATTGTCCGAAAAACGCGTAATACACGGTTTGTGTGACGATGCTGTGATCGTGTGTCGCGATGAAAAGACAGAATTTTACGGTGAAATATACAGGCTCGATCATGGCAAAATTGAACGGATATAAAATCTACAGTAGGGAAACAACATGAACGGAAATAAATACGATCACGACGAAAAATATGATTTTCAAGGCTTCGGAGAAAAAGGCGAACGCTTTTCGAAATGGTTTGAAAACTATTGGTATCATTACAAATGGCACACGATCATCACGCTGTTTTTTGCGATAGTGATCGGAGTGTGCGGATATCAGTTTATTACGCGTGAGGTTCCTGACGTATACGTTATGTATGCGGGCCCCGAATACCTCTCCGCAGGTGACGTAATCAGCTTCAAGTCCGCGATCAGGGACAATATTGACGATTACAACGAAGACGGCGAAAAGGGCATGACGCTCATCACCTTGACTTGCGTTTCAGAGGCAAAGCTTGAGGCGCTCGAGTCCGAGGCAGAAGCTGAAAGTCAAGAGCTGTACGTGGATCTTGCCGCAAACGCGCAGAACATCAAGCAGTTCGATATGGAGATCTTTGCGGGTGAGGCTGTTGTGTGCCTCTTGGATCCATCGCTGTATGAAAGAGTTCGTGCCGAGGGCGGATTTATGAAGATGACGGATCTGTTCACGGAAGAGGAGCTTGCCGAGCTTGAGCTTTACGATGATTGCGGAATTTATCTTCACAGCACGAAGTTCGGTAAATATTACAGCGTTATGTCATCTCTCCCCGATGATACGGTGCTCTGCATACGTAAGATATCGACGATTTCTGTCTTCAAGGGTAAGAAAAAGTACGAAAAGCTCCACGATTATCACGTTGATATGTTCAAAAACATCGTCAATTTCGAATATCCGGAAGGATACGTACCCGAAACGGAAGATGTGACTGAATAAACGTCAAAGGAAGGGCAAGACCATGATCGATTTCTTTGAAAACAGTACTGTATACATTAAAAACGGCACGGAGCACAAAGCCGAATGGACGGAATCTGACGGCGCGTATACCTGGTGCGACGGCGAGATCGCGGTTAAAAGACGCGTTTTTGCTGTTCGGGACGGCGTATTCCGCGTCACGGACGTTTATGAAAACGTGTCCGATTCCGCAGGAGAGTACGTGTTCGTGCTTGAGATCAACACCGGATATGAACCGTATTTCACGCTCGTGCCGTCAGTTTCGTATGACGGCAACCGCTTTGGAAAAAACGGCGAGCCAAAAGGCTTGACGCGTGACGGCAAGCCCTGGATATTCGGTTACTCACGCACGGGACTTCCGTCAGCAACGGTGACGGAGGGCGTGCGCGATGGAAAAAACATCTGCGTAGGGCTTTTTGCCTCCGCAGAGAATGCCGAGAGTCTTGAATCCGGCTGCTCGATCGTTATCGGCGGCGACGGTGACGCGCGTCAGCGCATCTACCGTCCGGAAATCGAGGCGCCCGTGACGTACGCGTACAGAGACGCGTACGCGGATCCAATCCTCGGCACAGTCAAGCTTGACGCGGGCGAACGCTTTGAATGCGTGTCGTTTGCGGTCGTTTGCGAGCCCGAAGCAGAGCGCTTCGGTGTTATAAAGGTATATGACGCGGCGGCAATGGTGCTCGATATGACGTCAGAGCCGGCGCATACGGAGGACGAGCTTTGGAAGCTCGCTATGATGCATACGCGAAATCTGCTCGTTGAGGGCAAGCAGGGAGCACTTTTTGTTACGGGACTCCACCGAAGAGAGCCCGATACGGAAAAGTTTGTTACTTGCGGCGGCTGGCACGAGCTTGGATGGTGCGGTCAGAATTCGACGCTTATGCTCGCGTATGTGACCGATTACGTCGAAAACGGCAACCGTGAGTCGCTCGAGATCGCGCTTTGCGCGATCGATACCTGGCTCCGTCTCGGAACGAGAGATAACGGTTGGCTCGCGTCTCACATCGAGGTTTTGCGCAAGCCCGACGCGGTTGCGCGTGAGGTTGCCGACACTGTTAATACGGGTTACGGAGCTATGCAGATGCTGCACACCTACGCCGCGCTCAAAAAAGCGGGCGTTGAAAAGCCCGAGCTGTTCTCGCGTCTGATGGGACTGATGGATCTGTACGTCTCGCTTTATTCGGATGAGCTCGGTATGCCGTCTGCGATAAACATGAACGGCAACGCCGTTTCGTACACCGGATCGGGGGGGATGTTTGCGGGATTTGCGCTCACGACGGCGTATAAATACACAAACGAAGAAAAATATCTCGAAACGGCGAAAAAACTTCTCCGTTATTATTACACACGCGATCTTTCGCAGTTCGCGTGTGCGGCGGGAGCGCTCGATACCTCCTGTGTTGACAAGGAGTCGTGCTGTCCGTTCTTATATACGGCGCTTGATCTGTATGAGCTGACGGGCGAGCGCGAATGGCTCGATATTGCGCGTCATGCGGCGGTCTACCTTGCGACATGGATGTTTACGTTTGATGCGATCTATCCGGAAACGTCCGATTTTGCGAAGATGGGATTCCATACGAAGGGCGGTACGGTCGTTTCGGCACAGCATGCGCACATCGACCCGTGGGGCGGCGTTATCTCCGCCGATATGGCGCGCTATGCGGCGCTGTCGGGCGATGAAACGTACGCGAAATTCGCTAAGCTGATGTGGGATAACGTCACATATTGCATCGCGGACGGAGAAACTGCCGACCCGAGAGGCAGAGTGCGTCCGAGAGGCTCGCAGGGCGAGGCGTATGCGCACACGAACTGGTATTTCTCCGCGCGCGAGGAGAATAACGGCAAGGGCTTTATCAATGATTGGCTCGTTGCGTGGCCGTCCGCGCACAGAATGGCTACGATGATGCGACGCAAAAACGGCGAGATATGAAAAAAGCACCTCATTTGAGGTGCTTTTTTGTTGCGATCGTGATTACGTTGACAATGAGCATAAGTGCCGCGGTAACGGCGGCGATGACGTTGAAGGATGCGAGCCCAAACAGGATAAAGAATATCGGCAGACTGACTGAATAGAGCGGCGCGGGCTTTTTGTTTCTGAACGCCGGGATCGAGGTAGCGAACGCTATGATGAAGAGGATCACTCCGCCGAACAATACGATCACGAGCTCCTCCCACGAGCCGAAGCCGAAGCGAATCGCGTCAACACCGATAGGAACGAGCGTGAAAGCTGCGACGGCGAGCGCGAGTGCGATCCGAATCACCTTGATCGGAAGTTTCACATCCGATTTGATGACGTGGAAAGCAAAGATCGGAATCGTGAGGACCACGATCAAGGCATTGAACCAAGTTTTTCCGAGAACTGATATTAGTGCGTCAAAAATTGCTTGCAGCATAGATTTTTCCTCCCGTTAATTTGTGATTTTACGGAAGCGGGTGATGTTTCACACCCCCCTAATTACATTATATCACGCAAACAGATCTGCTGTCAACAGTTTGTTTTTCACTGTAGCTTTGCCAGAAATTCGTACAGCAAAATTGCGATGAGCTTGTGTCCCTCGTCGTTCGGATGAAGTCCGTCGGGGACGTATCTTTGCATCATATCGGGGATGTTGGGGTCGATCGGGAGCTCGCGGTAGAGGTCGAGCACCGCGATGCTGTGACGCGCACCCGCGTCTATGATCGCGTCAACGTAATCAACGAGCGCGTGACCTGTCAGCGGCGACGGAGCCTCGTCACCGAGTCGGCGCATCGGCGTCATAAAGACGAGCTTTGCGGTGGGATATGCCTCGCGGAGGAACTTCATCAGCCAGTTGACAGCTCCGCAGAACGTGTCGGGCGTCGTGTCCTCGGACGTGCCTAACGGCGCGTTGCCGTGGCCGTAGTCGTTGGTACCGCCGAATACGATGACGAGATCTGCATCGGGAGCCATTTTCGTCGCGCGTCCGCAGAAGTAGAGATCCCATACGGGCCATACACTCGCGCCGGAGTGATAGGCAATGCGCGTGCCGCCGATGCCGTAATTGCGTGTGACTGCCAATTCTCCCAGGTCCTTGAGCACGGTGTCGTAGCGATGCTTTTCGTCGCTCGTCCCGTGCCCCTCTGTTATACTGTCACCGAGAAAGTTAACTTTAAGTCCGTCAAGTTTCATAAGATTTAGCCTTTCATGCCGCTCCTGCGGCGAAAATAATAGTAAATGAACGCCAAATCCTCGGAACCGCACCTCGGTGCGGCAAAAAGGGTTGGGACCCGTTTTGCGAGGATTTTAAGCACGAAACCGATGAGGTAATACTTTATGGCAAATTAACTTTTCGTGCTACTGTCACCGAGAAAGTTAACTTTAAGTCCGTCAAGTTTCATGCTGTTTTTCCATTCGTGTAAAGTTGGGTGTGTTCATTATATAGCGAAGAAGGTTTTCCGCGCATCTCACGAGCTCCGCACGTGTGATAGTGCCGTCATCGAGTGCGGACAGTACGTTGTCCTCCGAATTTGCTTTTTCGGAGTCGGGAACCTTCATATAAATATCGTTTTGCGCTCTGATCATTCTTGCGCGATCGCGTGGCGTACCCTTGCCTCCGATCTCGTTCATGTGCGCGTCCCAGTCTGTCATAACGAAGCCGTCATAGCCCCACTCACCTCGCAAAATCAGGGTGGTGAGGTCGTAGTTTGACGCGCTCTGGATGCCGTTTATGGGATTGTACGAGGTCATTATCGCCTTGACTCCGCCTTCTTTGACAGCAATTTCAAATCCACGCAGATAGATCTCGCGCAACGCGCGTTCGCTTGCGACAGCGTCGCATCCGAAACGGTTTTTCTCCTGGCTGTTCGCCGCAAAATGCTTCGCGGTCGCGTACGTGCCCGAAACGGAGATTCCGCGCGATCCTGCCGCCGCCATTTTACCGGTGAGGAGGGGATCCTCGGAGAAATATTCGAAATTTCGTCCGTTGCAGGGATGGCGGTGAATGTTCATACCGGGACCGAGAAGCGCGTCAAGATTGTGCGTGTAGAGCTCGACACCCTCGTAAACGAACAGCTCCTCGACGGCGTTATCGTCAAAGGTGGAGGCAATGAGCGTGCCGTTCGGCATAAGAGTTGTGATCTCACCCCAATCGGAACGGATGCCGGAGGGACCGTCGGAATTGGTAGTGATCGAGATGCCGTAATGCTTGAGCGTGTCCGTTACGCCGCCGAAAATGGCGGTCGTGTAAACATCGACCTTGTCAAGTCCCATTCCCTCGCCTCTGATGAGGCAAGCGAGCTCTGCATCCGTGAGCTGGGAGGTGAACTCCGACATCGTTGCGCGCCCGTTTTTGACGTCAGCGAGCTTTATTCCTCTGTCGCCGCCGAATTCTGCGCAGGTGGGGCGCGCATCGCGGATGCGCTTGACGGGATCGTACGTGCGCATCGGTGTGGGTTCATACACGAGCTTGCCTCCCTCGTTTCTCATGCGTCGGAATTCGCGCACGGGGGAGAGCGCTTCGGTGCATTTTTGAGTTACGGTGAGCGTGGGCTTCGTATAGGTGAAGATCGGCGCGGCAGATCTTACGTCCGTGCCGCCGAAAATCACGTAATCGCCTGCTTCAAGGACGTAGCAGGACTTGTGTCCGGTTGCGCCTGAATCGTCGTATGAGGACATTTCGCGGATAGGGAATGAGAGCTTCAATGTCTGCGAGGTGCCGGGGACGAGAGTTTTTGTCTTTGCATATGCGGCGAGCTGACGTGAAGGCTTGCCGAGCTTTCCTTCGGGCGCGCCGAAATAAAGCTGGACTGTCTGTTTGCCCTTTGACGTTCCGACGTTTTTGACGCACGCCGTGACGAAAATGCGTCCGTTTGCGGCGTGAGCGTCCGTGAAATCAACGTCAAAATCTGTGTAGGTGAGGCCGAAGCCGAACGGGAAGAGGACTTTTTCGGGAGCGAATGTTTCGAAATATCTGTAACCGACATAGATATCCTCCTCGTAGACGTTGCCGCGGGGATCACCGAAATTTTTGTGTGAGGGATAGTCGTCGATCGATGCCGCGACTGTGTCGGGGAGCTTGCCCGACGGAGCAACGCGTCCCGTCAGTACGTCTGCGGCGGCAAGTCCGCCCTCTTGTCCGCCCTGCCAGAGATAAAGCACGGCGCCGACGTCAAACGTTTCTACCCAAGACATATCTATGATATTTCCTACGTTGAGCGCGACGGCGACGCGGTCGAAGTGGGAGGTGACTCGACGGATGAGCTCCGTTTCATCATCGGTGAGGAAGTAGCTGCCGACCTCGGCACTATTGTCCTTGTCCTCGCCGGAAAGTCTTCCGATGACGATGAGCGCGGCGGTAGATTCCGACGCCGCTTTTTTGATCAGCGCTTCTTCGGGAACGTATTCGACTTGAAACCACGGCTCTGTTGCC
Organism: Eubacteriales bacterium; assembly: GCA_045594085.1. GTDB lineage: Bacteria > Bacillota > Clostridia > Oscillospirales > CAG-272 > DTU064. The sequence continues at coordinate 20,611 of JAZNXW010000029.1, read as the reverse complement.
CATCCGTGGCCGTTGTCAAACGGATGAGATTTCAGCCATTTTTTATATTCGGAGATGAGAGATTCGTTGAGCTTTGCGCGTCTGACTCGGCGAAAGCCGTCGATGACGTTTGTTTTGTATGCTGTGCGGACAAGACCGCCGGAGCCTGTGCCCGATGCGATATAGTCAAACGCTGTTCTGCCGAAGACGGAGACAATGTCATCCTTTCCGAACGGCAAAACTCCGTTGTTTTTTAGCAGTACCGTGCCGTCTGCGGCAATCCTGCGGCAAAGCGGTGCAAGCTCGGGAACCGGCTCTCTTTTTCGGTTTTTGAGATTGAGATCGTATTTTTTCATATCAGGCCTCACATTTTATCCGTATATTGGTGTGCTACCGATTATATTTTGACATATTTTTGAGTTTACTGCAATATGTCAACGAAAAAACACTTGATATTTTCGAAAAAGTATGTATAATATAAATAGGACTTATTCCTATTCTTAAAAAGAGGTGCCGCATGACACGTCAACGCGAACTGATACTTAATATAATACAAAGCTCCGACCGTCATCCGACAGCGGAGGAGATCTTCCGTGACGCGAAAACTGTTATGCCGTCGCTTGCGTACGGAACAGTTTACCGCAATCTCTCGCTGATGTTGGACGCGGGGGAGATTCGTCTTGTCGAGGTTTCGGACGGATCAAACCGTTATGACAAGAACACGGAGCCGCACGATCACATCATGTGTCCTGTGTGCGGCGCGGTCAAGGACGTGTTCTGGGGCGATCTTACGCCGATGTTCCGAGAAATGTCGGGGGCGGATATTATTTCCTATGAGCTCAATCTCCGAGCACTTTGCGACGATTGCAAAGCGAGAGAGTAACTTTTTTCTCCAAAACAAAAAACCACACTCGAGTGAGTGTGGTTTTTTCTGTTTTGAGTGAAATTACTTGATTTCAACTTCTGCGCCGGCTTCAACGAGCTTAGCCTTGTAGCCTTCAGCGTCTTCCTTGGAGATGCCTTCCTTAAGCTTAGCGGGAACGCCTTCAACCATTTCCTTTGCTTCCTTGAGTCCGAGACCGGTGAGTTCACGAACAACCTTGATAACGTTGAGCTTGGAAGCGCCAAAGCTCTTGAGGATAACGTCGAATTCGGTCTTTTCTTCTTCTGCGGGAGCTGCTGCGCCAACTGCGCCTGCTACTGCTACGGGAGCTGCGGATACGCCGAACTCCTCTTCAACTGCCTTTACGAGTTCGTTGAGCTCGAGAAGGGACAGACCCTTAAGCTCTTCAACGATAGCTGTGATCTTTTCGGATGCCATTTTAAGTTCCTCCTAAAATAAATGAATGAGATGTACGGCGATTATTCTGCCGCAGGTGCTTCGGGAGCTGTTTCTTCTGCAGGAGCTCCTTCGCTCTGTTTGTCGATGATTGCCTGGAGTGCGCGTGCAAATCCGGAAATCGGCGACTGGATGCTTCCGAGGAAGCGGGAGAGAAGTACTTCTCTGGACGGGATGTCAGCCAGTTCGTTAACTGTGGACTGATCGATAACCTTACCTTCAAGGAATCCTCCGCGGATTTCGAAGGTTTCGATCTTCTCAGCGTATTCCTTAAGGATCTTTGCGGGAGCGACCGGGTCAGTGTAGCTGATCGCGATAGCGTTCATTCCGGAAAGGTGTTCCTTGAGTTCGCCGTATCCAACTTCGTCACAAGCTCTGCCTGTGAGGGAGTTCTTCATAACAACGTATTCAACGTTTGCTTCACGCATCTTCTTACGCATGATGGTGTCGTCACCAACGGTGATACCCTGATACTTAACGATAACGCCGGACTGAGCCTTGCGGATCTTTTCGGCAAGCTCTGCTACGATAGCCTGCTTGCTCTCAAGAATCTGTTTGCTGGGCATGTGTTTACCTCCTCTATAAGATTTATAAAGGTTAGTCAACAAAGACAATAAAAAAGTTTCCTACGGTCTAAACCGAGGAAACGGAATTTACAAACGCATCGAATGGGCATAAATGCACACTCGACTCTATATAAACTCTCCTCGGCAGGAAAGATGATTTGCATCACTTTTACCGCAACCTGCTGTCTTTGGATTAACACGAGTATAATATCACAAAGGTGAGGGCTTGTCAATAGCTTTTTTGAGAAAAATTAAGAAAAATTCGATATTTTTTGTCAAAAAACGGACCTCCCGAAAGGAAGGCCCCGTTTTTATGCGTTATTTTCTAAGCTTTGCGGCTCTGACATCACCGCCTTCAAAAAGAAGCACGGAAAATTCTCCGAAAAGACGGCTTGTTATTCTGTCCGAATAACGGCGTCTCATTTCCGCGGAGGAAAGATTCGTGTTGATTATCATAGCTTTGCCGCGGTTGATGCGGGTGTTGATGAGGTTGTAAAGGCACGATACCGTGAACTGATTTACCATTTCCGTGCCGAGATCGTCGATTATGAGCAGATCACATTCAAAATAACGCTCGGTGGGGTCCTCGTCCATAGCAGAGTAAGAGCTGCGGAACTGCTTTGCCTCAAAATCGGCAAGAAGATTCTGCGCAGTTTCGTATTTCACGTCGAATCCGCGTTCGATAACGGCGACTGCGACGGAGGTGGAAAGATGCGTTTTGCCGAGTCCGGTCGCACCGACGAAAAGGAGATTGCCGTCGCCGTTTCCGATGAAGCTTTCGGCGTATCTTTTTGCGGTGTCGTAATTGTGCTTCGCTGTTTGCAGTGCCTCGCCCGAGTAATATCCGAATGAAAACGTGTCAAAGCTCTGTGATCTCATCAGCGCGCCTACACCGGAGCTTTCATAGCCTGCCATAACGAGCGCGCGCTTCTTGCAAACGCACATTTTGCCATCGACGTAGCCGCTGTCGCCGCAATCGGGACAGAAATATTCGGGTTCCGTGTAGTTTTCGGGGTAGCCGTTGGCGAGCAGGAGCTTGGCTCTTTCGTTTGTGAGCGTAAGATTTTCCTTCTCAAGCTCGGACATACGTGCCTTGACGCCCTGCGGACCGAGTCTGATCGCGTCTATGATCTTGCCCTCAGTTCGCGCGAGCTCCGCGTCGATCAGCTTGACCGTAGGCAGCTTTTTGTATATTTCCGAAAGTTTGCGTTCCGCTTCGTTTTCGGCGCGCAGCTTGCGCTCCGCCAAAACCGCGTTCGCTTTTATGTATTCTTCACGTCTGTAGCCCATAAATTACTCCAAAAGTGTTTTTATCCGTTTTCAAGCCCACGCTTGACTGCCATACTGAAAAAGTCGTCTGTGTCGAAGCTGCCCGACGCGCCCTTGGCGGAGGATTCGCCAGACGTGACGTCATCGGGGGCGCGGTATCCTTTTTCGTGCCAGGATGAGAGGATCTTATCCATATACGCAACAGACGCCTTTCCTGTCGCATCGACTGTTTTTTCGTATGCGAGTTCGATCATATTGAATTCGAAGCCGTATTCTCTCTGCCAACGTCCGAAACGTTCCTTTTCCTTTGACGTAAAGGATCGCTCGCCCGCTCCGATCAGACGGCGCAGACGGGATTCAAGCTCGTCTCGTGTCTCAAGCCAAAGCAGATGCTCTTCGAGCGCGGATGTCGTTTCGATGTCATTGTCATAGAGTGAAAGCGCTGTTTTTTCTATGTATTTTACGTTCTTTTTGCCTTTGCGGACGCAGTATGCCGCTGTCAGAAGGATATATTCGTCGTCTACACCGAGGTAGTCGCGCAGAGCGAGCAGGCACGAGCTTTCAGACGAATTGAGCATACGTCCGAGAGTTTGCGAGCAAGCGTCGATGAGAGTGAGACGCTCGGGCGCTGTCTTTGCCATGCGCTCGACGTCCTCTGCCGAAAGGGGCGGGATCTCGCGGCTCGGCGCGAGCTTGCGCTCGGGCACACGCCGCTTTTCGTCCTCGACGGAGATCACACCTGCACCGCGCCAAAACGCGACGGATGCCATTATTTCGGCGCGGTCAGTGCCGAGCTTTTCCGCAAGCTCATCCGCTTTTGAGTCGATCGCGTCGCATACGGACGGATCCTTGGCGAAAAGCAGGATGAGAGCGAGGTCTGTTTTTGTCGCGCCGCCGATGTTGTCGGCAACGGAGGCGGGGACGTTCAATATTCCGTTTTTATATTCGATACGGATCTTCACAGTATTCTCCAAATTTTTGTCATAGGTGACATGATTCGCGATTAATAAACGTCAGCTTACGAGCTGTTTACAGATTCATCACGACATTGCCATATATTTCCACAGTTTCAACAAGGTTTTCCACAGACAAGCTCATCTGTCGACGGCATTTTTCGACAAATTACGTCAAAAAACAGCTTATTCGCCCGTTGCACGGGCATTCAGAGATGCATCACCGCGAACGCCCGACATATATTCATAATACGCCTGCGCTCCGATCATAGCGCCGTTGTCGCCGCAGAGCGACATAGGCGGAACGTAGAAGGCAACGCCGCGCTTTTCCGCGAGAGCGGATACGGCGGCGCGCAGATGCGAGTTTGCGGCAACGCCGCCTGCGAGCACGAGCTTGTCCATGCCCGTTTTGTCAAGCGCGAGCGCGAGCTTTTCCGTGATCGCCTCACAGATCGTATGCGTGAAGGATGCGGCGATATCCTCGCGGCAGAGCTCCTCACCCTTCATTTTTGCCTTGTTTGCGTAATTGATGACGGCGGTCTTGAGCCCCGAGAATGAAAACTCGATAGTGTTACCGTGAATTGCGGGGGAGGGAAGCTTGATCGCTTTTTTGTTGCCGAGACAAGCGAGTCTGTCCATCTCGGCACCGCCCGGATACGGGATGCCGATGACACGCGCCGCCTTGTCGAAGGCTTCGCCTGCGGCGTCGTCGCGCGTGTATCCGATCTCCTCATAGTCTGTGTAGGAGCGGACGGCGATAATGCTTGTGTGTCCGCCTGAGGCTACCATTGCAAGGAAGGGAGGCTTCAGCTCGGGATGTGCGAGATATGCTGCGGCGACGTGACCGCGGATGTGATTGACGGGGATCAGCGGCTTGCCCGCGGAATATGCGAGTGATTTTGCGAAGTTGACGCCGACGAGAAGCGCACCTATGAGTCCGGGCGTGTTTGTGACGCCTATCGCATCGACCTCGTCAAGCGTGATGCCCGCGGAGGTGAGCGCCTCGTGGGTAAGCTTTGCGATGATCTCGATGTGTGCGCGTCCCGCAACCTCGGGAACGACTCCGCCGAATCGGCGGTGGATCTCTATTTGCGACGCGATCTCGTTTGAGAGGATGTCGCGTTCATCCTCGCTCATACGCACGACGGCGGCGGAGGTCTCGTCGCAGGAGCTTTCAAGTGCAAGTATAATCATTTTGCGTATTTTCCGTTTATCAGATAAGTGTTAACGTCATAAGCAGCGCGTCCTCACGGGGCGAGCTGTAGTAGTTTTTGCGCCGTCCGTCGATTTGAAAGCCGAAGGCTTCGTACAGCGAGATGGCGGGGGCGTTGCTTTCGCGTACTTCAAGATGAAGAAGCTCGGCACCGAGCGTGCGGGACAGCGAGATGAGCGCTGTCAGCATTGATCTTGCTGCGCCGCGGCGTCTTTCGGACGGCAAAACGGCAATGTTCGTCAGTTCCGCTTCACCGAACAGAACGAACACTCCGGCGTATCCGATCAGCTTGTCGCCCTTGTACGCGGCGACGACGTGCGAATATTCGTTTTGGATGAATTCCTCGACAGACGCACGCGACCACGCGTTTTTGCCGAAGCATTCACACTCTGCGTCTGTGATTGCGTCCGCGAGACCGACGGTGTCGGGCGATGGGAACGTGATCTTTATCTCTTCGATCATTTTTGTCGATCAATAACCGAAAACGCCCGAAAGCGAGTCATCATTTTCGATCCAATCAGAGGTGTCGATGCGTCTGTGAGAGCCGGGAGCATCTCTGATGATGACTGTCGTGATGCCTGCGTTGAGCACGAGGCGTTTGCACATCATACAGCTTGACGTGCCGGGAACGACGCTTCCGTCTGCGGGATCTGTGCAGCAGATGTAGAGCGTTGCGCCGAGCATTTGCTCTCTGGGCGCGGCGATGATAGCGTTTGCCTCTGCGTGAACGCTGCGGCAAAGCTCATATCGCTCTCCTCTCGGGATTCCGAGCTTTTCGCGCTGACAGGAGCCGATATCGGTGCAGTTCTTTCTGCCGCGGGGCGAGCCGTTGTAGCCGGTTGAAACGATGACGTCATTTTTTACGATGATGCTTCCGTATCTTTTGCGAAGGCAGGTGCTTCTTTCGGAGACTGTCTGTGCTATATCAAGATAATATTCTGTTTTTGAAACGCGGTCCATATTTACGTCATCCTTATGTATTTTTTATGCGGCAGGTGCCGTAACTTATATTTTATCATTTTATTATCAATAAATCAATTATAATTATCTGCCGTTTCGCAAAAAAGCGGCACCAAATCCGACCTTTTAACAAAAAAGAGGGAGACTCAAAGGCGAGTCTCCCTGTATTTTATAGATCGGCTATGCTGTCCGCTCAGTTGCCCTGGCAGCAGCAGAACAGAATTACAAGAGCGATGATGATGACCCAGCAGAAGTTGTTGTCATCGAATGCTCCGCAAAGACAGTTACCCATATCAGTACCTCCATGTATGATATAAAACGGGTGAGGGCTTTGATTTCCCTCCCCGTTAATCATAATATGTCGGACGCCGAAATGTGTTACGTCAAAACGAGCTCATCTGCGTTGAGAAATTCATTTGCCGCACCGATGCTGTCAGCGGGGAACTCCTTCATCGCGCCGCAACGAGCACAGATAACGCGCACGGCGTCGTCCTCGATGCGTACTCTGTAATCGCCGCCGTCCTCACCGTGACAGAAGCAATGTATTTTTCCGTCCGCTTCGAGATCGCGCACGACGAAATTGACTATGTCGTATACCTGCGGATCCGTAATCGAGTCTGCCTTGAGTTTTGTAAATTCCTCGGGGGATGTGTCACCGAGAAGCTCGAGAAGCTCCTTCTCGGAGCGTTCAAGGGCCTGACCGACGGCGCCTCTGCCGCCGATAAAGCAGATGTCGAGCCCCGTATAGGGACATCCGAAGGCGAAAAGCTCGCGTCCGAAGAAGACGGAGCTTCCGAGAGTGAAATGATGCGGAGTCGAGCAGAACAGGCACGGCACCGTCAGACGCACACGTCTGTCCGAGCCGTACATTATCAGCATTTCGGAGCCGCCGCACGAGCATTTCAGCTTCATCATATCTGCCGAGAGCGCGAATGCGCCGACAAGGCTCATTACGCCCGCGCCGCAGGAAGGGCAGCGGTATGCGACAGTTGTTTCTTTTTTATCAAGTACCATAATGTAAGTTTACTCCGATTTCAGGGTTATTATCCTCACTCACCGTATATTCTCGCGACGCGTTTTCCAACGAGGCAAACAAGCTCGTAGTTGATGGTGTTTGCGGATGCGGCGAGCTTGTCGAGACGCTCCGGATCACCGCCGAAGATGATGACCTCGTCTCCCACCTTGACTCCGGGGATGGCGCTGATGTCAACGATGCATTGGTCCATACAGATCCGTCCGAGAATAGGGGCGGACAGACCGTTGATGTAAACGCCTCCGACGAAATGACGGAGAAATCCGTCTGCGTATCCGACGGGTACAGTCGCGGTAAGAACGTCACGCTCTGCCGTATAAATGCCGTTGTAGCTGACTTTTTTGCCTGCTTTGACTGTGTGGATGTGCGAGACGATGCTTTTGAAGGTCATCACGGGGCGAAGCGGAATGTGATCCTCGCTTGCGTAAGGCATAAGTCCGTAAAGTATGATGCCCGCACGCACCATATCGAGGTGATATTCGGGATATTTGAGAGTTGCGGCACTGTTGCAGACATGACGCATAAGCGCAAGTCCGCGTGCGCGCAGCGCACGTTCTACTTTTGAAAATCTTTCGAACGCGGTGCGTGTCGCAGAGTCATCGTCCTCATCTGCAGAGGCGAAATGAGTGAAGAGCCCCTCTGGCACGATGCCCTCCAGCTCCGCTGAGGCGCAGATCTCGTCTGCGGCAGCTGCATCTGCGTCGAATCCGAGACGGTTCATACCCGTGTCGAGCTTGAAATGCACTCTGACGGCACAGCTGTTTTGCTTTGCCGCATTCGAAAGTGCATGCGCGTATTCGGATGAAAAGACTGTCTGTCTTATGTCACCGGACGCAAGAAGTGCGACGTTTTCGGGAGGAGTGTAGCCGAGGATGAGGATCTTTGCGCCATAGAGGAGATGCGAGTCAAAGGCTTTTCGGATCTGGATCGCTTCTTCGATGCACGAAACTGCGAACCATCTTGCGCCCGCCTCGTAGAATGCTACGGCGCATCTTTCTGCGCCGTGGCCGTATGCGTCCGCCTTGACGACGCACATAACCTCGGAGTCACCTACTGTGCTTTTTATGTTTACGTAGTTGTTGCGCAGTGCGGAAAGGTCTATCTCCGCCCACGTTTTATGCTTGATTTCGTTGTTTTCGTAGATCATATATTTTCTCGTCCGATAATAACGTCAGTCGTCTGCCCCCGGATCGTCGGAGATGAGACGGTATTCGTCGATTTCGTATTTGTATTTGCCGTTTTTTGCCGCGATCACCTTCGGAAGCGACGTTACGGGATCGATCGTGACCGTGACAGCTCCCGAATCTCCTTCGCCGAACGACGCCGTAAGAGTGCCGTCGTCATCGGGCTCCACCGAATAAAGCGCGGCGCTGTCGATGGCGAAAAGCGAGGTGAGGTGCAGGTAGTGCAGTCCTGCTTCATCTGAGCACGGAATGGTAAGTCCGCCCGCGGATAGAGTAACGGTACCGTCCGTGACGGTTGCCGAATGAGTTCCGGATCCGTCTGTATAGGTAAAGGCCAGAACCGCGTCGCGCACTCCCGAGGCAAGCTCATCCTCCGTCACGGGAAAGAGAGTCACACCGAGACGAAAGGCGCCCGTATCTGTGTGGAGTATGCCGCTGATCTCCGCACCGGATATCTGATATCCGAGCAGATCCGCATTTGCGGCGGTGCAGGAGGTAAGGGTGAAAATGAAGGCAAACAGTGCAAAAATAAGCTTTTTCATAAAGTCTCCGTCGATATAAAAACATCACGGCGCTTTTGGCGCCGTAACATTTCTATGTGATTCGGTCGGGACTTATGACGCTTATGTAAGCTTTATTTAAGCGCGCTTTCTCCTGCGAAGTGGAGTTCTGTCACAACGGTCTTTTTGTTGTAGTAGCTGATGATTCCGAGAGACTTGTCGATCATATCGAAAAGAATCGCGGACTTCTTGCCTGTATCGTTCGTGTAAACGCCGTAATAAACGTTGGGATGAACGGGGGAGGAGGTGTGGTTGAGGACGTTTGCCGGATCGATATTGAGCTCGTCGAATGCACGGCGGTGTTCTTCCTCGTTGTAGGGAGCGATCATTTCAAAATCCTTGATTTTCATTTCAAGGATGAGCTTTTCGGCAATGTGTTCTTCGGCGTGCTCATCGTTTTTGTCAACACGGAATTTCTTGCCGTAATAGCGTGTGAAGCGGATGGTGCCTGCGTTTTTGATCTCGTAGCGCTGATCGTAGTTGACGTATCTCCAAGTTGCGTTGATGAGAGGACGTGCAAGGATAACGAAGATCGGCACGAATACGAATGCCATATAACCCATACCGGTTGCAAATGCAAGGATAGCGATGATTACGAGCGGAACTGTCCAGTATGCCAGACGCATAAGGATTCTTTTGGTCTTATAGTTGCCTTCCGATTTTTTCGGTACGGCATAGTCGCAGTTGTACTTGTTTTCGCCACTCATGTTGTTGATTCTCCTCGGTAGTTAATTAAATTCGGAAATATCCGAATAACATTATATCACGCGCGGGCTCCGATGGCAAGAGTAAATTTGACACGTGCTCTGAAAAAATGTCAGTCGGAGGAGCAGTTTCGTTCGTAATGGAATATGTACTGCTGTAAGATTCCTGCGTAAGGTGCGAGAGGACCGAAGTCGTCCGAGGTCGGAATCCCGCACTCGAAATACTTGCCCGCTGTACGCCTTATCCATACGTCAATGGGGAATGCTTCGAGTCTGCCGAAACCGAAAAGGAGCGTGCACGCCGCTACCTTCGGGCCGACACCTTTTACAGAAGAAAGCATAGCCTCCGCATCGGTGTAAGTCTCACAGTCTGCGACGCGGTCAAGGAAACGGGAATCGAACGTGACCTTTTCTGCCGCGTCGAATACGTATTTGGCTCGAAAGCCCATACGGAGCGCGAAAAGTCCGTCAACGTCCGCCTCATACAGACGGCGCGGCTCGGGGAAAGAGAATTCCTCGGTGTTGGCGGTGTAAACCGAATGCCCGTATTCGCGGCAGAGCCGCTTTATGATGCTTTTTATGCGCGGAATGTTGTTGTTTTGCGATATAATGAACGAGATGAGCGCCTCCCACGGCTCTTGAGCGAGGATGCGGATGCCTGCGCCCGTGTGCGCGGCGTGTGCGAGTCTGCTGTCGGTGCCCCATCTTTCTTCGATTCCCGAAATGATGGCGGCGTAATCGAGGTCGAGCCCGAAATAACGAAGCCAGATGGAGTAAAAATCATTCGCTGTCGCGTTTTCTATGATAAGCGTGTCGGCGTCGGGAGTCATCACTCGTATGTATCTTCCGTATGCGACTCCCGCATAGGCGCGCTCTGTTCCGAACAGCTCCGGATATGATGCGTCTGCGGGATCGAATCTGAAGCATTGCCCGCATTCAAATGTGGCTTTTGCATCAATGGGATAAACGCCGGTGACCGTTATGTAAGGGAGCCCGTCCGGAGTGATCGATTCGGTCACCTTGTATTTTTCGAGAAGTTCTGTCATTTTTTTGCCTCTTTTAGCCCGACATATGCCCTGCGCGGGGGATATCGGGCAAATTAGTTATTGTAAAATGAATTCAAATGTTATATAATGTATTATAAGTATACCCTTATGCGGATACAAAATCAAGAGTCACGGCGGTATTTGTCAGCATGGAACAAATTTACACTATTCCCGTAAACGAAAAATTTGAAGCGTCGATGGAGGATCATACCCTCGGCTGTCCATTCTGCGCTCTTTACCGTATGCTTGAGGAGGACGAGCTCGGGCTCATTCTCGGCGCGTCCATGATGGAGCCCGACATAAGGATCAAGACCAACGAGCTCGGCTTCTGCAAAACTCATTTTGATATGATGTTTCAGCGCAAGAACCGTCTGCCCCTCGCGCTGATGCTCGAGAGCCACCTCGCGGAGCAGAGAAAAGCTATCGCGGGCGGAGGCATCTCAGAGCTCATCAATCCGGGTGCGGAGGCGCTCAAGGGACTTGCATCGCTGGAGAGCACCTGCTACGTCTGCGGACGTATCGAGCGCAATTTCCGCCTGATGGTGGAAACCGCCGCTCTTCTCTGGGATAAGGATGAGGAATTCCGCAAAAAGACGGCGGCACAGCCCTATTTTTGCCTGCCGCATTACAGAATGTTTTTGGAGATATCGAAAGCACGTCTCGGCAAGAAGAGATTCCCCGAGTTTTATAAAACGGTGTCCGCACTTGAGCTTGCGTATTTCGATCAGCTCTCCGAGGACGTTTCGTGGTTCTGTAAGAAATTCGATTACAGATATAACGATGAGCCCTGGTACAACGCAAAGGATTCCGTGCCGCGTGCTCTCGCTTTCCTTTCCGGCGACATTCATAAGTCCCCGGAAAAATAAACGGATATGACGTTTTTTGAGTCATACCGTGCGCTTCTCGCGGAGAATATGCCACGGATGAAGCGCGCCGCCGCTATCATAGTGGCAGTGATCGCTTTTGCTGCGCTGACGGCATCGGGACTCACGTTTCCCGATCTTTCCGCGTTTCTTCTGCTTTCCGTATCTGTTGCCGCTGTCGCGTCGCTGATCTTTACGTACAGATCGGCTCTCGTGCCGGCTATCCCTGCGGTTGCCGTGATTACGGTGTTTGCGGCGACGGGATCGGCAGGTCCGGCGCTGTTTCCTGCCGCGTCTGTGCTTCCTGCCGCTGCGCTTGCAGTCCTTTTTTATAAAAAATCGTCACGTGCCGCTGCTATAACTACCGTATCTGTTCTGCTCGGTGTGTCGTTTTTGATTATTCTCGGCGTCGTGTATGTAGACTCCCCCGAGCTTGTTCCCGATCCGGATTTGGTGAGAACGTCGCTGACAGAGACGATCGCCTCGTTCACCGTCAACACGGCAAACGGAAAGGTTCCGCTTTATACGGAGGATGCCGCGGCGAGACTTGCGGAGTATTTTGTGCTTTCGATACCCGCCACCGTCATAATCGTTATCAATGCGGTGTCGTTTTTTGCGGCTGCGACATTCGTGCTTTTTGTCCGATTGTTCGGATTTTTTGACCGCATTCCCGACGGAAAATGGACGTATACTCCCGAGCTTGCCGCCGCTGTCATTTATCTGCTTTCATACGCGGTGTCGGCGTCGCTTATTCCGTATTCGTCCGCTGACGTGATCGGCTTTGCCGCCGAAAACGTCCTTATAGCGCTCATACCCGCTATGATGATCGCGGGTGAGCGTGCGCTTTACATGCTTTCCAAAAAGCATGACGGATTGATCCTTTTTGTGATCGTCTCCGTCGTACTTTTGCTCGTTTCCCCCTCTCTTTATCTGATGATAATATCATTTTCGGGTGCGTTTTCAGTCATTATCACGCATATGCGTCCCTATGTCGACAGATTTATGCGGCGCGGCGACGGTGACGAATAAACAGATACCGATGATCTGTAACGGAGATAAATTATGTCAATCAAACCAAGTAAACTGAAGAAACTGCGCGGTGTGTCGACCGAGCTGATAATTGCGGTTACGGCGGCGGTCATTATGTTCGTTCTGCTCGCTGTCACGTATCCTACGTTTGAGAATCCGACGGCGCTTTTCGGCATTGTGTGCCTTGTCTTGTACGCGCTCATAGTGAGCGGAGCAATAATGCTTGTGCGTTTGCAAAAGCGAGGAGGCATCGACGAAGAGAAGATGTCGCCATATCTCGGTGATATCATGACGGACGCAATGATGAACATTTCCGTTCCGTCGGCAATCTGCGCGGAGCGCGGAGTCGTGATCTGGAATAACGGTGCCTTTACTGAGCTTGCGGGCGAGCTTGGAGTCGGAGGTAAGCTTCGCGGCAAGCCGCTTTCGGGAATCCTGCCCGTCAAATTTTCGGAAATAACGGATGGCGGCGGTAACGGAGTGTTCGTTAGGACGCCCGCACATTCCTTCCAAGTGAAAAATTATCGCTTCCGCGTGAACGGACAGCTTTTTCATATGGTGTCCGTCTATGACCGTACCGAGGCGGAGGAGCTCAGACGCGAGCTGTCCGCGGAGCGTACTCTCGTGGCGCACATCCAGATAGACAACTTAAACGAGATCTCGCAGTACGAGCACGGCGAGTTCCGCGACGCGGCACGCGACGTTGATGCAATACTTAAGGCGTGGTCGGACAGCGTTGACGGAATTTTGCGCGAATATGAGCGTAATAAATACATTTTCTTCTTCAAGGAGCGTTATATAGACGAGTTCACCCTCCGCAGATTCGATGTGCTCGATAAGGTCCGCGCGATCAGAGTCGGAGAGGGCTTTACGCCCGTCACCGTTTCGATCGGTATCTCGAAGGACGAGGGAACTCTTTGGGAATGTGAGCGCGCATCCTTTGCCGCACTCGACACCGCGCTTCAGCGCGGAGGAGACCAGGTCGTCCTTCGCTCCGAGGGCGGAACCGAATTCTTCGGCGGACGCACAAAAGCGACGCAGAAGCGCACGAAGGTGCGTTCGCGCGTTATCGCAGGCGAGCTTGTGCGTCATATCTGTAACGCCGGAAACGTCATTATTATGGGACACAGATACCCCGACTTTGACTCGATCGGTGCCTGCGTTGGAATGGCGCGCCTCGCCATTCACTGCGGCGTTCCCGTAAACATAGTAACGGACGTCAATGACAAAAATATCGCTGACGCGGTGCGTCACGTTTCGTCGCTTTCGGGCTATGAAACTATGTTTGCGGATGAGGTAACGGCGATGGACATGCTTCGCTCGGACACTCTTGTTATTGTCTGCGACGTAAACAATTTCACTCATTTTGCGGCACCGGATATCGCGAAGCTCGCACAGAAGCTCGTCATCGTAGACCATCACATAAAGACGGCGGATCCGCCGCGTGAAGCGCTTCTCTCGTATATTGAGCCGTCCGCATCATCGACCTGCGAGCTTATCTCCGATATGCTCGAGCAGCTTTATCAGTCAGGTGGCGTCGTCTCCGCTGAGGCGGACGTTATGTACGCGGGAATTCTGCTTGATACAAAGCAGCTTTCCAGAAGCACGTCGCCGAGAACCTTCTCTGCCGCGATGTATCTGCAGAGCTGCGGAGCGAATCCCGAGGTCGCATCCGACTTCTTCCGTGCCGGACTTGACGACTTCACACGCGAAGCCAAGTTTGAATCCAACGTAACGATCTATCGCGGTGCTATCGCGATCGCGTGCTCGACGGGCACAGGCTCCGCCGCAGACCGAGTCGCCGCGTCTAAGGCGGCAGATAAACTTCTGACAGTCAAGGACGTTTCCGCCGCATTTGCGGTCGTTTCGATCGACGGATCGGTGCATATTTCGGCACGGTCCACGGGAGTTATCAACGTACAGCTCATTCTTGAGCGCTTGGGCGGAGGCGGTCACTTCGACTCTGCGGGAGCGCAGATCAAGAACGCGGAGCTTGATGCGGCACTTAAAAACCTCAAGACCGCGATCGACGAGTATCTTGAGGAAGCAAAAATCAATCTTTGATCTCACATTTATTCACCTACGGAGGTATAAATCATGAAAGTAATTCTTCTTACAGATGTAAGAGCACAGGGCAAAAAGGACGACATCATCAACGTATCCGACGGATACGCAAAGAATTATCTCATTCCGCGTAAGCTCGCTCTTGAGGTAACTCCCGCAGTCCTCAAGGATCTTGAAGAGCGCAGAGCGGAAAAAGCTCGCATCGCCGCAGAGGAGCTCGCCGCTGCAAAGGCGCAGGCCGAAAAGCTTGATGGTGTGCTTGTAAAGCTGTCGCTCAACACCGGCGCTGACGGTAAGATCTACGGATCCGTCACCGCGAAGGATGTTTGCGACGCGCTCAAGGCACAGCACAAGATCGAGATCGATAAGCATCGTTTCATTCTGTCCGACCCGATCAAGAGCTTCGGTACATTTGCAGTCAAAGTCAAACTCCACGCAGACGTTACCGGCACACTTAACGTTCTTGTAGCAGAAAAATAATATGGCAAACGAAATTACGGGCAGAAAAATGCCCTTCTCCCTTGAAGCGGAGCAGTCAGTGCTCGGATCGATACTCATTTCGCCCGATTGCTTCGACGTTATTGCGGATTCGATCTCGTCACAGGACTTCTATCTTGAGGAACATCGTCAGATTTATCTTGCAATGCAAGAGCTTTTCCTCAAAAATAAGGACATTGACCCCGTCCTCGTGATGGATACGCTCGTAAAGCTCGGCGTTTATGACGAGGCTGGCGGAAAGGAATACCTGCGTACGCTCGCTGAGATCGTTCCGTCAGCGTCAAACGTGCGCGACTATGCCGTTATCGTGCGTGACAAAGCAAAGCTTCGTGCACTCATCGCTGTCTGCGATGACGTGTCTGCCGCGGCTTATACGGAGGGCGAGGACACGGACTATCTGATCGATTCTGCGGAGTCTCGTATCCTCGGTCTGTCGCAGGGAAGCGAAAAGAGCGGATTCGTCCACATCCGTGACGTGCTTATCAAGCAGTTCAATGCGATCCAGGAGATCGCGGAGAATCCGGACGCAAACACGGCAACTCCCACGGGATTTTCCGATCTTGACCGCACGCTTGTCGGTATGGCACCGGGAGATCTCGTGCTGATCGGAGCGCGTCCCGGTATGGGTAAGACCTCGTTTGCGATGAATATCGCAGTAAACGTTGCGAAAAAGCAGAAAATATCCGTTTGCGTGTTCTCGCTTGAAATGTCGGCGGAGCAGCTTACGTCAAGACTGCTTTCGAGCGAAGCGCTCGTTGACAGTACGACCCTGCGCCGCGGCACGCTTTCGCGCGATGACTGGCGCAGACTCGCGGAGGCGTCATCTGTGCTTTCCGAATGCGATATTTACATAGATGACACGTCCGGAATCACAATTGCGGGAATGAGAGCTAAGCTTCACCGTATGAAAAACGTGGGACTCGTTGTTGTTGACTATCTGCAGCTTATGCAGAGCGATAAACGCATCGACAACAGAGTTCAGGAGGTCGCGGATATCTCCCGCGGTCTCAAGCTTCTTGCAAAGGAGCTCGGCGTGCCGCTGATCTGCTGTGCACAGCTTTCCCGAGGCCCCGAATCGCGTCAGGACAAGCGTCCGATGCTTTCCGACCTTCGTGACTCCGGTGCGATAGAGCAGGACGCGGATATGGTAATGTTCCTTTACCGCGGCGAGTATTACAAGACGACCGGCGCGGCGGAGGAAGAAGCCGAAGTCATCATTGCGAAGAACCGTCACGGCTCTGTCGGTAACGTGCCGATCGGCTGGATCGGTAAATACACGAAATTCCTCACCAAGGAACGCGAAGACGCGGCAACATAAATATTGCTTTTACATCCGCAGCACCGACTGCGGATGTTTTTTGATAAAATAGATTTTTCGCTTGACAAAACATTTGTTCGTTTGGTATACTGTTGTTACAAAAATGATCGGAGGAACAAAAATGAGCAAGATCATCAAAGTTTTTCGCGACAGCGTACCCGCGATGAGATTCATCTGCAAAAAGTACGGTGATTACAGCGGATGGGGCGAATGGTTTGAAAACGGACTGTTTGACAAGGTCGAAGCGGCTATGGGTGGCGTCGATTCGATCACGAACGTGTGGAAAAACGGCGGAGGTTACGTCGGACTTGAAATGCGGCGCGGCAATGAGCTCGTTTATGCGGTCGGTATGTTCACGCCTGCGGGGACTTCCGTGCCGGAAGGACTCGATTTTATCGATTTTCCTGCGTCGGAGTTCGGAACTTGCTGGATCTATGGCAAGGAAGAAGACGTCCACGGCTGCATCGGCGGCTGTAAATCCGCGCTCGCGGAGCACGGATTTGAGATAGCGTGTGACGGCGACGGATACGAGATCTCGTTTGAAAACGGACTTTGTCCGCGTTTTACAACGCCCGACGAAAACGGCTGTGTGATCCTCGATTATTGCTATTTTGTGAAATAAAAAAGTGATGCGACTTTGCCGCATCACTTTTTTGCGTTATAGTATCCCGCCGTCGCCGGAGAGTTTTTTGTCCATCCAGGTGTAGCGCGTTTCGAGGAACTTGCGGATGTACTCGATCTGTTCTTCCCAAGTGTCGTTCAGTCGGCTCGCACGGCTCAGACCTACCTTGTGCCCCTGAACCTCATCCCAAAGCTCGAAATTGTTTTTCTGAGCCTCACGGATCGTCTCCGCGTTTGCGTCGAGGGACTCGAGTGCCGTCTGATAAAGTGTTTCGCCTACCTCCGCCCATCTTTCCTTGACTCGCGAGACGAACTCATCGTCGCGGAGCAGGAAATACATCCAATTCTGATAAACGTACTCATAAGTGGAGTCAACGGTGACCCAGCCCTTGTTGTATGCCCAAAGATCGCATACGAAATTGCCGAAGGACATATCGTAGTCCCAGATCGGACCTGCTGTCAGCTTGCCGTCTGCGGGCTTGTACATAAAGAAGCTTCTGTGGAAGGAGCTTTCGGTGTTGTTGCAAAGCTCGTTGATGATGAACCAATCTACCCATGAATCTACGTCGAGATAGTCCTGCCATCCCTCACCCGAAACGATGGCGTCTTCAGCCGCACTGACGTAATCGTATACGTACTTGAACGTTGCGTCGTTTTTTGCCTGCACCTCGGGCTCCTTTATGTAGATCCTGATCGCGTAATCAAGGTCGAAGTAATCCTTTTTATATATGTTT
Organism: Eubacteriales bacterium; assembly: GCA_045594085.1. Classification (GTDB taxonomy): domain Bacteria; phylum Bacillota; class Clostridia; order Oscillospirales; family CAG-272; genus DTU064. The sequence continues at coordinate 2,678 of JAZNXW010000029.1, read as the reverse complement.
GTGCTTGAATAATCCCATCCGAGCTCAAGCAGGAATCCGAAATCGGTGACGTTGCCGGATTCATCCGTGACAGGATCACCGAGGTTGACCTTGCTTTTTGAATCCTCGATTTTTTCCGCAAGCGCGTATATGCCGCGGTATTCGCCGTTGACGTACAGATCGACGGAAATATGAGTGGGAGTGAAATCAAGTCCGTCCAGGCGTTTTGCCATATCAGACGCGATCTGATTGCGCACCAGCGACGGATCGCCGTAGTTTGAAACGAGCACCCAGTCGCGGTTGGAGGACATACCGAGCAGCTTGGATTTTTCGTCGAGCTTTATACGGTACGACTGCTTCGGGAACGTGTGCCACGATGCGTTTCCTCTGCCTTTGATTCCGAGAGAGTACGTTTCACCGCCAAGCGTCATTGTCGATGGGATGTATTCTTCGCGGGTGTTGATCGCTCCGCCTGTGGACGTTTCGATCTCAAGGATCGGGATGCCGTAGCTGCGTCTTTGTGCTGTCAGACGGTATGTGCGAGTCTCTCCTGCTTCGTCTGCGACGGAGATGAGCGAAGGAGAGGAAAGATCGATAGGCTTGGACGTGTCGAACGTGCACTTACCGTCGGAGATGATGTCTACGTAGGCGTTTTTGATGTCGTAGCGGTCAAAATCATAGGGATAATAAAGCGTGATGAGGTTTCCTTCGACAGTTGCGATCGCATCTGCGGACTTGGCTTTGTTTTTGCCCGTGTAAAGCGTGATGCCCGTGACGGTGGAATCTCCCATGCCTCCGAGCTTGTCACCGTCATCGGTGACGTCGGATCCGTTGAACTCTTTGACATTCATATATCGCGCGATCTCATACGAAAACGGCACGTTTCCGCCCGACCAATCGAGCGAGGCATTCGGCGCATCAATGAAAAACGCATCGAGTGAGCCGTCGGTTGTCAGAGAGATCCTACATTCATCTTTTGTTGTGATGCGAATCTTGGAGCCGTTTTCCCAGGTTGATTTGCCGAGAAAGAGAAGCTCCACTCCGCAATCTATAGTCACGTCCGTATCAAAAACGACTCCGTCTGAGATGATGACTGTCGGGGAGGAGGAATGCTTTTTGAAAAATGCGGACAGCGCTCCGCTGTCTGCGAGCGTCTTGAGCTCGGAGGCGGATTCTGCCTTGTATACGTCACCGTAATCGAGCTCTCCCATGGCGGGAACGGAATCGCCGTCGCCGCCGAGAGGGGCGGCTGTGTCGGGGAGGCTGGGATCTGCGGGAGATCCCTTGCGCGAGGATGCACCGACGAGTATCAATGCCGCTACGGTGAAAACGACGAGCACGGAGAAAAGCACGGTATATTGCTTTGAGGTGCCGTAGCTACGGCGTTTTTTGCGTTTTTTCACGCTTATATCCCCCTTTTTTTGAAATTTCTATTTTATCATAACATACATATATTAATAAATCCACCAAAGTGCGATATTTTTTGCAGTAAATTTTTTGCTATACGCTTGTTACCGTGCAATAACTGTGATATACTCAAATAGACCACAACGATTCAGTTTAAGAAAGCGGCACGGTATTATGAAAAAGACCGACATCAAATCTACTTTGCACGAATTCATCGTTCTTACGGGAGCGACGTTCCTGCTTTCGGCGGGAATTTACATTTTCCGATTCCAGAACAATTTTACCTTCGGCGGAGTCACGGGCATATCCATGCTCCTTGCCGCATTGACCGACCTTTCGGCGTCGAATCTTGTACTCATACTGAACGTATTACTCCTTTTTGTGGCGTTTTTTACACTCGGCAAGGAGTTTGCCGCCAAGAGCGTGTACGTTACGATCTTGTATTCGCTTCTGATATCAGCCTTTGAATATCTTTTTCCGATGACGGCACCGTTGACGGACGAGCCTTTGCTTGAGCTTGTTTTTGCGATCATGACGCCCGCTGTGGCGTCCGCGATCCTCTTTCATTTCGGTGCGTCCAGCGGCGGAACGGATATCATCGCAATGATAATAAAAAAGTACACGGGCAGTAACATCGGCACGGGACTTCTCGTTGCCGACGCGCTGACGGTTATGTGCTCGTTCTTTGTTTTCGGCATAAAAACAGGTCTGTTTTCCCTTTGCGGATTCCTTGCGAAGTCGCTTGTTATTGACACCGTTATCGAGAGCATCAATCTTTGTAAGTATTTCAACATTGTATGTACCGATCCGAAGCCGATTTGCGATTACATCTGCAACGAGCTTCACCGTGACGCGACCGTTTATGAGGCTAAAGGCGCCTTCACGAACGGTGAAAAGCGCGTTATCATGACGGTTATGACGCGCGCGCAGGCGCTTCATCTGCGCAATTTCATAAAATCTCACGAGCCGACAGCGTTTATTATGATAACGAACACGAGTGAGATCATCGGAAAGGGCTTCCGCAGCCTCTAGCGCGAAAGCTTCGCTTTGTCAAAAATGAGGTCACCTGTTTCGCGCATAAAATCCTCGCGAAACGGGAACCGAACCCGTTTCGCCGCACGGAGTGCGGTACCGAGGATTAGCGTATGCTTAACTCAAACTGAAGTAATGTTAGCGCGAAAGTCTCACCTTGCCAAAAATGAGGTCACCTGTTTCGCGCATAAAATCCTCGCGAAACGGGAACCGAACCCGTTTCGCCGCACGGAGTGCGGTACCGAGGATTAGCGTACGTT
>JAZNXW010000028.1:0-1511 GCA_045594085.1 Eubacteriales bacterium | reverse complement strand
TATGGAGAAAAAGATCGTCGAAAATCATATTCACGCCGCGCTCTTTTGCTCTCCTCACAACCCGACTGGACGAGTTTGGGAGCGTTGGGAGATCGAGCAGGCAATGGAGATTTTCAGGAAGCACGACGTTTACGTTGTTTCGGACGAGATATGGTCGGATATCATTCTGGGAGACAACAAGCACATCCCCACGCAGTCGATAAGCGAGGACGCGAGAAACAGGACTGTCGCGCTCTATGCCCCATCCAAAACCTTCAACCTCGCGGGACTTATCGGCTCCTATCACATCATATACAACAAGCGTCTGCGCGACCGCGTCCTAAAGGAATCCTCACTCTCGCATTACAATTCGATGAACGTCCTCTCGATGCACGCTCTCATCGGCGCATACAAGCCCGAGGGATACGAGTGGGTCGACGAGCTTCGCGAGACTCTTTCGGGCAACGCAGATTATGCTTATGACTACATAAATGATCACTTCAAGGGCATCGGCGTCGCAAAGCCCCAGGGAACATATATGATGTTCCTTGACTGCTCCGAATGGCTTCGTGAGCACGGAAAGACGCTCGATGAGCTTCTCTCGATGGGTTGGGACGTCGGCGTTGCCTGGCAGGACGGCAGACAGCACGGAGGCACCGAGCATATCCGCCTCAACCTTGCGCTTCCCCTCTCGAGGGTCAAGGAAGCCTTCGACCGCCTCGATAAGTACGTTTTTTCGGCAAAATGACCGAGATATTATGATAACAAGGAGAATTATTATGCGTAAAAATTTCGGTGCCAAAACCTGGCTCTATCCAATGCCCGTGCTGATAATCGGCACTTATGACGAAAGCGGCGCGCCCAACGCGATGAACGCGGCTTGGGGCGGCGTATACGACACCAATCAGGTCATGATCTGCCTTTCGCACGATCACAAGACCACGGAAAATATCAAGAAAACGGGCGCGTTCACCGTCAGCTTTGCGACCGCAAAGACCGCCGTTCCCTGCGACTACGTCGGAATCGTTTCTGCAAACGACGTTCCCGATAAGTTTGCCCGTGCGGGATTCCACGCGACAAAGAGCGAGTACGTCAACGCTCCCATTATCGACGAGTTGCCTATGACAGTCGAATGTAAGCTAGTGAAATTCAACGAGGACGGAATCTGCATCGGCGATATCGTCAACGTCTCCGCCGACGAGAGCATCCTCGACGAAAAGGGCAGGATCGACGCGAAGAAGCTCGATCCCATCAGCTATGACGGAGTTTCGCACGCATATTGGAGCTTCGGCGAAAAGGTCGGTCAGGCTTTCTCGGACGGTTTGAAGATAAAATGAGATCCATACTCATAACCGGCGCGTACGGCGGGATGGGTCGCGCAACTGCAGAGCTTCTCTGCGAGCGCGGATTCCGTGTTTTCGCGCTTGACAAAAGGGTTGACGATGCGCGGGAAAATATCATCCCGATCGAAGCCGATATCACCTCGGAGGAGAGCGTAAAAGCCGCCCTTGAGGCTGTTAAAATCCACACCG
>JAZNXW010000027.1:0-87097 GCA_045594085.1 Eubacteriales bacterium | reverse complement strand
CCTCGGCGGCAAAGGCGCAAACCTTGCAGAAATGACCAAGATCGGTCTCCCCGTTCCTCAGGGCTTCACAATCTCAACTGAAGCTTGCACAAAGTACTATGAGGACGGCAAGAAGATCAACGATGAAATCCAGGCTCAGATTATGGAATACATCGTTAAGATGGAAGAAATCACCGGCAAGAAGTTCGGCGACAAAGAGAATCCCCTCCTTGTTTCCGTTCGTTCAGGTGCTCGCGCATCAATGCCCGGTATGATGGACACAATCCTCAACCTCGGTCTCAACGAAGAAGTTGTTGAAGCTATCTCAGCTAAGAGCGGCAACCCCCGTTGGGCTTGGGACTGCTACAGAAGATTCATCCAGATGTACTCCGACGTTGTTATGGAAGTCGGTAAGAAGTACTTCGAAGAGCTCATCGACAAGATGAAGGAAGAAAAAGGCGTTACTCAGGACGTTGAACTCACAGCTGAAGACCTCAAGGTTCTCGCTGGTCAGTTCAAGGCTGAATACAAGGCAAAGATCGGTGCAGACTTCCCCTCAGATCCCAAAGAACAGCTTATGGGCGCTGTTGAAGCTGTTTTCCGTTCATGGGACAACCCCCGTGCAAACGTTTACCGTCGTGACAACGATATTCCCTATTCATGGGGTACAGCTGTTAACGTTCAGATGATGGCATTCGGTAATATGGGTGACAACTGCGGTACAGGCGTTGCTTTCACACGTGACCCCGCTACAGGCGAAAAGGGTCTTATGGGTGAGTTCCTCACAAACGCACAGGGCGAAGACGTTGTTGCAGGCGTTCGTACTCCCATGCCCATCGCTGAAATGGCTGAAAAGTTCCCCGGGGCTTTCAAGCAGTTCAACGAAGTTTGCGCTATTCTTGAAAACCACTACAGAGATATGCAGGATATGGAATTCACCGTTGAAGACGGTAAGCTCTATATGCTCCAGACTCGTAACGGCAAGAGAACGGCTAAGGCTGCTCTCAAGATCGCTTGCGATCTCGTTGACGAGGGTATGATCGATGAAAAGAAGGCTGTTGCCATGATCGATCCCAGAAACCTCGACACTCTCCTCCATCCTCAGTTCGACGCAGCAGCTATCAAGGCAGCTACTCCCGCAGGCCGCGGTCTCGGCGCATCCCCCGGTGCTGCTTGCGGTAAGGTAGTATTCACCGCTGAAGATGCTGTAGCTTGGAACGAAAAGGGCGAAAAGGTCGTTCTCGTTCGTCTCGAAACATCCCCTGAAGACATCACCGGTATGAAGGCTGCTCAGGGTATCCTTACCGTTCGCGGCGGTATGACCTCTCACGCAGCAGTTGTTGCTCGCGGTATGGGTACTTGCTGTGTATCCGGTTGCGGCGAGATCAACATGGACGAAGAAAACAAGCAGTTTACACTCTCCGGTAAGACCTATCACGAAGGTGACTTCATCTCCATCGACGGTTCCACCGGTTGCATCTACGACGGCATCATCCCCACCGTTGACGCTGAAATCGCAGGCGAATTCGGCAGAATCATGGCTTGGGCTGATAAGTACAGAACTCTCAAGGTTCGCACCAATGCCGACACTCCCGCTGACGCTAAGAAGGCTCGCGAACTCGGCGCTGAAGGTATCGGTCTCTGCCGTACCGAGCATATGTTCTTCGAAGCTGACAGAATCGCCGCTTTCCGCGAAATGATCTGCTCCGACACAGCTGCTGAAAGAGAAACTGCTCTCGAAAAGATCCTTCCCTATCAGCAGTCCGACTTCGAAGCTCTCTACGAAGCACTCGAGGGCAACCCAGTTTGCATCCGTTTCCTTGACCCCCCGCTCCACGAGTTCGTTCTCACAAAAGAAGCTGACATCGAAGCTCTCGCTGCAGCTCAGGGCAAGACCGTTGACGAAATCAAGGCTACCATCACATCCCTGCACGAGTTCAACCCGATGATGGGTCACCGCGGATGCCGTCTCGCAGTAACATACCCCGAGATCGCAAAGATGCAGACAACTGCAGTTATCCGCGCAGCTATCAACGTTAAGACGGCTCATCCCGATTGGAACATCGTTCCCGAGATCATGATCCCGCTCGTAGGCGAGATCAAGGAGCTCAAGTACGTCAAGAACGTAGTTGTTGAAACCGCAGACGCTGAGATCGCGGCAGCAGGCATCGAGCTTCACTATGAAGTAGGTACCATGATCGAGATCCCGCGTGCAGCTCTCACCGCTGACGACATCGCAACTGAGGCTGACTTCTTCTGCTTCGGTACAAACGACCTTACGCAGATGACATACGGCTTCTCCCGTGACGACGCAGGTAAGTTCCTCAACGCTTACTACGATGCAAAGATCTTCGAAAACGATCCCTTCGCAAAGCTTGATCAGACAGGCGTTGGTAAGCTCATGCAGATGGCGATCACCCTCGGCAAGCCCGTAAATCCCAATCTCCACGTTGGTATCTGCGGCGAGCACGGCGGCGACCCGACATCCGTTGAGTTCTGCCACAAGATCGGTCTTGACTACGTATCCTGCTCTCCCTTCAGAGTACCGATCGCAAGACTTGCAGCAGCTCAGGCCGCTATCAAGGATATGAAATAATTAAATTTCATTGATTTAGAGCACTCCCGCTCAGCGTCAAAAAACGCCGTTTGGGACAAAAGTTAATATCCGCAGTAGCTCCCATCTTAACCGGTGGGGGCTACTCTTTTTTTATTCATAAGTACCCCTATGTGATTAAATCCTTGCTTTATAATTTTCTCATTACGGCGGTAATAATTGCTTATGTTTGGCGTCGTGCTACACCGGTGAAAAGTGCAGTTTTTCCATACTTAAGTATGGTTTTTACACTGTAATTGGCGGTATTACGCACTTTTAACCACACAAGAGTCAATTCAGACATATGTAAATACCGGCGTGCACACCGCCAAAACGACGTGCTACACCGGTAAAAACACAAGTGAGAAAAAGGTAAAGGCAGAATTTAGAAAAATTTTGACGCCATACCCAGGGTGGGAATATCAGAGTTTGTACTGAAGCAGGCTCTGCAGCCGTGTACTGGCACATTCATAAATCACAATTATCCGCCCGAGAAATCGGGCTGATTTTTTATAAAGTACTTTTTATCGGACACAAAGCATGTTATAATGTGTTCAAGAGGTGAGGAAATGCATACGGATGATTACACCAAAATGAAAGAAATAATTATTATTTTGGCATAGAACTTGACGAACCCGAAGTTACTGATGATATGTTAGAGAACGGTACTTGGTTAGTATATACTTGGTCAGACTAAAATAATTTCCCTCTTTTGCGGATAATTTCTTTGGACACGCAAACGGCGCGCGCCGTCGTTAAAAGCCTTAATAAATAAAAAACTGCCCGAGAGATCGGACAGTTTTTTTGTAAGTGTTGCAGTTTGTGTCGAAAAATGATATAATTTATCTTAATCTAACACAAGAAATCAGAAATGAGAGCACTGCAATCAATGGGAGATCTACAACAAGACAAACGCAAAAACAGCGCTGATACAAAAGTACGCAAGGTGAACGGTCTTGTTATGACCGTTGTATATTACGCCGTCCGCGCTTATTTTTTTCTTTGCGGAGTGCGAATAAAAACGGTAAACAAGATCGGCAAGCCAGACAAGCCGTCCATTATCCTTTGTAATCACGGTTCATTTATTGATTTCATCTACGCAGCGGCGCTGATACGAAAATTCAAACCTAACTTTGTCGTGGCGCGGCTGTATTTTTACAATACCTACCTGAATCGGCTGCTCAGAACGCTGGGCGCTTTCCCGAAAAGTATGTTCGCTGTCGATTTGGAGAACGTCAAGAACTGTTTGACAGTCCTGCGCGAGATGAATCATCTCGCTATGATGCCCGAGGCGCGTCTTTCGACCGTGGGACGCTTCGAGGACATTCAGGAAAACACTTACGCCTTTATCAAAAAGGCGGGCGTCAACGTTTACACAATCAAGATTTGCGGCGATTATTTCGCAGATCCCAAATGGGGCAAGGGCTTTCGCCGCGGCTCCGTTGTAGAAGCGGAGCTGGACATTCTTTTCACCGCGGAGCAGGTGAAAAATCTCTCTTCCGAGGAGTTGAAAGCAGGTATTGAGGATCGTCTCAGATACAACGAATTTGACTGGCTCGCAGAGCGTCCGAAAATCCGTTACCGTTCGCGCCGTATGGCGGAGGGACTTGAAAACATACTCTCGATCTGCCCCGTTTGCGGCGGCAGACACACTATCCGCACAAGCGGAAGCAAGGTGCTTTGCGAGCACTGCGGATACCTTACGTCGTTGGACGAGCGCTACGCATTTGACGAGAGATTTATCTTTCGCAGCTTTGCCGATTGGTACGATTGGCAAAAGGATCTGCTTGAAAAAGAGATCCTCGGGGATCCCGATTTCGCGCTCAGCTCAAAGGTGGAGCTGCGCTTGCCCGGGACGGGCAAGGCTCTGACTCGCCACGGCGGAGAAGGCGTATGCACGCTCAGCCGAGATGGGCTCACATATACGGGTACGAAGGACGGAGAGTCCGTCGTGCTTAAATTCTCTCTGCAACGCATATACAGACTGCTTTTCGGAGCGGGTGAAAACTTTGAGATCTACAACGGCACGGAGATACTGTATTTCGTGCCCGAAAACAAACAGTCGTCAGTCGATTGGTATATGACATCTATGATCCTGCACGACTCACAAAAGGAGATGAAACTGCCTTTATGAAAGAAAAAGCATCAAAAGAACAAGCATATTCAAGCATAAACTTTCGTTCATTTGCATTAGTCGTGTCGATTTTGGTCCTTATTCTGGTCGCTTGCGGACTTTTGTCTTATTTCATCCCGCAGGGCGCCTTTGAACGCGACGAGCTCGGCAACATCATTCCCGACACATATACGGCAGGCAAGATAAAAGGAATCGCGCCGTGGCGCGTTATCACCGCACCTTTGCGAGTGTTTGCTTCGGATGATGCGATCACCATCATAATGATAAGCATCTTTTTGCTCGTGATGAGCGGAGTTTTCAATCTTCTAGACAAAACGGGAGGCATCAAGAGCTTCATCATTCACATTATGCGCAAGCTGCGCGATCGCGGCGGCCCCGTAGTGTGCATCACCGTCCTTGTATTTATGCTTTTCGGCAGCCTTTTCGGTATGTTTGAAGAGCTTGTGACTCTGCTTCCGCTTATCATCGTATTTATGCTGTCGATGAAGCTTGACACCATGATAAGTCTCGGTGCCTGTCTATTAGCGGCGTGCTTCGGCTTTTCGACCGCTATCACCAATCCCTTTTCCGTCGGAACGGCAGCACAGCTCGCAGGAATCCACGTTTCCTCGGGCATATGGCTCAGAATCGTATTTTTTGTGATCGTATACCTCTCCCTTTGCGTTTTTTTGATGCAATATCTGAAAAAGCTGATGGCGGATCCCACCTCGTCGCTGACCTATGAATCAGACAGCAAAAAACGCGAAAGCCTGATAAGCTCCACCGAGGAAATTTCCGCCGAGCAGGAGCGCACATTCCGCATTTACTGCGTTTTCTTTGCGTTTCAGGGTCTCCTTCTCGTAACCGTCGCTTGCGTTCGTGCCATATCGGGATTTGCGATCCCCATTCTTGCCGCAAGCTTTCTTGTGGCAGGACTTATATCAAGCTGGATAGTCTGCAAGGATTTCAAGCGCGTCATAAGCTGCTTTTCAAAGGGAGCGGTTGCCATGCTCCCCGCTGTTGCGATGATCGCTCTTGCCTCATCCGTCAAGCTGGTTATGGACGAATCGAACATCATTGACACTGTTATGAACGCAACCTTGACACTTCTCACGGGAAAAAGCAAGTTTGTCACTGTCCTGCTCATTTACGCGCTGATTTTGTTCCTGCAGCTCTTCATCGGATCTGCTTCCGCAAAAATATTCCTCGTTATGCCAATCGTTTTGCCCATCACAAACGCGCTCGGCATTTCCACCACACTCGTGATCCTTACCTATTGTATGGCGGACGGATTCACCGATGTGATACTACCCACAAATCCCGTGCTGTTGATCGGGCTTTCAATGGCAAACGTCTCGTATTGGAAATGGCTCAAATGGACGTGGAAGCTGCAAGCGTTCCTCTTCGCCGTATCCATTTGCGTTCTGCTGTTCGGAATTGCGATAGGATATTAATCCCTTCCGACATCTGCAAATGTCAGAAAAACTACACTTTGCATAAGCAAGAATCACCTCCGTGAAACGGGGGTGATTCTCTTTTTCGAGCCGTGGTGGAGGATGTTTCGCAGCTTTAAGTTGCGTGATTTCCTCGTTTTTCGTGTTTTTCCTATATTTTATGCCCTTTACAGATACATATTTCGTGTCGAAAATTGACTTACCGCGAATACTGTGCTATAATTAATAAAAATGGGGCATTGTGTCCCGCAATCATTTTTAGGGGGAGGAGATTCATGAACCACGTCGGACGTCAGCTTTTGCTTTGTCTTTCCGCATACGCACACGGACAAAAAACAGCCGAGCTCGCGCACGGCTTCACCGCCGCCGACAGCGGCGCGCTCTATTCGCTTGCGGCCATCCACAAGCTCACCGCCGTCGTTTACGATAAAATGTCTTCCCTGCCCGAATTTTGCGCCGACGCCCCCGCGCTTCTCGCAAAATTCAGACGAGACGCAATACTGCAGTCCACATCACAGTACAAGCGCACCGAAACGCTTTTGACACTCGCGGATGCATTTGAAAACGCCCGAATTCCTTACGTAGTTGTCAAGGGCGCCGTATGCCGAGGACTTTATTCCGCACCCGATCTGCGTCATTCCGCGGATGAGGATCTTTATTTGACGCCTGAGAGCCTTTCTGACGCTGAAAATTTGCTTGCCTCGCTCGGTTATGTCCTGCACGGCAATGAGGACGGTCAGGTTATGCATTGGCACGATCCCGTCTCTGCGCTTCACGTTGAGCTTCATTCGCGCCTTATGTTACCGTCGCCAAAGCTTGACTCGCTCGAAGTCTACTTCAGAGAACGCATAGACAAGCGCATCGAATATCCCGTAAACGGATCGCACGTCTACACGTTTGATCCGACGGCAAATCTCATTTTTATGGTAAGCCACGCGAAAAAGCACTTCATTGCAGGCGGATTCGGCATACGAACACTCTGCGATCTGGCGCTTTTCGCCGTCAAATATATCAACGACATTGATCAAGACGAGCTTTACACGATGCTCGAGGAAATGAACGCAACTGTATTTTTCCATCAGATGCTCGCAATCGCTCGTGACCATCTCGGAACAGAAGTTGACGGATACGCCGTTGCCGGCATTGCATCGGGAGATGATCTGCTTGACGACATCATCGATGCAGGCGTATACGGTCAAAGCACTATGTCACGCCGCCACAGCGCATCCCTCAGCGTGGCTAAGGCAGAGGGCGAAGACAGCACATCGGGCATCATGCGGACGCTGTTCCCTACCGCAGAAGCAATGAAGGCGCGGTATCCGTTCGTCAAGAAGCATCCGATACTGTTGCCTGCAGGGTGGATAAAACGTCTCGTTGATTACTCCGTGAGCGTCATCAGATCCGACAAAAAGGAAAATTCCCCCACCGAAAGCATTGCGATACACAAAAAACGCATTGCTCTTATGAAAAAATACGGCATCCTCGATTCCAAGGACGCTCATCAGCAGTAAAATCCGTTCAAGGATTTTACGTTTATTTCACCGCCGACGGCAGACAGGAGCTTATTATGAATCACATAACTCGTACAGTGTCTCCCGAGGCGCTTTTTGCCGACTATTCCGCGATTTTGGCGACGCCCGGAGTCGATGCTCTGCCCGTCATGATCTCGGGAAACAGTATGGCTCCGTTTTTGAAGCACGGACGCGACACCGTATTCCTGTCGCGCATCGAGCGTCCCATTCGCCGCGGCGATATGATACTTTACCGTCGCCCGTCCGGCGCGTATATACTTCACCGTGTATACAAGGTCAAAGACGGCTCGCTCACAATGATAGGTGACGCGCAAATCACGCTTGAACCGTGCATACCGATCGAAAATGCGATCGCAACAGTAACATCGGTTACACGCAAAGGCAAGCTTCTGACCAAAAAAAGTCTCACATGGCTCTTCTACGAAAGGATCTGGCTCACGCTTGTTCCTCTTCGTCCGTTTATATTCAAGCTTCACTCAATTTTGAAGCGCAGCGCACGAAAGGAGGACGGCACAGCCTGACATGATCGACATTCACGCTCACATTCTACCAGGCGTCGATGACGGCGCCGCCGATCTCGAGACCGCACTTGAGATGGCGGATCTCGCACACAAAAGCGGTGTCACTGCCATAGTCGCTACGTCGCACAGCGAAGCCTTTTTCCGTCACGGACATTTCCGCACGGACATTTACCGCACTGCACTGCACAACTTCCGCAAAGAGCTTTTGAAGGTAGGGAATCCATTAAAGATCTATTCGGGAATGGAAGTCTACGCCGACTTTGATACCCCGCATTTTCTCAAGGAAAAACAGCTTTTCACATTAAACGGATCGCGTTATCTGCTCGTTGAATTTCCATTCCGCGGCGACAAGGATCGCTCCACGAACATCCTTGTCGATATACGTTCGATGGGATTCATTCCCGTCGTGGCGCATCCGGAAAGATACGTTTTCGTTCAAAACTCGCCCGACATTTTGAACGTATGGCACGAGATGGGATGCATCCTGCAGATCAACAAGGGCAGTCTTTTCGGACGTTTCGGGCAAGCTCCCGAGCGGCTGTCGCTTGAAATGGTATCGCGGGGATTCGCGCACGCCGTCGCAAGCGACGCACATTCGCATCTTTCACGCACTACGCGTCTCAACGATGCCCGAGAATTCATCGCAGATGAATTCGGTGAGGACGCCGCCTATGCTCTGTTTTACGAAAATCCCAAGCGGATCATCTCAAACGAACCGATCCGCCGAATCAAGCCGAGGCGATTCGTCTGACGTTTTACAGAGCCAAGTCGAAGTAAACTATCACGTTAGGAATAAATTCGTATGAAAAAGATAAATGAAAAAGCACTTGTACGCATCGCACTGCTTTTGATAGCAGACGTACTGATAATACAGTGCTCCGTTATGCTTTCGCTGTTCTTACGATTTGAACTGCACATAGATTCACTCCGCTATTCCGGATTCATCGACCATTTCTTCAAGCTGACGCCCGTTTACACAGTCAGCACGTTGGTCCTGTTTGCGCTCTTCCGGCTTTACACAAGTCTTTGGAAATACGCCGGGATCGATGAGTTACGCAACATCTGTGCCTCTGCGCTAATTTCAAATCTGTGTCTTTTCATCCTCAATCTCATTCCCGGATGCTCACTTCCGCGAAGCATACCGATCATCAACTGTTTTTTGCTCATCGCGCTTCTTGTCATTGTCAGATTCGGATACCGCATCGCACGCGATCTTGTCCGCAGGAAAAAGTACAAACAGCGCCCTACAATGCTCGTTGGAGCGGGCTCCGCAGGCGCATTGATCCTGAAGGATCTGCAATCGAGCAATCTGAGCTCTAACAAGGTCGTTTGCATCATTGATGACGACAAAACAAAGCATAAAACCTACCTTTCCGGAGTCAAGGTCGTCGGCGGACGCGAATCGATCGAGCGATTTGCACATATGTACCGCGTCACTGATATCATCCTTGCCATACCAACAGTCACAAAAACAGACAGACGCGAGATCCTATCCATTTGTCAAAAGACAGGATGCCGCGTGCAGACGCTTCCCGGCATATATCAGCTCGCAAGCGGTCAGGTGAATCTGCAAAACATCCGCAACATACAGGTCGAGGATCTGCTTGGACGCGACAAGATCGATGTCGATATCTCCGAGATCGGCAAGACGCTTGAGGGCAAAACCGTCCTTGTTACGGGCGGCGGCGGATCGATAGGAAGCGAGCTTTGCCGTCAGGTTTCAAAATTCAACATCAAAAAGCTGATCATCTTTGACATTTACGAAAACAATGCCTATGAGATCCAGCAGGAGCTGAAGCGCAAATCTCCCGAGATCGATATGGACGTTTGCATCGGCTCTGTACGTGACAAGCACAGAGTTGAAGAAATATTTGACCGATACCGTCCCGATTTCGTCTGCCATGCCGCAGCGCACAAGCACGTACCGTTAATGGAAGACAGCCCCGCCGAGGCGATCAAAAACAACGTTTTCGGCACGTACAACGTCGCGACGTCGGCTGACAAGTACGGCGCTGAGAATTTTATTCTCATCTCGACTGACAAGGCCGTAAATCCCACCAACATTATGGGAGCCACCAAGCGCATCTGCGAGATGATCGTGCAGATGATCGGCAAAACCTCCGAGACGAAGTTCGCCGCCGTCCGTTTCGGCAACGTTCTTGCATCAAACGGAAGCGTGATCCCGCTTTTCCGCAGTCAGATCAAGGAGGGCGGTCCCGTAACAATAACGCACAAGGACATCATCCGTTACTTTATGACGATATCCGAGGCTGTGACGCTCGTGCTTCAGGCGTGTGCCTACGCACGCGACGGCGAAATTTTCGTTCTCGATATGGGCGAGCCCGTCAAAATCGACGATCTTGCACGAAACATGATAAAACTTTCCGGACTTGAGCCCGACGTTGATATTCCCATCGTATACACCGGTCTGCGTCCCGGCGAAAAGCTCTACGAAGAGCTTCTCGCAAAGGATGAGGGACTTTCCGTAACGCCGAACAAGCTCATTTTCGTCGGTCACTTCGAAGATTTTGACAAAGATCAGCTCTCGCGCGGTCTTGAAAAGCTCGCCGAAGTTCGCGACAATGATCCCGACGCCGTCAAGTCGCTCTTGAAAGAAATCGTCCCCACATACAAGCCGAACACCTAATAAAAAAGCACCGCAAAGCTAAGCTTTGCGGTGTTTTTTTAAAGTATGTTCATTTCCTTCAACTTTGCGATAAAGTCGGCAACGTCTTTCTTTGCCGTTTCTTCATCGACCTCATATTCTGCAAGCACGGCGTTGACTATGTCAGTTTCCGTCTCAGCCTCGGGAATCTTGTCCCAAATGAAGGCAGCAAGCTCCGAGAGGAAAAAGAGTCCGTTCGTTTCATAAACGGTCTTTCCGAGCGGGACGAGGAAAAACTCGCCGCCGATCTCGCGCTTCATAAGTTCCTTACGAAATGTCATTTTTATCCTTCCTTTCAGAGTTGATCTCTATGGTCTTGCGAACGGATTCGTGCGTCATTTCACAAACGTATTCGGGGACGCCGTCAAATTCGCCCGTTTCCGTAACCGTTACAGCTGCGCAAACGCAACACATCTTTTTTACAGGACACGTCGAGCATTTGCCGGGCATACGTATCTCCCGCGTCGCCTTGCGAATCTCGCTCCATGCGGTGGGAAATCCGATTTCAAGCGGATAAACAGTCGGACGAGGCATCATTCCGCACGGAAGCATCCTTCCGTCCCACGTAAGCCAAAAGCTCGTGCTTCCCGCACGGCAAGACACGCCTTCATCAACGTCTGCACTGCATTCGTTTTCCGATTCAAACGAAAGCTCCGCCATGCTTTCAGCTCTTTTTGCGAACTCATCGGGCGTGAATCTCAAAAGATCCCATTCTACGTTACAACGTGCCGCTTCAATTGCGGACATACGGTTTCCGCAACCGTATTTTTCACCGTTTACGCGTATGGACGGATACATATATCCCGTTGCCTTCATATGAACGCCAAGTTCCTTTGAAAGCGCGTATATCTTTTCAAGATCGTGGCGGTTGTACTGCGTAAGCGACACATTGAGTCTTACGTCAATGCCTGCCGCTTTTATTGCGCGTATGTTTTCAATAACGTCATCAAATGCCCCGGGCCCGCACATTCTGCGGTATGTTTCGTCTGATCCGCCGTAAAGGGAAATATTGATTCTGAACGGAGGATCTTCGATCAGCTTGCGTCTGATCTCACCCGAAAGAAGCGATCCGTTTGAATTTATGGAGATCAAAAGCCCCATTTTTTTCATTTCGCTGTAGATCTCGAAAAAATCCTCGCGAACAAACGGCTCACCGCCCGTGAGGAGAACAAAGATCATTCCCTGCTCCTTCGCCTGCCTTGCAATGTCTATCCATTGTGCTGCCGTGAGCTCCTTCCCCCGGGCTTTGACATCCTCGCGGCTCAGGTGAACGTAACACATCGGACAGTTGAAATTGCATCTTGCCGTAAGCTCGAAGTTTCCCGCAATCGGCAAACCGAGTCTCGCACCTTTACGGTGCAGATACGTCGAAATATAAGGTTCGGTTCTTCTCTCCGACATTGTCAGTTCCCCTTTCCAAGTTGCTCTTCAAGCGCGAGAATTGCACTTTCATCAGGCGTGCACGACAGATGAAAAATCGGCACGGCTGATACGATCGCCCCTACAGTGGAGGCGCATTTTTCTACGTCAGTTCTGTTCCAGCTGTTGACGCTGCAGCCTTCCCATACGCGTCGGAACGCACGCACACCGGTCAGCCTTGTAATCTGTGTAACCGGTGCCTGACTTAAATATACTATTGCACGCACAGGCATAGTTTCGTTTTCCGACACACCGGAGCTTCCGGAAAACGGAATTCCGTATGCAAAAACAGACTCGTTTTCATATTTGACCGCGGCGCGGTCTCCGTTCATCAGCTTGGCACCTCGAAGTTCGCACCAAAGTCTCGCCTGCGTCGATTTACCTACGCCCGACGGCGCCGTAAACAGTATCGCCCCGTCATCTGTCGATATATACGAGGCGTGGAGCAAAATACCGCCATCCTCGACAATGATATGCTCCGCTTCCATTGCGTTTGCCACTGTTTTTGATGAAATGCCGTTCGGTATGGATGTGGATTTGATCTCAACAAAGCTGTGATCGCCTTGCCTGTCTATTCTCATCCACGCGTTCATCGGTCCGTTTGCAACAGCACCGATGTAGCGCACTTCTCTTTCGCCGTCAGCGAACACGATCTTTCCCGCATCCCTGAACACACATTCACCGATCGGTTCGGAAATCACGTCCACACACCGAAACTCAAGCGTTTTGTCAGCTTGGCACGGCGACGCCTTGTATTTATCAAGAAGTCTCGTGATGTCGTGAAGCTCCCCCTGCGACATTTTTACGCAGAGCGTTATGCCTGCTATGCTGAAATAATAATCCATAGTTTTACTGTCCGCAGGTAACCATAACGATCGCACAGCCGTTTACGGTGTAATGACCCGCGGGAATCTGTTTAAGCTCGTCTGCTTTGAGTCCGCCCTCGATCTTTGTACGGAACGTGATGCCGCCATATAAAAGATCGGACGCACTATACTTATAATAAATGTAGATTTCACCGTCAATATCTGTCCCGGAAACGTTTTTGACATTCATCATTCCGTTAAGTCCAGTAATCTCGAGCTTGTCATCGCAAAGATCCATCGGCTTACTGAAGAACACAATGTTGTCTGCATCCCAACCGATAATCTCATCGGACGGCACGTTACGTCTGCTCTGCTCGAGCAAAACTACCTTTTCTCCGGACGGCACGTTAGTCGCACGGAACGTAGCCTTGTGATCGGCGTATTCAAGAGTAATGTCCGCGAGCTGAAGATCCGATTCAGCGGTGTTTTCAACAATGATCATCATTACGTTAGTTACAACGTCATCACTGCCATCCTCCATATAAACGCCCGTGTACTTATACATATCGCGAATATAAAGACCTTGACCAAGCGAGATCTCTTCAAACTCGGTCTTTTCAACGCTGACAATGGGTGATGTCGTGCCTGTCGCGCCCGATCCGTTCGGATTGGCAAGTGATGGAGTTGTATCACCGCCGTCATCACCGAGACCTCGCGACAAAACCGCTATTAATACGATAGATATGATCAGTATTACAACAACGAAAACGATGACCATCGTGCTGTTGTCTTGTCTTTTTTTGCGCATTGTGTCACCTTTAAGTCAAAGAGCCGCACCGCTTGTCACGGTGCGGCTCTTCTGTTTTGTTAGGGATTAGGAGTTGAAGAGGTTCTTGTCTTCAGTAGGAACATGATAACAGAAACCATCATATACTCCTTCGGACGGGTATGTCGAGCACGCCTGAATGGTATCCAAAAAAACCGCCTCATCAAAGTCACTATAATAAGCACACTGCATTTGTGAAGGTGTGTTTGTCTTAACCTCGCAATTTCCCGCAATGTTCGTGCTGAGCGCGAAATCTTCAAAAATAATTTCGGGTTTAGAATAAACTTTCTTCATTTTTTCTACCTCCTTAAATTATCTGAACCAGCCAAAGAATTTGCTGAACGCCTTTTTGATGGTGTTCACAACCTTGTTGATCACTTCGGCTACGGGGTCACTGGATTCGGGCTCTTCGGATTCGGTGTCCTCAGGCTCCGTTTCGGTTTCGGGAGCTTCTGTCTCGGATTCAGTTTCGGTTTCGACCTCTGTTTCGGTCTCTACCTCAGTCTCTGTTTCGGGAGCTTCCGTTTCTGTTTCGGTCTCCGTTTCAGGAGCCGTCGTTTCTTCGGATTCGGTATCCTCAGTTACAGTGTCATCCACTACAGGTGCACTGCGCAGGCTCATAAGAGCGTAGCCTGCAGATTCGCCATCCATCCACAGCAGACTTGTTGTTGCAACAGGAGACTCCGTATAAGTAACCTTAATGTTAGTGATTGACAGGATGCCGCCGCTAGTATTCTTGATAGTTACGGTTGTAGCAGTACCATTGGAATCCATAGCGTAATCCTTGATGCTATAGTACAGGTCCGTGGCAGATGTAACAGTATACTTATCGTCATTGATTGTGTAAGTTACTGAATCACCATTTCCAACCTTAATACCAAGCTGTATATCAGCAACTGTGGCGTCTACTGCAACTTTGAACGCAATTGCCTGATCTTTCGCAAGATACAACTCATTGTTAGGACCATAGTTCACATAATCCACAATGGATGTTGTCTCGTCGTTACAGTCGATGAAAATTGCGCCCTCTGCAAGAGTAACATCCTCAGGGAAAGTAACAGTAACCGTTCCATCGGCGTTAGTCGTAGCAGTTACCCCCTCAGCTGCAATCACATTGTTGCGCAACTCCTCATATACAGGCCAGCCTTCTCCGTCTTTTTCATATGCATCATTGGCAACATCGTTAGCATTTCCGGTAGGATCGTAAATACGGATCGCATCAAGATAGAAATCGTAACTGCTATTAGTATATTGATCGTGATCATACAAACTACCATATGCCGCAGTTATAACAACCTTGTATTTACCATAATTGAGTCCGTTGATTTTCATAACGGGAACCTGATACAGGGCGTTAGGATCATTTTCAGAAACAACCCATTCGCCGTCTTCATTCTGCGTGTAACCGTAGTAGGTATCAACTACAAATGACTTTGTGGTGGTTGTTGAATAGTTGTTTGTATCTGCATTCCAAGCATATACATTCACTGTGATTGTACCAGTTTTATTGCTTGTGAGCGATATTACATCAAATCCAGTACCATAGAATTCAAAGGTTGCTCTTCCGCGATGTCCGCTATAAACATTAACCTTTGCCGCAGAGCCCATAGAGTACTCACTCATTTCAGCATATGCGCTGTCGTAACCGTAGTTGTTGTCAGCATCGATAGTTGCGCTGATCTGGCTCTCACCGGGACGGTCCTGATCCTGCGTTGCAGAGATGGTTGTACCTGCATCCCCCCATGTGCTCTCATCATCGACAACCCAAGCACCATCAACCTTTGTTTCGGTCGTCAACGTCACGAAGCTGTCCTCATAGTAGATCGTCGTCGCGGGGATGACGGTGACGGAGGAGTACATGTAGCCCTCAGTGGAGGCAGAGCCTTCCCAGAATTCAACAGGGGACTCATAATAGAAGGTTACGGGTGCATCAAACGCCATATTGTTCTGATGGAAACGAATTGCATTTTCGTTTTCCAGGCTGATGGTATGACCGTCAACAGTCAAAGCAGCAGTGCCCAGTTTGGATGTGGTGGAAACACCGGTGTTCATAGCGATCTCACCATAGGCATCCTTGCCCACGCCAATGCCGGAAACTGTGTTCTGAAGAATATCGTTCTCTACAACATTGATCAGAACATCCAAGCCAAAGTCTACGACTACTGTATCTTCCACCAGCTTGGGCTGCCATACAACAGCGAAAGCGACTGTGGTATCGGAGTAGTCCAGATCGGCCTGCTTGGTGGTGATGATGGTAACGGTGTTGCCATTAGCATCGGTAGTGGTAAACTCGGTACCAACAGCGCTTGCAGAGTAGGTGCCGTACTCGGAGTACTTGGTGCCTGCCTTGGTGTTGTAGACCTTGGTGGTGGTAATGCTGTTGACCGTGTTGCCGTTATTCTCATTTACAGTGCCCTCTGCGCTACCGGCGATGACGAAGTAGTCAAACACGGTCTGACCACTCTCGGTCTGATAAACATGGATCGTATACTTGGCGTTCTCATCATAAATCTTGTACGCCTCGGGGAGCAGATCAGTTGCCAAATAATCAACATTCAACTCTTCCACAGCATTGTCGCCATTCCAAACGACAGTATGTGTAAATACGTCGGTAATGAACGTAGCGTTTGCGAAGTCAACAACCTGACCGGACTTATTGATGGGCTGGCCGGCGGCATTGACCAGATAGAACACATAGGAGACCTGAGCGCCGTTCCAGGTCATCTGGGGCTTCACGAACTCCTGACGGCAATCGCTGCCGCTGAAGTTGGTGTAGGTCAGGTATGCATACTCATTGGTGGGGTAGGAATCGGCATCGATTTCATTTTCCGTACCGATTTCGGTAGCGGATTTATCAAGATACAGGAAGTAGCGCAGGGCGTACTCCGTAGTAGTGATCTTGTCCACAGTCCAGTAGAGCATCTTGGTGGCCGCATTGTAAACGAAGTAGGGAGTTGCGATCACCAGATCAGTGGACATATTGGTTACGGAATCGATGGTGCCGTAAGCATAGGCGCCGGAGGTCATATTGAACCACTTGGTGGAATCATAGCCCTCATCGGTGGCCTTGATGCCGTAGGGGATGAAATAGTAGGTGTTGGTGCCATCGGAGTAGCTGACAGCAGCCTTGTCTGCATAGCTGGAATCCGTGGTCCAGTAGTACAGAGTACCCTTATCACCGATTGTAGCATTCGCAAATACAGGAGCTGCATAGGCGGTGCCGGAAGAATCGGAAGCGGCATAGTAGGTGCCGTTGCTGACGCCCAGGTACAGCTTGGTCAGAGTGGTGTAGGTGGTGGTACGCTCGTGGTTTTCATCCAGAGTATACTCAACGAACTCAATGTAGAAGTCGTTGGTAACGCCGGTAATATTCTTGGAACCAGTGGGAATGTCGAAGATCATGGTGTATTCATCCGTGATCTTATCCTCGACGGTGACATCGGTTGCAGCCTGGAGGATCTGGATTGCGATGTTCTGGAAGACATTCTCCATCTCGGTGGCTGCATCAGAGTCGGCAACGGAGAAGAAGTAGCTGTCCTGCTTGCTCAGGGTGGAGGTACCAACAGCGTCAGGCTGCGTAGACTCACCGGCAGGACCGGAGATATCGTTCAGCAGGCGGGATGCCAGATTCAGACACTGGGCAGCGGTACCGGACCACGCGGAGTTGGTATTTTCCAGACCGATACCGACGGTGTAGACGGTAACGTCGTCCGCCTTCATTTCGGTGGAGTAGTACTCGTAGTAGTAGTCGGTATCACGGGTGCAGTAGTTGTCGGAGCTGGTCAGCATGCCGGCAATGGAGCTGGCGCTGGAATAGTTGGAATGGCCGGAGGTCGTGACATACTCATAGTCGGTGGGAACACCGTCGGTCATGAAGACGGCGAACTGCTGGCGGTTGTTGCCGGTGCCGTCGGTCTTGGCAGCGGACAGAACGGACTGAACCTTGGCAAGGCCGTCATCGTAGGGGGTACCGCCGCTTTTGTAATCGTCATAAAGTGTTGCAATTGCAGCTTTCGCAGCTGTAAGCTCAGCGTCACTGGAAATGGTACCCAAGTCAAACAGCGTGTATGTGCCGCCGCTGTTAAAGGAATACACACCAACACGGTTCTTGTTATAAGTGCCATCCTCGTTCTTGACAATGGACTCAACGAAAGCCTGAGATGCCAGGATCGTATATTCCACACGAGGATACTTGCTGTAAGTATAGGAGCTGAGAGCGTCACCATCGGTCATGGAGCCGGTGATATCCAGCATCAGAACCACATCGATCTCAGAACCGGTAGTGTAAGGAACACCGGTCATGGACAGCTCGATCTGAGCGATACCGGTCTCGGAGAAGTTACCGATCGCGGTAGCGGTCTTATCGAAGCGGACAGCGCCCTCGTTGGGGTATTCGGGGAAGTCGGAGGTGCCGTCAGTAGGAACGGAATACTGGGAAGTGGTGGCGGAGATATTGACGCCGACCGTGTAGTCCTTGCCGCCTACGGTCAGAGTAGCGGTGACATAGAATGCACCGTCCACGCCCTTGAAGGTAACAATACCATTCTCGTCCACGGTAGCGATCTTCTGATACTCTTCAGGGATATTCCACTCCAAGGTTGCACCCTCGGGCAGAGAAGTCAGCGTGGTGCTGCCTCCTTCGGTGATATAGGTGATTTCGGTGCCCAGCTGCAGAGTGGTGGTGCTGGTGACACCCTTTTCGGTAATGGTAGTACCGGTGACCACCTTCTCACCCTTGGTAATATCCAGAGTGTAGTAAGGCTCGGATGCGGTGATGGTTACGGTGTCCCAAATCTTGTAGGGGGTTTCACCGGCCGTCCAGGTGTAGTACACGCGGACAGTGGCAGTACCGGTAGCGCCGCTCAAGGTGAATACACCGTCAGTGACGGTAGCATCGGTCAGGATGCTGTTGGGATCGGAAACAACGGTATAGGTGTAGCTGCCGCCCAGTCCCTCGAAATAAGAGGTTGCGTCCTTACCGGCAAACATGATGATGGGATCAACGGTGACAGTATAAGTCGTATTGGCATCAGCAATAACGACGGTCCGATCATCACCGGCATCCAGGGAGACAGAACCGGTGACAGTGGAATCGACCTCAACTTCAACTTCGGTGGGAACATAGAAGTAGACATTACTGTTACTAGTGCTCATGCTCCAGGAAGAACCGCCACTAAGGTAGTAGTTTGTTTTGTCAAGTCGGATAGAAAGACGGGAATTGTTGGTAGAATAACTCCAGTTGGCGCTCGGAGTGGAAGTAGTCAGCGCCAGGGTATATGTGCGATTATTATTCGACCCAGACGCTGTGTAATACAGATAGTGGCTGCCGTTTTTGAAGCGGTAGCTGTTGCTGACGGTCCACAGTTCGTCGGTGGCATCGTCCAGTTCAATATATGTACCGATAGTGCTGTCGGTCTTCACGGTAACGCCGGTAGCCGTCACGCTGCCGTTGTTGTTGGCAAGAGCATAATAGTCGCCTGCGGAATTGCCGTTGACGATCAGGTAAGAGTTACCGGAAGAAATGCTGGAGGTCAGCACATAGACAGTCTTATTCTCGGTAGTAGTACCGCCGGTGGTATAATCTTCCACAACGCCGGTATCGGCTTCGCCGTCGAGGTCAACGACAGCCCAGGTGGAGAAGTGGTTGGTACGGATGGTGATGGTTTCATCAGAATCGTCGATGTCTTCGAACCATTCTTCAGTGTCTACGCAGTAAACCTTAACTACATTGGTACCTTCGCCATAGCCATCGGGAATGAGGAAGGTAATGCTGGCGTAGTTGCCGGTATTCAAATCGCAGTTTTCATCAGGAGTAATGTCATACGCAACATAGTTAATGGCGCCATCAATGGTGAGAGCACCTTCGTGCTCAGCAATAGTTCCGCTCGAAGAAACAGCATCGGAAACAGAAACAGTGATGCCGGTATCATCGTCCTTGTGCTCCACCGCTTCATCTACGGTAAAACTAAAGGTGGTGGACTTGCCGCCATAAGTGATGGCAACCTGGTGATATTCATAGTTCGCCGTAGCAGCAACAACATCCATCAAGCCTTCAACCGTAGTGGCGCAGCCGCAATTGGGAGTCACATTGCAGACATCCAAAGAAACCTTTGCGGAAGTGCCATCGGTATAGTACACACCGATAACAGCGTACAGTTCATCGCCAACAGTATAGGCATACGTAGCCTCATCAACGAGAATATAGCTAACTTCTTTATCATTAACCACAACTTCAAACGTTGTGGTCTTGGTCACGTCATCCTCGGTGTAAGTGACGGTAACGGTCTTTGTGCCTGCGGTGGTCATATCCACATCAGACAAGTTGTAGCCGGTAACAACGGTGGTATTACCATCGGAATAAGTAGCAGTAACCACAAGTCCGTCAGAGGAGAACGTGTCACCTACAGTATATGTGGTAGTCGTGGGTGCGGTGGTTACAGCAATGGATTCCAAGGTGGGTTCAGTAGCCGCAAACGCACGTTCAACAGTTACGTTGTGAGCGTAGGTGCCGGAGTATTCGCCGGAGGAGTTATAGTCCTGGAAGATCAGGGAGTCAGCGGTGATCTGAACGGTAGTAGCAACGCCGATACGGGCAGGATCCTGATTGTTGGCGTTGATGTAGCCCGCGTTCATGTATGTGAAGTTGGGCGTTACGGTTTCGCCGCCACTATTGGAAGTGGTTCCAAGGGTTATGGATTCGGTGCCGTTCTTTTCAACGTAGTAAGCATTCGTATCTACAGAGTTTTCACTGGTATGGTTATGTGCCCAGAAGAATACAATGTCGGATGTTTCGGCAGCAGCGGAAATGGCATTGTACCAGTCCGTGGCATTGGCATTGTCCTTTCTGCGGTGATGCAGAGGACGGTGAGACATAATGAAGATAGGCAGTTTCTTCTGCGCTTCAGTCAGACCGTTATACCAAGTGGTAAAGTCGGCTTCTGCAGTGGTGTCGCTCTCCATATCGGTCTCACGAATGGTATAAACGAGATAATTAGCGCTTACACCCTCGACCTCGCCGGAGTAGTCCCAGTTGGTGCTGATATCCGCGCTGTTCTCGGTATCGTGAGACGCAGCATACGAGAACATAACAGTAGGCGTATAGCCCAAACCGCTGTTGACAGTGCTTTCGGTTGTAGCAACTGTCAAACACGTATCACCGACAAAGCCTATCGACGAGTAAGTAACGCCGGACGTTTTTACGCCGGAAAGGACGCTCGTCAGATCGCTTGTCGATCCGTGCACGTCGGAACAGAAAATTGCGGCATCAAGTACGGTTTCTTCCGCATTGACAGCAAACGACATCAATATCGTTGCGGGCAAAGCGCAGAACACCATTACTGCCGCCATGAGAGTTGCCGCTATACGGCTGTAAATCTTTCTCATGATTGTTTTTCCTTTCTCAATTAAAAAATTGACGCGAATTGCGCGTTTTTCACACGCATCCGCAATTATAAATTAATCAATTTACGAGACAAAACGGATATAGTTATCCCATCATCCCATAATACAATTTATTATATATCCAAACGGCGCCAAAGTCAATATCTTTACTATAATTAATATATGTAAATTTTGCCGAAACAAAACGCTTTTGGTCGCCGGTTTTAGTTTTTTTAACAATTTGAAATTTCAACAAAAAAAGCGAAGCGGCAACCGCTTCGCTTTCTGTATAGTTTATTCCTGAGGCTCTTCCCCGTATGGGCGGCTGCCGTAGCCGTAATGACCGTAGCCATATCTTCCGTAACCGTATTTGCCGTAGCTGTAATAGCTGTAGTAGCCATACGATTCTCCGCTTCCCGCGCCGTTCAAGACACAGCCGACAACGTCCATTTTGCTTTCGTTCAGTATCATAACACCGTCGAGGATCTGTCCCTTGGATGCATAATCACGGCGAACGACGATAACAGCAGATTCCGCAACGCCGGCGACGTCGGAGGCATCCGCAAGAATTCCGCACGGCGGTGTATCGAGTATGATAAAGTCAAACACACCCTTGCAGGAGTCGATCATAACACGGAATCCGATATCGGACAAAAGCTCGACCGTATCCTCGCCGGACGCAACTCCCGCAGTGACGACAAAGAGATTTTTGACACCTGAGGTAGAGATTATAGACTGCATCGGAGCCTTTTTCTCGAGATATTCCGCAAGTCCGAGCTCATTTTTCATTCCGAATGCTTCGGCTACGGAGGGATTTCTCATATCGCAGTCAACAAGCAGGACTTTTTTTCCCTTTTGTGCCATCGCAACAGCGAGATTGACGGAAACAGTCGTTTTTCCCTCGCTCGGAAGTGCACTAGACACCAAAACAACCTTTTTATTCTTCGCTTCAAGCTCTTTTTCGAGACGGATACGCATCATATTTACAGCGTCCGAGAAGCCGTGCTTACGATCGGGATCCGTAATAAGCGGGCGCTTTGTCTTACCGACAGTCTTGACCGCAGGGATCGCACCGAGACACGGGATATTAAGCAGACGCTTGAGAGATTCCTCGTCGGTTACCGTATTTGACATAACAGCCAAGAACAATGCGATCGCGGCGGCAACGACAAAGCCCGCCACCCCTCCGAGGACGATATTTTTCACATAATTGACCGAATTTACAGGCGCGCTCGGTACGAACGCTTCGCTGATGAGGATCATCTGCGTCGGTCCGAGGACATATTCCGCAACGTCGGGATAACATTCGATAACAGCGGAAAGCACCTTGTAAATATACTCCGGATCATCGCCGCGCACCTTCAGGGTAAACACGTTTGTTCCCTTAGTAACCGACGCGGTGACATACGGGAGCGAATCGACGCCGAGATACTCCTTGACCGAGGTTTTCAAAGCGTTACTCGAAAGGATGTACGGGAACGTTTTTTCCATTTGCTCCGCAGTCTGAGAATTATATCCGACAGCATTTGAATAAAGCGGATTGATGATCTTGACGGTAAACGACGTCGAGACCTCATAAACGGGTGAATACGACAGATATCCGTACAGCGTCATCAGCACCGCACCTGCAACGACAAGCACGGCAGCAACAAATCGCATCCTCCAAAGCGCGCGGAAGGTCGAGACGGCATACGACATAAGGTCTATCTTGTTTCTTTCATCGGTATGTTCCATATTCCACCTCACTCATCCTTTCCGGAGTCGCGATGCGCGTCGGAGTAGCGTTTATATCTGTCATAACCGCCATAACCGTCGTAACCGTACGAATCCTTGCTCTTAATGTAAAGCGACGAAGAGAAAACATTATTAACAACGCATCCGATGAGCTTGGCTCGTCCCGAATGAAGGACCGCAACAGCCTTGGAGATCACACCTGCCTCAATGTGATTTTGTCTTACAACAAGGAGGGATGCATCAACGTGCTCCATAACAAGCTCGGAATCCATCGCCGCCGACATCGGAGGCATATCAACGATAACGTATTTGAAATACTTGCGTGCTTCCGCGATCATATTGGCAAGTGAGTCGTGAGTTAGAAGATCGCCCGGCTTCTTCGCCGCCCCGCGCTGAAGCACTGCGTAAAGGCCGCCGATAGGCTCCTTCACAACCGCATCGCTGAGACGCACCTTCCCCGCAAGGACCGCAGCCGTATCAAGCGCGCTGACAGGAAGTCCGAGCAGCTTATGGCACGCAGGCTTGCGCAGGTCAAGGTCAATGATGAGTACACGCTCATGTTTTTTTGCAAAAGCAAGCGCAAGATTGACAGCGAGAGTCGATTTGCCCTCGTTTTCCATAACGCTTGTCACCATAAGAACTCTGGCCGCCCCAAGGCTCTGCTCCGTTCTGCGACGAAGCTTTCTGACAGCCTCGGTGAAGCGAAAGCTTCTCGTCGGGTCGGTGATGAGAAGTCCCGTTTTCTGCTTGCGTCCGAACAAACGACGCGCAGCAGGCTTCTTTTCGTGATATATCTCGCCGAGGCAGTAGCAATCGAGCTTACGCTCAGCCTCACTGCGACTGCGGACGGTGTCGCGCGCAAACGAACGGACACATACAAGCGCTGCCGTAGCAACAAATGCAACGATAGCCGCCTTGAGTGCTTTTTTCAGCGAGTTCGCGGAGTTAGACGGTGCGACGGGCACTTCCGCAAGCTCAAGGACCTCAACCACAACGTCTCCCACAACGTCTTCGGTAACGATTCCGTGATTTTCGATCAGCGCCTTCATCACGAGGAACGAGGTGCGCGGATCATCGTCTGTCACGCTGACTGTGAGCAGGTTGGTTTCATCGATCCTTGAAGCGGAAACGTATCCGTCGAAGTATTCAAGGCCAACCTCTTCAAGCACCTTATCTTGAAGGATCGAGCTGTTCAAGAGCCCCTCAAAGACCATTGCGATGCTTGATGTAGCAGAAAGATTGGAATAAACGGTCGCGCTCGAATCGCGCGTTGTGATAACAAGAGTCGTATTCGTACGATATTGAGGCACGTACGAAACATCGGAATAGATATACGCACCGACGCCGACAACAGCGGCGGCAACGATAACAGCCGTGATCCTGCGTAAAAGGTCAAGCAGCACGACAACGGGATCAAACGTCAGATGCATGCCTCCCGTTTCGGAGGTAAATTCCTTGGATTTATCCATTGTTTGCGCCTCCTTCCTCCACAACGACGATCAGCTTCGTGTATCCGACGTAGGATCTGCCGTTCATATCCTTGACAGCCCTGTATTTGACAGTGTACACGCCCGGAACGTTTACGTCAACGTCGCTCTCGACGATCAGCTCCACTTCCTCGAAAGCCCCCTCGTCAAGTGAGATCTCCTCGTATACCGTTGTGAACAGCGTCGGATATTTGTCTGCGTCAAACTCTGCGCCGGCAGGAACGTAAACGAGCCATTCGGAGAGGGTTACGGACGCGTTATATGCGTCATCGGGATAAACCTCGACAGGCAGAACAAGCTGCACGGAATCTCCGACGGAGTTTGTCACACGGAACTGCACGTCGTGCGTTCCCTCCTCGCCGACAGTAACGCCCTCGGAAAGCATCGTCGCCTTCACGCGGCGGGTTATATCGCCGTCGAAAACGTCAACCGCACCGACGTGGTCAAAAACGTCAAATGTTGTGCCGTATTCAAAAACAAGCGCGCCGTCAAGCGTTATAACGGGACTTTCATAGTCTCCGTA
This sequence comes from Eubacteriales bacterium, assembly GCA_045594085.1. Taxonomy (GTDB): domain Bacteria; phylum Bacillota; class Clostridia; order Oscillospirales; family CAG-272; genus DTU064. Next base: position 62,065 of record JAZNXW010000027.1, on the reverse strand, counting down.
GACCACGGTGCGTTCCGCTGTAGAAACGTTACCCGCTTTGTCAAACGCGGCATAACGCACGGTAACGGAGCCGTCCTCCGATATGCCGTACACGCTTTCGACAATAAGTGAACCGGTCACATCTCCATCCTTGTCGTCACGTGCGGTAACGCCTGTCAGAAGCACTTCTTCTCCGTCGTTGACAGACAGCGTAAGCGTTCCTTCCTCGATCTTGATCTCGGGCGCAATGCCGTCCGTTTTCGATGAGTCATAGACGATGTACAGAGCAAGTATGGCAACCGACAGCAAAAACACGATAAGTGCAATCGGAATTCTTTTCTTCTTCACGTTTCTCCTCCCATATCCGCCGAGCGGACTTTTATATGCGAATTTGCCGAAGCAAAAACTATTATTCCTTATAATATTATAAAATTATATCACACTCTTTTTACGCCGTCAACAAATTTCTCCCGATAAAATAATTTTATCCCAAAAAGCACTTCTCCGCCGCACGTTTTCGCGCGAAAATCAACAATGTAAAATCCTTGGACGACAAAGCCCCCAAAACACCATCAAAGAAGGCGTTTCGGGGGTGTCTTTTTTTGCAAAAATTATTCGGCAACACCGTTAAGGATCGGCATCCCGTCCTCGGTCCAAAGGACCTTGCGAAGTCTTGCGTGTCGACACGGATCTACGAGCGGATCCTGTCCCGCAAAGCCGCAGGCGCCGTTGAAGCACTCTTCGGAGCGTGCATGATAAACGAATACGCAATCGCCGTTTTCGTCAACCGTAAATGAATTGTGTCCGGGACCGTACTCGCCGTCAAGATCCGTCGAGGTGAGAAGCGGCTCGGGTAGCTTTGTCCACGATTTTTTGTTCATCAGCTTCGCGTCCGCATCCGCCATCAGAAGGCCGACGCAATATTCGGGACCCGTACCGGCCGCGGAATAGAACACAAAGACGTGCTCATCCGTGATAAGCACCGCAGGACCTTCATTGACGCTGTATCTCGCCTTTTCCCAATAATACTCGGGCACCGTCAGCTCTATCGGCTTGCTTGCAAGCTTCCACGGCTCTTCGGGATCGATCTTTGCAAGATAAAGATTCGACGCTCCCGCGATCTGTGCCCAAATGACGTAATGATTGCCGTTGTGCTCAAAATATGTCATGTCAAGGGACATTCCTGTGTTGCTGAAGGAGAAGGTGTCGCCCTTTGCAGGCTCAAATCGTCCCTTGAGAGTCCAATTACCCGTATAAGGATCCTGCGAATCACAAACAAGGACGAAGCATCTGATCGCCCAGACGTTGTTCGATTCGGTGCTTCCCGCAAAATAAACGTACCAATGTCCGCCGATGTAATGCATCTCGGGCGCCCAGATGTAACGGAAGCACTCCTTGCTTTCGCTCTGATGCCAGATAGTGATCTCTTCGGCATCCGCAAGTCCCTCGAGAGTCTTCGAGCGGCGAAGGATGACTCTGTCATAGCCTTCGCTGTCCGTATATCCCCTCTGCGGATACGAAGCAGTAAAATAGTAGTAGCCGTCATCAGCCTTGGTGATGTACGGATCGGCGCGTTCCTCAATAAAGGGGTTAGCGTACTCGGACTTCGCATAGACCTTGTCACCGCCGCCTCCGATTCTGTATTCCGAACGGATCTCGGCGTCGGAGAGAACTCGGTCAAACACCTTGACCTCCTTGATGAATCCCGAATACGTTGGATCGTTATAGGAGGATTTTCCGAGATACGCAACGATATCCTCACCGAAATCGTTGATGCTACGTCTGATCTTCTGTGTGCCGATCAGCTCGCCGTTGAAGTACGTAGATATTGACGAGTCCGTTATAACGATCGTGTAATGGTTCCAGCCTATGCTCGTCGCAGGTCCGACCTTACCGCCCGACGTTGCGGAAATACCGATCTCTGTGTCAAAAGGAGTCGCCGCATTGACAGAGTTTGTAATGACAGACTTCAGCTTGCCCGACGGATTGCACGGATTGAGCAACCAGTAGCCCGTAGGCATAGCTTCTGTCGTTCCGACGTACATTGCGGCATAGTTACCCGAGCCGGTGTAATTGTTCAGCCACAGCGAGATCGTCAGCTCATCTTTTCCAACGAAGGGTTCTTCGGGAACTCTGACATAGGCTCCGCCCGTAAGGTAGAGCTCGCCGTCCTTGACCTCAGCTCCGTCACCCGTTATCTTTCCGTTGTAGCCGTTGCCCGATTTATCGAGAATAACGGCACCGCTGCCGCCCTTGAGCGTCATATCATAATAAAGTATCATATCGTCCGCAACAACAAGCTCCTCTTCGGTCTCAGCCTCGGTTGTGATGCCGTCCGTTGTGCCGTCTGCCGTTCCGTCCTTGTCATTTCCGTCACCGTCCGAGCATGCAGGAAACGCCGCGGCAATGACAAGAGTCAGCAAAAAGGAGAGTGCTCTTCGCATTTTTCTCATTGTATATCCCTCGTATTCAAGTAGTTATTTGTAATATTTTACATCAAAACAGAGGATATGTCAATCTCACACCGAGCATCATCGAGCTTTTTTTGACCGAAACAGCCAAAGCTCCGCCTTCTGCGCAGTGGATTTGTTGGGTATTTTCCCATTTTTCATTTTTCACGCATCAAGTTGTTGACATTTCAACATTTAGCGGGTATAATACGCGTTGTTGAGAAATCAACAACTTCATTTTCGACAACTTTATAAAGGATTTAATGCAAATGTCTACAAAGATAATCGTTGACTCCACCGCAGATCTCGCGCCCGGGATTCGTGATCGTTTTGCCGTCGTCCCGCTCACCGTAACCTTCGGAGACGAAGAATACGTTGACGGAGTTACCATCGACAGACAGGGCTTCTACGAGAAGCTTGAAACCTCCGCGGTGCTCCCTTTCACAAGTCAGGCAACGCCCTATGCGTTCGAAAAAGTCCTCTCGGAAACGCTGAAAGACGGAGACGATGCTGTAATAATTACCGTTTCCTCCAAGCTTTCGGGCACATATCACTCTGCCGTAGTCGCGGCGGAAGAATCCCCCGGAAGAGTGTTCGTCATCGACAGCAAAAACGTCGCCATCGCCACAGACATACTTGCCGAATACGCTTTGACGCTTGTCGAAAAAGGTCTTAACGCAGAACGGATCGCATGGGCTTTGACCGTCAAGCGTGAGAAGCTGCGCATCGTGGCACTTCTTGACACACTTGAATATCTGAGCCGAGGCGGACGCATATCAAAAACTGTTGCGTTTGCGGGCGGCGTGCTGTCAATAAAGCCTCTCGCGCAGCTCAAGGACGGCGAGATCGTCCTGCTCGGAAAGGCTAGAGGCACCAAAATGGGCTACGCCGCCATAGCGGAAGAGATCGAGCAGGATGACGTCGATACGTCAATGCCGTTTCTGCTCGGATATACCGGCACAAGCGATGAACGACTCCGCAAATTCAAGGACGAACAGTCCGCAATACTGCTCACGTTCGATTCCCCCGTCCGGGACGTACACGTCGGAAGCGTTGTCGGTACTCACGCAGGCCCCGGAGCCGTCGCAATCGCATATTTTACAAAGTAAATCAGCAAAAAAAGAAGCAGACGGCGTCTGCTTTTTTTTGCGAAAAACGCTCCCTGTACAGATGCGATTCACAGGTGCGAAACAAGTTAAGCCATAATTGTTAACAAGATATACCTCCCCCCTTCCCCAAACATGGCGTTTCTTTATTGACAAGATGAGTTTTTTTCGATATAATATATAGGAATATGCGTTGATTCGAAAAATATGACAAAAAAACGCTTTCATATTATGTCATCATTCCCGCATCTGCCGGCACGAAACCGAACAACACGGTCACCAAATCCGTAATTCCGTTGCCGGTATTTTTCGCGAAAAAAGGACTTTCGTGCCCGATTCGTTAAAAGGAGTTAATTATGGAATTTCAAAATACCATCAGCATAGAAAAAAAGCTTTCTGTCCCGGACCTCTTGCATTACATTGTAAAAAAGGTACCTCTCATCGTTGCAGTCGCACTCGTCTTCGCCGCCATCGGATACGTTATGGTTGCGGGATCCGTAACAACTGAATATACCGCATCCACCGAGATCTATATCATTCCTTTCGACAACCTTGAGCTCACCGAGGCGCAGTTTTCCACAATTTTCATCAACGATTGCAAAGCGCTCATCACGGGTATCAACGTAGCAGACGCGGTTATTGAAAAGCTCGACCTCGACATGAGCGCATCGGCTCTTATTTCAGCGATTGAAATCCCCGCTCAGTCTAACTGCCGAGTGGTGCAGATCAAATTCACCGACAGTGATCCCGAGCTCGCCACCGCCATCGCCAACGCGATCCGCGAAGAAGCCGTTTCACAGATCGAATCCATAATGAACGTAAAGGATATACGTCTCGTTTATGAAGCAGCAATCCCCAATGAATCCATCGTTTCGGCATCTATGACCACCGTCGTTTTAGCTATGATGGCAGGCATCATCCTTTCCGTTTGCGTTCTGGCTGTAATATATCTGCTCGACGAAACGATCCGCACCGAAGCCGACGTCGCAGACTGTCTCGGCGTTCGTGTGCTCGGAGCTATCCCCGACTCTCGCGCAGTAACCATCGGCTCTGCACCGCGCAAGAACTGAGAAGGAGGTCGACAAATGGAAAAGGTATACGTTAAGAAGCTCGCAATCAACGATTTCATTGCAAGCGAAGCAATCAACAGTCTCAGGACCAACTTTCTCTCCCTCGGAGTATCCTCCGCGGCTATCACAAGCTTCGGTCGCTCCGCAGGAACGACCTCGGTTGCATTCCGACTCGCATCGGCTCTTGCCGCATCGGGAAGAAAAACTCTCCTGATCGAAGCCGATATGCGTACAGGCTCGCTCGCCGGTGACCTCGGACACACCGAAACCGTCAAGGGACTCAGCCATTACCTCACCGGCAGCGCAGAGCTCACCGAAATCCTCTGCCCCACCGATGACGACAAGCTTCACATCATTTTTGCAGGCGACACAGTCACCAACTGCTCGGATCTTCTTTCGGGCGACGCATACAAAAAGCTCATCGACTCCGCAAAGTCCGAGTTCGATCACATCATTGTCGATACTGCTCCCGTCGGCCAGGTAACCGACTGCGCAGTCGTTGCGCGCGAGCTTGACGGTGCGATCCTCGTCATCAACGCAAAGCGCAACAACTATAAGCTTGAGGCAAGAGCAAAGCACGACATCGAATCCGTCGGCGTAAAGCTGCTCGGAGTCGTTCTCAACCGCGCTGACTACAAAGACAAGGGCGGCTATTACGGAAAAGCCCACAGCGGAAAATACGGTTACGGTAAAAACAAATAACCGTCTGCCGAATTAATTTTTTCGAGGAAAAGCAAGTGAATACCGCAAAAGATAACTTGAATTTCAAGCACAGATGGTGGCTTTTGGCATCATACGACCTCGTTCCGCTGATAGCCATATACGCCGTAATGTGCTTCACCCTCTCATTCAGAGGGACAGACGCTTCTCTGCCTGCGTGGGGCTTTGAATTTCTCGCCGCAAGCATTATCATTTATGCTCTGCGCATTCTGTTCGGAGTTTACCGTCAGATCTGGCGCTTCAGCAGTCCGCTCGCATATATAAGACTCATCGGAGCCGACGTACTCGCGTGCATCATATATATGCTCGCAGGACGCATCATTTCCTGCGTGAGCCTTCACTTCACCGTTCGCCTTTGCATCATCTGCTTCAATCTCATTGCAAGCGTTTCGATGAGAATGGTGTATCAGTTTATGTATCAGTATCCGAGCACAAACTCTCGCGCCATCGGAATGACGAGAAATCTCATCTGCCGTCTTACGGGGCTCAACATCGACCCCAAGGCGATCCACGGTCAGAAGCATCGCATCAAGATCGCGATCGTAGGCGCCGGCCGAGTCGGAATGATGCTCGCTGACGAGCTTCTCACCAACCCGAAGGCACCCTACATTCCCGTCTGCTTCGTTGACATCGACAGAAGCAAGGCGGGCAGACAGTTTGCACAGATCCCCGTCATTGAGGAATCCGAATTCGACGCACATTCTGTCGTTATGTATTCCATTCAGGAGATCGTCTTTGCTCTGCCTAAGATGGCCGGCAAGGACAAGCAGGCACTTTACGAGCGCTACAAGACGCTCGGTCTCAAGATCAAAACCTACGACTACCCTACAACTCAGGTCGTTGACGGCGGCAAGCGCCATATGAGAGAATTCAACATCGAAGACCTTCTCTTCCGTGAAGAGAAAGTCTTTATGAATGAAAAAACCTCCGATTACTACTGCGGAAAGACCGTTCTTATTTCGGGCGGCGGCGGTTCGATCGGAAGCGAGCTCTGCCGTCAGATCGCGAAGATGAACCCAAAAAAGCTCATCATTCTCGACATTTACGAAAACGGAGCATACGATGTTCAGCAGGAGCTTCGTCTCGTTTACAGCAAGTCTCTCGATCTGTCCGTTGAGATCGCCTCCGTATGCGACAGAAATCAGCTTGACATAATCTTCGCCGAATACCGTCCCGACGTTGTCATCCATGCCGCAGCGCACAAGCACGTTCCTCTTATGGAACATAACTGCTGCGAAGCCGTGCGCAACAACGTCTTCGGAACGCTCAACATAGTTGAGATATCCGAAAAATATGAAGTAGGCAAGTTCATTATGGTATCGACGGACAAGGCAGTTAACCCCACAAACGTTATGGGTGCAACCAAGCGTATGTGCGAGATGATCGTCCAGAGCCGTCACAGTAAGACCAACTTCAGCGCAACGAGATTCGGTAACGTTCTCGGCTCCAACGGAAGCGTTATTCCTCTCTTCAAGCGCCAGATCGCAAACGGCGGTCCCGTAACACTCACCGATAAACGGATCATCCGTTATTTTATGACGATCCCCGAAGCATCACAGCTCGTGCTTCAGTCGGGCGCAATGGCAAAGAACGGCGAGCTCTACGTCCTTGATATGGGCAAGCCCATCCGTATCCTTGACCTTGCGGAAAATATGATAAGACTTTCCGGCTTCGAGCCCTACACCGACATCGATATAATCGAAACGGGACTTCGCGAAGGCGAAAAGCTCTATGAGGAGCTTCTCGTAAACACGGAAGAGCTCGACAAGACCGAAAATGAGCTTATCTTCGTTGAACGTGAGCTTCCTCCCAAGCAGTCCGACATCAAAGCAAAGCTCGACATACTCCTCCGTGCGCTCGAAAGCGAGTGCGACGAAACAGTAAAATCGGCGCTTCACGAGGCTGTACCGACGTACCGCACTCCCGAAGAGGTCAACGCAACTGCAGTAAAGTCCCGCGAAATGCAAACTGTGTAACAATTTTGATAAGGTAGAAATTATGATTCCTTTTGAAAAGAAAGTATATTTGTCGTCACCGACAATGCACGGCGACGAGCTTAAATATATGAAAGAAGCCTTTGACACCAACTGGATGTCTACTATCGGCGAAAACATCAACGAAACAGAAAGCAAGATCGCCGAGATGATCGGCGTGAAGAAAGCCGTTGCACTCTCGTCAGGTACCGCTTCCCTTCACCTTGCAATGAAGCTTGCGGGAGTGAAGCGCGGAGACCGCATCTTCTGCTCGGATATGACGTTCGCTGCAACGATCAACCCCGCCGTTTACGACGGCGCCGTTCCCGTTTTCATTGATGTTGAATACGACACGTGGAATATGGACCCCATAGCACTCGAGAAGGCGTTTGAGCTCTATCCCGAGGTAAAGATCGTCGTCATCGTTCATCTGTACGGTACCCCCGCTAAAATGGACGAGATCCGCGCCATCTGCGACAAGCACGGTGCGATCATTGTCGAGGACGCAGCTGAATCCCTCGGAGCTACATACAAGGGAACGCAAACAGGCTCTTTCGGTGATTACAATGCCATTTCCTTCAACGGAAACAAGATCATAACCGGCTCGTCCGGCGGTATGCTTCTGACAAACGACAGCGAAGGCGCCGCAAAGGCACGTAAATGGTCCACTCAGAGCCGCGAGCCCGCGCCCTGGTATCAGCACACCGAGCTCGGCTACAATTACCGTATGAGTAACGTCATCGCGGGCATAGTCCGCGGTCAGCTCCCCTATCTCGAAGAACACATCGCTCAGAAAAAGGCGATCTATATGCGCTATAAGGAAGGATTCCGTGATCTTCCCGTTTTGATGAATCCTTACGATGAATCCGTGTGCGAGCCTAACTTCTGGCTCTCCTGCCTCACCATAAACAGCGATGCAATGTGCAAGCAGGAAAGAACGGATCTTGTCGCATCCTTTGCGGACGAGCACGGCAAATCCTGCCCCACTGAGATACTCGAAAAGCTTGAAGCATATAACGCGGAGGGACGTCCGATCTGGAAGCCCATGCACGTTCAACCGATCTATGAATCCTGCCCGTTCATTACAAAGGACGGCGAGGTTACCGGCGACGAAAAGTACGGAGCCGGCGTAGGCATGGACATTTTTGCGCGCGGTCTTTGCCTGCCGAGCGACAATAAAATGACGCCCGAAGAGCAGGACATCATCATCGCTCTCATAAGAGAGTGCTTTTACCCCGAAAAATAACAATATATCCTCATTTAACAGTCTGTGATGATCGTCATCTCAGACTATTAAATTGTTTACCCTATTTACATCAACCGCACATATTGACATTTCAAACCTTGAGGAACCGTTAATGTACGAAAGATTTTTCAAAAGATTATTCGATCTGGTGCTGTCCGTACTGGCACTGTCAGTGCTTTTTCCGTTACTTTTGATCCTTGCCGTTGTCGGCGCTGTAGCTATGAGGGGAAATCCCTTTTTCACACAACTTCGCCCCGGTAAGGTAAGCAAAAAAACGGGCAAAGAAGAGATATTCAGACTCATAAAATTCAGAACAATGTCTAACGCAAAGGACAAAAACGGCAATCTTTTGCCTGATGACGTAAGACTCAACAAATACGGAAAAATCCTTCGTTCAACGTCGCTTGATGAGCTTCCCGAACTCCTCAACATCATCAAAGGAGATATGTCTATAGTAGGTCCCCGACCTCAACTCGTCCGCGATATGGTCTTTATGACGTCGGAACAGCGTATGCGCCATACAGTGCGTCCCGGACTTACGGGACTCGCCCAGTGCAACGGCAGAAACAATATGACCTGGGAAAAGAAGTTCGAGTACGACCTTGAATACATGAAAAAGATCACTCTCGCAGGCGATATCAAGATCATTTTCAAAACAGTGGAAAAGGTTTTCGCTCGTGACGGAATCACCGAAGAAGGAATGGCAACTGCCATGGACCTCGGCGATTATCTGCTTGAAAAGGGTGAGATAGACAAAGGTACCTATGATACAAAGCAGACGGAAGCCGCGGCTTTGATTAAGGCCTTCAATTCCCACTCCAAAAAAGGACAGTAAACATGAAAAAATCTTTATTTCAAAAGATAAAATCCTATTTTCGCAAGTTCCTCAGTGCCCGCATCATACCTCATATGGTCCTCAATGGATGCAGAATATTCTTCTACAGGCTTTGCGGATACAACATCGGCAAAAATGTGTTCATTGGTATGCGTTGCTATCTCGATGACCTTGAGCCCGGAATGTTCACCGTCGAAGATAACGCCATCATCTCATACGGTGTCTTCTTCGCCTGTCACGGACGCAATCAACAGCATACACCTATCACTGTCAAAAAAGGTGCTTACATCGGAATGAGAGCCAATGTCATTTCAGGCAAAAACGGCGTCACCATCGGCGAAAATGCCGTTATCGGCGCGTGCACTCTGGTAAACAAAGACATCCCGGACGGTGCAACCGCTGTGGGAGTTCCCTGCAGAATCATCAAAAACGGAGATTAACTAATGCAAGAGCTCGTTTCCATCATCATGCCCTCCTACAACACGGGCAGATTCATCTCCGAAACGGTAGATTCCGTTTTGGCTCAGACATATCGAAATTGGGAGCTTATCATCGTGGACGACTTTTCGACTGACAACACGGACGAAGTCGTTGCAAGATATAACGATGACAGAATCAAATACACAAAAAACGAAAAAAACAGCGGCGCCGCTGTCTCACGTAACAGAGCACTGCGAGAAGCAAAAGGCAAATGGATTGCTTTTCTCGACAGCGACGATCTGTGGGCTCCCGAAAAGCTCGAACGTCAGATCGCGTTTATGAAAGAAAACGGCTACCGTTTTTCATACACCAATTACAGCGAGATCGACGAGGCTTCAAATCCCCTTGGAAGAATCGTGACCGGTCCCAAAAAGATCTCAAAGACCGGAATGTACAATTATTGCTGGCCCGGCTGTCTCACAGTAATGTACGACGCTGACGCAGTAGGTCTCGTGCAGATCGCGGACATCAAGAAAAACAACGACTATGCAATGTGGCTCAAGGTTTGCAAAAAAGCGGACTGCTATTTGCTCAACGAGGATCTCGCAAGCTACAGAAAGCGTTCGGGTTCCATTTCAAATCACAGCTATAAGGCGCTCATCAAATGGCATTATAAGCTTTTTCGAGAGGCAGAAGGCAAGAACACGGTGTCATCGTTCGTCCACACTTGCAGAAATCTCGTGTTCGGGGTCTATAAAAAAATACATTACGTAAAAGGATAATTTAAACGTGAAAATTCAGGTATTAGTCGCAACAATGCACCAAACAGACCATTCCCTGCTCGAAAAAATGAACATTCAAACAGATGCGATCGTCGGTAATCAGTGCGATCGCAACGAGATCGAGGAATTCGAGTGGAACGGCCACAAAATCCAATATCTGAGTTTCGCCGAAAGGGGACTTTCTCAAAACCGGAACAACGCTCTCATCCGTGCCGATGCCGATGTGTGTCTTTTGGCTGACGATGATATGGTTTACGACAACAACTATGCCCAAACCGTCGAAGAAGCCTTTAACAACCATCCCGATGCCGATGTTATCATTTTCAACATAAAAGAACCCGTGATTCAACGCTATGTAATTCAGAAAACAATGAAAGTCAATTACTTGAATTATTTGCGATACGGTTCTGTCAGAATAGCTTTCAAATTGCTAAGCGTAAGAGAACACGCCATAACATTCAACCAATGCTTTGGTACAGGAACTCCCAGAGGCTTCGGCGAAGACAATTTATTTTTAACGGCATGTCTGAACAATAAATTAAGGATCTATGCAATACCTCAAAGCATCGCATCCTTGACAGAGGAAAGAGATTCCACGTGGTTCAAGGGATACGATGAAAAATATTTTAAAAATAAAGGTTTGCTTTTTAAACGCATATCACGTCGCTGGTACAGACTTTTGTGCCTGCAGGACGCTATACGCCATCACCGCAAATACGGTATGAGTTGGTCAAATGTGTATAAACTTATGGTCAATGCCACTGTTTAACGCAAGCCTCAAAAAATCGAAAGGTATCCGATTATGAATAACAATTATTTGGTCAGCGTAATCATTCCCACATATAAACGTTCTGATATGTTGCCTCGCGCCATTGCATCCGTATTGGATCAGACATACAAAAATGTTCAGGTTGTTGTGGTTGATGACAACAATCCGGACACGGAATGGCGAGAGACTACATCAAAAAAAATGAACGAATATGAAAACGATTCGCGCGTAAAGTATGTTTGTCATGAAAAAAACATGAACGGATCCGTGGCAAGAAACACGGGAATTCACGAATCGGACGGCGAAATCGTTTGTTTTTTGGATGATGATGATTGGTTTCTTCCAACAAAGATCGAAAAGCAGGTTGAATATTTGATCGCACACCCTGAACACCGCGCAGTATATTGCGGTTGGAACCGCGACAACAAAAAATTCTGTTCGGGAAAAGAAGGTAATCTTTCGTTTGAAATTTTAAGCAGCGTTCAGCTTGTTTATACAAATGTAATAATGATGTGGCGTCAAAACGCGATCGAATGCGGCGGTTGGGATGAAACATTCCGACGTCATCAAGAAGCCGCTTTTCTTCTACGTTATTTCCGCACAGGCAACACGATAGGATTTGTTCCCGAAGTTCTTGTCGAATTTGACATTTCCGACAGAAGCAACGCGGCACAAAACTCCATGGTCAATGAACAGCAGACAGAACATTATCTCAACAGCTGCAAAGATATGATTGCGGAGTGCGAAAACGAACGCCGCGGTGCCAAAAAAGATATCTACTCGTACAGATATCGCGGCATTATGCTCCATCATCTGAAATGCAAAAGTTACAAAAATGCATTCAGAGTATATCTGAAGATGGTTAAAGTTATGCCTGTAAAATTCAACGCAGACATATTCCGCTACATTATCCGAAAGGTTAAAAAATGACACAAACTCAAAAACGGGAAAATTGGGCGATATCTGAGTTTTTGTTGGTGATCTATTGCTTTTCATTTTCATTTTTGAAGCCGCTGACGGTTACCCTAAAAAGCTATTCAACGCTGATTCTGCTCGTATCGGCAATTGCAATAATCGCAATATATATTTTTGTCAATCTGAACCGCTTGAGCAGAATGAATTTCTTGCGATTTCTCATATTTCTTTTGTCGTTATTTATCGTTGCGGGTACACAGTTTGTTTTTTGGAACAATTCGATGCTCTTTTCGTGCTTATACAGTTTTTGTATATACGGATTGATTCCTGCTTTTTTGCTCATTAATGTAAAAAACTATTCAAAATTGCTCAAATATTGGTGTTACACCTCATTTGTCGCAGGCATAATATTCCTTCCGGATCCGTTTCTTGGTTATCAGTGGTCCGGCGGATATATGCCTCTCGGCTTCAATCATCTTCTGCCTGCATTCGGCGCTTGCATCGTTTTGTGGTTGTATTACAACAAAAAATGGAGCGCTTTTGCGGCGCTGATTCTGTTTGCGGAAATGTTTTTATACGCAAACAAAGGCGCCGCATTAACCGCCGTTGTGTACTTTGCGGTCTTTTATCTCTTTGCAAAAAAAGAGAATAGCAACAAAAAGGTTCTTTGCGCCGTTTTGGCTATGATAATTACCATCATATTCGTATACATTTTCAGATTTCAGATATTCGACTTTGTTTACGACCTGGCACAGAATCTCGGTATCAACAGTTATGCACTAAAAACATTCCGTGAACTGCTTTATACATCGGGAGACAGAATTTATTCGCAGCGAATTGATATTTGGATTCAATGTCTGGAGGAGTTCGCCCAAAAGCCCATTTTCGGTATGGGAATAGGTGGATTTCAGGCTGAATATGGCTACTACCCACACAACGTTTTTCTCGAAATACTCGTTTCGTTCGGTATTTTTGGACTGTCTTTTTTTATTATAGCTATCCTTGCCGGTATAAAATACATCAAAAAAACGACAGATGCCGACAAAAAAACGTTTTTGTTAATGATGTTAATTTTGTGGATACTCCCTATGCAGATCAGCCTTTCACTTTGGAATTACGCCATGTTTTGGGTATATTGGGGAAGCTTTATATACAAGAGTAATACATCGATCAATTCAAGCCATAATTAATCATATTTTTGGAGGACATATGGAAGCAAGCGATATTAAGGTCACTATCTTTTGTGCAGCATACAACCATGAAAGCTACATAAGAGATGCGCTCAACGGTTTTGTTATGCAAGAAACCGACTTTCTTTTTGAGGTCCTTGTCCACGATGATGCGTCCACAGATTCAACTGCTGAAATAATCCGCGAATATGAAAATAAGTATCCCGATATTATAAAGCCAATTTATCAGAAGGAAAACATTTATTCAAAAAACATCAACAGAAATTATGAATTTATGCTTCCGCGCACACACGGCAAATATATTGCCGTATGCGAAGGCGATGATTATTGGACGGATCCAAAAAAACTGCAAAAGCAGTTTGATTATATGGAGTCACATCCTGAATGTTCGTTGGTGGCGCATCTCGCGTTAACACATCATATCAATGGGAATTATTTTTGCAAATATACAGCCCGTGATTTTTCAACTCCTGAAAAATGTGAAATATCCGCGGACGAGATAATAATGAAGCACACCATCTTCCCTACCGCTTCGATGTTTTACAGAAAAGATTATTACTGCAAAAACAAAGACTTTCTTTTGAACATAAAAGCGTTTGACTACGTTTCCAAGACACTTTTGGCAACCGAAGGAACAGTACACGTGATCCCCGAGGTTATGTCTGTATACCGTCAGGGATCCGCAGGATCATGGACAGAACGTATATCCGACAACCCCGGCAAAATGGAGGCTCATCTTAACAAATCAATCGAAACGATGAAAAAAATAGATGAGTACCGACAGTATAAATACCATGATGTCATACAAAAAAACATTCTGCGCCGTCAATTTGATGCTCAGAAAAAACTCTTGAATCTCAAGGCTCTGAAAAACGAACCTTATAAGGAATTATACTGTCAACTGTCGTTGAAAGAAAAGCTGTTGCTGTATACTCGCAAATACACACCTGCGTTGTATGTGCTTTATATGAAAGCTACGGTTGCTGCAAAGAAATTCCTTAACAGAAAGATAAAAGTTTAACGCTGTTCCAACATATTTACCCCCCATCCTTACCATAAAAAAAGAGAGATGCTTTTATTCAAATGAATCGTTCTTTATCCAAAAGCCTTTTCTGGAAGCTTCTCGAACGTTTCGGCGTTCAAGGTACCCAGTTTGTCTTACAAATAATACTTGCAAGACTGCTCGACCCCGCGCATTACGGCGTGCTGTCGATCATGCTTATATTCACAACTCTTGCAAACGTATTCATACAAAACGGATTCAATACCGCGCTGATCCAGAACAAAGACGTTACGGAAGAAGATTATTCTTCTGTCTTTTGGATATCCCTCGGCGTTGCGGGAATTCTGTACACAGTTATATTCTTCTGTGCTCCGTTGATCGCGCTGTTTTATGATATGCCCGATCTCGTCACACCGATGCGTGTTATTGCGCTGATGCTCTTCCCCGGCTCGCTGAATTCCGTCCAGCTTGCAAAAGTAAGCCGCGAACTTGATTTCCGAAAAGTATTTACAAGTAACATCGCCGCTATCCTTATATCCGGAATCGCCGGAATAATTATTGCCTATCGAGGCGGCGGTCTGTGGGCACTTGTAGCACAAAGTATGCTTAATGTATTTATAGCCTGCATTGTTATGCGTCTTACGGTCGGATTAAAAATACAGTTCAAATGCAACATAAAACGAGTCAAAGTACTCTTCTCGTTCGGATGGAAACTGCTTGTTTCGTCGCTGATAGAAACCTTATACCAAGACCTCCGCAGTCTTGTAATAGGCAAAAAATACGATGATTCAACTCTCGGATATTACAATCGCGGCAAACAGTTTCCGAATTTTATCATCGGTGCCGTCAACGGTGCAGTTAAAAGCGTTATGCTGCCTACGATGTCATCCGAGCAGGACAACGCTGTAAAAATCAAATCTATGATGCGGAATTCAATGACAGTAAGCTCGTACATCATCTTCCCGATGATGGCAGGACTCGCAGGCATTGCAACTCCGCTCGTCAGCTTGCTTCTCACAAATAAATGGCTTCCCTGCGTACCTTATCTGCAAATATACTGTTTCAGTCTGGCGTTTTATCCCGTACATTCCTGCAATCTTCAGGCAATCAACGCGATGGGACGAAGCGATGTATTCCTCAAGCTTGAAATAATAAAGAAAACCTACGGAATATTGATGCTGATCGCTGCAGTTGCCTTTTTTGACTCTCCAATCGCCATAGCCACTACGGGCGCTGTAACAACAATATTAAGTTGTTTTGTGAATGCAGCCCCCAACAAAAAACTTGTAGGATATTCGTATTTCGAGCAGATGAAGGACGTTTTGCCATCCTTTCTTCTGTCGGTAATTATGTTTTTGGGCATATACGCATTAAATCTGCTGGATCTGCCCTCCGTCCTTCTGATAAGTATCCAAGTAATTTCCGCCGTAGTATTCTACGTTGCGACCTCTATGATATTCAGGCTCAAGCCGTTTATGATAATACTCAACATTGTAAAAAAGAAAAGGTCTTTGTAATGAATTTCCAAAAGAAGCTATTACTGTTGGGCGGCTCGGCACAGCAAGTCGTTGCGATCAACAAAGCCAAAGCATTGGGCTTTTACACTATGCTTTGCGACTATCTTCCGGACAATCCCGGTCAGTTTCATGCAGATAAATTTTATCAAACGAGCACAACCGACAAAGAAGCTGTGCTTCAAATAGCACGAAAAGAAAACATCGATGGAATTATCGCGTACGCGTCAGATCCCGCAGCTCCTACTGCAGCATATGTGGCAGAAAAGTTGGGATTGCCTACAAACCCGTATAGCTCGGTCGAGATTCTTTGCAACAAAGACAAATTCCGTGATTTTCTGGCAAAAAACGGATTTAATGCCCCCGAAGCCCGCGGATATACAACCGCCGAAGAAGCTGTTGCAGATCTTGATGCGTTCCATCTTCCCGTCATTGTTAAACCGGTAGATTCTTCCGGAAGTAAAGGTGTAACCGTCTTATACGATTGGGAAAACATAAGCAATGCTCTTGATTTTGCTTTCACTTTTTCAAGATCTCATCGTTTAATAATAGAAGAATTCATTGAAAAAAAGCATCCGTATCTTGTCGGCGGAGATGTATTCGTTGTAGATGGCAAGATCATTTTATGGGGACTTTTGAACTGTCACAGGGATGAAAATGTTAACACGCTTGTTCCCGTGGGCAAAAGCTATCCGCTTGATCTCTCCGATAACGATATCAATTCTGTACACGACACGCTTCAGTCTATTGTGGATAGACTCGGCATAAAGCAAGGAGCAATGAACGTCGAGCTCGTTGTTGACAAAAACAATAAAGTGTGGCCCATCGATATAGGTCCACGCAACGGCGGAAATATGATCCCCGATCTGCTTGGTATGATATTTGACGTTGACGTGGTCGATATGTCTGTGAAAGCGGCAATGGGAGAAAAAGTTTCCGTTGCTATCTCAAACGGAGCTTCTTTCTACGCAACACATAATTTACACAGCAGAGAGAACGGAAAATTGGACGATATCGAATTTTCCTCCGAAATACAAAAATATATCATTCGAAAAAACATATACAAGCAAAAAGGCGATGCGGTAGAATATTTTGACAATGCCTCAAAAGCAATCGGAATCATATTCCTGAAATTCAACAGTGTAGAAGAAATGAAAGAGATTCTGGATACCATTAATTCACATATTACAATTCGTTTAAGGAAATGAGACGGCTAACATGAAAACTCCGGAAGAATTAAGAAACGATTTTTGGGCTGATGATTTACAAAAGGGCGGCATAATCAGACATCAGTATGAAAAAATAAAGGATGTCATAAAAAGTCAGGACCTTTATTGGGTATATGAACAGTACAGAGCGCTGAAGCAACACGCAATTTCACAAACTGAATTTTATAAAAATTATTCTGTTGATGACGTGTTTCCCGTTGTAAACAAGATGTCTATCTTAGAAAATTATGAGGCTCA
Organism: Eubacteriales bacterium; assembly: GCA_045594085.1. GTDB lineage: Bacteria > Bacillota > Clostridia > Oscillospirales > CAG-272 > DTU064. The sequence goes on along the minus strand of JAZNXW010000027.1, from coordinate 44,627 downwards.
TAAGGCAAAAAGCGGATTTGAAACACCGATACATATATCATCGACCAGCGGAAGCACGGGAACACCTTTTTCGGTTCTTCAGGACCACAAGAAACGCATGAGAAATATTGCAGATCTGAAAGTTTTCGGCGAGCGTTGCAACTATCCTTCTCATGAACGAATGGTCTTTTTCAGAGTTCTCAGTGACAAATTGAATCGCACAAAGGAGCAAGAAGACCGAGAAAACATCTACTACATAGATTCATCCGACCTTGGGGCTGTACGTCTTGAAAAAATGAAGCAAGTTCTTTTGGAAAAAAAGCCTTTGATAATTTTCAGCTACGCTTCCACCTTGGTCGAATTGGCAAAATATATCCAAACAACAGATACTAAACCGGAAGAGTTTTCCATGAAATCGGTGCTGACCGCCGGCGAGGGCGTTTCTGAAGAAAACAGAGAGCTGTTAGAAAACGTATTCGGTTGTACGGTATACCGTCGTTATTCCGATATGGAGCTTGGCATACTCGGACAGGATATGGGAGATGGCGGCTCATATATTTTGAATTACGGAAGCTATTATTTTGAATGTTTGAAAATGGATTCCGACACTCCTGCGGCAACGGGAGAAGTCGGACGTATTGTCATTACGGATTTGTTCAATTATGCTTTTCCGATGATCCGTTACGATACGGGAGATCTGGGAGTTATGGAAGAGACTACCGGCAAATTCCCCGTATTAAAGGAAATATACGGACGAAAAAGAGACTGTATTTATGCAACGGACGGTAGACTTATCTCTCCTGCAAAAATATCGGTTTCAATGTGGGGTGCTGTGGGTGTCAAGCAATGGCAATTTATTCAAGAAACTAAAGACGAATATATTTTAAAACTAAATGCCGACAGTTCAGTGGACCCACAGACAATTACCGATAAAATAAAACTCATTCTCGGCACCGATGCCAAAATTACTATTGAATATGTTGACGAAATTCCTGTTATCTCCTCTAACAAAAGAAGAGCTGTTATTTGCAATTATCAGAAATAACAAGTTCAACATATCACAAGAAAGTTTGTAATTATGAAAATATTGAATGATTTGAAAGATATCGAATCGATTTTGATCGATTTTCAAAATGTGCTACCATCGTTAAGGAACGGCATCGTGAATATAAAGGAATTTTCTCAAAAGCTTCATCAAAACGCTTGTGTTTGTGCCTTTGAAAATAATGACATTATAAAGGGGTTTGCCGCCTATTACGCAAATGATAAATCGCAAAAGATTGCTTTTTTATCTATGATCGCCGTAAAAGAAGAATACAGACGAGAGCATATAGGAAGTGAGATTTTAAAATTTGCAGAACTTGAAGCTCAATCAAAAGGAATGCATTTTTTGAAATTGGAGGTCAACCGATCCAATCTCGGCGCAATACGCTTCTACACCAACCACGGATACAGTGTTTGCGAAGAAAATCCGACATCTTACTATATGGAAAAAGAACTAAACGGAGGCGAATAACTATGCCTATCAACGTTACCCGCTCCTCAATGCCCACATACGAGGAATACTGTGAAGAAATAAAAGATCTGTGGGAAAGCAGATGGCTAACGAATATGGGCGCCAAGCACAATGTTCTCAAGGAGAAACTGTGCGATTACCTGAAAGTTCCCAACACCGAACTTTTCGTCAACGGCCATCTTGCCCTTTACTGTGCGCTGAAAGCGCTCGGGCTTAACGGTGAGATCATCACGACTCCCTTTACCTTCGCATCCACGACAAACGCTATCGTTCAAGCAGGATGTACACCCGTTTTCTGCGATGTTTCAGATGATTACACCATTGATGTCAGCAAGATCGAGAAACTCATCACCGCCAAAACCTGTGCCATCCTCGGCGTTCACGTTTACGGTAATATCTGCGACGTTGATGCCATTGATGAAATCGCAAAAAAGCACGGTCTTAAGATCATTTACGACGCTGCACACGCATTCGGCGTTGAGTACAATGGTAAAGGAATATGCACATACGGCGACATTTCTATGCTTTCCTTCCACGCTACCAAAGTGTTCCACACCATTGAAGGCGGAGCCCTTTGCTACAATGACGAATCTCTCACGCCGGAGATCATCAAACAGCGCGGATTCGGTCTGAACGGTGAAGAAATCGATTGTTTTGGAACAAACGGCAAAATGAACGAATTTCAGGCAGCAATGGGACTTTGCAATCTCCGTCACATCGACGGAGAGATTGCATCACGCGGTGAAGCATACAGACTCTACACCGAAAAGCTGTCCGATATAAACGGTGTGAAGCTGCTTCCGATCCGCGAAGGCGTAAAGCAAAACTATGCCTATTTCCCCGTTCTTTTTGACAAGACCTCATTCGGCAAAAGCCGCGATGACGTGATTGAACTTCTCGCTCGTGAAAACATAGCGGCAAGAAAATATTTCTATCCGCTCGTTTCATCAAACAAGGAGTTCGGACGCGATCTTTCGGGACTCACCCCCATCGCAAAGGACTACTCCGAAAATGTGCTCTGTCTGCCGCTTTACGCGCACCTTGCCCCATCCGATATAGAAAAAATCTGCGATATAATAACATCTGAGATGTAATAAAACAAAGGAGAAACGGACAATGAAAGGTATTATTCTTGCAGGCGGTAAAGGAACCAGACTTTACCCTATGACAAAAGTTGTGTCCAAACAGCTTTTGCCCATTTATGATAAACCGCTTATCTATTACCCGCTCTCCATGCTTCTTTTGGCGGGTATCAAAGACATTCTCATCATTTCAACCCCCGAAGATACTCCGAATTACGAAAGACTGCTCGGCTCGGGTGAACGTATCGGCGTAAATTTCACATACAAAGTGCAGGACACCCCCCGCGGACTTGCCGATGCTTTTATCCTCGGTGAGGATTTCATCGGAAATGACAATGTTTGCCTTATTCTCGGCGACAACGTATTCTACGGTCAGAACATGAGCCGTGTTCTTTGGCGAGCAAGAGACAGAAAAATCGGCGCCACCATATTCGGTTATCCTGTTCAGGATGCTCGATCTTTCGGCGTTGTTGAATTCGACAAAGAACACAAGGTTGTTTCCATAGAGGAAAAACCCGAGCATCCGAAATCGAATTATGCCGTTCCCGGTCTGTATTTTTATGACAACAGAGTTGTCGAAATCGCCAAAAACGTAAAGCCCTCTCTTCGCGGAGAGATAGAGATCACCGCCATCAACAACGCATACCTTGAAATGGGTGAACTTCACGTTGAACTTCTCGGGCGTGGTATGGCTTGGCTCGACACCGGCACTCCCGAAGGAATGCTAAAAGCGGGAATGTTCGTTGAAGCGGTGCAGGAACGTCAAGGATTCTACATTTCCTGTATCGAGGAGATCGCGTGGAGACGCGGATTCATCACAACACAGCAACTCAAATCCTTGGGCGAAGAACTCAAGATGACGGATTACGGCAAATATCTGATTAATATTGCAAAAGAATCATAATTTGTTTGGTCTTTAATAGGATCAACGTACCAAATATCGTTCAACAAAAACCGCATCTCTTGCGGTAGATTGGAGTTTGAAATGTCAAAGACTATAATCGTCACCGGCGGTGCCGGATTCATCGGATCCAATTTTGTTTACTATATGCTTGAAAAACACCCCGACTATAAGATCGTGTGCGTGGATTGTCTGACTTACGCGGGTAATATGTCAACACTCGCAGAAGCTATGGACAACCCCAATTTCAAGTTTTACAAGACAAATATCTGCGACAGAACCGACATCTATGAAATCTTTGAAGCGGAAAATCCCGACATAGTCGTCAATTTTGCTGCGGAAACGCACGTTGACCGCTCAATTGACGATCCTGAAGTTTTTCTCCGTACAAATATACTCGGAACACAGGTCATGATGGATGCGTGCCGCAAATACGGAATTGAAAGATATCATCAAGTTTCTACAGATGAAGTCTACGGCGATCTTCCGCTTGACAGACCAGATCTCTTCTTCACCGAAGAAACCCCCATACACACGAGTTCCCCTTATTCAAGCGCAAAAGCCGGTGCAGATCTTTTAGTGCTTGCGTATCACAGAACATACGATCTGCCCGTAACGATCAGCCGTTGCTCCAACAACTACGGTCCGTATCATTTCCCCGAGAAACTGATCCCGCTTATGATTGCGAATGCGCTTAACGACAAGCCCCTCCCCGTTTACGGTAATGGCGAAAACGTCCGTGATTGGCTTTACGTTGAAGATCACTGCAAAGCGATCGACCTCATCATACATAAAGGCAGGATCGGCGAGGTCTATAATGTCGGCGGTCATAATGAAATGGCAAATATAGACATCGTAAAGCTTATCTGCCAAAAGCTCGGCAAGCCGGAGAGTCTTATAACCTATGTGGCGGACCGCAAAGGTCACGATATGCGTTACGCTATTGATCCCACAAAGATCCATACAGAGCTCGGTTGGCTTCCTGAAACAAAGTTTGCCGACGGAATCGACAAAACTATAGAATGGTATCTCGCAAACAGAGATTGGTGGGAAACCATAATTACGGGCGAATATAAAAATTACTACGAAAAAATGTACGCAAACAGATAACGTATTCTGTTTGATTTTGCCGCCGCGTAGCGGCGAGGAGTATTAATATGATTGCTGATAAAATTTTTGAACAAAAATACCGTAAGCCTCCGATGGCTGTCGCTTTCACGCCTTACCGTATCTGCCCAATCGGCGCACACAGTGACCATCAGCTCGGTAAAATAACGGGATTTGCCATCGACAAAGGGATCCACATCGCATACGGCCCCAAGCAGAACGGAATCGTTGAGATCCAGTCTCTTCAGTTCACTAAGCGGGCGCAGTGGCATGTTGCTTCCACTCCCGACACAAAACAGGACGACTGGGCGGATTATCTGCGCGGAGCAACTATCGCCTTGAATTCGAGATACCCATTGAGAAAGGGACTTTGTGCAATTATTGAAGGCGAACTTCCGATTGGTGGACTTTCCTCGTCCGCAGCCGTTATCATAACTTTTTTGTCCGCTCTTTGTAGCATTAACGGAATCAGTCTTACCGAAGCGGAACTGATCGAAATCGCACTTGAAGCCGAAAACAAATACGTCGGAGTATCCTGCGGAAAACTCGACCAGAGTTGCGAGGTCTACTGCCGCAAAGATCATTTGCTTTATATGGACTTAAAAGACGACAGCTACGAACTCATCCCCACGCATCCCGATATGAAGCCGTACAAATTTGCTATATTCTTCAGCGGAATCGAAAGAAGTCTCTCAGGGTCCGCGTTTAATATGCGTGTAGACGAGTGCAGAAGCGCCGCATACGCGCTAAAAGCTTTTGCGGGTATGGAATACGGCAAATTCAAGGAAACGAATCTGCGCGACGTACCTCGCGAGGTATACGATCAGTACAAGGACAAGCTCCCCGAAAATTGGCGCAAACGTGCCGAGCATTGGTATACGGAATTTGACCGCGTACAGAAGGGTGCCGAAGCGTGGAGACGAGGTAACATCGAAGAATTCGGAAGACTTTGCTTTGAAAGCGGTCACTCATCGATCAACAACTGGGAAACAGGCTCCCCCGAGCTCAAAAAGCTGTATGAGATAATGACAAATACAGACGGTATCTACGGCGGTCGTTTTTCCGGAGCAGGCTTCAAAGGATGCTGTATGGCGTTGATCGATCCCGAATATGAACAGTCCATTATAGAAAAAGTGTCAAACGAATATTTGAAGGAATTCCCCTCACTTGAGGGAAAATATTCGGCACATATATGCACAAGTGTAGACGGCGTAAAGCTGCCCTAATATTTATTTGTATCAGGAAAAATTTATATGAAATGTTTGATTCTCGCTGCAGGATATGCCACACGCCTGTATCCGCTTACTGAAAACTATCCCAAGCCGTTGCTTAAGGTGGGAGAAAAAACGATCCTCGATTGGCTGGTCGATGACATCGACTCAAGCGGCGAGGTGGACGAATTTATTGTGATATCCAACGGCAAGTTCGCCGAACATTTCTGCGAATGGTCGATGAAACGTCCGAAGACAGTCGTCGTCAACGACGGCACATACACAAACGAAACACGTCTCGGTGCGGTCAAAGACATACAGTTTGCAATTGATCTGCTCAGGCTTGACGACGATATGCTCGTCATCGCCGGCGATAACGTGCTTGATTTCAGTCTTACGAAGTTTATTGATTACGCAAAAACGAAAAACACCTCGTGCATTATGCGTTATTATGAATCAAATGAGCAAAAACTGCTCAAATGCGGTGTTGTAACAGTTGATGAAAACGACAAGATCCTCGATATGACGGAAAAATCGCCTACCCCTGCGACTCATTGGTGCTGCCCCCCCTTCTATTATTACACAAAAGAGGACGCCAAGCTCGTCCGCAAGGGCATTGAGCTCGGTTGCGGCACAGACGCTCCCGGAAGCTACACCGCGTGGCTTTGCCATCAGACAACGGTACACGCAATGGAGATGCCGGGCAAGAGATACGACATCGGCAACCTTGAAAGCTACGCAAAAGTACAGGAGGAATACAAGGGTATATGCTGACGCCGAATGTTGATCTAAACAACAAAACAATACTTGTTACTGGCGCCGCAGGTTTTATCGGAGCAAATCTGGTAACAGAGCTTTTGAAATCCGTAAAAAACACCAAGATCGTCGGTATCGACAACATGAACGACTATTACGATGTATCTATCAAGGAATACCGTCTTGAAAAGATATCCGAGCTTGCCGATTCCCTGCCAAACTCTGAATGGACATTTGTCAAAGGCAATATCGCGGACAAAGTCCTCCTCGACAGCATTTTTGAGGAGCATAACTTCTCGGTCGTTGTTAATCTGGCTGCTCAGGCAGGCGTAAGATACAGCATAACAAATCCCGATGTTTACATCGAAAGCAACATAATCGGATTTTACAACATCCTTGAGGCTTGCCGTGCGCATCCCGTGGAGCATCTCGTTTATGCGAGTTCCAGTTCCGTTTACGGCTCAAACAAGAAGATCCCGTACAGCACAGATGACAAGGTAGACAATCCCGTATCACTTTACGCGGCAACAAAAAAGAGCAACGAGCTTATGGCGCACGCCTATTCCAAGCTATACAACATCCCCTCGACAGGTCTGCGTTTCTTCACCGTCTATGGACCTGCAGGACGTCCCGATATGGCGTATTTCGGATTCACAAACAAGCTCATCAAAGGTCAGACTATAGAGATATTCAACTACGGCAACTGCAAACGCGATTTCACCTATGTGGATGACATCGTAACGGGTGTCAAGTACGTCATGCAGAATGCCCCCGAAAAGGAAACAGGCGAAGACGGTCTTCCCGTCCCTCCCTACCGCGTATATAACATCGGAAATAACAGTCCCGAAAATCTGCTTGACTTCGTAAACATTCTTCAGGAAGAATTGGTGCGTGCCAAGGTGCTTCCCGAAGATTACGACTTTGAGGCGCATAAAAAACTCGTGCCGATGCAGGCAGGCGACGTTCCGATAACCTATGCGGACACATCTGCTCTTGAGCGTGATTTCGGATTCAAACCTTCAACAAGCCTTCGTGAAGGTCTCCGTAAATTTGCCGAATGGTATCACAAATTTTACGGTACAAAATAATTTCGCAATCAAAGAAACCACCCTCTCGGGTGGTTTCTTCATTTCAAAAGCCTATATATTCCATAAATATTTTCATAAAATCGGGGGAGGTCATCAGCTCTTTATGTAACGTTTTTGCAATCATTTCGCCATATTTAGCCCTCATTTCCGAGCAAGACAGCATCACCGCGCCTGCGAGGGCGCCGTTCCCGATAAAATGCACCTTGCCGAGGAAGCGTTCGGGTAAAAGGCCCGTCAAAACCGCATTTTCAACGTCTATACCGCTTCCGAATCCACCCGACACATAAACCGTTTCGACGTCTTTGCCGCCGGTGACGATCTCGATCGCGGCTCTGATCGCGCCCTTCGCAAGCTGAAACGCGCGCACGTCCGCGGGCGTGATCGTTATGCCTCCGAGATCATACGGCTCCGCCATATATCCCGTCTCGTCAATGACTCCGAGCTTCAACAGGCACGCGACTGCATCTATCAGCCCTCCGCCGCAAATTCCCATTGGTGCGCCATCACCGATGACGTGAATCGACGGCTTACCGCCATCGAGTCGTATTCTATCGACAGCACCCCTCTCAGCGCGCATTCCCGAGCTTATTCCCACGCCCTCAAGCGCAGGTCCCGCCGCGGCTGACACAGCCGTGTAGCCGTCTCCGTTTTTATAAACAATCTCACCGTTCGTACCGATATCGCAAAGTACGACTCTGTTTTTTTCACACATTCCCGATGCAAGCACAGCCGCCATCGCGTCCGAACCTATATATCCCGAAACGCAAGACGGCAGATACTCACCGTCCGACTCTCTTCCGAAGGTATCGTCCGGTATATACGGATAGCATCCTATCGGTGCCGGATCGACTCCCGAATAAAGCGACATCATAACAGTATTGCCGACGACCACGCCTTGCGCGTCATCGGGCACGCCGAGCGAGCACTTAAGCGCATTGACGGCATCGCGCACGCATTGCGTAAGCTCGTCCGTGCCGTACTCCATAACGTACGATATACGAGTCATAACGTCAGCGCCGTATGCCCCCTGCGGATTAAGCGCCGATACCGTACTGACGGCGCCGTGAGTGTCTGTGTATCTGACTGCGATTGTAGTTGTACCGATATCGACCGCGTACGTATTCGGTTTCGATTCGGCCGTTTCGCTCAAGGTCTCAATTTTCGCTTTCGCAACGTAAAGCCGCACAGTACAGTTACCGATCGCATACGTCATACACGCGAGTCTGATGCCTTCCGTCACGTCTCGTTCGGACAAATACGACAGCTCGCGCCCCGTGATCTCCGACACAGCCCCCGTGACCTTGACTCTGCATTTTCCGCAATGTCCGTCGCCTCCGCAAGGCATATAGACGTCAGCTCCGACGTCCCGCAGCACGTCGGACAAAAGCACGGGCGCGCCGTACTCCGCTGTCCTTGTGTATTCGCTTATAACCGTAATCTTCATAGACGCCTCGCGGTGAAAAATTATCTGACTATGCTAATTATAGCTCACAAATCCGCACATATCAAGTCCGACAGCGGCAACTTTTATCCGTTTTTCTCTTGAAGAAGAGGCTTTACTGTGATATACTGAAAAAAGAATCCCTCAAAGACGTAAAGGAGAATCCAAAATGGCAAAAAATATTAAAAGCTCCGCCGAGATCATGCAAAATCCCGCGTATGAGCTCGTCCGCGAAGAATATCTTTCCGATATAAAGAGCTGCGGTCTCTTTTTCCGTCACAAGAAGAGCGGCGCACGCGTATGCGTTCTCTCCAACGATGACGAAAACAAGGTCTTCTGCGCAGGCTTCCGCACCACCCCCGAAAACAGCACCGGCGTACCGCATATCATCGAGCATTCCGTGCTGAACGGCTCCGAGAATTTCCCCTCCCGTGATCCGTTTATGTCGCTTGTCAAGGGCTCCCTTCACACGTTCCTGAACGCGATGACCTACCCGGATAAGACAATCTATCCCGTCGCAAGCTGCAACGACACGGATTTCAAAAATCTGATGCACGTTTACCTCGACTCCGTCTTCCATCCGCTCATTTACAAACGCCCTGAGATCTTCATGCAGGAGGGTTGGCATTATGAAATGAACTCTCCCGAGGATGAGCTCGTCATCAACGGCGTTGTCTACAGCGAGATGAAGGGTGCTCTCTCCACTCCCGACTCCGTCGTTTACGAGAACATCCAGCAGCTTCTCTATCCCGACACGACCTACGGCGTCAACTCCGGCGGTGATCCCGATCACATTCCCGAGTTGACATACGAATACTTCGTCGATTTCCACAGAAGATATTATCATCCCGTCAACTCCTATATTTTCATCTACGGCGATGTTGACGTTGAAGAAAGACTCTCTTGGCTCGACGAAAACTATCTCTCTCACTTTGATATCATTCCTCTCGATTCCCACATCGACGTACAGTCCGAATGGGGCGGCATCCGCGAGCAGTCCGGCTCCTACTCCGTCGGTGCCGAGGACGAAACGGAAGGAAAATCCTATTTCGCATATTCCTCCCTCTGCGGCGGCGTTTCCGCTGTTGAATCTGCCGCTTGGGAAGCTATTTCCGACGCACTTCTCTATGCGCCCGGTGCACCGCTGAAGCAGGCTCTTCTTGATGCGGGCATCGGTAACGAGATCTACGGCGGCTACGGCAATCATATGCTCCAGCCTCAGTTCTCCGTCATCGCAAAGGAAGCCAAGGCAGAGGACAAGGACAAATTCTTCGAGATCGTTGACCGCGTGCTCCGCGAGCAGGCAGAAAACGGCATCAACAAGGATTCGCTCCTTTCCGCGATCAGCTCCGCCGAGTTCAAGTGGCGTGAAGCCAATTACGGCGGTATGCCCAAGGGCCTCGTTTACATCATCAATTCCTACGCAAGCTGGATATATGACGATAACGCCCCCTTCGACAACCTCAAGAACAACGAAGTTTACGCGTTCCTCAAGGATCAGATCGGAACAGGCTACTTCGAGGAGCTTCTGAAGAAGCATCTCGTCGATTCAAATCACGTTCTGCACTACGTTCTCTCCCCGGAAAAGGGACTTCTCGACCGTCAGAATACCGCCCTCAAGGAAAAGCTCGCCGCTTACAAGGCGTCTCTCTCCGAGGAGGAGGTTGCAGCTATCGTTGAAGCAACTAAGAATCTGCGTGCATATCAGTCAGCACCTCCCACAGAAGAGGAGCTCACCTGCATTCCGTCCCTCAAGCGCACCGATATCAAGCGCGAAGCCGCTGAATTCAGCAACATCGAGCGCAAGATCGGTGACGTTCCCGTTGTATTCCACGACGTAGGAGCAAACGGTATCGCTTACGTAACGTTCCGCTTCAACGCAGACGGACTCCCCACCGAGCTTCTACCCTATGCAGGCATGATCTATGAGATCCTCGGTAACGTAGACACTGACAAGCACTCCTATTTCGAGCTCTCCAACGACATCGGCATCAACACGGGCGGAATCAGCTTCGGTTTCGGCATCAACCGCACGATGAAGGATGACGAATACAAGCTCGCAGGCAACGTATCCTTCTCCTCTCTCTCAGAAAAGGTCACTCACGCAGTTGAGTTTTGCGCCGAGATCATCGCATCCTCGAAGCTTGATGACAAAAAGCGCCTGCGCGAGATCATCAGCGAGCATCAGTCCGGCAAGCTCTCCGGCATCTCCGGCAGCGGAAACTCCTACGCCGCAATGCGCGCGATGTCCTACTTCTCCAAGACCTCCGCAGTCGAAGAAATGACTCACGGTATCGAGGGTTACTCGGTCATCAAGGAAGCAATGGCTGACTACAACGCAAACGCCGACGCTATCATCGAAAAGCTCACCGCAGTCATCACATATATCTTCCGTCCCGAAAACCTTCTCGTCAGCGTTGCCGCGGATGAGATCGGCTACACGCAGCTCGAATCTGCTATGGAAGGCTTCGTCAAGGCGCTTCATACCGGAGCAAAGGTATCGGGCGACTCCACGGTCACTCCCGTTAAGAAAAACGAAGGCTTTGCAATGCCCATTCAGGTTCAGTACGTCACCCGTGCGGGTGATATGACCGCCGCAGGCTACAAATACAACGGCGCACTCGCCGTTCTCCGTACATGCCTTTCCATCGACTATCTCTATCAGGAGATCAGAGTCAAGGGTGGTGCATACGGTCAGGGGTGTAACTTCTCCCCTGCCGGAATCGTTTCCTTCACCTCTTACCGCGACCCGCAGCTCCGTCAGACCGACTCCGTCTACCTCAAGACCGGCGATTTCCTCCGCGCGCTTGAGCTCAACGAAGCTGAGCTGACCAAGCTCATCATCGGTACGTTCTCAAGCCTTGATCATCCGAAGTCCACGAGTCAGAAGGCTCAGGCATCCTTCGGCGCATACGTCTCCGGACGTAAGTTCGAGGACGTTCAGCGTGAGCGTAACGAAGCTCTCGATGTAACTCTCGAGGATCTCAAGGCACAGGCCGATATGATCGATGCAGTTCTCACTCAGGGCTACGCCTGCACTATCGGCAACGACACCAAGCTCCGCGAAAATGCGGATATGTTCGAATCCGTCGTAACTCTTTCTTAAATAAACAAAAAAATGAAGCTGTGCCGGAAGGCACAGCTTCATTTGAAAACGGAACAACTCCGAAACGAGGATCTTTATATGACAACACGCCAATACTGGATCGACACAGTGACGTCAGTTGCACGTCCCGTGCTTTCCGCGCTCGCAAACGGTAAGCTCGTTGAAACGATGAACGTCTCTCCCGCGCGTCAGGAAAAATCAACCCGCGACTCTACATATCTTGAGGCTTACTCGCGCACCCTCGTCGGTATAGCGCCATGGCTCGAGCACAAAGCCGAAAATGCAGATGAAGAAACTCTGCGCGCAGAGTTTGCAGAGCTCGCACGCAAGGGTATGGTCAATGCCGTCACTCCCGGATCTCCCGATGAGCTCAATTTCGAGCACGGACATCAGGCGATCGTCGATGCCGCATTCCTTGCAGAGGCAATCCTCCGCGCCCCAAGAGAGCTTTACGAAAAGCTTGATCCCGAAACGAAGTCAAAACTCATCGTCAAGATGCGTGCGACTCGTTCACGCAAGCCGTATGCATGCAATTGGCTCCTTTTTCCCGCGATGATCGAGGCGTTTTTGCGCTTTGCGGGACAGCCCGATTGGGACAGAATGCGCATCGACTATGCTCTCCGTCAGCACATGCAGTGGTATAAGGGCGACTCCGTCTACGGCGACGGAGATGATCTTCACGTCGATTACTACAACAGCTTCGTCATTCAACCGATGCTCGTTGATCTGATCGATGCGATCGGTGACGAGGAAGGCGAATGGAGGCAGATGAGATCTCCCATATACAAACGCGCCGCACGTTACGCATCAATTCTTGAGATGCTGATCGCCCCCGACGGCACTTATCCCGTCGTCGGACGCTCCGTAGCGTACAGATACGGAGCGTTCCACGCGCTTTCTGCCGCCGCACTCGGCGGTTATCTTGAGGAAAAGCTCTCTCCCGCATCTGTGCGTTGCGCACTCACCGCCGTCATAAGACGCATTATGTCTGCGCCGAACATATTTGACAAAGACGGCTGGCTCAACATCGGAGTTTACGGTCATCAGCCGCGTATGAGTGAGCACTACATCTCCACGGGAAGCCTCTATTTATGCAGTGCCGCGTTTCTGCCGCTCGGACTACCTGAATCTCATCCGTTCTGGTCCGATCCGGACGAAAAATACACGTCCGAACGCATCTGGTCCGGCGAGGATACTGTCGTTGATCACGCAATGTAAAAGTTTTTTGTCTTTTTCTATTGAAAGAGACAAAAATACGTGATAAAATTATATTAACGTATATTTCGAAAGGAATTGTAAAATGGATATCAAAGCTAAAATCAATGAACTCGTTGATAAGATCAAAAATGACGACGATCTTCTTGAAAATTTCAAGAAAAACCCCATCGCTACCGTTGAAAAGCTCATCGGCATCGATCTTCCCGACGATCAGATCGAAAAGATCGTAGACGGCATCAAGGCAAAGATCAGCCTCGATAACCTCAGCGACCTCGGCAGCAAGCTCGGCGGCCTTTTCGGTAAAAAGAAATAATCGAACACATCAAAAAGCGAAGTCGTTTTTCGACTCCGCTTTTTATTTTTCACACAGTTTTCACTTTATTGACACTCCACCTCCATTGACATAAGCATAAAGAAATGCTACAATACAATTAGTTCAATTTTGAACTATTCAAATTTGTATTATATAAAGTAACGGAGCTAAAATGTACCGTCAAAATTTTTTAAGCATCGCGCGCGGACTCGTCGAGGCATACGACGAATATATGAAGCCCGCCTGCCGCGAATTCGGAATCCCGTTGACCTCGCTGACGATACTTATGTTCGTCGCTAAACATTCAGGCACAACCGCAATAGATATCGTCCGTCATCACGCCATCAAAGCAAATCTTGTGTCGCTTCATGTCGCAAAACTCGTGTATGACGGTTATCTTGAACGTTTGTCCGTTCAGGGAGACAGACGCAAAATCAACTTGATCTGCACCGAAAAAGCGCAAAAGATCGTCCTGCGCGGACTCGAATATCAAAAGAAATTCTACGAAAGCCTTACCAAAGGCATTTCAAATGACGAAATCGACGAGTTCAACCGTTGCCTTGCAATTTTCGTAGACAATGCCTCTAATATTGCCTCGCCGAGTGCAGAGGTGACGTGATGGAGACGTCTGTATTCATAAACTGCCCCGTCTGCGGAGGCAAGACCAGAAGCCGCATAACAGCGGAAACGGTACTGATTAAATTCCCGCTGTTCTGTCCGAAATGTAAAAACGAAACAGTCATAAACGCAGAAAAATTCAATATCACCGTTGTCAAAGAGCCGGACGCAAAGACGCAGAGCCGATAGCAAATCAGCTTATTTAAGCTATATTTGCTATCGGCTTTCTTCATTTTCGGCAACAGCATAAAACAAAAAGACAAATCTTGAAGGAGAAAAACAATGCGCCTCTTTATCAAAAAAATTTCCGAATTCATCCTCGCGATATCCGTCGCGGCATCAACTGTTCTGGTGATCCTGGGCTGTCTGATAATTGCTCGTCCAGACCTCGTTTCGATTATCATTTCGTACGGGATCGGCATCGGATGCATACTGTTCGGAATTACTTTAGGGCTATCACTGATCCGTTCAAAAGTCGAAAGAAATCTCCAAAAAAGCGAGCAATAGCTCGTTTTTTGGCGTTTTCTACCATCAGTAGAGAACCCTACGGACAAATTCTACCGGTAGAATCTCATCTGTATAGATGAGATTCTCGCAGTAGGTTGCCCGTACCGTCTTACAGCTTTATAATATCAACATCATAGCGTAGCCTTTTACGGAGAAAAACAAATGAACATTATGTTTTGCGGCGACAGCTACATTGCCGACGGAGTTCTTATTTCCACGCTGTCGATACTGAAGCACATCTCCTCACCCATACACATCCACATACTGACTCTCGATTGCAAAACGGACAAAAAGCATTATATGCCGTTGCCTAAAAGCTTCGCGAAATATCTTGGTAAGCTCGTCAAGTGCCGCAACGAGGAAAGCTCCGTCACGCTCCACGATCTGACGGACGAATTTGCACGGGAGATCCCGACCGCAAATATGTCAACCTCATTCACGCCGCCGTGTATGCTTCGCCTTTTCGCAGACGGCGTCCTCGGCATCCCCAACAAGATCCTCTATCTGGACTCTGACGTTGTCTGCCGAGGTGATTTTTCCGAGTTTTACGAGCTTGACATTGACGGCATCGAGATCGCGGGCGTTCTCGACCATTACGGCAAGTGGTTCTTCAGACGCTCGCTCCTGAAAAAAGATTATCTCAACTCGGGCGTCCTGCTTCTCAATATGCCGATGATACGCCAAACGGGACTTTTCATCCGTGCACGAGAAATGTGCCGCACAAAAAAGATGTTTATGCCCGATCAGTCCGCGCTGAACAAGCTCGCTGAGCACAAGCTCCACGCGCCGCGCAAATACAATGAACAGCGACGTCTTCGCGACGACACCGTATTCAGACATTTCACAACTCATTTCCGATTCTTCCCCGTTTTCCGCGCTGTCAAGGTCAAGCCGTGGCAGACGGAAAAGATGCACAAAACGCTGAAGCTTTACGAATTCGATGACATTCTTTCCGAATACGAAAGACTGATGCGAGAATACGAAACAGAAAGGAACGTCTCCGCATGACAAATAATATCCCTGTATTCTTTACCGCAGACGAAGCATACGCGCCCTATCTCGCTACGGCGATCAATTCGCTCGTCAAAAATGCGTCTCCTGCGCGCAAATATTCGATCTCCGTCCTTCACGAGGACATAACCCCCGAAAGCATATCCAAGATCCTCGCACTCGCAAAGGAAAATGTGTCGATCACATTCATCCCGATGAAGGAGGGACTCGATGCGATCACGGACAAAATGTCTAACCGTCTGCGCTGTGATTATTTTACGCTGACAATATATTTCCGACTTTTTATCGCAGAGATGTTCCCCGAGATCGATAAATGCATCTACGTTGACAGCGACGTTGTGCTCGTCTCCGACATCGCGGAGCTGTACGACGTCGAGCTCGGTGACAATCTTTTCGGCGCGTGTGCGGACAAATCCGTCTCCGACGTACCCGAGCTTGCCGCATATATGGAAAACGCAGTCGGAGTTGACAGACACAAGTACATAAACTCCGGAATTCTGCTCATGAATGCAAAAAAGCTGCGCGAAGTCGGCTTCCGCGATCATTTCCTGCATCTTTTGACAACACACGCGTTTGATTGCATCGCTCCCGACCAGGATTACATCAACGCGATCGCAAAAAAACGTATCCTTCTTCTCCCCGATGCGTGGGATACTATGCCAAATCCGAACAATCCCGAGGCAAATGATGCAAAATTAATTCACTATAACCTCTTTTCAAAACCGTGGTGTTATGATAAAATTCAGTATGAGGATCATTTTTGGCGTTACGCTGAGGATTCGGGATTTATCGACGAGATCCGCGCCTTCAAATCCGCATACGGAGATGACAAAAAGGCCGCCGATGAAGAGTGCCTTTCGCTTCTCGTACGACGCGGATACGAGATCTCGTGCTCCGATCACACCTTCAGAACAGCCGAAGAGGGCGGAGTTAAAATAGCATTATGATCCTCGGAAAAAACAGAGACGTTGTTATAGAAAACATCCGCGCCGCGGCCGAATCAGGCAATTTCCACGCAAAGGTCGAGCCCGATGATCCCGTTCTGACAGCGGCGGATGAGCGTGCAATAACGTCGCGTTACCTTTCAAGACTCGACAGCACGGAATACAAACTGAAAGCCTGCGTTGCGCGCAAATTTGCGGACTGCGCGGCATATTTTCTCAACAAAAACACCGATGTCGTCGGACTTGACAAGCTCGACGGTCTCACCGGCGGAGCCATCATCACGAGCAATCACTTCGGTCCGACAGAAAATACCGCTATCCGAACCTTGACCAAAAAGCTCGGCAAGAAGCTACATATCGTCAGTCAGGTCTCCAATTTTGCGATGACGGGTCCGATCGGCTTCCTTATGAACTATTCCGACGTGATCCCGATCTCAAAAAGCGTACATTATCAGCGCGGTCCGTTTATGGATCTGCTCTCCGACATACTCGCGCGCGGCGAACACGTGCTGATCTATCCCGAAGCTGAAATGTGGTTCAACTACCGCAAGCCGCGTCCGTCTCTCGGCGGAGCATATTATTTTGCCGCCGCGCTCGGCGTGCCCGTGATATCCTGCTTCGTCGAAATGCAGGACCTGCCCGAGCTTGATACAGATGACTTTTATAAAGTAAAATACACCGTACACATTCTTGACGTCATAGGCGTACCGCAGTCAGGCTCACTCAAGGACAAGTATACAGCGATGCAAAAGCGCGATGACACGCTCAAGCGCGATGCATACGAGCACATTTACGAAAAACCGCTCGATTACACCTTCGAGCAATCCGACATCGCGGGACATATCCTTCGCCAAGACAATGAAAACGAATAAAGAAACCAGATATTACAGCTCATTCGAGGACGATTTTTGCACCACACGCGATCAGAATATGCGTCTGCCCGACGAATACAAACGGATCAAACGCGATCTTCCGTTTCGTATTCTGTCCGCACTGACATACGGCACCGCGCTCGTTATCTCGCGGATATATCTGACGCTTTCCCTTCACGTCACATACAAAAGCAAGATCAAGATCGACGGCGGCGCATTCATCTACTGCAATCACACGCAACCTGTAGGCGATGTGTTCATTCCTGCGTTTGCGGCGTTTCCGAAACGCATCTATACTGTTGTAAGCCCCGCAAATTACGCAATTCCCGTCATAGGCAAGCTTCTGCCTTATCTCGGAGCGATACCGATCCCGTCCGGGATCCGCGATGTTCGCGACTTCGGTGACGCACTTCGCACGCGCACGGACGAAGGTCATTCCGTCGTCATCTTTCCCGAGGCGCACGTTTGGGAATACTGCTCCTTTATCCGTGATTTCCCCGACACCTCGTTTCGCTATCCTGTCAAAACGTCAAAGCCCGCCTACGCACTGACGGTTACGTACAAGCCGCGCCGTTTCGGACGCAAGCCCAAGACAGAGGTTTACCTCGACGGTCCGTTTTACGCCCCCGATTTGGGCACGGAACGCGAGCGCACGTCCGCTTTGCGCGACACGGTGCTTGACACGATGAAAAAACGCGCCCTGACGAGCGCATCTCATATCGATTACATTTTGAAAATTACATAAGCAAAATATTTTTTCAGTAAAGGAATCAATCACATGAAATGGAACATCGTAGCAGATTCATCCTGCGACCTCAGAAGCTCCGACATCGCCTGCTCCGAAACGGGATTTTTCACCGTCCCCTTTATTCTCAATATTGACGGCAAAGATTACGTTGACACGGAAGATATGGACATCCCCGAAATGCTTGCCGCAATGGAATATTCCGAAACAGCAAGCCATTCCGCCTGCCCTTCTCCCGCAACCTGGGCGGACGAATTTGAAAAAGCGGACAATACCATCGCCATCACAATCTCAAGCAATCTGTCCGGCAGCTACAACAGCGCGCTTGCAGCGCGCGATATCGTGCTCGCAGATCACCCCGAAAAGAAGATCCACATCCTTGACTCGAAATCAACGGGTCCCGAAACTGCACTCTGCATCAAGAAAATCGCAGAGCTCATCAAGAGCGGTCACACATTAGAAAGTATTATTGAAACAGCACAGAAATTCCTCGACGATATGCACACCGCATTCGCTCTTTGCTCCTTTGACAATCTCGTAAAAAACGGACGTATGAGCCGCTTCACGGGCTTTGTTGCACGTAAGCTCGGAATGTGGGGCATCGGCATTGCAAGTGAAGAGGGCACGATCGTCATCAAGGGCAAATCCCGCGGGCCGCAGAAAGCGCTTGCTTTCATCATCGAAGATATGGTCGAACGCGGATTCTCCGGCGGTATCGCCGCTATCAGCCACTGTCAGAATTCCGAAATGGCAAAGCGACTCAAAAATGCCATCATAGATCGCTGGAATGAAGCAAAGGTCACGATCCTTGAAACCCGCGGACTTGACAGCTACTATGCAGAACGCGGCGGCCTTATAATCACGTTCGGATAATAATGTCTGCCGCAACTAAAACAGAGCTTTTTGAGAGCATGCCGATACCGCGCGCGGTGGCAACGCTGTCCGTTCCGACCATCATCGGATCACTCGTAATGATGCTTTACAACCTCGCGGACACCTATTTCGTAGGTATGCTCAACAGCTCAATCGACACCTCTGCCGTCACGCTCGCGGCACCTGTTCTCTTGGCGTTCAACGCCGTCAACAATCTGTTCGGCGTCGGAAGCTCAAGTATGATGAGCCGTGCGCTCGGCAGAAAGGATTACGACACGGTAAAACGCTCCTCCGCGTTCGGATTTTACTGCGCGATTTTGTCAGGTCTTCTCTTTTCCGTCTTTTGTACGACATTTATGGATCCCTTAATAGGCGTTCTGGGAGCGACAGAACTCACGCGCGAAGCCACAGCCGATTATCTGTTTTACACAGTGTCGCTCGGCGCTATCCCCTCCATTTTAAACGTCGTGCTCGGATATATGATCCGATCCGAGGGAGCCGCGCTTCACGCCAGCATCGGAACCATGAGCGGATGCTTGCTCAACATCATCCTCGATCCTGTCTTTATACTCCCGTGGGGACTCGGTCTCGGTGCCGCAGGTGCAGGCCTTGCAACGTTTACATCAAATTGCTTTTCCTGTGCGTATTTCATAATCCTGATCGCAATTAAACGCGGAAAAACATACGTATCGTTAAATCCGCGGTATTTCGCATTTACAAAGCTGATCGTGATCGGTATCTGTGCAGTCGGAATCCCCGCCGCAATACAGAATCTTCTCAACGTCACGGGCATGACCATACTCAACAACTTCACCTCCGAATTCAACGAGGACGCAATTTCCGCAATGGGCATATCCCAAAAGATCAACATGATCCCGATGTACGTTGCAATGGGCATATCCCAGGGAGTTATGCCGCTTATCAGCTACAATTTCGCATCCGGCAACATCGAACGAATGAAAAAGGCGCTGACATTCACTATCAAGATCTCAATAATCTTTTTATCCTGCGTCGCCGTCCTTTATTTCATCTTCTCTGAGGAGCTTATCTCGCTTTTTATGAAGAACGAAAGCGTCATCGGCTACGGCAAGGTATTCTTGCGCATTATGGCACCGACACAGCCGTTTTTGACGCTTGATTTCATCGGAGTCGGCGTATATCAGGCGTGCGGTATGGGCAAAAAATCGCTTATTTTCGCAATTTGCCGAAAGATCGTGCTCGAGATTCCCGCACTGTTCATTCTCAATAAGCTTTTCCCGTTGTACGGACTCGCGGGTGCACAGCTCTTTGCAGAGGTAATTCTTGCTATTGCCGCAGTCATAGTGCTGGCGAGTATGTTCCGAACCCTCGAGAAAAAACAGACTGTCCACCAAGCCTAACAAAACAAAAAATCCCGCAAAATGCGGGATTTTTCTTTTTGATTAAGCTTATTCTGCCTTTGCCTTGAGAAGGTCGCGAATCTCTGCGAGAAGCTCTTCCTGAGTGGGTTTCGGGGGCTCTTGAGCCGCAGCGGCTTCTGCAGCAGCGGCTTCTTCGCGCTCCTTGCGCTTGGTTGCCTCGTTCAGAGAGTTCATAGCCTTGACGATTAAGAATACCACAACAGCCATGATCAAGAAATTGATAACGGCAGCGATGAAGTTACCGTAGGTCAGGTAGTTATGGATCTCCTGAACCACTTCGGCGCCGGTCTCGTCAACGATGGTCTCATACTTGGGCTCGACCCAAGGCATGCTGGGCAGTTTCAGCTTGGCATCGGAAAAGTCGGTGCCGCCTAAAAAGATGTTAACCAACGGCATGATCAGATCGTTGGTAACGGACTTGGTGATGTTGCTGAAGGCGCCGCCGATGATAGTACCGACAGCCAGAGCCATAGCGTTTCCCTTATTGATGAATTCCTTGAATTCATTGAAAAGTTTTTTCATTTCGTTTCTCCTTGATGAATTTAATTTATGTTATTTCAAATTGAAATACGTATGTAACTGCTCATACGCCGTGACGGCTTCTGAGCGATGCGATCCTGTCCGCATACGCTACCGAAAGGATCTCGTTTATTCTGTCGCGCCTGCCGTCGAGCCAAAGTGCCGCCATAAGCGCTTCAAAGCCCGTGGAGCGGTGATAGTCCGCAGGTGCCGCACTCTTAGGCACCGTGACGTGCGCGTTTCGTCCGCGCTTGAAAACGTCCGTCTCCTCATCCGTCAGGATATCCTTGACAGCCTCGTAAGCTTCGCTCTGAGCCTTCGCCGTTACGAACAAAAGTGCCTCTGATGAAGCGACCGCGGACGAAGTTATGCCGACCGAGATCAAAAGCTCTCGCGTCCAAAGCTCGATAACTGCGTCCCCGAGGTAAGCGAGCACGGTTCCGTTGAATTCTTCTCTCATCAAAAATCTCCGTTTGTGGGCGTTTTGCGTCGGAATCTCTCGATTCAAGTTATTATATCACATCAAGGTGGCAAAATCAACACTTGCGGCAAAATCATTGACATTTTCATGCATATGTAAAAAACACTTCTCCGCATTCTGTCATTTCACAGTCTGCGGAATATACTGTAGCAAGACCATCAAAAAAACGGAGACTCAAATGCTGATCGTTTCATTGATTGCACTTGCTGTAGGCGGAGCTACTATCCTCGGCGGCATTCTCGGTTTTATTTTCAAGGGGCTTTCGCATAAAGCTGAGAATGTGATACTTTATTTTGCATCCGGAATTATGCTTTCCGCCGCCGTGATCGGACTGATAATCCCTTCACTTGATGCAGGCGGACGCCTCGCATGCCCGATAACGCTGATCGGAGTTTTCGGAGGTGCCTTCGCCGTCAATCTGCTTGACCGGATCATCCCCGATGCGGACAGACTCATCGGCGGAGCGCGCACTCTCACGTCTGCGGAAAAACGCGAGGCAGAGCGCGCGATCCTGTTCGTTACCGCCATCGCGGTACACAATTTTCCCGAAGGGCTCGCCGCAGGAATCGGATTCGGAGGAGATCTCGCCTCAGCGATCAAAATCGCGGGAAGCATCGCGCTGCAAAATGTGCCTGAGGGAATGATAATCATCGCACCGTTGCTATCTTCGGGTATGAGCAGATTGCGCACCTTCACTGTCGCTGCGGCATCGGGTGCTGTAGAGGTCATCGGCACCTTTATCGGATATTTTGCAGTTTCAGCCGCATCAGCACTTTTGCCGTTTGCGCTTGCCTTTGCGGGCGGAACAATGCTGTACGTTGTCAGCGGTGAGATGCCGAAGGAGACCGACGACACGGACGCACATATCTCAGCCTATGCTTTTCTCATCGGATTTTCTCTGATGCTTGCCATCGACCACTACATCTGATTTTCGCATTTTACTCAGCTGTATAAAATCTCCGTTCGATTTTATGCAGTTGAGTAAATTCTTTTTTCGCAAAAGATGAAATTATGACTTGCCACAGGAGCAATATTATATTAAAATATTATATATAATGTGAACTCAAAAGGAGCATCAATATGTTAAAAGACAAGATCATATCCGTTTACGGAAAAAACATCAAGAAATACAACGTACAAATCAACGATTCCGAGATCATTGTTCCCGTAGTACCGACTCATCTTTCCGGCGTCGCACCGTGCTTTGAGCTCGCAGAAGGATGCTCCCTGACTCTTAACGGCAATGACTGCACATCGCCCGTAACCGGAACGCTCATCGATGCAGACGGCACCGCGACAGCCTTTACAGTCAAAGCTGTCGAATGGGGCAACTCACCGCTCGGAGAGTATGGCGTATTCGGAGATCCCGGCATCATCCCTCTCGACGGCAAATTCTACATCTATCCCACCACAGACGGCATCAACGGCTGGCAGAGCACGCTCTTCCACGCCTTCTCATCCCCCGACCTGCTCCATTGGACAGACGAAGGCGTCCTCCTCGACTTCGCAGATATTCCGTGGACGGGAGGCGTTATGGCATGGGCCCCCTCTGCAATCGAACGCAACGGCAAATACTATTTCTACTACAGCGGCGGGCGCTACGGCTGGACAGAAACGGGACGCGACGGCGGACGTAACATCGGCGTTGCCGTTTCCGATTCGCCTAACGGTCCCTTCACCGACATCGGTCATCCGCTCGTTCCCGCAGGAACGCGCCGCGGACAGATGATCGACCCGCAGGTATATATTGACGACGATGGCACACCCTATCTTTATTGGGGCAACGGCGGTCTTTACGTCGCGAAGCTCGCGGACGATATGATCTCGCTTGAGGGCGAGATTCACACGATCACGCCCGATCACTTCACCGAAGGCGTTTTCGTCATAAAAAGAAACGGCAAATACTATTTCACGTGGAGCGAGGGCAACACCGAGCGCGCTGATTACATCGTGCGCTGGGGTGTTTCCGATTCCCCGATCGAGCGTCCGCAGGGATGCGAGATACTCATCTCACGCGAAAACGCAAAAGATCCGCGCATTATGTGCACAGGTCACCACAGCATACTCAACATCCCCGGCACAGACGCATGGATCGTTTGCTATCACCGCTTCAACATTCCGACGACCGTTGATGTAGGAGAGGGACTGTACGCAGGCAGCCACCGCGAGCCCGCGTTCGATTGGCTCTTTTTCGATGAAAACGGCAATATGCTCCCCGTCATCCCGACGCTTGAGGGTATAACCGAGCCTGTATATTACGGAATCCACACAACAGGTAACGTTTCGGAATGTGAGGGCGCGCTCATCGCAGACGTGACAGTAATGAACAACAATGCCGACGGCTGCGTTTACCTCGTGTTCGACGTCACCTCCGACGGATGCCCCGTATACGCGGACAAGCGTCAGCTTTACGTTGATAAATTCTCGTCCGTTTCGACTAAGGTCACCCTTCCCGTTCCCGCAAATACCAAAGGACTGAAGGTCAAGATCTCCACCGTCGATGAAGACGGAATCACCGTTTGCGCCCCCATTTATCGCTGAAATTACGGAGTTTAATTATGGCAAGCATTGATATGAACGCACTTTACAGCATCGGATACGGTCTTTACGTCGTTACAACAAACGATGGCGGACGCGACAACGGCTGTATCGTCAATACAGTCTCTCAGGCCGCGGGCACACCGCTCACAATCACCGTTTCAATAAACAAATCCAACCTCACACATGACACGGCAAAAAAGACAGGCAAAATGAACGTCAATTGCCTCACCGTTGATACACCCTTTTCCGTTTTCGAAAATTTCGGATTCAGAAGCGGACGCGACGCGGACAAATTCGAAGGCATTCCCTCTTGGCGAGGCGAAAACGGACTCCTCTTCCTCACCGATAACGTGTGCGCGATAATGTCTCTTGAGGTAAAGGATTACGTTGATCTCGGCTCGCACGGACTTTTCATCTGCTCGGTCACAGCCGCCTTCGAAATCTCGAAGGATGAGCCGCTCACATACGCATACTATCACAAAAGCATCAAGCCGAAGCCCGCACCTCAGAAAAAGAAGGGCTACGTCTGCAAGATCTGCGGCTACGTTTACGAGGGAGATCCGCTCCCCGAGGATTTCGTCTGCCCGATCTGCAAGCACGGTCCCGATGACTTTGAACCGATCGGCTGACAAAGGATGACATCTATGAACTATGAATTTCTGCCGATAAGCAAATCGGAATGCACGGAGCGCGGCTGGGACGTACCCGATTTCGTCTACGTATCGGGTGACGCATACGTAGATCACCCCAGCTTCGGTCCCGCAATCATCTCACGCGTGCTGGAGGCCGCAGGCTTCCGCGTTGCGATGCTTTCACAGCCGGATTACAAATCCTGCGACGATTTCAAGCGTTTCGGAAAGCCGCGTCTCGGATTTCTCGTATCGTCGGGTAACATCGACTCAATGGTGGCGCACTACACAGTCTCAAAGAAGCGACGCTCCTATGATTATTACAGCCCCGGCGGCAAAATGGGACTGCGTCCCGATCGCGCCGTCATCGTCTACTGCAACCGAATCCGCGAGGCGTACGGAGACGTACCGATAATCATCGGCGGGCTTGAGGCATCTCTGCGCAGATTTGCTCACTATGACTATTGGGATAACAAGGTCCGCCGCAGTATCCTCGTTGATTCGCGCGCTGACATCCTCACCTACGGAATGGGCGAAAACATCATCCTGCGCATCGCGCAGCTTCTCGATAAGGGCGTGCCGATCCGTAAGATCCACGACGTCAGAGGCACCGTTTATCTCACATCTCACGATGATAAGATCCATTACGAATACATAGAAGGCAAGTCATACGACGACCTTAAAACGGACAAAAAAGCTTATGCAGAGGCATTTGCCGTGCAGTACGCAAACAACGACCACATCTCCGGCAAAGCAATCACCGAATATTACGACTCAAAGATGCTCGTGCAAAATCCTCCAATGCCTCCGCTTGAGCGCGAGGAGCTCGACCGTGTATACGCACTTCCCTACGCGCGCCGTCCGCATCCCGTCTACGACAAGGAGGGAGGCGTGCCCGGCATCGCGGAGGTGCAGTTCTCGATCACGCATAACCGCGGCTGCTTCGGCTCGTGTAATTTCTGCGCACTGACGTACCATCAGGGACGCTCCGTCCGTTCACGCAGTATCGAAAGCTGCGTAGAAGAAGCGGAAAAGATCGTCGCAATGCCCGACTTCAAGGGCTACATACATGACGTCGGAGGTCCAACCGCAAATTTCCGCGGTCCCGCCTGCGACAAACAACTTAAAAGCGGAGTATGCGCATCGAGAAAATGTCTCGCGCCGAAGCCCTGCCCCAACCTGAAGGTCGATCACACAGATTATATCAAGCTTCTGCGTGCCATAGAAAACGTCAAGGGCGTCAAGAAGGTCTTCATCCGATCGGGAATCAGATTTGACTATCTCGTCTACGACAAGAACGAGGATTTCTTCAAAAAGCTCGTCCGCGATCACGTGTCCGGTCAGCTCAAGGTTGCTCCCGAGCACTGCTGTGACGGCGTTCTCGCCGTTATGGGCAAACCCGCAGTCCACGTCTATGACAAGTTCAGAAAGCGTTATTTCGAGCTTACGAAGAGCATCGGCAAGGAGCAGTATCTCGTTCCTTATCTGATGTCCTCGCATCCCGGAAGCACGCTTAACGACGCTGTCGAGCTTGCGCTTTATCTCAAGCGAAGCAAGCTCAATCCTGAGCAGGTCCAGGATTTTTATCCGACGCCCGGTACAGCGAGCACCGTTATGTTCTACACGGGCCTCGATCCGTTCACTATGAAGAAGGTCTACGTTGCCGACTCGTACGAGGAAAAGAAGATGCAACGCTCGCTTCTTCAGTTCAACCGTCCCGAAAATGCAAACAGCGTGCGCGAAGCGCTTGTAAAAGCAGGCAGAGAGGATCTCATCGGATTTGGCGAGGACTGTCTCGTTCGTCCTGCTTATTCGGGCAAACCGCAGAAAAAGGAATCCGACAAAAAAACGGGCAAAAAAGCGCCCGCAAAGGTGCCTGCTTCCAAAAAAGGCTCCTCTCCCAAAATCGCTTCCAAGAGCGCGGCAAGGAGTATGTCAAAAAATCCCTCAGCTCCCTCAAAGCACGGCTCGAGCCGCCCTGCATCGAAGAAAAAAAGATAAACAAAAATCGACACTTTCTTTAAAGTGTCGATTTTTTACTTCTGCGTAATTATTTTTCGATTATATACGCCATAGCATCATCGTTAGTTCTATGGAATCTTATAAAATGCGCCCATAAGAGTTATAATATATACCAAAGGATCATAAATTCGTTTTTATAGGGTGATGCAAGTGAAAGAGAAAAACCACTTTATAATTGAAATGGGAAAAAGAATCGCGTCTCGTCGAAAGGCGTTGCACTACACACAGGCACAGCTTGCGGAAAAGAGCGAACTGTCAATACAACTGATCTCAACGGCAGAACGCGGCACCAAAGCATTACGCCCCGAAAATTTGGTGAAGGTCTGCACTGCACTTAACGTAAGCGCGGATTACATTCTGACCGGCGCCGCATCAAGCAAAGACTCGAGCGAGATTTCGGAAAAGATCAAAAATCTCTCCGCCGACAAGCGCGCACTGTTAAACGAGATAATCGAGATGTGCGTTTCAATAGCGTCGGAGAAAAATCAATAACATCAACAATATTTTATCGGTAAGGGTTTATTATGCACGAACAACACAGAGAACGCCTTAAAACGAGATTTTTGCGAGACGGACTTGACGGCTTTGAGCCGCATAACGTCATCGAGCTTTTGCTGTTTTATTCCGTCCCCAGACGCGACACAAATCCGATCGCGCACCGTCTTATCGAGCGCTTCGGAAGCATCTCGGGCGTGTTCGAGGCGGATTACGATGAGCTCATCAAGGTCGATGGAGTCGGTGACCATTCCGCATCTCTTATCAAGCTGATTCCTCAGCTTGCGCGCCGATATATGACAGAACTTTCGCTTGAGGACGGCCGTCTTGATACAGCACAGAAGATCGGTGATTTTTTCGTATCCAAATATATGGGTGAAACGTCGGAGACAGTCTATATGCTCCTGCTGAGTTCCTCTTACAGCGTGCTCGGATGCGAGCTCATCCATCGCGGATCCGTCAATTCATCTTTCATCACAACAAGATCACTGATTGAGCATGCGCTTGCGTATAAAGCTTCTATGGTAGTGCTCGCACACAACCATCCGGGCGGCGTGGCAATTCCCTCGTCCGATGATATCAGAACGACTGTTATGATGTCCGAGGCACTATCAGTGATCGACGTCAGGCTGATCGAGCACTTCATCGTCGCGGGCGGAAAATATATGCCGATGATGTCAGGTGCAACAGGCCGTCTCGCTCAAGCATTCGAAAGCGACACAGAGGCAAAACGCTTTTACGGCGATCTTTTCTGATACAAACACGAAAAACTCTTGACTTTTCGAACCGCTTGTGTAATAATATATCGTGCGTTTAGCTTTTTAGTCTAAACGTATATACGGAGGGTTATCGAAGCGGTCATAACGAGGCGGTCTTGAAAAACTCCTGTGTTCGTCATTGCTTCCTTCCGAAAATCCTTGATTTCACTGGTGTTTTGACACCTATCCATGCATCTTGCGAGAACATCATCTCGCAGTTTTCTCGCATTTTTCAAAACTTAATATTTACTCGATATCAACTGTTTTTTGCAGTTTTGATATATGGAGGGTTATCGAAGCGGTCATAACGAGGTGGTCTTGAAAACCATTTGACGGCAACGTCACGTGGGTTCGAATCCCACACCCTCCGTCCATAGGAGCCGAAAAATCGCACTTTTCGGCTCTTTTTCTTTACCTTTTATAGTTTTCGTTTTTGTATCCCGCTTCACTAAACATTGTTTTTATGTTGCGAGTGATGCAAGTGAATCGCTGATTTTTTCTGCGCTCGCCACTTTGCTTGACATATCAAGATGTGCATATGTGTCTGCAGTAATGGTTATCGTGCTGTGTCCAAGCCATGCTTGGATTTTTTTCATTTCTTCATTGTTGTTCAGCATAAGCGTCGCGCACGAGTGTCTCAGATCATGGAAACGTATCTGATCCATACCGTTCTTTCGCAGGATCACTTTGAAATGCTCGGTTACATATTGCGGCTTTATAATGTCCCCGAGAGGATCAACGCAAACATACTCAAGATAATCTCTGTTGTATGTATTTCGCAGTACTCGCTGCATTTCTTCTTGTTTCTCTTTTTCTTTCAAGAGCTCCTGTTCGATAAAAGGTATGAGCGGCAGACTTCGGAATGACGATTTTGATTTCATTACGTCAAGCCCTCGGATGACCGTTTTTCCGCTTGTCTTATCCTCGATAATCTTGTGGCGTATATGAATTCTTTTTTCCTTGAAGTCAATCGCACTCCATTTGATTCCGAGAACTTCACTTCTGCGCAGTCCGTAGTATACGGTAAGTATTACCACAATCCGCATCGGATCGCCTTCAAGTGAATTGAGAAGCTGTTTCAACTTATCAGCGTTGTAATAATCCGCGATGTACTTTTCCGCTTTGGGGCGATTAGCCTGATCACACGGATTTGTCGGGATGATCCGATGCTTAACCGCGTGCTTGAAAGCAAGGTGAAGCAGAGCGTGATGCTTTTGCGCTGTGATACCTTTTAATCCGCTGTTGAGCAGATATGCGTAGTAAGTATTCAGATCTTCGCCCGTTATGTCCTTTAACGTCAGATTCAATTCCTTGAAGTACGGGACGATCCTTGATTCTACCATACCTTTGTACGCACCGTATGTCAATATTGCGATGTTGTACTTATACTGGTCTAACCATTCTGTAATGTATTCGTGCAGAGGCATATTTGCCGTTCTTACTCGCTCTCTTTCAGCTTGTGTCATGGTGTCCATCAAGTAAAGTTCACCCGTATTGTATTTTGCAAGCACTTCATTGAGTCTGTAATTTGCCTCCGACTTAGTACCTCTTTTAGCCTCAAGATCGAGATTATGCCACTTCTCTTTTCTTTTTCCTTCGGGCGTATAGAGGTTGATTACGGCATACCACTTTCCATTCTTTTCGGTCAACCGACCTGTTATTCTTTTCATTTTGGCCTCCTTTGTTGCCATAGTTTTTTCAGAATGATGTGGTATCTTCATCGGCACGATAACGATACCACATTTCATTTGAAATATCCAGCGACTTTACGAGACTATTCGGGATTCTTTTGATAATTCCCTGTATTCAAAAGGAACTGTATCAGACACATCTTCGGGACGATTATTTTTCCGCCCATTTTGATTGAAGACAACTGCTCGCTATTGATGATGCCGTATGCCTTATTCTTTCCAATACGAAGAATTTTGGCCACTTCTCGAACGGATAAGACCTCCGGATATTCTTTCAACATTGAGAGGTATATTCTTTCTGTCATTTCTTCTCTCCTATGTATCCGATTCCAAAGCTCACCGCAATGGCGCGGTCCACGTTTTCCATTGTTGTATTGTCAATTTCACCGACACATTCACTAAATCGGGTTTTATCTATGGTCCTGATCTGTTCGAGAAGGACGGTTGATTCGTATGGCAAGCATTCTGCCGTAAAAGTTACGTGAGTCGGCAGCTCTGCCTTAGTCTTGCTGCTTGTAATAGCCGCTACGATGGTAGTGGGACTGCTGTTGTTATCTCTGTCGTTCTGTATAATCAACACCGGACGGATTCCGCTTTGTTCAGAACCGACTACCGGCGATAGATCTGCGTAATAAATCTCACCTCGTTTTACTTGTTTTATCATTCTCACCTCCGTTAGATGTATAAAGGCGATCGTTTGCTTCTTAAGGCAAACGACCACCTTCTTGTTTATTTGTATCAATCGTTTTGCTTTAGCCGATATTTGAACCACGCCACCCCTCGGCAAAAGGAGCAGTAGCTCCCTCACGGGAACACACCCATCGGTCATGCATTTGACCTCATTGGAATCTCACCACCCCCAGGATCTCTGCAGGGCGCCCTCATTGGTTGCGACGGCTCACGGCTCTGTTACCGCTTCAACGCTCGACCTGTGACTGGACGCAAGTATCATTAATGCCTCTGCCCGTCATGGCCTTCGTTACGGGTGCGCCGTTCCGTCTGAGTCCTGAAGGCGACGTGTTCATTCCAAAGAAAGAACCCGCGCGTTCGCTCATGTAGCTTGTCGGTTTTGCCAACGGCAGAGGGAAAGTAATGGATGTGCTGTACTATTCACTTTTTAAGGATCTCGGAGACCTACAGAAACAGCCCCCTCACTTTTCAAGCCGAAAAAGTGAGGGGGCTACAACCAAAAAAATTAATTTTCTATGAGATTTTTTAATTTAGCACGGATTTTGGTGATTCTTTTGCTCACAGCCTGCTGCGTAATACCGTAAAGCTCTGCAAGCTCCGTTTCGGGTATTCCCGCATAATAATGGTGATATATCAAGAGCTGCTCATTTTCCGACAGTTGAAGCAGTGCCTTATTGAGCTTGTCCACCATCATTTGGCGTATGACTTGTTCTGCAACATCTTCGCTCAAATCAGCAAGCACATTCTCTCCGTTAAATTCATCGGTAGTGAGTGCGTCACAGGAAACATCACCTCTCTCTATTGCGCATTCGGTAAGATATTTTTGTCTACGCTTTGCACGGTAGAAATCGAGATAATCATTTTCGCTCACCTCCATAATCATATCATGTAATCCGATGAATTTTTTACTTTGATATTCTACATCAGATTCACGGCGGCTTGTATGTTCCTCGAGAGTGATCTCTTGGTACTCTCCATTTGCTAATATAAAAATCTTTCTCGGTGCATATGTCTTCACCGTAGTTTACCTCCAATCATTCGTTTTTGAAAATCACAAAACGATTGATTGGCGGATCACGACAACGGGTTATGATTGCCGCGTAAAATAAAACAATGCATTTGATACGCGACAAACGCTGTCGCATATCAAATGCATTGTTTTTGTTCAGTTCATTGTAAGAGTGAAATGTGAGTTCACTTGCGCCGGATATGCATTCTTCCCTGACACACATCAAACACAATAATGACTCTTCACATAGCACATTAATATCACTTCTTCGATTGTGAAGTGATATTGGTTTATAAATCACAAAACCTCCGATCAAAAACAAATGATCGAAGGTTTTGCACTACAAAACATCTCCGATAAAATTTGTTTTTTTATTTACCGGAGATTTATTCATTTGTGTGAACTATCGGTTCATCTATAATTGGCACCGTGCGCCATTTTCCGACTCCAGCAAAAATTGTAAAATTAATTTGGAGGTGAACCAAAAGTGCATATTAAATGTGAAACATTTGGCGATATTATCAAATCTGCGCGCCAAAATTCAGGATTGACAATAGAATCATTAGCGGACAAAATAGGAATTTCAACTCGTTATTTGTATCGCTTAGAAAACGACGGCAAAAAACCGAGCTTTGATGTCCTATATAAATTAATCCGCACATTGTCTGTTTCACCGGACTTGATTTTCTATCCCGAAAAAACTGCTAATAAATCCGAAATAGAAAATCTCGTCCGTATGCTTTACGGCTGCGACAAACGCTCTTTACATGTTATTTATGCAACCGTTAAAGCGCTGTTGGAAAATGAATCCCAAGAAGAAAGATAGTCTAAAGGCTATCTTTCTTCTTTAATCGGATAACATCGCTGAAATAGTGGAATTGGGGACGTTTTAGACACTTACTGTCAGCGACTATGCCTTACTTTCTTTCCTTTGTATAATTGTTCCAAAATACACTATTAAGCAAAGTATCGTCCGTTTGTACTCGGACGATCGAATCGGTTAGATTCTCTTTTAACAAATAATAATTTCTGCCTTTTTCTTTCTTACAAATAGAATAGCTCATAGTATTAGTGACCAATCTTTTCACTATACTAATAACTTCAGCTTCATTTTGGCAAACGATAGCCCCCCCTGCAACACCATTAGAAAAATCAACCAAGCGACTCAACGGATGCACATCGCGGAAAAAATGTCCTCGATTATTATCGTTAGGGCAGAAGAAAATAGTAGGTTTTCCCAGACAAAGAGCCATTGCCGCCTCGACATCCTTTCCGAAGCTATCTCTATCTCCTGAAGAATAAATAAGCATTCTTGCGGACTTTACCATTAAGCATTCGATCAATCCCTTATCCTCGTGCGAATCCGCAGCAGACATAGTGGGATCAAAAAACCTTAAATCAAATTCACGCAACTCATCGCTCTTAAAAATTGAACGGCAAAATCTTGACATACTAACAAAATGGTCTCGTGTGCGCATACTCGTCGCAACATACACATCCAAGTCGTTAACTAAAGAAAGGTACAATTTTGTGTTCTTCAATGCTAACTCATGCGCTCGTTCAAACCGTTCAGCTAATTTTATAGCTTTTTCATCAATTTCCGCTTCTTCAGCAATCGTCAAGTCCAACTCATCTCCCATAACGAACATTTGCATTTGATTATCAGAAGCACTGTCAATATAGGTGCCGTCCAACAATTTGCGATATGTAGGATTTTTGATTCCCAGTCTTACAGCTGCACGGTAGGCATTTTTGAGATTTGAAATCAGTCCTTCTTTGTCCCTAAGTTGAGCGAATGTTTTACATGCCATTTCGGAAATCAAATATCTATCGTCTTCTTTAATGTCAAAAAACTTTAATGTATTACCTCTGTCAATAATTTGCTGAGTGGGAAACACGTGGTCTTTAAAAAGAACAGACAACTCAACATGTGTCATATTGGCTATACTTTCAAACCCCTTATCAATATTGCCAAAAAGATATAGACAGTCTATAAAAAGACGAGTAAAGCCCCACTTCAATTGACTGATTGATTTGATTGTTTTGCTGACAGAAAAAGCAAAAGTCGCATCGGGCAACTTATAGAAATGATTGGTAGGATTTGTCAGCCAATAATATTCAAAGACATCATCAGAAATACACTTAATCTCCTGTAAAGAAAGAAGCTGATCAAATTGCACTTTTGTGATAGGATTATTTTCGATTTCACGCAAACTATCAATGACTATATCATTGCTACAGTTTGATATGAATCCGCAAATACCCGGAACATCACACATAATGTCTTCAAATGCTTCTATCAATTTTCTTTTTTCCATAATACCTTCTCACTTTCAATTTATTTTGTGTTGAACTTCGTTTTATGTTATAGAAAAAAATCGCCAAGGCAGCAATTAATGGATATAATAAATGCGTTTTTCACATTTCACTTCCGAACACGTAAAGGTAATAATCCTCGAGCGTGGGCGTGACTGCCTTCGCATCCTCCGTCGGTTGTGTTTCCGACAACACGCGCAGGACAGCTTTACCGATCACGTCATCGACGGAGATGTTGATTACGCGGTAGCGGTTCTGCATCTCGGTCACTTCCCTCTCGTCGACGGGCACATTCCACACCTTGCCGACGATCTTCGCCGTCAGCTCGTGCGGCGGCGCGTTATCGACGATAACGCCTTTTTTGAGCATTATGATGTCGCGTGCGACGTATTCCACGTCGGAGACGACGTGGGTTGCGATGATGACGATCTTGTCAAGCGCGATCTTCGATATGTAGTTGCGGATAGAGATGCGCTGCTTCGGGTCGAGTCCCGCCGTCGGCTCGTCGAGGATGAGTATCTTCGGATCACCAAGCACGGCTTGCGCGAGGCAAAGTCGCTGCTTCATGCCGCCCGATAGCGCGCAGATCTTACGGTTCGGCACGTCGTCAAGCTCAACGGCGGCGAGAATTTCTTTGATCTGACGCGCCGCGTCGTCGCGCTTCATATCCTTGAGCGTCGCCATATACCAAAGGAAGCGCTCGACGGTGAAGTTCGGGTAAAGTCCCGGATACTGCGGCATAAAACCGAGCAATTCACGGAAGCGCACACCCATTTTAAGGGTATTTTCGCCGTCGAAAGTGATCTCGCCGCGGTCGGCTTTGAGATTATCCGTGATGATGTTCATCAGCGTGGATTTTCCCGAGCCGTTAGGACCGAGGAGCGCGTATATTCCCGGCTCAAGCATCGCCGTGAACCCGTTTAATGCGAGGTTTGACCCGTATGATTTTGTGATGTTATTAAGTTCGAGTTTCATTTATTCCAGCTCCTTTTTGCAAATAACATTAGAATCACGGTTGCCGAAACAAATAAGGCAACGTTCAAATATCCGTGCGGCGATGTCAACGCCGGTGTTGCCGTCATAAACGACGTTAAATCTGCCCATTCGAGTATGGATACGTCAAACTCGGCGAGCAAAAACGGCAAAAGCGTGACGGCGACTGTGACGGTCATTATGGTAATATATCGCCGCGACAGATCCGAGACGGCGGCAACGAAAAGCGCCAAAGAGACTGCCGCCGCAAGCCTCGTCAGATAAAATATCACGGCAAAGCCGAGGATCGAAACGTCGGGCGCACCCGACAGCGCCTCAATAGAGCGAACGGGGGCGTTGCAAAGCGGCAGATCATACCGTATAGCGGCAAAGAACAACTCAATTACACTCCATAAGATCGATATTCCCGCCGACAGCAAAACCGTTGCCTTTATTTTGGCTGTAAACGTCTGTCTGCGGCCTTTTTTTGTTGCTTTCAAAATGTCGGCAAAGCCGCCCGATGACGTTTTTCTGTCATACTCTTTGGCAAAGATTCCTGCAAATGAGATCAGAATAGCGGCATAAAGCGTTACGTCGAAGCCGCTGCAAAAAAGCGTTTTCCAACCCGTATCGTATAAAAACCAAGCCTCGCCATCTAATGAATCTATGTATTCGGCGTGAGCTTCAACCCTTGAAAACAGCTCGTTCCGTCCATAAGCGTAATTATATTCCCTCAAATAATCGTTATATTCCGACTCCGTCAGCTTGCCATCTCTATAAAGAGTTCGCATTTCATCTCGGATATTGAGGCTTTCGGTTATTTTTTGGCGTTCTGCATCTATATATTCCCGCTTTTCCTCCGTCAGCTCACCTTTAAGATGTGTCGAATACTCCCGCCAGACAGCGTCTCCGAAATCAGCCGAGTTATCAACAGCTACTGCAGACGTTATGATTTTCAAAAGCATAAGCGCTGCCAAAAGGAAAAGCATTTTTCCTGAAATCAGAGTTTTATGCGTCTCATACGTGACGAGCCTGCTGCTGTAGGTTCTGCATTTGCGTTTACGTATCGGCGTTTTTATTATTTGCTTAAAATCAATGCTTTTATATTGCCCGATAGAGTATCCCGCTTTCGAGCGGTAAAGTACAAAGCCAACAGCACTGATAAAAACAGCGATATAAAGAACGGCACAAATATCCGTATAGGAAACGGGATTTCCGAAAATGTTTGCTGACGACAACCGATAAACGAGTGGGTGCACAACAGAAACATCGAATATGTTGACATACTGCAGCGCCCTCGCATTTGTAAGCGATTCGGCGAAATGAAATACATAGTTAAGTCCTACAAAGGCGGCTCCCGAAGCATAGACGGAAACGCTTGATTTCAGCACCGTTCCGAGAGCTGAAACGATAGCAGCAAACACCGCCGACGAAAATGCTTTGACAAAGATTACGATGAAAAAATACGCTCCGACGGTCAGTTTATACGGAGAATATCTGAATTCATCGAACACTTGCAGAGCGTTTTGGGGTGAGCTGTAACCGTATATGGCTCCGAAAACGGCAAAAGAGGATGCTATAAAAAGAAGCACCGTGACAAACGTGACGGCGACAGTTGAGGCAAGCTTGGCACCGTAGGTAACGGCTCGCCCTTTTGGGGTCGTATGTATAAGTCCTTCCATTCCCGTCGCTCTCTCCGACGTAAAAACACCTGCCGATATGATCAAAACGGCAAACAGGATGTATATAACGTCTGCTTCGTACAAAAAGAGTCTGTCCCAGCCTCTTGTATATTCAAGGCGCAGCTCGGCGCTGTCGCGGATATCCGTATAAACATCTATAACGGAAAGCTGGTAACGGTAGGCGTAGGCGCTTTCGCCGATTCCCTCGTTCTCAAACAATCGAAGGTTTTGCTTTGCCGTTTCTATAACTTCGTCTATATCCGTCTTATAGTTTTCTATTCCGGAGATTCTACCGTAAAGCTCATAATACAGCTCGTCGTCGGTATGCTCGCCGTCAACAAAGAAGTCAGGCAGCGGCTCGGGAATGAAATTCTTGTCTCCGTTTGCCCACGCTTCGTTGGCAAGGGCGTCCATTTCTGCTCTTTGCTGTTGACGTTCTGTATAGAGCTTTTCAACGTAAGCACGGTCGCTTTTATATAGTTCAAAAAAGTCACCTATAACATCCGGAGAAAGACCGTATTTGAGAAAAGGAGCCACGCTGTAATACGCCGTTACGACATTCAAAAGAAGCAAAATTGGCAAAAGGATAATAAACGCCCGTGACGTTACTGTTTTTCTTATTTCGTAAGCGGTGATCTTGAAAAAGGACTTCATATCAGCTTACTTTTTCGGGGGAAATGTAATACCAAGCTCCCGTTTCTATGTCGATTCGCAAAACACCTCTTGTACTAACGCCGTAGTAAACCTCATCCGTAACCATATTAAAGGCAGCGTAAAGATAGCGTCCCTTGACGACAAACTGTTCTATACTTACGTACTGTAAGTCGCCGGAAAGCATCAAGGCAAGCTCCTTTTCGCCCGTAGCCTTGTCTATTCGCCATATTTCGGGAGAGTTTCTCCGTTCTGTTTCTCCGTCTATTTTTACGTAGGTAGGATCATCATTCATATAGTAGATGTATTTGTTCGTTACGGAAACTGTTTCAATTCCGTACACATCGGGAGTTTCATAGTTTATGTAATCCTCGCCGTCATAACCGACGCTTGAAAGCGTTCTCGTAGCATCGTCAAAGCTTTCAATGAAATACATACAGTTCTTGTCAAAAATATAGTTACTTGTAACATTATTTACTATATAAGTGCGATTTTTAATATCGTCAACAGGCGTATAGAAAATCCCGCCGTTTCGGAGATCTTCAAAATAGTAGCGCTCGTCTGTAACAAGAATCAGACTGTAATTAAACCCCTCGGTTTCCTCTATAACCTCTATTTTTCCATTGTATATATTTTGTCGACTGAAAGCTACAGTCCATTCGGACGAGTCAGAACCAACATCATTTTCTTCTATAGTATAGTAATAGCACCAATCGCCGTCAAAAACCTGAATGAGTATACCATAGCCTTCCTGCCCCTTCCACATTTCACGGACAGTATTTGTTTCAGGATCATAGCTGACTTGAGTAAGCCCCGTTATAACCTCATAAAAATACATTCCGTTATGGTATCGGCAAAGAGATGTCATTTCGTTAAAAGGGCACCTTTCTTCGTTTGCTTTGCAAAGCGGATCAACACAGACAGAGGTTAGCTCCCCCGTCTTTTCGTTATATTTATACGGAGCAGTGCCAAACTGCATAAGGATCAAGTCCTCGTCCTGATATGTGTTTACTATATGCCCCCAGCTTCGCTCGGAAAGCGTTGAAGATATGACGTTGTCGCTGTTCTCGTAGGTAAAGCTGTTTTCATTTTTATATATTACCGTGTCCTCAAAGCGAGGATGAGATGATCCCTCCGACTCCGTCGTCGGCGTTCCGTAATCGTCGATGAAGTCGCCGCAGGAGGCAAGAAGCACTGCCGCAAGCATAATTAAGCTCATTAAACCTGATTTTTTCATTCCTTATCACCGTTCCTTTTAGCATATTCACAAAATAGTCTGGCACACATGATCAATATTGTGCCAGACTATTTCAATCAACTAAATTTGATGTCAGTTTCCATCGACATCAGTATCGCACAATTTGCAAAGGAATGATACCGCGCTGTGATTCGAAAAAGTATAATCTTTAACCATGGAAAATTTCACATTAGTACTTATCGTTGCTCTCATCCATCCTTTTACATGAGTTGGATTAGTGGTGCCGCTGATAGTCGAATCACCGGATCCCTTGGCGTTAGATTTGTAAACAAGGCTTCCTTTGTTAATTGCCCCCGCCGGTTTGCTGTATTCCAAATAATATACTCTCGCTTCTATTTTTTGAACTGTAGTGTCTGAGAATGCTTCACATGATATGTCATCAGTATTCGGAGCATGACGATAACAATAAACAACAAAATCAATTCCTTGCGACGTACCAGATTGTCCAGCACCTAATTGATAAGCATACGTATGTAATGCAATCACAGATGATACAAGAGATATGCACAGCACGATCAATAATAGTTTTTTTGTTTTTTTCATAATAATCTCCATTCTGCCGCTAAAGTATCAGTATAAATATTGACAAAAAGCGACGTTTTTGTAATTAATTTGTGGTTATTTGTTTTTGAACAAGAAGACATCCCATAGCAAATGGTAGAATGATTTGTATAAGAAACTATAGACCTTCATTCATATCCTTCATTCATATATAGGGAATATCCACTTATTTGTATCGGGTGTAAATAGTATTAACCTTTCATCGCAGTTCTCCTTCCGTTTATATGAAAACATTATCGCTTTCATATGTTGAAATTGTTTTGTGTAAGATAGTTTTTAGAACCACAATAGATTTATCAAGCGATATACTTTAAGAATGCGCCCATTGCATGTCGACCTACAAATCTGACTAACATTCTTTGGGTTCTAATTAAATATGCAAAGAGTTATGTACACTAACTCATATACATCAAACGAATTGGCATTTCAAGATAATAAACTTTGATAAAATTCCATACAAAATCAACAACTATGCCTTAAATAACATCAGCTATTATTAATAACGTTTAAAATATATCATCCATAAAGATTTTTTTGAACATCGGACAAAAACCAATACGTAATTGATTTGATCTGTTACGTATATAATAAATCCTATAATTACGATGTTCTAAATATGGTGCAAAATACCTTTTTTCTGGTGTGAACATCGTCCCCCTCAATATCACAGCCATCAATACAACTCTTGTTCATATAGAACAATTCTTTTTGGTTGTATTTCGCCTAATAAACCACCATTTTTTCTTTTTCGCACCAAAAATTAGGCATCTCGCACCATCTTTCATTTATTTTATTTGTATGTAATACAATATTTTCAAAAGGATGGTTTTGGTAGAATATGATACAGCAAATTGCATCAAGCGTTTCAGCGCGATGGATAAGTAAAAACATCATATCTGAAGAATACAGAGAAGTATATCAATATGGTTTAGAACTGATGATTTCATCTCTCATAGGAATCTTGCTGATTTCTATTGTTGGTATCATATTCTTTTCAATAGTAGATTCACTCATATTTATCATAGTTTTTTGTTTAGTACGTTCTCGGAGCGGGGGATATCACGCAAATTCATATTTAAAATGCAATATAACAACAGTGGCTACATTTGCCGCTTCGGCATTAATAGCATATAATGTATCAATTCCAGAATTATCATTTTCTATAGTCGCCATTGTTGGATTCATAATCTTATTGCTTTTATCGCCAATTGAAAATGAATATAAACCAATAGATAAAGAAGATCGTCCAAAACATAAAATCCTATCGATAATCTTGTTCGAAGGATTTGCTATATTTTCATTTTTGTTATTTGAATTTTATTCAATTGAATCAAAGATGATTATAAGCACTTTAACATTAATACTTGCATTTGTTTTAATCGGACATATAAAACAAAAATTATTAACGAAAGGACAAAAACAAATGAAGGCAATCTCTAAACTTATCGCAAAAACGGCTCTTTCGAGCGCCAAAAAAGCTGCCGGCGCAGCATCACAGTGGTTCACCTATCAGTCGAAAGAACCAAAGATACTTAAGAAAATGATAAAAAAGTAAAACAAAAAAATGCACTGCCTTTTTGACAGTGCATTTATCTTTGGGATTTATTTATATTTGTTCTTATGTTCGACAACAGTCGATATCATTTTTATCGCCAATTCCTGATCGATTTTATCCAATTCCCTATAATAACTTATAAGTGTCACTTCATATTCATTTAGATCCGAGAGTGATATTCTCTTTTTTATGTTGTCCACTCCTAAAAGATAATCAATGCTTACATTAAAGTATTTAGCGATACCAATAATTATATCTATGCCGGGAAATGTA
Organism: Eubacteriales bacterium; assembly: GCA_045594085.1. Lineage (GTDB taxonomy): Bacteria > Bacillota > Clostridia > Oscillospirales > CAG-272 > DTU064. The sequence goes on along the minus strand of JAZNXW010000027.1, from coordinate 3,836 downwards.
TCAGAACATTCATATTTACTCACAGCTTCCTGTGAAACACCGAGATATGTGCTTAATTGTACTTGCGTTACATTCTTTGCTTCACGTAGGAGTTTTAATCTTTCGCTGAACATATTCCAAATATCACCACCTTTGTTCATACAATATACTACCACCATTTATACGGCTTCATCAGTAACGGTAGTTGTTTCGAGCACAACTCTTATTTATACTTGCAAACAAAGGAAAAATATATTACAATAAATAAAAAACATTAATAAAAAATAAGGTTTATATGCGTATAGTTATATGTGATGACAATCAGATTTTAGGAAATAAACTCGCAGATTATATAAAGGAATATATAGTGTCTTCTACATACTATGATGATAGTCTTGGGGTTGAATATATTCATAAATCAAAAGAGCTTATTCCCTACATAAGGAGCCATGACATTGATGTGCTTTTTCTTGATATATCTATGCCCGAAGTGGATGGATTTGACATAGCAAAATTCATTTCTGATAATGGATATCAAATAAAAATCATTTTTATTTCCAGCTTTGAAAACAATGTGTTTTATTCATTAAGATACCAACCTTTTAGATTCATCAGAAAAGACCGATTGTACGATGAAATCACTGAAGCATTGGATTCTGTATATAAGGAGCTATACTCAAAATATCGTTATCTAACCATCAAAAAACATAACGATATTATTCCTGTAAGAATTGCTAATATTATATATGCCGAAAAAGATAAGCGATCAAACTATATTAACATCTATTGTAAGGATGATAAATTCAGATACAGAGGAACAATATCAGAATTCGAATCACTTTTGAATGGTTGTGATTTTGTAAAAGCTTCGATAAATTCATTTATTAATATGGCGCACATAATTAATATAAGCAATGCAACAATTGAGATGGTCGGAGGATATAAATATTATATTACCTCTGATAAATACCGAAACGCCGTAAAGACAACATATCTGAAATATATGCGAGGAATGTAATATGGAATTACTATTGGAATTAGTAGCAAACTTGTATGATTCTATTATAGGAGTAGTATTCGTTTTAAAATTCAACAAAGGTAATTACAGGGAAAATCGATTCACCACACCGGCAATATTATTATGTTTTATTATATCTACAGTATTTTTGTTTATCAGTGATTTCTCATTGCTACATACCATACTGATTACTGCTATATTATTTGCTTTCTCATTTACTGTTAAACAGCGTTCATTTTTAACTGTAATGATGGGGCCAATAATATTTGAGTTAGTATTAATGCTATCAAGCACACTATTAATTCTTTCGATTAGTATTGCCTTTAACACTAATGTTGATGAGTTAGCATCCGGATTGACAATTGAACGTTTCTTAATGCTCTTTTTGAGCAAAGTTATACTTACTTTTATCACAACTTTTTTATTAAAATTCTTCAGACCAGATGGACTGTTTAAGCCAATCGATATAATCCTTTATTTAATTTCTCCTTTAGCGACGGTAATATCTTTATACACAGTCTCGCTGATATCTTGGACAATGAATGTTGAACGATATTACCATCTGATAATAGTTACAGTTATAAGCCTTGTTGCTACAACTGTTCTTACACTATTGTTCTTTTCTAAGTATTCAAAAACCGAAAAAGAAAAAAACGATATTCAGATAATACTTAGAGTTAGTCAAGAAGAAGAAAAAAGATATGAAGAAACAGTGAAAATATACAATACTATTAGAGTAATGAAACATGATCTTAAAGAACAACTCGCTTATGCAAAAACAATGTTTAGTCAAGGCAATTATGCGGAAGCAGAAGAACACCTCAATAAAATTGAAAAATCCATCTCCGAAACACAAAACATTGTTTATACAGGCAATAATACTATTGACAGCATCATCTACTCAAAGATTTCCGCGAATCCCGACGTAAAATTTATAATATCCGGAGTAATCAATAATCTCGAACATATAGAGAAAACAACCATTATTTCATTACTTGGAAATATGCTTGATAATGCAATAGAAGAAACACAAAATCATGATATAAAATTGATTGAATTAGCTTTTTCTGTTGTTGGCAATTATCAGAACATTACGTGCAAGAACCCGTCTAACAACGCTCTTTTGAACAATCCGGAATTACATACAACAAAGAAAGACTCTGCAGCGCACGGGTTAGGTATCAAAAGCATGAGGAACGCTGTATCCGGTTGCGATGGCATGATTGAGTTTTACGAACAAGACGGGTATTTTTATTGCCACGTTGCCATACCGTTATCCTTTACAAATCAATCGAAATAGTACAATACTGATCTTAAATAGCTTCTGATTGTCCAATTCAAAATTAGTATTTAACAAAAATAATATACAAAATAAAGAAGCGAGTCAGTTTGACTCGCTTCTTTATTTATTGCATAATATTTGCATCATTTTATTCTCAAAACATCAGATCTAGTATTTTGGATGTTGTGTTGATCATATTTGAATAAAAACTCCAATTGTTTGTGGCTTCTATTGCTTTTCAAAGTGTTAATTATTTTATTATTAAAGCTTTTGCGAATTTTTTTATATTCACAATTTACAATTTTGTATGAAGAATCCAGTAACGATAATTTTTCTAACTCCTTACATACTTCATCTAGTAACATTTCTTTTTCAGCAAATATGACAAATACCAAAGGCAACTTAATACTTTCTATATACTGTTTATAATGCTTGTTGAGATTCTTATTTCCTTCTACAGTTTCAAAAACTCCCTCGTTAATAATTTTGTTCATTAATTCTTGATACAGATTTGTAATTGTCGCCAGACTAATTGCCCATTGTTTTTTATCAACCTCATTACATGTGTTTATCTGATTTATAAACGCTCTTTCTCTCTCCCCAATATCCAACATATTAGGAATTATGTTTTCCCACAAGAGTTCTTTCAAATACTCTTTTCTCTTTTTTGATACTTTTCTATAAACCAAACCGGTAATTTTGCTTATTATAAAATGAACCAAGAAAAATATGATAATTACACTACACATTACATCAGCGCAGCGAACAATTAGCACTCCCCAATTTTCCAAAACTATAAATATTGGGTTGCTCGTTGATGACATATCACCAAAAAAATGATTATATAACATTCTACTTAACACATATATAAGCCCATTGTGTTCACGGGCCATATTAGTTAATAATGTTATCAATGTAGTAAGAATAGTAGTTAAAAATTTTGTTCGTATATATGGCAATGAGTGTTCTTGCGTCATCCTGACAAAATTATATTTCATTTCTTCTCTCCAAAACTTTAAGAATGCACTTTTCCTTTAAGTTGAGTTTATTGATATTGCTATTCATATCATTAAGTATATCCATCGCTATTGCTCGATCTTTCTCAGAATATATAAGATTCGGTTGCGCAACATTGTCCAAAAACACATATACGAATCCGAGAATACTTGTTCTACAATTATCGGGATAATGATTCAACCCTCTCGTGTAGTATTGGCATTCATTCAAGATAATATTGATAAATACGTTTTTCAACATATGATTATCATCAATATATTCGAACAATACACTCAATACGGCTCTCGTATTTACAGGTATACATACCGCCTTTGCATGATATGTAGCACACATTCTTTTTATGCGTTTTCCAGTTGTGTTTATTGCTTGATCTTGACATATTTTAACTAAGAATTGTGCGCCTCTGTTCAATAAATAATATGTTTTAGTTTGATCTAAAAATAAATACGGTTCATTTCCCATCCTATCACAATAATAACTTTCAAAATCAGGCACACATTTATCAGTTGATAATTTATAACGATATTCATCGTATATGCC
>JAZNXW010000026.1:0-20469 GCA_045594085.1 Eubacteriales bacterium | reverse complement strand
CCCACAGCTTTAAGCTGGTAAGGTCGCATGCAGACTACATGTTTGATAGGTCGGAGGTGGAAGCACAGTAATGTGTGCAGCTGACCGATACTAATTGACCGAGGGCTTGAACTACTTTAGTTCAATTTCTTACAGTTCGATAATCTCGAACTTCTCTTTATTCAAGTTTTTCAAAGTAAATTGAAGATGAAAATCCCGTCCGCAGAGATGCGGCGTTTTTTTATGCTCCGAAACGGAGCTTTTTCTATTATTTGTTGGATTTTCACGCGATGTGTGGTATAATGATGAAAATCGTTCTGACTTTTCACGGAGGGGAATATGAAGCTGGTCATACTCATCGGCAACGCCGCTGTCGGAAAAATGACAGTCGGGCAGGAGCTTGCAAAGATCACGGATCTGCGCCTGTTTCACAATCACATGACTATCGAACCCGTCATCGAGATCTTCGGCAGATACAATAAAACCGCCGTGAACAGAATGAGACAGGTCATTTTTGAGGAATTTGCAAAAACCGATTCGTACGGAATGATCTTTACGTTTATGTGGGCATTTGACAGACAAAAGGATTGGGATTATATCGAATGGGTAAAAAGTATTTTTGAGCCTTACGGTACGGAATTTTATTATGTTGAGCTTGTCGCGTCGAAGGACGTCCGCCTGGAGCGTAACAAAACCGAAAACAGACTTAAAAACAAGGCTTCAAAGCGCGATTTGGAACTTTCCGAGGAGAGATTGCTTAAAAACGACGCCGAATACAGACTTGAAAGCTGCGACGGCGAGATCACTTTCGATAATTATATTAAGATCGATAACACGAATCTTGCACCCGATACGGTCGCAGCGACGATAAAGGAAAGGTTCGGGTTGTGATATGCACACAATCATCGGTAAAAAAGTCAAGGTCACTGTAGACAGACCGCTCGGATCGCATCATCCGAAGTATCCGGATATCGTTTATGAGCTCAATTATGGCTACGTTGACGGCGTTATCGCGCCGGACGGAGAAGCGCAGGACGCTTATATAATCGGCGAGGACAAACCGATCGCGGATTTTGTCGGTGTTGTCATCGCGATCATCAAGCGGCTTGACGACGTTGAGGACAAATGGGTTATATCGGACGGCAACACCGATTACACAAAGGAAGAAATTGCACGACGGGTCTCGTTTGTGGAGAGATATTTCAAAACCGAGATCATAACAGGAGAAAACTATGATAAAGCTTGATCGGGGCGGGGCAGAGTTCGTCTTCGAAAACGAATGGGACACCGCGGTGCCGATAACGGTACGCAAAAAGGACGGCGGGGAGGTCTGCGTTGAAGTGTTCCCGACGTACGAGAGCGAAGCCGAGGAGTTCGTGCGCCGTTTTGCAGATGATCCGTTCACGGATGAGGCGATGGACTTCATTTTTGAAGAAATCGGCACCAAAATGCGCGATCGCGGATACGAAGAGGACGAAAACGGAAAATTCCGCCGCAGATTTTATTACACATACGTGATAAAGTCACGTGACGCAGTCAACAGAGATGCGATTTTGCCGTCAACAATGCCGCTGACGAAGAAAAACATACGCAGAAAGAAAAACAAAACAACGTTCGATCTGCCGCTCTACATCGACGAGGAAATGACTGCGTTCGTCACCGTCAAGGACGGCGAGATCGTCTCGATCGCGTCGGAAAACAGGTCCTGCTCGGACGATTTCGTGGACGAAGGCGCCGACATTATCGAAATCGGAACCGAAACTTACGTTGATCAACGTAAAAACGGCTACGCCGCGTCCAACTGCGCTGCGCTTGCCGACGCGCTGCTTTCGGAAAACGATTGCTACGTCACCTACGAGACAGCAAACACAAACGTTCCGTCGCAGAAATGTGCCGAAAAGGCAGGATTTGTCCGTTACGGACGCTGTTATTATTACATAATGAGGAAAATTTACAAGGATAACGAGTAATGCCATACGATGCAGGTATGCTCGCCGCCGTCTGCCGTGAGATCAACGGTCACATCGGCGCGCGATGCGAAAAAATATACGGAATCGGGCGAGATGAAACGATAATTCTCCTCCGCTCGCGCGGGGAGACGAAGAAGCTGTATATCAATGCAGGTTCGTCCACGCCGAGAATTGCGTTTTCGACAGACGCGTTCGATATGCCCGACACACCTCCTAATTTTACAATGATGCTCCGCAAGCATCTGAACGGCGCGATCTTTGACGGAGCCCTTCAGTACGGATCGGAGCGTGCCGTCGCGCTCAAATTCGCGACGAGAGACGAAATGGGCTTCGCATGTGAGCGAAAGCTCATCGTCGAAATAATGAATAAATACAGTAATATCATCCTCTGCGGAGACGTAGATAAAATACTCGCCGCATCGCGTGTGGTCGATTTCACGACAAGCAGACTCAGACAGATCCTGCCCGGTATGAAATACGAGCTTCCTCCGCCGCAGAATAAGAAGGACATCCTTTCTGTTGACAGAGACGAGCTTTTCCGCGACGCCGCGGACGCACTCGATCTGCCCGCAGATAAGTTCCTCATCAAGACGTACACGGGATTTTCTCCGCTTCTGTCGCGTGAGCTTGCGTACCGTGCGTCCGGACACACAGATGCGAAGGTCATCGACTGTGACGGCGGAAGGCTGTGGGACGCTTTTTCGCACGTTCAAGCAGTCCTTCGCGGCGAGGAGGACTCCGAGCCGACTGTCATCTACGACGAAAACTGCAGACCGATGGACTTTTCCTTCCTTGACATCCTTGAATACGGCGAAAAATATGAGAAAAAGCGATTCGAGACTCCGTCCGAAGCAATAGCGGAATTTTACTCCGAGCGCGGACGCATAGACCGCGTCTCGCGTCAGGGACACGACATCGTCAAGTTGATCGCGAATGCGAAAAAGCGAATCGAGCGAAAGCTGTCTGTGCTTGCCGAGGAGCTTGAAAATGCTAAAAAAGGCACGGAATACAAGCGTCTCGGTGACATAATCAACGCAAATCTCTACCTCTGCAAGCGTGGAATGACGGAGGCGGAGCTCGTCGATTACTATGACGAGACGTGCCCGACAGTAAAAGTCACGTTCAACGAGCGTCTGTCGCCGTCGGACAACGCCCAACATTATTATAAGCTTTACAACAAATGCAAGACCGCGGAGGTAATGGCGGCGGAGCAGATGGAGGCGGCTCGCGCAGAGCTGCTTTACATTGAGTCCGTCGAGGATGCGTTTATGCGAGCGTCTGGCGAAACGGAGCTGACTGAGCTGAGACGCGAGCTTGCCGAGGCGGGATACGCAAAATCCGTTAAGTCTGTTGCGGGCAAAAAGCAGAAGAAGGCAACCGTTTCATTTATTAAGTACGAGACGACGAACGGATATGCCGTTTACTGCGGTAAAAACAATCTTTCCAACGACAGCCTCACGATGAAAACGGCGGAGGGATCGGATTTTTGGTTTCACGTCAAGGGTGCGGCGGGCAGCCACGTCATTATGCAGTGCGCGTATGACGATGATCCGCCCGAGATCGATTTCACCGAAGCGGCGATGATCGCCGCCGTCAATTCGAGTCAGCGTGACGGCGTTATGGTGCCCGTTGACTATACCCGTGTGAAAAACATCAAAAAGCCTATGGGATCAAAGCCGGGATTTGTCACATACAAGACGAATTGGACCGCATACGTCACTCCCGACATAGACAGAGTCGAGGCGCTTCGACGCAAATAAAGGACGTGACGCGCTGCTTCGGCATAGACTGTACGGGAAGGAACAAACCAGGAGGTCAAGCTTTGATTAATCGGAATTACAGCGTGTATACGGGCGGAAGGCTCCGAATGAAGGCGTTCTTTGTGTCTGACATCCACGAAACTGACCCAACGGAGATACTTGCAAATATAAAGTTGGAATCGCCCGATGTGATTTTTGTCGGCGGCGATCTTATGGAGGCGAAAAAGCCGCATCTTGCCGACAAAGTGACCGGATCCGAGGAGGCGTATCGGTTTTTGTTCTCTGCGTCGCAGCTCGCGCCCGTATACTACGGACTCGGCAATCATGAAACGCATCTTTCGGAAGCGAAAAAGGAGCGAGCGCGTCTTTCTGGCGCCGTTTTGCTCGAGAATGCGATGACGGAAGTGCATACGACCTCGGGCGTTTTTACGATAGGTGCGGTCGGTCCTTTAACGAACGCGGATTTCCTCCGCGAATTTGACCGAGTCAACACGTATAAGATTCTCATTTGCCATGAGCCGGAGCGGGCGGTACGTGAGCTTGCGGACGTCAAAGCAGATCTGATCCTTTCCGGGCACGCTCACGGTGGACAGTGGCGCTTTTTCGGGCGCGGAGTTTACGCTCCGGGGCAGGGGATCTTTCCGAAATATACGCACGGACTCTATGGCAGACTGCTTGTTTCGTCCGGCGTAGCCAATCACGTCCGCGTACCGAGGATCAACAATCCTCCGGAAACGGTGACGATTACTTTTTTGTAAAAAATAAAATTGCCCATATCGTGATTATTTCATTGATATGGGCAATTTTTTGTGGTATTATAAATATGTATACAGGGAAAAACGCCCGTATAAAACGATTGCAAGAAAGGCACGGTCATCTATGAAACACATTCCTTTTTACAAAACCAAGATTGAAGGCTCTTTCTGGGGCGAAAAGCAAAGAGTTTCAAGAGAAGTTACAATTGATTCCGTATATGACAGATTTAAGGAAACAAATCGCTTTGAGGCGCTTAAATGCGATCTTGCACAGCAGGAAAAGGAAGGCTGGAGACCTCATATCTTCTGGGATTCCGATGCAGCTAAATGGATCGAGGGACTTGCGTTTGCGCTCGAGCACGGTCGTGACGAGGTCCTCGAAGCAAAGGCGGACGCGCTGATTGACGATATGTGCGCAAATCAGTTCGAAAACGGCTACTATAACTGCTATTTCAATATTTATGACACGGACAAGCGCTTCAAGCTCAGATCTGAGCACGAGCTGTACTGTCTCGGCCATCTTATCGAAGCCGCAGTTGCTTATTATCACGCAACAGGCAAGGATAAGCTCCTCGGTCTCGTTGAAAGATACACCGAGCTTGTCTATAAGACGTTTTATGAAGAAAAATCTGCTGATTTCGTAACTCCCGGTCACGAAGAGATCGAGCTTGCGCTCATCAAGCTATACTATACGACAGGCAAGAAGAAGTATCTCGAGCTTGCAAAATATTTCGTCGATCAGAAGGGAATGAACGACCTTGACGAAAAGGGATATTACCCTTGGGCGACCTCTAATTATTCACAGGATCATCTCCCCGTAAGACAACAGACAACTGCTGAAGGTCACTCTGTTCGCGCTATGTATCTGTACATTGCAATGGCGGATCTTGCGCGTGAATACGGCGACCGTGAGCTCTATGACGCTTGCGCGACGATCCTTGATAACGTAGCTGAAAAGCGTATGTATATCACCGGCGGTATCGGATCGAGTCATCTCGGTGAAGCCTTCACCGTTGATTATGACCTTAAAAACGAGCAGGCGTATACGGAGACATGCGCAACGCTCGCGCTTGCGCTCTTCTGTCAGAGAATGTCGAAGATCGCGCCTCGCGGTCTGTACGGTGACATTGCGGAGCAGGCTATGTATAACGGAAGCATTTCCGGCATTTCCATCTCCGGCGACGGCTTCTTCTATGAAAATCCCCTTACGGTCGATCTCAAGAACCACGGCAAGAACCCCGCAACAAAGGAAGGCGAGCGTTATCCCATCACTCAGCGTGTCAAGGTGTTTGAATGCTCCTGCTGCCCGCCTAACATTATGCGTTTCGTAAATGCGATCGCGGACTTCCTCTACACCGAGGAAGGCGAGACACTTTACGTCAACCATTATATGAACAGCTCCACCGTTGACGGCGAGACCAAGATCAAGCAGACGACCAATTATCCGTCCTGCGGTAAGGTTAAGCTTGAGGTTGAAGGCGGCTACAAGAAGATCGCGGTACGAGTTCCCGCTTGGTGCGAGAATTTCACTGCTTCAGCCGAATATGAGCTCGTTGACGGATACGCTTACTTTGACGCCGTTGACACACTTGAATTTGACTTCCACATCAGCCCGCGTCTTGTTGTTTCCGCGCCCGGAATCCACGAAAACGCAGGCAGAGCCGCCGTTATGTACGGTCCCGTTGCGTACTGCATCGAGGGCGTTGATAACGAAGGCGACATTTTCGCGCTTTCGGTGAATGCAGATACGGGATTTGAAGTGAAATACGATGAGTATTTTTCGCTCCCTGTTATCGTTGCAGACGGTTGCGAAAAGAAATACGACGGCAGGATCTATCCGACAGCATCTTCCGTCAAGTATGAGCCTCGCAAGCTCACCTTCATTCCGTACTACGGTATGGAAAACAGAGGCGAAACAGATATGCAGGTCTGGATCCCTCTTAAATAAACAAAACGGAGACTATTACATTGGAAAACATAATTCGTGACCCGTCGCTTGCGGCGTCGGGCGTGCAGAAGATCGAATGGGTCAAGGCTCATATGCCCATACTTAATATCCTTGAGGAGCGTTTCGTCAAGGAACAGCCCTTTGCGGGAATGAAAATATCAATGTCGATACATCTTGAGGCAAAGACAGCGCGCACCGCACTGCTTCTCAAGGCGGGTGGCGCAGACGTGTACGCGACAGGCTGCAATCCGCTTTCCACGCAGGATGACGTAGCCGCCGGACTCGCTTCGCTCGGCGTTCACGTTTATGCGTGGCACGCCGCAACGGACGAGGAATATCATTCACATCTCGTCAAGACGCTTTCCTGCTGTCCGGATCTTTTCATCGATGACGGCGGCGATCTGACAGAGATACTTTGCAATGAGCATCCCGAATTCACCGTCAATCTCATCGGCGGCTCCGAGGAGACAACGACGGGCGTTCTCCGTCTCCGTGCAAGAGCCGCAGAGGGGGGGCTCCCGTTCCCGATGGTGAGCGTGAACGACGCTGATATGAAGTATATGTTCGATAACCGCTACGGTACGGGACAGTCCGTGCTCGACGGCATTATGAGAACGACCAATCTCATCATCGCAGGTAAAACTGTCGTCATCGCAGGCTACGGCTGGTGCGGACGCGGTGCGGCAATGAGAGCAAAGGGAATGGGCGCACGCGTCATCGTGACGGAGATCGATCCCATTCGTGCGGTCGAGGCGATTATGGACGGATTTGACGTTATGACAATGTCCGAAGCTGCGCCTCTCGGTGACATTTTCCTCACCGTTACGGGCTGCCGCGACGTCGTTACGATGGAGCATATCCGTGAGATGAAGAACGGTGCGATCCTCTGTAACGCAGGTCATTTCGATGTTGAGGTCGCTGTCGCTTCCATGAGAGCTTTCGCAAAGAAAGTATACGAGGCGCGTCATAATATTGAGGGCTTCGTCTTTGACTTTGACGGAACGAAAAAGACCGTATATCTGCTCGCAGAGGGCAGACTCGTCAACCTCGCCTCCGGTGACGGACATCCTGCGGAGATAATGGACATCAGCTTCGCACTTCAGTCTCTTTCCGCGGAATATCTTGCCAAAAACGGACGAACACTTTCAGCGGGTGTTCACGAGGTCCCTGACGAGATCGACCGTAACGTGGCAAAAATGAAGCTTTTGACGATGGAAAAGCACATCGACAAGCTCACCGAAGAGCAGGAACGCTATCTGCATTCCTCGAAAGGCTGATTATGTATCTTATTAAAAACATCCGCCTTTATACGGGCGAAGAAACATACGAAAACGGCGCCGTCCTTACGGACGGCGACGTTATCATATACGCCGGCGATGCGAAAACAATGACGGCTCCGCCTCTGAACGGAAAAAAGATCACAGTTCTTGACGGTGGCGGTGGCATTTGTATGCCCGGACTTGCAAATACGCATACGCACGCGCCGATGGTGCTCCTGCGAGGACTCGGAAGCGGACTTCCGCTCGGTCCGTGGCTTGACACGGTCGTTCCCGTTGAGGGCAAATTTACGCCCGACATTATCTATACGGGTACTGTACTCGGCATAATGGAAATGATCCGTAACGGTGTTACAGCTTTTGCGGATATGTATTTCCACTGTGAGGATATGATCCGTGCGGTGCTTGATACGGGAATCCGCGCGAATATAACTCGCGGTTCAAGTGATCCCGGAGGAGTCGAATATCACAGAATGCTCCGTGAAAAATATGCGGATGCATCCGATAATCTCCGCATCTATATGGGACTTCACGCGGAATACACCTCGGATGAAAAAACGGCACGTCTTGCCGCAGAAACGGCGAAGGAACTCGGCGTGGGTGTTCACGTCCACGTCAGCGAATCTGCATCTGAGGTCGAGGGCTGCGTCGAGCGCAGAGGCGTTACGCCCGTGCGATATTTCGAGCGGCTCGGACTCTTTGATTCGCCTGCTATCGCGGCTCATACAGTCCATCTCGACGACGAGGAGAGGGCAATCCTCGCCTCGCACGGTGTCACGTCCGTTCACTGTCCTGCGTCAAATCTCTATCTCGGAAGCGGAATTTCCGATGTAAAAGCGCTTTCCGAGGCAGGTGTGAACGTCGCACTCGGTACGGACGGCGCGGCAAGCAATAACACGCTCGATCTGTTCCGTGAAATGCGCCTCGCGGCGCTCCTTGCAAAGCACAAAACGGGCGATCCGTCTGCGCTTTCGGCAAAGGACGTCATAAAAATGGCAACTGTAAACGGTATGCGTGCGATGGGCTTTGAAAATACGGGAATATTAAAGGCGGGAATGACCGCGGATCTGATCCTGCTTGACGGCAGAGCGCTCCATTTGCGCGGTGCGGGCGGCATCGAATCAGATATCGTTTATTCCGCCGCAGGCGGTGATGTAAAGCTCACTATGGCGGCAGGAAAGGTTCTTTACTGCAACGGTGAATATCTGACTGTTGACTTTGAGCGTATGCGCTACGAAAAAGCCGCCGCAGACGATATTCTTCGCTCATAAAAAACGCAAAAAACATCATTTTATTTCAATATAATTGTTGACATCCAAGAATCTCTTTGGTATAATAGCGATTGTGAGTTTGAAATTCACATGCTCAACTTGAAGGGGGGGAAACAGAAAAATGGCAGAAATCAGAGTTAAAGAGAATGAATCTCTTGACAACGCTCTTCGCAGATTCAAGCGTCAGTGTGCAAAATCGGGCGTCCTCGCCGAACTCCGTAAGAGAGAGCATTACGAGAAACCCAGTGTAAAGAAAAAGAAGAAGTCCGAAGCTGCAAGAAAGCGTAAGTACAAGTAATCAAACATAAAAAAGACCGCGACAGCGGTCTTTTTTGTTGCTATTTTTCTTTGTGAAAGTATGCACCGATGCGGCTGAACACCACGGACAGCACGCCGTATGCGATTATGTAGATGCACGCTGACGAATCATAGTACAGAAAAATACTCGGTGAAAGCATAAGAATGATAGCGGCTGAAATTGTCAGCTCACGTCCGTAGCGTATACCGAAGACGAGTGACATAAAGGCAGCGATTACGGGTACGATCACGGTCAATACTGAAAGTGAGTATGCTGAATATTTGGATATGAGCGGTAAAAGATAAAACGCAAGCGCGACGGGCAAGGCAAAAAGAAACGCCCACAGTGTATTTTGTCTCATAGATCACCTCACGGCGTAAAGATTGATGTCCCAAGCGGGGAATCCGACGGCGCGGCGCAAATAAAGCTTATGATTCGGACAAAGCTCGTGCACGAGCTTCGGTAGCTCTATAATGTCCTCGGACCTGTGATAAAGCGATACGAGCAAATCGGGTGCATGCTCGGAAATAATGCGTGCAGAGCCGCGAAGCGCACGCGCTTCCGCGCCCTCGACGTCGTATTTGACGTAATCGACAGCGACGCCTGAGGCGGCGGTGTCGGGCGTGATGGCGGCAACCTCAAACGAACGCTGACCGCGGTGCGGGAGGCGTCCGTCTGCGTCTGCGGTGGAGCCGCGACCTACTCCGCCCGTAAAGGTGAGCACGGAATCCGTGTCCCACGCGGCGGCATTGACGGCGGTGATGACGGGATGCGAAGAGGTCTCTGCCAAAAAAGAGAGCTTTTTGAACGCGCGAGTTTCAGGCTCGACAGCGATGACGCGCTCAAGGTGCGGCATATCCTCGATCGCGCGCTTGACGGTGTCGCCCGTGTAAGCGCCGAGATCAAGCATCGTGACGTATTTTTCGTATCGAAGAATTCCGAGGCCGGGATCGCCTGTCGTAGCCGAGCTTGCAAGATATGACATGCTGCCCGTAAGCTTGTAATTTATGATGTCGGAATATACCTCGCGCGATCTTTCGTCGGCAAAAAGCGAGGAAATTGCACGAAAATCATCAAAATGCGCGTCGTAAAAATCGGAATCGAAGAGCGTGTTGCCAACAGCAGGAACGTCGGGGCAGAATACGGTTTGTTCGGATGCGATTCGCTCGACGTTTTCCATAACCTCGGGGCGCGACGATCCAAATGCCACAACAACGGCAAATTCCGCGCATTCCGCGCATATATCGCTGTATGAACGCACGGGAAAGCCGCGGAAAACGCGGCTGCGCACGAATCCGTCAGAGGCGAAAACGCCTGAAAGCGATATGCCGCGCTCATTCATCACGTTGATGATTCTGTCGGCACCGTTGCCCGTGCCGTACATATAAAGCGGAATGCCGAGATCTTTCATTCGGTCCCACACGTCGGGGGTGCGACGGGAGGGAAGTGCGATGTTTTTATTCATTTGTGCAGAAGAAATCTGCGGCGTTCTGCCACAGTATCGCGTGACGCTCCGCTTCCGTGAGCTTGATTTGCATAAAAAGATCGAGATAATCACGCGATTTCATAACGGGATAGTCGGTGCCGAACATTATGTTATCGACGCCGAGCTTGTCTATCAGATAGCGCGCGTATTCAGGTGTCATTGCCCAAAGCGCAGAGGATGTGTCATACCAAACGTTTTTGCGTCCCGCAAGATGCGTGACAGCTTCTTCCCAAGCCTTGTATCCGCCAAAATGAGCCGCAAACACCTTCAAATCGGGGAAACGATCGAGGATACGCGAGAGCTTTTCGGGCTCGCTGAAGCGATATTCGGCTCTGTCGTCGCCCATATGCAGATAAAGCGGCAGACCGCGGTGCTCAAGCTCCGCGTAAAGCGGGATGAAGCGCTCGTCATCAATGTCGGCACCCTGGATATCGGGATGAAGCTTTACTCCGCAAAGACCGAGCGATACAGCGTGATCGATCTCGTCAGCGAAATCGACTGTGTCCTGATGAACTCCCGCAAAGCCGTATGCGTGAAAGCCCGCCTCGCGTGCGGTCTTGACGTCAGCGGCGACGGATTCATTTACTCTTTTGACCTGACGTGCGTTTGTTGCAACGCCGAGCAAAAGGAAGCCGGAAATGCCCGCATCTTCGCTGTTTTTTATCAGATCCGAAACGGTGCCTTTGCCTTCGACGTGAAAATTATAGAATTTACCGAGGTTTTCCGTCGCGCGCTCGGACAGAATCTCGGGATACGTGTGTGTGTGGATGTCAAAAATCTTATACATAAAGGAATACCTTGCCAAAATGTCGGCGATGTGATAAAATAAAGAAAAAATATTGTGAGGTAAAGTATGGATTGCCTTTTCTGTGCCATTATCAAAGGGGATATCCCCTCGACAAAAGTATATGAGGACGAGCTTATTTACGCATTCCGCGACATCGCGCCCGAGGCGCCGTGCCACGTTCTCGTTATTCCTAAGACGCATATCGCATCCGCAGATGCGGTAACTTCCGAAAACAGTGCGGTCGTCGCGCACATTTTCGAGTGCATTCCCGAAATCGCGAAGCTCGGCGGCGCCGAAAACGGCTACCGAGTCATCACGAACTGCGGCGAGGATGCTTGCCAGAGCGTGAAGCATCTTCATTTCCACGTTCTCGGCGGAGCAAAGCTGCCCGAGCACATTCTCGGTTGATCCGGAAGACAAATCAAACAGGGGAGACGGCGTTTGCCGTCTCCCCGTTTCGTTTTATTCGACGGGCGCGATCATACGCATATAGTCGATATACTGATAGATCGCGATGCCGGGATCGGCAAGGTCGCGCGACCAGCGCTTGACCCATTCGTAAGAGAGGTATCCGTCGTAACCGAGCAGACTGAGCACCTTTACGCAATCCTCGACGGGAAGCGAGCCGTAGCCCGTAAGCATATATGTGAGCTTGCCGTTCGTTCCCACAACGGAATCCTTTACGTGGACGTGACGAACGTGTGAGCCGATGTTGGCTGCCGTTTCCGCGGGCGTTTCGTTGAAATAACGCACGGGATGATGAATATCCCAAAGGATGCCTTTGCCGCAGGAGTCAACGGACGTGTAAAACTCGGAGAGAAGCTTTGTGTCCGCGAAGCAGGCATTGGTTTCAATCAGGAGTCTGACGCCGTGATCTGCCGCAAAGTTTGCAAGAGCCGTGTAATTCTTGCGGACGTCATCAAGATCAATGTCTTTTATAACGGGATCAGGTGTTTTTTCGCCCATCATACGGACGTAAGGAGCATCGAGCTTTTCTGCGAGCAGGATATAATCCTTGGTCTCTGCGATAGATTCTTCAATGTTATCGTTGCCGATGAGATATGCACCCGAGGTGAGAATCGGGATCTCAATTCCCGCTTCATTGAGCTTTGCTTTTGTGGATTCAATTTTATCGTCGGAGAAAACACCGATTTTCGGTGCGTATATCTGATCCGCAATACCGCGTATTTCAATGCCGTTATAGCGTAGGTCAGCCGCAACGGCGAATATTTCGGAGAAGGTCCAGTCGGGACATCCGAGGGTGGAAAATGATAGTTTCATTGTATGCGCCTTTCTTTATGATTTGATTGTAGGCTGCTTTGCTTGGAACCGTAATCAGTATACACCAAAAAGAGCCGTCTTGCAAGATGCACTTACGCCGTTTCGATGGCGTTTGCCTCGTGAAGGCTGAGGGCATCGACCGCCATTTCGCGGAGCTTGTATTTGAGAATTTTGCCTGCCGCGTTCATCGGGAACGCATCTACGAACATAACGTAGCTCGGTACCTTGTGCTTCGCCATAGACGCAAGAACGTACGCCTTTACGTCCGCTTCGGTGAGCGTTTCACCTTCCTTGACGATGATGCAAGCCATGATCTCCTCGCCGTACGCCTTGCTCGGCACTCCGATTACCTGGACGTCGGATACCAACGGATGCGTGTAAATGAAATCCTCGATTTCCTTCGGGTAAATGTTTTCGCCGCCGCGAATGATCATATCCTTGATGCGGCCGGTGATCTTGTAGTAGCCTTCTTCGTCACAGCAGGCGAGGTCGCCCGTGTGGAGCCAGCCGTCAGCGTCAATTGCCTGAGCTGTCGCCTCGGGCATCTTATAGTAGCCCTTCATAATGTTGTAGCCGCGTGCGCAGAATTCGCCGATCTTACCCGGACCGAGCGTTTCACCCGTCTCCGGATCGACGATCTTGGTTTCAACGCCGGGGAAGGAGCGACCGACAGTATTGACTCGACGCTCAAGCGGATCGTCCGTTGTCGTCTGCGTGCATCCGGGCGATGCTTCTGTCTGACCGTAAACGATCGTGATCTCGCTCATACCCATGTCATCGACGACCTGCTGCATGACCTTGATCGGGCAGGGAGAGCCTGCCATAATTCCGGTGCGCAGATTGAACTTGAACTGCTTGAAATCGGGATGCTCAAGCATACCGATGAACATCGTCGGTACGCCGTGCACGGCTGTGCACTGTTCCTTTTCGAGCGCTTCCATAACGGTGCGCGGGGAATATCTGTCAACGGGGACCATCGTTGTTGCGTGAGTGATGGATGCCATCATCGCAAGAACGAGACCGAAGCAGTGGAAGAAGGGAACGGTGATGCAAAGCTTGTCTGCAGTGGAGAATTTCATTCTGTCACCGATCGTTTTGCCGTTGTTGAGGATGTTGTAATGCGTGAGCATAACGCCCTTCGGGAATCCGGTGGTGCCTGAAGTGTACTGCATATTCACAACGTCATGGCAGGAAAGGCCGCGCTTCGCTTCCGCATATTCTTCGTCTGAAACAGTGTCCGCGAGTGCGTAAAGCTCCTTCCAATTGTACATACCGGGATAGGATTCTTCGTCTATTGTGATAGCTGTTTTGAGGAAGGGAAGACGTCTGCAGTTGTGTATGCGTGCATCGGGCTCAGCGGCAAATTCGGGGCACAGACGGTTCACGATCTCGACGTAGCTGACGTCTTTGAGACCGTTGCTCATAACTACAACCTTTGTGTCGGACTGCTTGAGCAGATATTCAGCCTCGTGGATCTTGTACGCGGTGTTGACTGTTACAAGCACGGCGCCGATCTTAGCACAAGCAAAAAGCGTCAGCATCCACTGCGGATAGTTCGTTGCCCAGATCGCAACGTGATCATTGCGCTTGATTCCGAGCGCGAGAAAAGCCTTTGCAATTGTGTCGCACTCTTCGTTGAAGGTTTTATACGTACGCTTGTAGTCAAATTTGTGCGTGTAGATAACGGCGGGCTGATCGGGATGCTCCAGCGACACCTTATCCATCCATTCACCGAGTGTGTAGTTCAAAAATTCCATATGTGCCATCCTCCGAAAGGGAAATAAAAAAGTCCCGTATCGTATTATACGATACGGGACGCAGCTTTGAATTCTGCGCGGTACCACCCGCGTTCACCCCAAAAGGGATGCGACTCACAGACACAGCAGATTTAGCGATGTCTTGTCCCTGTAACGGTGGACTTCCGCGTCATTTTAATAGGCATTTAAGCCGTTCCTTGACGAGCTCCGGAGTGAGTCGGTAAAGGTCTGTCGCAGGATCTTCCAGCACTGCACCAAGAGGCGAGGATCCATTCTCTGTGCCGACCGACGGAGTACCGTTTTCTCCATCAAAGCATTTATGATAAATAATTATACATTGACTCGCCTTCGATGTCAATTGGTTAATACGCTCAAATAATGCCGTTATTTGACAAATTCGTTGTAAATTGCGCGCAAAGCTTTTTCAAAATCCTCGGTTGCAACTCCGACAATGATATTAAGCTCACAGGAGCCCTGGTCGATCATACGGATGTTGATGTCCGCGTCCGCAACAGCACGGAAAACGCGTGCCGCAGTACCCTTGGAGCGTACCATGCCGCGTCCGACGACTGCGATGAGTGCAAGACCGTCCTCGATGACCATAAAGTCGGGCTTTACGGCGCGTGTGATGGATTCGGTGATGATCTCGTATTTGCCTGTGAGCTGAGATGTGTCAGCTACGATGGACATCGTGTCGATACCGGACGGAATGTGCTCGGCGTGGACGCCGTGATAATCGAGTATTTCGATGATGCGGTGGAGCATACCCTGCTGATATGCCATTTTGTCCTTCTCAATGCGGATAACGGAAAAATGCTTTTTTCCCGCAAGACCCGTGATTACGTGGCGCTTGTCGTGCTTGTCGGTTGACGCAACGATCATCGTGCCCTTGTCCTCGGGCTTATTTGTGTTTCTGATATTTATCGGGATTCCCGCAAATCTGACGGGGAAAACGGAATCCTCGTGAAGCACGCCCGCTCCCATATAGGAAAGCTCACGGAGCTCACGGTACGTTACGGTTTCAATGCCGAGAGGATTGTCAACTATGCGAGGATCAGCCATAAGGAAGCCGGAAACGTCTGTCCAGTTTTCGTAAAGAACAGCGTCACACGCTCTGGCAACGATGGATCCTGTGATGTCAGATCCGCCGCGGGAGAAGGTCTTGATCGTTCCGTTGGGCATGGAACCGTAGAAGCCCGGAACGACAGCGGTTTCGTGTACCTTGAGCATCGTTGTGAGCACGCGGTTGGTCTTTTCTTCGTCGAAATTACCGTCCTCACGGAAGAAAATAACGTCAGATGCGTTGATGAAATCGTAGCCGAGATAAGCCGCGAGGATCATCGAGTTGAGATACTCTCCGCGCGAAGCGGCATAGTCGCGTCCTGCGCGATGCTTCATTGACATTTTGATCTTTTCATATTCCGAGGTAAGGTCGAGAGACAGACCGAGCTCTTCAATGATCGAATCAAAACGCTTTTTGATTCCGTCGAAGAACGGATCGAAATCAAGTCCCGCGAGTGCCATATCATAGCACGCGTAGAACATATCGGTGACCTTTGTATCATTGCTGTGACGCTTACCGGGAGCAGATGCTACAACGTATCTGCGGCTCGGATCGGCTTTGATTATATTATAAACCTTGCGGAACTGTTCTGCATCGGAAAGGGAGGAGCCTCCGAATTTTACTGCCTTTACCTGCACGTCCTCATACCTCTGTGGATGAATATTTATACAGCGGTTTTAAATGCTGTTTACATTTAATTATATGCGCGAACGCCGATTTTGTCAATAACGGTCACATTGGCTGAATTGCCGTATTTGCCGTCGATATGCGTAATGTTTTTATGAATAGATGATAATATGCGCCGTTTTGATGAAAAATGCATTTTATCCTGCGTTCGCGAACGGCTTCAAAATAAAAATCCTCTGTGACATCACGTCACAGAGGATTTTTTTATGCTTATTAAGGGTCAGTCTCTCGGAGATCTGTCTCCATGCGGTCTGTCACCGTGATGTCCGCCTCTAGGATGATGTCCTCCGTGATGGAAATGCTCGCCTCCGCGTCCGTTTTCAGTGGGCGCTTCTCCATCCGTGATACGAGGCAGCTCGTCGCCGTCAAGGACGTCACTTGCGTCTACCTCGGTCATATAACGCTTCGCCTGAGTGGAGAAGAGCTCCCAATAACGTCCGCGTTTGTTCATAAGCTGGCTGTGATTGCCTTCCTCAATGATCTCGCCGTACTCAAGCACGAGGATCTTGGAGGCAATCGTTGCGCTCGAAAGTCTGTGCGAAACGAAAATGGTCGTCTTATCCTTGCGGAGATTGTCGAACTGATTGAAGATCTCCTGCTCTGCGATAGCGTCAAGGGATGCCGTAGGCTCGTCGAGGATGAGGAAGTCGGAATCGGAGTAGAATGCACGGGCAATGGAGAGCTTTTGCCACTGACCGATGGAAAGCTCGATGCCGTTTTCCTCGAAGTAACGCATAAGGGGAGTTTCGTACTTGTCGGGAAGCTTATCGATGAATACATCTGCGCTTGCCTGGCGTGCAGACTCATAAATGTCTCCTTCATCGTGCTCGTTGAAGATGTCACCGAACTGAATGTTTTCCGTTACAGATACGGCATATTTGCCGAAATCCTGGAAGATGATGCCGAACATACGGTAAAGCTCGTCTGTATCATATTCGCGGATGTCATAGCCGTCAAGAAGTATAACGCCCTCTGTCGGATCGTACAGACGTGTCAGAAGCTTGATAAGCGTTGTTTTACCTGCGCCGTTCAGACCGACGAGCACGCACGTTTCGCCTTCATCAAGCTTGAAATTGATGTCCTTGAGGACCATTCTCTCCGTGCCGGGATAACTGAAGCTGACATGCTTGAATTCGATCGTGTGGCCCGTGTGGAAATTGATGTGACGGGGCTCGGGAAGCACGTTTTCGGGATCTGCGTCGAGAATGGGAGTGATGTTCTTCTTCTCGCGCATAAAGAGAATGAGATTTTCGATGAAAAGTCCGCCCTCATAGATGGATGAGGTAATCGAGATCAGACTTCCTACACCGCCGGACACGGACGCGAGCGCACCCGTGTAAAGTGAATAGTCACCTACCTGGAAAAGCCCCGAAACGACGTTTTTGGCGATAAACAGATAAAGCAGACAGTTGACGACGGAGGAGAATATCGAGATTGAGATGTGCCAGATGTTTTCGTTGATGATAAGGCGCTTGATGCCCGCGTAATACTTTTTGAAGGTCTCGCAGAAGCGTGTGATAAAGGTGTCGGAAAGACCGAAAAGACGGATCTCCTTTACCATATCCTTATTTACCATCAGGTTGCTGTAATATTCCATCTGACGGCGATCCTTACTGCGGCGCCTGATGTAGAAGAAGGTCTTTCTTCTGTAGGTAAAGTTGATGACAGCCGTCGGTATAGCAAGCAGAATAACGACGAAGGGAATCCAACTGCTGACGCTTGTCAGAATGACGATGTAGGATGCCATCGTGATGACGGTGGAAATGAGGTTGAAAGTTGCGCGCATGATGTGAATCGGGCGCGATCCCGCTTCACGGTTTGCGTTTTCGAGCTTTTCATAGAACTCGGGACGGTCAAAGCTGCCGATGTCAACCTCTTTTGCCTTGTTGATGATCTTTACCTTGATGTGATTCGTAACGATCTCGCCCGAGATGTTGACGAACATATTGTAAAGACTCGAAATGATCGAGTTCATCAGCATATAGGAGAATTGGAGGATGAGAAGCGCCATAACAACGCTCCATCCGTCCTGCTTTGCGGCGGCATTTGTCACGTTGACGATGAACTGTCCGACGAATGTAAAATGCTCGACAGAAAGCGGGTTGACAAGCGCATTGATAAGGTCGGCGGCAATGAGTGAGCCGAGCACGGGAACAACGCCGTTGAATACGCTCATAAACATCATAAGGAAAAGCAGCATCGGACGTGCTTCCCAAACGAGCTTGAATATGTAGAAAAGTCTGTAAATGAAGCCCGAAACGACCTTCCAAAGGTACTCGGGAACTTCTTTCACTGTCTTGGGCTTGGGCGGCTTAAGATCATCGTTGC
This sequence comes from Eubacteriales bacterium, assembly GCA_045594085.1. GTDB lineage: Bacteria > Bacillota > Clostridia > Oscillospirales > CAG-272 > DTU064. The sequence goes on along the minus strand of JAZNXW010000026.1, from coordinate 1,822 downwards.
GGTTTCTGCCTCCGAACCCGGGAGGAGGTCCCATCATAGGTCCCATAATTGCTTACCCGTCAGGATTGTTGATCCTGCCTTTCGTGATGTAATTTATTTTGGTCTTCGCAGTGGTCGTCATTTGCTTTGGCAAGCTTTTCAAGAAGTGCGCCGAGAGTTTCTTTTTCATCCCTTGTCAGTACAGAGAAGAACGCCTCTGCGCGTTCGGTGCGTTTGCGTCGGATCTCTTCTGCGTGGCATTTTCCCGTTTCCGTCAGATACAGACGCAGCTCGCGCTTGTCCGTTTCGGATCTCTCACGGAAGATTAAGCACTCCTCTTCAAGGCGCACAAGTGAATCCGAGAGGGATTGAGGACGTATCGCAAGATGCTCGGAGAGCTCCTTTTGCGTTATTCCCTCGTGCCGCAAAAGCACGGATAGTATGCGTCCCTTGCCGTGATGCATATTCATCATCGGCGGAGGCGGAGGCGCGCCGTCGTGACCGTGGTGATGCTCGCCGGGCGGCGGCATAAGATCACGACGCGACTGACCTTCAAGACGCTTCAAAAGCTTCATAAGATCAAGTTCTGTCATTTTTTACTCCTTCCCAAATTGATAAGAATCCTTATTAATTTCATTATACCTCATTTTATTCCTCCTGTCAAGATGATAAGGAATCTTATTATTTAATATTTTGCGAATAAAATGCGGATTTGTTAATCAAATGTGAACCTGAACGCATGTTGCGGTTGACATACTCCGAAAAAAACGCGATAATGTATACAGAAACAAAGAAAACAGAAATTTTTTTAAAAAACGTGAAATATCCGTGCAGATTTTCCTACATATACAGTGAAGGGGCGAATCAAACCCATAATCTCCAAAGAAAGGAGCCGACATGAAAGACGAAAGCATAATCGAGCTGTTCTGGTCGCGAAGCGAACGTGCGATCACGGAGCTTGCCGAGAAATACGGCAGACTTGTCATGAAGATCGCACGAGGAATCCTGGGTTCAAAAGAGGATGCGGAAGAATGCTCGAACGATACGTACCTCGGCGTGTGGAATACAGTCCCGCCGACGCGCCCTAATTCGCTGTCTGCGTATACGGCAAGGATAGCGCGAAACTGCGCGCTCACACGCAAAAAAACGAACACCGCGCAAAAACGCGGTGAATACGATGTCGCACTTGACGAGCTCTGCTGCACGCTCGCATCCGATGAATCTCCCGAGGATGAACTGTCCGCATCGGAGCTTGCACGGCTGATCGACCTGTTTCTTGACGGCGAAAAGGGCATCGACCGTGAGCTGTTCGTGCGCAGATACTATCTTGCAGAATCACTCTTCGACATCGCGTGCGATACGGGACTCACAAAGGAGCGCATCTCCGTCAGACTCGTTCGCGTTCGCGAGCGATTGAAGCAATACCTCGAAAAGGAGGGCTATAGCGTATGAGAAAAGATACGATCTCGCAGGCGCTTGACCTGCTCGGAGAACGTCATATCGCGTATGTGACGGACAAAAAGCAGCGTGCGGTAGTGATGACCTCTCTTCGTGAAGCAAGACCCGCACCTGATCCCGGCATCTTCAGACGCATACTGAATACCGCTGCCGTCCTTGTGTTCACAGCGGGCGTCATCATCGGATTTATCCTGATGCGTCAGTCGATCGGGCCCGGCACAACGCCCGGCGATTCGCTTACGGATACGGACACGGAGACGACGGAGACGACCGCCCCCGATACAACAGAAACCGAACCCGATACAACCGATACGGAGCCGATCGAGACGGAGCCTGCACCTGAACCCGTCACGATCTCGGGCGTGACCTACGAGCTTCGCGACGG
>JAZNXW010000025.1:0-130541 GCA_045594085.1 Eubacteriales bacterium | reverse complement strand
TACTATGTATCCAGCCGTTATTACGATCCTGAGATCGGTCGGTTTATTAACGCAGACGTTCTCATTTCAACTGGACAAGGTATTTTAGGCAACAATATGTTTGCCTACTGTCGAAATAATCCGGTACGCAGAAAGGATATTACGGGAACTACTGACGTAGATATTTTAGATGATGGAACCGATCTTTTGTTTGAAGAAAAAAGCTATGGTGGCGGACAAATAAGTAATGGCGGTTCTGGTGGAAACGGTGGCGTCGGAGGATCTGCTGGTTACACATATTCTGCCCCCTCTGGAGGGGGAGGAACGACTACTTCGATTCAGGTTGGAAACACAACTGTTACTTTTGGGCATGGCGGCAGACATATGGGGTTTAGCGATATTTCCGGGCTTGAATCAGCCATTGCAAACGATGTTGTTACACGACCACCAGCTATAGTTAAATCTCTTGATGTACCTATTTCCTATGGAGGTGTTGATTTCACATATCGCTATTTCACCCGGAGTAGCACTCTCATAAATGTAGGGACATACTTTTATACATACGCAGTTATGAAATGAGGTGTAATGAAGCGTTGGAACAAGTCTTATGTAATGAAATCAACAGGAAACTTATTGATTATATTATGTGCTTCCCGTTTCCATATATTGATATTCTTCGGGAGCAGATAGCCGTGTGCCAGATTACTAATGAGTGTTATTCTGATTGTTACATCATTCACTTTCATCGAAAAAAGAATACTAGGCAACTGCCCCTGTGGTTGCCCACAGTACCTCAGGGGGGGCAGGTTTTAAAAGAAAATGGTCCACTGTCGTGTCAACTATATATTGAATCTGGGTATATTGTTCAATTTGAAGTTGTCGATATGGGAATGAATACAATTGACTGGGACTACCTATGGTCACACGAACCAATTTTTGATAAAGAGTATAACTTATTAACGATATGCCGTTATCTAACAACCGAGAAGCTTAGGATTTCCAAAATACATATTGGGCAACAGTATGTTTATCTCACGGTGGGCACCGCTGCCGGAAGCCATACTGTTTGTTTGTGGGACTGTAACATTCTTTCGCCTAACTTACTAAATAGCGCACACTATTGTTGCATAGATATCTGTGCTTCAGAAAAGGACGATCATCGATATTTAGTAAAATTTGATGATAATCCGGTGCTTGAATGTTCTTTAGTCTGTCTACAGGACAGTCTAATCATTTGATTAGCTGAATAATGTGCACAAAAAAGGCAGAGACAACCTCTGCCTTTTTTGGTGTGCGGCGAAGTTGTTTCTCTTCGCGAGCTACACCTACACGGACGACCAAAATAAATACCTCGCAAGTATTGACTACGGCAACGAAGATAGTGTAAAATATACTTACGATAATTACGGACGGCTGGAAACTCAGACCTACGGAAACGAATACACCGCAACAATTCGATATACAATATTTGATCATTTCGGGTTAGATGATGGAGATGTAACCGACAGCGGTTGGTATAGTTATTTTTTAGGATACACCAACGAATTTGGATCTTGGTATGTTCTACAACGATACGAAAATTGTAACGAACAACATAAACCCTTTGTTACCTATGTTGTGTTCGATGAGGTGATTAATGGAACGCTTTCGAACTAAAAAAATGACACTACTTTTTACAGTAGTTATATTATGCGTCATTTTGGTAGGCGTTGCATATGAATTGGCGATCGAGTATAACCGCGTTGATGCCCTTGTTGAGCAAGGATATTATTACCTGTATTGCAGCTATGTTGCAACAAAAGACGAATACCATGCGTATTACATGACATCGTGCGAAACACTTGATATCGACAGCATAACTCAATTTGTCAAGCCGATAGTTGACAGCGGATTGATAGAATCGCTAAGAAACCATGAGCAGTACAAATTGCATGGAGAGAAACAGATAAAAATATATTTTATGATGCCCTCTGAGGAAATACCCTATGGCTGGTGGAAAGATGAGTTCAACATAAGTTGTAATTTTGGCACAGGTAAGCTTGATATGCATACTGTGCTAATCCTCACCGTTCCAGTCGCGTCAGAATCTTTTGAAGATTGCGAATTGTTTTGGCGAATCGAGTATTTTGACAAAATGATTAAAAAAGGGGTTGTGCCAGAGAGTTTCCCTTGGTCGAACAGGAGAAAACTAATACAACTTGACGCAACATCTCCGTTCTACAAGTTTGTAAAACATATAGCAAAATAATTGTTATTTATACGCAAGCTCACCGCAAACGAATGTTAAAAACCCCCGCTACCGTTTTGGCAGCGGGGGGCTTTTTCACTTATATTTCTTGGTCAATTCCTTAATAACCCCAAACGGGATATACAACAGCGCAGCAATGCACCCAAGAGCGCCTGAACTACACAAACCGGTCCTGATTTCATCTCTTTCTCCTCAATTTTGCCACACACTCCGTCGGATCGACGCGCGACAATGTCTCTTCGATCCGTTTGCCGTCGGCTTGATTGCAGACGGGAAAGAGAGAATTTCCGTGATATCGTTCAAATCAAACGCCTCAATATATTTCGTTTGATTGTTGTAACCGACCGTGTACAGCTCGCCGTCAAACGCCAAGATCCACTTAGGCGTAAAAGAAACGCGGTAGCCGATTGGCTATCGTAGAAATATTTATATTTTTGCCTATATTTGCCGAAAGAATAATCATCCGTTTCAGCACATTGCAAACGCATAAATATGCAAGAAATAGGCGCGGATGCGAATATTATGCACAACCACAGAAAATCATAACACAGCCCCCACTGGGGAAGGCTATTCAATTTTATCGCTAACTGTGCACGCCCTTGCGGTTTCTTTTTTTGTTATGCCTGTGAAATTTCGTCTATGCGGCGAAGCTCTTCGGGCGAAAAATCCGAGTTTTTGACCGCGCGGACGTTTGTGATTATCTGTTCGGGCTTTGATGCACCGACAATAACGCTTGAAATGGCGCCGTCGCGCAGTATCCACGCAACTGCCATTTCCGCAAGAGATTGACCTCTTTCTGCGGCGATCTCATTGAGTGCGCGAATCTGCGAAAGTCTTTTGTCGCTCAACGCGGTTTCTCTTAAAAATCTGCCGTCCGTCCTTATTCTGCTGTCCTCGGGAATACCGTTCAGATAGCGGTCTGTGAGAAGTCCCTGTTCAAGCGGGGAGAATGCGATGATTCCTCGTCCGAGCTTTAGGGAGGTGTCCTTGAGCCCGTTCTTTTCGATCCATCTGTCAAATATGGAGTACCTGTTTTGATTGATAATAAACGGCACCCTCATACCGTCGAGGATCGCGGCGGCTTTTTCCAGAGTCGGACCGTCGTAATTGGAAAGTCCCACGTACAGCGCCTTACCGGACGTAACAGCCGAGGCAAGCGCGCCCATTGTTTCCTCAAGCGGCGTTCCGCTGTCGGGACGGTGATGATAGAAAATATCAACGTAATCGACGCCGAGGCGCTTTAGGCTTTGATCAAGGCTCGAAAGAAGATGCTTTCTGCTTCCCCATTCTCCGTAGGGACCGGGCCACATATAGTAGCCGGCTTTTGTGCTTATCACCATTTCATCGCGGTGGGAGGACATTTCCTCGCGCAGGATCTTTCCGAAATTGATCTCTGCAGCGCCTTCGGGTGGGCCGTAGTTGTTGGCGAGATCAAAATGCGTGATGCCGTTGTCGAATGCGGTGAAGCAGAGCGCTTTCATATTGTCAAGCTTGGCGGCACTTCCGAAGTTGTGCCACAGTCCGAGCGAGACAGCGGGAAGATGAAGGCCGCTTTTGCCGACTCGGTTGTATTTCATTTCGCGATAACGATCGGTGTTGGCTTCGTACATGGCTTTGCGATGCAGATTACGCCTTGAATCCGAGTGCGTTGACGGCGGCTTTCATCGCCTCAACGTCAACGGTGCCCTTGACAGCCTCAATGACCTCAGCAGTGCCTTTTTCGAGGTTGACGGTGACCTTCTTTACGCCGGGAATGGCGGAAAGAGCGTTTTCAACGCGCGCGGAGCAATGTCCGCAGTGCATGCCCTCGATGTGAAGTGTGATCGCGTCCTCAGACGCCTTTTTCTTGAAAAGATCAAAAAGTCCCATGGTTTTTCTCCTTTTTTATAGATTTTTATTTGAATTTTCTGAGTCTTAACGCGTTCGTGACAACGAACAGCGACGAAAGTCCCATCGCCGCGGAGGCGAGCATCGGACTTAACGTGATGTGGAAAATGGGGTAGAACACACCTGCCGCAAACGGAATGCAGATGCAGTTGTAGATGAGCGCCCAGAAGAGGTTTTGTTTGATGATCCTCATCGCCGTCTCAGAAAGACGGATCGCGGTTACGACGTGCTCCGGGCTCGCGCCCATCAGAATGATGTCGGCGGCTGATGACGCAACGGCGTTTTTGCCTGTCGTTGCGGCGATTCCGACGTCGGCGTAGGAGAGGACGGGAGCATCGTTGATGCCGTCACCGACCATAGCGACAAGCTCGCCCTTGTGGGCGTCCTTGATCGCGCCGAGCGCATCGATCTTGCCGGAGGGACGAACGCCCGAGGTAACGTTTTCGGGCTTGATGCCGAGGGAGGACGCTATGGCGGACGCGGTCGTTTCGTTGTCGCCCGTTATCATATAAACGTCGATTCCTCGCTCACGAAGCGCGCGAACTGCGGAGGCGCTTCCGTCGCGGAGCGAGTCCGCAACGGCGATAACGCCCGAATATTCGCCGTTTACGGCGACGTAGAGGGCGGTTTTTCCGTCCTCTGCGGCGGGTACTTGTCCTACTCCGAGCTCGGACATATACGTAGCGTTGCCCACCGCGACGCGTTTTCCGTCAACGTCGGCAGAGACGCCTCCGCCGACGGTGTTTTCATAGTTTTCTGCGATGTATTTGTGAACGCCGCGCTCTTTTGCATACTTTACGACAGCGGCGGCGAGCGGATGGGACGACATATCCTCGACAGCGGCGGCGAGCGCAAGCATCTCGTCGGGATCGCCATCGGATGTGATAGATGAAACGGACATTTCGCCCGTCGTCAGTGTGCCGGTCTTGTCAAACGCGACGGCACGGATCTTGTGTGCGGCTTCAAGTGCGGATCCGGAACGAACGAGCACACCGAGTGACGCGCCTGCGCCGCAGGCGGCTGTGACGGCGGTGGGGGTTGCAAGTCCGAGTGCGCACGGACACGAAATAACGAGCACAGACACGGCTGATGTGAGTGCGTGTTCAAGTCCGCCGCCTGCGGCGAGCCAGACGACAGCCGTGACGACGGAGATCGCGATGATGACGGGAACGAAGATCTTTGCAATCCTGTCAGCGAGGCGGGAGATCGGCGCTTTCGCCGCCGCCGCGTCCTCAACGAGCGCGATTATGCCCGAGAGCGTCGTGTCATCGCCTGTTTTTGTAACCTTCATTTCGGCGTAACCTGATGTGACCGTAGACGGACAGATCACGGTGTCTCCCACGTTCTTTTCGATCGGAACGGATTCGCCCGTGACGGCGCTTTCGTCGCACGAAACGGCGCCCGAAAGAAGCTCTCCGTCAGCGGGGACGGGCTCACCTTCGAGCAACTTTACGACGTCACCAACGCGAAGCTCGGAGGTGGAGACTATCCTTTCCTCGCCGCCGCGGATGACGCGAGCCGTTGCGGGCGCGAGCGCGGCAAGCGCGCGGATCGCATCCGTGGTGTGTCTGCGGCTTCGCGCCTCAAGCGTTTTGCCGAGCGTGACGAGAGTCAGTATCATCGCCGCAGATTCGAAATACAGGTGATGTGCGTGAGTCAGCACGAGGTAAAAGCTGTAAACGTAGGAGGCTATGGTTCCGAGCGTCACAAGAGTGTCCATGTTCGGTGATCCGTGTACGGCGGAGGAAAATCCGCTCTTGTAAAAGTGCGAGTTTATGACCATAACGGCGGTCGTGAGCACGATCTGGATCGCGGCGGAAACGTAATAGCCGATAAAGTCGGGGAGCGGCGCGCCCCACATAACGCCCATCGACAGATAAAAGACGGGCACAGAGCAGATTATTGACAGAATCAGGCGTCGGAGCGTTTTTTTGTCCTCGCGGCGTTCAGTTTCCTCACGTTCCTTTGCCGCTTTTGCGGAATCGAGGATCTCGGCGCCGTAGCCTCCGGAGATGACGGCGGCGATGATCTCGTCTGCGGAGGTGACGTCGGGGTCGTAGCGGACTGTCATCGAGTCTGTCAGAAGGCTTACGGAGCAGGAGCTGACTCCTTTTACGTCACCGACGAGACGTTCAACAAATGAGCTGCACGCCGAACAGCTCATTCCCGTGACTCGGAATTTGCCCGAGATTTCGTTTTTGATGTCGTTATTTTCCATAGATTTCTCCGTTTATTATGTCTTTGATGACCTCGCCTGCGATTATGAGACCTGCGGCAGAGGGAACAAAGCTGATGCTTGCAGGGATGCTGCGGCGAGCGCCGATAGCTTCAAGAGGCGATTTGATCGGAATCTCGTCCGAGACGACGACCTTGAGTTTTTTTATGCCGCGCGCTTTGCATTCGCGGCGCATAACGCGTGCGAGCGGATCCACCGACGTTTTGTGTATGTCCGTGACGAAAAAGCGCGACGGATCAAGCTTGTTGCCCGTTCCCATTGAGCTGATGACGGGGATCCCGCTGTCGCGTCCGTATTCCGCGAGCATCAGCTTCGCCGTTACGTTGTCTACGGCGTCTACGATGTAGTCGCAGGAGGACAGATCGACTGTGTCCTTCGTTTCTGGGAGGTAAAAGAGGAAATGCTCCGTTACCTCAGCATCGGGATTGACGGCAAGGATGCGGTTTTTCGCCGCCGTAACCTTGCGCTGGCCTATGTTTTCCGTCGTTGCAATGAGCTGACGGTTCACGTCTGACTCGGCGACAACGTCGCCGTCAACGAGGATGAGCTTGCCGATTCCCGCGCGCGCGAGCGCTTCGACTGTGTATGATCCGACGCCGCCCACGCCGAAGACGGCGACGGTGGCATCGGAGAGCTTTGCTTGTGCCTCGTCTCCGATAAGTCCGCGTGTGCGCGACGTGTAGATGTCTTTCATAGCATTCTCCGATAAATATCCTTATACTTATATTATAGCAAGTATTTTTTTTATATCAAGTACGCAGTTTTTTGTTAGGTGGTATTTTTTTTGTGATTTTGCGTTTTATTAAGATAAAAATACGTCCGCGATGCAAAAAAATGCATATTATGCGATTGACTTATGTTCGCGTTCGTGATATAATCAGTTAGTATTAATTGAAATCGGAGGATGGCAGAATAATGAAGCGTATCAAAACCCTCATTACAAAGAATCTTTGCGAAAGCGCTAAGAAGGGTGGCTGCGGCGAATGCCAAACTTCTTGTCAGTCTGCTTGCAAGACCAGCTGCGGTATTGCAAACCAGAAGTGCGAAAACACAAAGCAGAAAAACAAGTAATCCGTTTTTCACGGGAATGCCGCCTTTTTGGCGGCATTTTTTTCGATAATTTTTCCCGGAAGGAATCAATATATGATACATACCTATAAACTCGGCGGATATAATATCGTGCTTGACGTGTGCTCGGGCTCCGTTCATCTCGTTGACGAGGTCGCATACGATATCATCGAGGCGTACGAAAAGGATCCGCACGAAAAGATCATCGCGGATATACTCGCGAAATACGGCGACAGAGATGACGTGACCGAAGATGACATCCGTGACTGCTTTGACGATATCGAGGAGCTTAAAAGAGAGGGCAAGCTGTTCACTCCCGATACGTTTGAGCCTGTTGCGGGCGAGCTGAAGCAGAAAACGGCGGGAGTCGTCAAGGCGCTTTGCCTGCACGTAGCTCACGTTTGCAATCTCAACTGCTCGTACTGCTTTGCAAGTCAGGGCAAATACAGCGGTGAGCGAGCAGTGATGTCGCTTGAGGTCGGCAAACGCGCACTCGATTTCCTGATCGAAAACTCCGGCACGCGCCATAATCTTGAGGTTGACTTCTTCGGCGGCGAGCCGCTGATGAATTTCGACGTTGTGAAGGAGCTTGTCGCATATGCGCGCGAGCGTGAGCGTGAAACGGGCAAAAACTTCCGCTTCACACTGACGACAAACGGCGTGCTCATCGACGATGACGTAATCGATTTCGCAAATCGCGAGTGCAGTAACGTAGTGCTTTCCCTCGACGGCAGACGCGAGGTCCACGACCGCTACCGAGTCGATTATGCAGGCAACGGAAGCTGGGGAAAGATCGTTCCCAAGTTCCAAAAGCTCGTCGAAGCCCGCGGCGGCAAGGATTATTATATGCGCGGCACGTTCACGCACGCAAATCCCGACTTTCTCAATGATATAAAGGAAATGCTCTCGCTCGGCTTCCGCGAGCTCAGTATGGAGCCCGTAGTGACATCTCCGGAGGATCCCTCCGCGCTCACCGAGGAGGATCTGCCGATCGTGCTCGATCAGTACGAGAAGCTCGCAGAGATGATGCTCGAAAAGCACCGAGAGGGCGATCCGTTCACGTTCTATCATTATATGATCGACCTTAAGGGCGGTCCGTGCATTTATAAGCGTGTGTCCGGTTGCGGCTCGGGAACGGAATATATGGCTGTCACCCCGTGGGGAGATCTCTATCCGTGCCATCAGTTTGTCGGTGATGAGAAATTCAAGCTCGGTAACATTTGGGATGGCGTTGATAACAAAAATATTCAGAACGAATTTATGAGCTGTAACGTATATGCACGTCCCGAGTGCCGCGATTGCTGGGCAAAGCTTTACTGCTCGGGCGGATGCGCCGCGAACGCGTACCACGCGACGGGCGCGATCACGGGCGTGTATGAATACGGCTGTAAACTGTTCAAAAAGCGCATGGAATGTGCGATCATGCTCGAAGCGGCAAAAACGCTTGACGAAGAATGAGCAAAACTCCGATTTTCGATTTTGTCAGCACTTATGCCAAGGAGGAGGCACTGCGTCTGCATATGCCCGGGCATAAGGGCAAGGGACCGCTCGGCGTTGAAGCCTTTGATATCACAGAGATTGAAGGTGCGGATGTGCTTTACAGCGCGGACGGGATCATAAAAGAGAGCGAACGCATCGCCTCTGAGATTTTCGGATCTGCGATGACGGTGTATTCAGCCGAAGGCTCATCGCTTTCTATCCGTGCAATGGTGTATATCGTCGCAATTTTGGCAAGGCAGCAGGGCAAACGCCCGATTATTGCCGCAGGACGCAACGCACACCGCGCGTTTCTGTCCGCGGCGGCGCTCTCCGACGTTGAAACCGTCTCACTTTATCCCGAGAATGCGACGACGCTCGTCTCGTGCGAGCTGACGGCAGAGGGAATTGACCGCTTCCTCTCCGAATGTAACGTCTTGCCGACGGCGGTGTACGTCACAAGCCCCGATTATCTTGGAAATATAACAGACGTCCGCGGAATCGCGGAGGTCTGTCATCGCCGCGGAGTTTTGCTCCTCGTAGACAACGCGCACGGCGCGTATCTGCGATTTTTGCCCGAGGATAAGCATCCGATCTCGCTCGGAGCGGATCTTGTCTGTGACTCCGCGCATAAAACGCTCCCCGTTTTGACCGGCGGAGCCTATCTGCACGTCGGAAAGACAGCGCCGGCGCTCTTTTCCGAGCTTGCCGAGGAAGCGTTGACGCTGTTTGCGTCAACGTCGCCGTCGTATCTGATACTGTCCTCGCTCGATCTTGCAAACGGATATGTGACAGACGGCTTCGGCGCACGTTTGGATGAGTTTGTCCGTCTTGCTGATGCGATGAAGCAAAGACTCTGCGCGCACGGCTTCACTCTCGTCGGTGACGAGCCGATGAAGCTGTCGATCGCGTCGAAGGAGTGGGGATATTACGGCACGGAGCTCGCCGCTCTGCTCGAAAAACAGGGAATAGTGTGCGAGTTTTCGGATCCGGATTTTGCGGTGATGATGCTGTCGTGCGAGCTTGGCCGGTCTACGCTTACGCGCATAGAAAACGCGCTTTTGTCGATTGAAAAAAGAGATCGGATCGACGAAACGATGCCGCGCTTGCCTCGTCCCGTGCGTGCGATGACGGTCAGAGAGGCGATGTTTTCGCCGTCCGTGCTCGTGTCTGCGGAGGAAGCGGAGGGGAAGATCTTCGCGTCCGCGGCGATAGGATGTCCGCCCGCGATCTCACCGATCACGTCGGGTGAGGTGATCGACGCCGATACCGTCCGCGTGCTCGGATATTACGGAATCGATTCCGTGAGAGTAGTGAAATAAACCGTAGATGAGCGCTTTGTGACGAAAAACGAGTGTTTTTGGGCGATCAAACTTTCGGTTGAGCGAAAAAACACCTTTTGGTTGAGCGGTTTCAACCTTTGTTTCATTGTTTGAACCCGCTTTGCAATGTATAATGAAGCCACAAAACCGAAAGGAGAACTCATAAAATGACAATAGGAACAAGAATCGCGCAGCTGCGCAAAGAAAAGAACCTCACTCAGGAAGACGTTGCCAACAAACTCGGCGTTTCGCCGCAGGCGGTCAGTAAATGGGAAAATGATATGACCTGCCCCGATATTTCATTGCTCCCCTCGCTTGCGTTTATGCTCGGAGTAACAACGGACGAGCTTCTTACCGGCAAAAACGAGGACGTCAAGCTGGTTCCGCCGGAGGAACGTAAGCCTCTCAAGGATATGATCCTGCGTATTATGGTCGACTCAGACGGCGACACGCGTATACGTCTCAATCTGCCGATGGAGTTAGTTCAAATGGCGCTTGAGGTAGGCATCGAGATACCGGAGATCAACGGCGGTATCGAAGCAATTAGAAATATCGATCTGCACAAGGTGGTCGAACTTGTCAGCTACGGAGTAGTCGGCAACATTTTGGAAATGACGAATGACGGAACGTCAGTCCGTGTTTTTGTTGAATAATGCGAGCGGATATTAAAGCTGACGGAAAGCGGTTTGTGATACTGCTGCCGAACGTGCTTGTGCTCAATTCGATCACGGCGAAAATAGCGGTGCGTATCGCACACGAAAACGGCGTTGAAGTGACGTATGAACAGACAAAAAGGCTGTTTCGCGAGATACGTCGGTCGAAAAAGCCGTTACGCGGACTTCCGATCTGTGACTTTTACGGCGACGGTAACGGCATCGTAGTGAAATTATAACGCAGATAAAAACCACCCGACAGGGTGGTTTTTTGCGCCGATTCCTGAAAACTCCCTCAGTCACCTGACGGTGACAGCTCCCTCACGAGGGAGCCTTGTTGCCGCACAAAAAAGCACCGATTTCTCGGTGCTTTTTTTATTTTATTCCGCAGTTTTGGAGACAGCAATGCAGTCGATGTCGGGAGCGTAGTACGAGGGCTGTGAAAGCATGATCGTGTTTTCGCCCGCCGTAAGCTCGATCTCAACTTCAACGAAGGTGGGATGCGTGTAGCTTCCGCTGTTGAGTCCCGTGAGCTTGTATTCCGTCTCGCCGTTGACTGTCAGCGTCAAGGATCTTGACTCGCCGCAGCAGTAGTAGAGCAGGAGCTTGTAGGTTCCGTCAGCATCAACTGTGACCTCTCTGAATGTCAGCGTGTTGGCGGCGCCGTTACCGACGTAACCGACCTTTGTACCGCCCGAGCAGAACGCGGAGGACTGCTTGACGGCGGCGCCGGACAGTCTGTTCGCGGAGGCTTCCGCTTCGTAGTAAACGTAATCGCTGTTGTTGAGCGCGCCTGCTACGGAGGTGTCGATCTCATCCTTGGAGATGATAACGGCGGCTCCGCCTGCCTTGACGAGGTCGAGCGTCAGCGTGTCGGCGGCGGTTGCGGTCATCTCCTCGATTACGAGCTGAGCGCCGTCCGCGGTGTCGCCGTAAACGTAGACGTTGTAGGTACCCTCACCGAGGAAATCGAGCGGGATGGAAACGGTGCGAGCTTCATCAGTCATCGTGCCGACGTACCAGGTCTCACCGTTGCGCCTTGCGACGATGATGTGCTCACCGGGCATGCCGTCAATGTAAACGGATTCGTCCCATGCTACGGAGAGATTGTTGATGAAGGAAAGTCCCGTGTAGAGCTTATAGCCTGCGGCGGAATATGCGAGATGCTGCAGACCGGATTCGTAAACGACTGTCATCGCGAGGGCGAAGCCGTTGGAGGCATCGCTGTTTCCTATCTTGGTCGCAACGGGAGTGTAGTCCATCGAGCCGCAGATGTTACGTGTGAAGGGGTAGAGCAGGCAGTTTGTGATCGTGGGTACCTGGCTCCACTTGTGGTTCTCGGCGCCGAGAACTGCTTCTGTCGTGAGAATGTTGGGGTAAGTGCGGTTTTCTCCGCCCGGATGCACGCATCCGTGATAAAGGAGCATCAGACGATTTTCGGCTGCACAGATCGCGGTCTTTTCCATAACGTCGAGCACGTTCGGAGCATCGGATTCGAAATAGTCGGTCTTGAGTCCTCGAACTCCTGCGTCAGCCCAGCTCTTGAAGAGCTTTTCCATATTGGCTTGATTCTTGATGTCACGGTAGTTGACCCAAACGAACAGACCGACGCCCTTTGCCTCGGCGTAAGCGCACATTTCGGCAAGTCTCGGTTCAAACGCACGCCAATATGCGTCAAGGCAGACGTATTCCCAGCCGTTTTCAGCGGCAAAATCAATGTATTCAATGTGCTTGTCGTAGTTTGCCTGCTCGCCGTCCTCGCTCCACCAGCTCCAAGCAACTCTGCCGGGCTCAATGTAGGATGTGTCAGCGAAGAGCTCAGGATCTGCGTCGGGGTTGAGATCTGTCATAATCGAGGTCTCGGTGAATTCTTCAAGATCTGTCGAGATGACGAGCACGCGCCACGGAGTCGAGAATCCGTTGATGGTCTTTACCTTTGTGATGTCGATGTGACCGGGACGGTCAAGCTCGCCCGTTGCCTCGCGGTTGGGGTCACGGTCGAGACCGAACTGCCAACGGAGAGAGGACGAGCCGCTTTCAGTCTGCAGACCGCAAGCGCTGTATTCGGCGTTATTGTTGATGATGCCTGCCTGAGCGATAAGCACCCAATAATCCTGCTCGTGAACGAGAAGGGGAGTGGACAGCTTCGCTGTGAGAGATTCGAGCTGTGCGGGATTACGCTTGGTGTATTCAGCCTCGTAGGTGGCGTTGATGATATGTGACCAGGTCGTTGCCGTGTGCGGCAGAACGATCTCGGAGCATTCCTTTGTGACCGTAACGTTTACGGAATCATCGGAGCATGAGACATTTTCGTACTTGTACGCAACGCCGTCGTCGTGGACGCGGATGATGAAATCGAAGGAACCCGTCGCGCCCGTGAGGGTGAAGCGAGTCTCGTTATATTCGTTTGTTGCCGTGGCGTTCATACCCGTGAGAAGCGGATAAGTTTCGTTTTTGTAGTCCTTCTTGACGGAATCTGCCGCGAGCGAAAGCCCCGTGGACAGATCGGCACCGTCGAGTATCATACCGATGTGCGAGCTCATAACGATAACGGTGTCACCGTCCATAACGGAGTAGTAATAGCCGCCGTCGTCGTCGCGGCGGACTTCAACGACTGTTTTTCCGTCGGGAGAGAGTGTTTTAAGCTCGTCGATGGCGGTGAGCGCCTTGTCGCCGTAGCTTGCGAGATCGTTTGCGGTCGCATATTCGAGATCGCCCTCGAATACGCAGTCACCGTTGAAGTTCCATACGTATGCAGGTGCGGTCACCTTTGCTTTTTTCGCGGAGAGCGCGGAATCGTAGATTCGGATGTTGCCGATCAGACCCTTGTAGTTGTTGGTGTCGCTGTAAACGGAATTGCCGATCGAGGTGTTGACGTACTGACCGAGTATGTATTCTCCGCCGTCATATGTGCCGAAGAGGTACTTGAGAGCAGATTTGAGACTGCCCTGCTCGGAGGTGACGCGGCTTACGTTGACTTCCTCACCGTTGACGTAGAGCGCGATCTCCTCGGTTGAGACGGAGATGACGATCTCGGACCACTGTCCCTTTGTGATCGCCTTTGACGTGCCGTTGTAGCGCGGCTTGAAGCCGTGAGGCTCTGCATAATCCTTTGCGTCACCGGCACCGCCGTTATTGTATGTGGAGATCGCGGTATAAACGCCGTTTATGGTGCGTCCGCCGACGTAGATGCGTACGTCGCCTGCCATATTGAGCGAGATCTCGGGCGCATCGCGCCAAGATGTGTCACCGACGCCGTAGCCGCAGAGATTCGTCTGGAAAAGGTTAGCGTCGGATCTTACGCCGGATGAGGGCTTTGCGTAAAACGAAACGGTAAAGCCTTCCTTTGTGTTTTTCCATATATCGTTAGGGAGCTTGAGATAGCCGGCATCGCCCGTCATGGACAGAACGTTCTGACCGAGCTCTTCGTCGTAAACGAGAGAGATGCCGTCGTCATAGAGCACGGCGTCGCCGTCAAGCACGCCCGCGCTCGAAACGCGCACTCCGTTCCAGTCCTTGATTTCGGCAAGCGGAACGTGAACGAAATTTTCTTCGTAGGGATCACCGACGTTTTCCGTGACAGCGTCTGTTTCTGTGTCTGTCATCTTGTCGGTTGCGGCATCGGTGTCCGTGTCAACGGGATCACCGCCGCAGGCGGAAAGGAGCATTGACGCGACAAGGATCGCGGAAATTGCCCGTGCAAGCTTACTTTTGTTCATACTGACTCCTTGATTTTGGGTTCTTATCTCAAGTATACAATAACAAGTATACAATAACAAGTATACAATAATATGAAGTTTATTTCAATGTGTTTTTTGCTTAAAGAAATGTTTGTTTCTTCGAAGATCCGTGATTTTCCTCTTTACAAACACGATTTTTGTGTGATATACTTGTCTTGACAAATAAGCTTCTTTGCTGACGCGGAGGGTACGCCCGACGCGGAAGGGAGACGAATACGAATGACTCTTGATGTAAGGGTCAGTGTTTTTGTGCTCCCTGTTTGGGAGTTTTTTTGTTTTAATCAAGCCCAAAGGAACTAAAAATGGAAAACAGAATCGCACTTATCGGCATTATGATTGAAAACGAAGAGTCCATCGAGCCGCTCAATAAGCTGCTTCATCAGTTCAAGGACAGCATTGTCGGACGGATGGGACTGCCGTATCGCGACCGCGGCGTGAACATAATCAGCGTCGTCATCGATGCGCCCACTGATGCGATCAGCGCCCTCACGGGCAAGATCGGTATGCTTAACGGAGTCACTGCGAAGGCGCTTTACAGTAAATTGCCGGAGGGCAAGGAATGAGATCGCTTGCTGAAAAGCTGTGCCGCGAAAAAAGCTTGTCCGAGCTTGAATTTGCCGCGCTTATCGCACACCGAGACGGGGAAACGGCGAAGTATCTTGCGTCCTTGGCTGTCCGCGAGCGAGAAAGAGTCTACGGACGGGACGTGTACGTCCGCGGTCTGATCGAATTTTCAAGCTATTGCAAAAACGATTGCCTTTACTGCGGTATTCGTCGCTCCAATAAATGTGCCGAAAGGTACAGACTCACCAAGGACGAGATCCTCGCGCGTTGCCGCGAGGGATATGCACTCGGATTCCGCACGTTCGTGCTTCAAAGCGGCGAGGATCCGTATTACAAGCCCGAGACGATCGCGGACATCGTCCGTTCGATCAAATCGCTGTATCCGGAATGCGCCGTGACGCTCTCTGTTGGGGAGCATCCGCGAGAGGTATACGCGCTTTGGCGTGAGGCGGGCGCAGACAGATATTTGCTTCGCCACGAAACAGCGGACGCGGAGCATTACTCGCGATTGCACCCGAAGGAGCTGACGCTTGAGAGCAGAATGAGATGCCTACACGATCTCAAATCGCTCGGATATCAGGTAGGCTGCGGAATTATGGTCGGCTCGCCGTACCAGACGGCGGAGCACATCGCGAAGGATCTTGTGTTTATGAAGGAGTTTGAGCCCGATATGGTCGGGATCGGTCCGTTCATACCGCATCACGATACTCCTTTCGCGGGCGAGGTACGCGGTAGTCTTGAGCTGACGCTGTATTTGCTCTCTATCGTAAGGATAATGCTGCCGAACGTGCTGTTGCCTGCGACAACGGCGCTCGGATCGATCCATCCCGAGGGAAGGGAGCTTGGCATACTTGCGGGAGCAAACGTGTGTATGCCGAATCTGTCACCGCCCGACGTAAAATCGAAGTACAATCTGTACGACGGCAAGCTGTCTACGGGCTCTGAGTCAGCGGAATGCCTTTCGGAGCTATCGAATCGCATGGAAAAGATAGGTTACTGCGTTGCGCTTGTGCGCGGTGACGTGAAAAAATAAAAGAATCTATGAATCGTGCCGCTTTTGCGGCAAAAACGGAGGTTATTATGTACGATCCCAAATCAATGAAGGCTGAAGAGTTCATCTCGCACGAGGAGATACTTGACACACTCAAATACGCAGACGAGCACAAAACGGATGCGGAGCTGATCGATGCGATCATAGCAAAGGCGAAGGAGAGGAAGGGACTTTCTCACCGCGAAGCGTCTGTCCTTCTCGCTTGCGAGCTTGAAGACAAAAACAACGAGATATACTCCCTCGCAGAGCAGATCAAAAAGGACTTTTACGGAAACAGAACCGTTATGTTTGCGCCGCTTTATCTGTCCAATTATTGCGTGAACGGCTGTCTTTACTGCCCTTATCACATGAATAACAAAAACATCGCGCGCAAGAAGCTTACGCAGGACGAGATTCGTGCGGAGGTCATCGCGCTTCAGGATATGGGACATAAGCGCCTTGCGCTCGAAACGGGTGAGCATCCCGTGCACGCTCCGATCGAGTACATACTCGAGTCGATCAAGACCATCTACTCGATCAAGCACAAAAACGGTGCCATCCGCCGCGTAAACGTCAATATTGCGGCAACGACAGTCGAAAATTACAGAAAGCTCAAGGAAGCGGGCATCGGTACCTACATCCTCTTCCAAGAGACGTATCACAAGGAAACGTACGAGCATCTGCATCCTACGGGTCCCAAGAGTAATTACACTTATCATACGGAAGCGCACGACAGAGCCATGCAGGGCGGCATTGATGACGTCGGCCTCGGCGTTCTGTTCGGACTGGAGCTGTACCGCTATGAATTCGCGGGACTTCTTATGCACGCCGAGCACCTTGAAGCCGCTTTCGGCGTAGGTCCGCACACGATCAGCGTTCCGCGTATCTGCCCTGCGGACGGAATCGATCCCGGCGAATTCGATAACGGCATATCCGACGATATTTTCGCGAAGATCGTTGCCTGCATCCGCGTCGCCGTGCCTTATACGGGAATGATAATCTCCACAAGAGAGTCACCGAAGGTCAGAGAACGCGTCCTTCATCTCGGCGTGTCTCAGATCTCGGGAGGCTCGCGCACAAGCGTCGGCGGCTACGTCGAGGAAGAGCCCGAGGAGGAAAACTCCTCGCAGTTCGATCTTTCCGACAGAAGAACGCTCGACGAGGTCGTGCGTTGGCTGATGGAGCTCGGTTACGTTCCCTCGTTCTGCACCGCATGCTACCGTGAGGGCAGAACGGGTGACCGCTTTATGTCACTTTGCAAGTCCGGTCAGATCCAGAATTGCTGCCTGCCGAACGCGCTTATGACGCTGAAGGAATACCTCGAGGACTATGCATCTCCCGCTACGCGTGAGGTTGGTGAGAAGATCATCGCTGACGGCGTAAAGGATATCCCCCACGATAAGGTCCGCCGTATTGTGACCGAACGACTTGAAAAAATTGCGTCCGGCGAGCGCGATTTCCGCTTCTGATATGGCAGGATTGAATCAGACTCCGTCATCTGAGAGAGTACATATTGCCTTTTTCGGCAAGCGCAATGCGGGTAAATCGAGCCTCGTCAACGCTTTTACGGGACAAAGCCTTGCTATCGTTTCCGAGGTCAAGGGAACGACGACGGATCCGGTCTATAAGGCGATGGAGCTTTTGCCGATGGGACCCGTGATGATAATCGACACCCCCGGCATTGATGATGAGGGCGAGCTCGGCCTTATGCGCGTCGAGAGGGCAAAGCAGGTGCTCCGCAAGACGGATGCGGCGATTTTCGTCACCGATGCAACGTCCGAGACTGCCGACTCCGACGAGGAAAAGCTTCTTTCGCTCATCCGCGAGCGCAACATCCCCGTCATAATTGCGAAAAATAAAGCCGATCTGCTCGCGTCCGTTCCCGAAAACGGCGCGGACACAGTCTACGTCAGCGCAAAAACGGGATATAATGTTGATGTGCTCAAGGAGATGACAGCGCGTCTTGCCGCAGGCAAGGAAAACGAACGCCGCATCGTCAGCGATCTGCTCGCCGTAGGAGACGCAGTCGTGCTTGTTACGCCTATTGACGAATCGGCGCCCAAGGGCAGACTCATTCTGCCGCAGCAGCAAACGATCCGCGACGTTCTCGACGCGGGCGCCTCAGCACTCGTCTGCAGAGATACGGAGCTTGCCGCCACTCTCGGTAAGCTGAAGGAGCCGCCGCGCCTCGTCATTACGGACAGTCAGGCGTTCGGCAAGGTGTCAAAGATAGTGCCCGAAACGGTTCCGCTGACGTCGTTTTCGATTCTTATGGCGCGATATAAGGGCACGCTTGCTACCGCAGTTAAGGGCGCGGTCGCGCTCGACAGCGTGAAAACGGGCGACAAAGTACTCATCGCCGAAGGCTGTACGCATCATAGACAGTGTAACGACATCGGTACTGTCAAGCTGCCCGCGTGGATCCGCAAATATACGGGCGCGAAGCCCGAGTTTGTGTTCACGTCGGGAACGGAGTTTCCCGACGACGTTGACGAATATAAGCTCGTCGTGCATTGCGGCGCGTGTATGCTGAACGAGCGCGAGGTCGCGCATCGCGTGCGTCTGTGCGAGCGAAGCGGCATCCCCGTGACGAATTACGGCATACTTATCGCGTATATGAACGGCATACTCCGCCGTTCCGTCGCACCCCTGCCGGAAATAGAGATGTGAATGATTAAAAAAGCACGCGGAAGGGCGTGCTTTTTTAATGTTATTCTTCTTTTGCTTCGGATACATACGCCGCATCGCGAGCTTTTTTCTTTTTGCGAAAGATAACTATCTCCGCGGCGACGGCGCCTGCTACAACCAAGGAAGCGAACGCCACTATGATCCAGCCGTAGATGCGTCTTTCATCATAGACCCTGATCCGGTCGGTGACTTCATATTCGAGCCCGAAATAATCGTATATGTCGATGATGTTGTTTGCAGAGGAGGAAATTTCGATATCTGTCCCCGTAAATTTAGCGCTGACAAATTTTTCACCGGGATGCTCGTTCTCCCATCTCTCTACTGCTGCTTTATACAGTTCTTCATCGTCCAAGCAATCTATGAAGGAACATTTCATATCATCCGGTGTTTTTATGTGAACTTTATTTTTTCGGAATACAGATCAATTCCTTCGAAAAAAACAAACAAGGGGGTGTCGTATTTGTCAATAAAAACTACCGCGGTGCGGTGGTTTTATTGCAGTTATTCTTATTTCCTCATATCTCTTAAAACCTCAAACTCGCCGCCGAGGACGAAGATGATGACTGCCGTCGTCGATATAATAATGACAGCGGCGGTCAGCGCGAGGATCACGGTGCGTCGGTCAAGCTTACGATCCTTAACCGACGTCGATGCAGAGAGCTTTTTGCCCTCGGACAGACCGGCGCGGCGAAGCGCCGTCGCGATCGGCTTGTAGATCAGCATCGTGACTGAGGCGTTCATCAGCGCCTTGCACAGATTGAACGGCAAAAGAAGCGTCGGAAGCATCGCGACGACGTCTGTTCGTTCAACGCCCATATAAAACGGCGTGATGAAAATGTTGGCGAGCATCATAACAGCAGTCACGGCTGTGACGGAGGCAAAAACGGAGATGACGGCGCCGGCAAACGAGCGCTTGAATTTGTAAATAAGTCCGCAGACGAAGGCAAAGGTGCCGCTCGACAGCGCGTTCATTATGAAGCCGTAGATGCCCGTGTCGCTGACGGAAACAGCCTCGAGAAATGCAACGGTGACAGAGGAGATGATGCCGTAAACGGGGCCGTAGAGGAATGATAGTACGGCGATGACGGCGTCCTTGAAATCAAAGGTCAGAAAGCCGACCTTGAATCGGAAAACGAAAACACAAAGATACGCCACGGCGGTGAGCATTGCCGAAACCGTGAGACGTCTGATGTCGTATTTTTGAGTCATAATAGCCTCCAAAGAGAGATATAGAATAATAACAAAAACGCCGAGGGGCATACCCCTCGGCGTTTTACTGAAAGCTGTACTGATCCGACTTGAGTCGGATATACGTCTTCTTTCGTCCGGACTGTACCGTCGGCTTCGGAATTTCACCGAATCAACCGCTACGCGGCTCGCGGGCTGTCACCGCCGGTGGGGAATTTCACCCCGCCCCGAAGATATACCGATGTGACCGTGTCGGTCACGCTTTGTTTTTGTTATAGATGATGTTGAGTCCTTTGAGAAGGAGGTCCTTGTCAAGGATGATGTCGTGGCTGCACAGCGGTGCAATGAACTGCGCGATGCCGCCCGTGGCGACGACGGTGTAGTTGTAGCCGCGTTCCTCTGAGATGCGGTCGATGAGACCGTCGATCATTGCGGCTGTGCCGTGCATAATGCCGCTTCGCATACAGTCCACGGTGTTTCTGCCGACGACCTGCTTGGGATTGTCGAGGCTGATTCCGGGAAGCTGCGCGGTGCGTCCTGTCAGGGCGTCGAGCGAGATCATAACTCCGGGGCAGATAACGCCGCCGATGTAGACGTTGTCGGGCTCGATAACGTCAATCGTCGTTGCGGTGCCGAGGTCGAGGACGATGAGGGGGGCTTTGTGCTCCGCGAGCGCCGCGACAGCGGTTACGATTCTGTCGCTTCCGACTTGTGAGGGCACGTCAACGTGGATATTCAGCCCCGTTTTGAGTCCGGGACCGATGACGATGGGTTGCTTGCCTATCGCCTTGATCACGCCCGTGCGAACGGAGTTGAAGACGGGCGGAACGACGGAGGCGATGATGCAATCCGTGACGTCGTCCTTGGTCGCACCGTACATCTCGAGCATGTTTTTGATCTCGAGACCGTATTGGTCGGAGGAGCGGAGTCTGTCTGTGGCGATACGGAACTTGAAGAGGATCTCTCCGCCTCTCATACATCCGATGAGTATGTTAGTGTTGCCTATGTCTATCGCAAGAAGCATATCAAGCGTCTCCCTTCGGCGGAGTTTTTTTCTTGTTCATTCGTGCGGATACCTGCAAAAGCGCCTTACCGATGACGGTGACGAGAATCGCCGCCGATATCGCCTCGGGGATGCCGGATGCGGTAACGGTGCCCATAATGAGTCCGAATACGGCTGAAAACGCTACGTTTTTTGCTGCCGCGTACTGCTCTGCCAAAAGGACGTATATGCTGCCCATAACGAGCAGGGTGTGGCAGATCGTGGCAACCGCGGATACGATCGGAAGCGATGCGACGTCGGGTAAGCGCGTCTTTTGAAGAAGCTTCCACAAGAGTCCCGCAATCAGACCGAAAAGAATTCGGCAGCCGACGGCGATCCAAAGCGCCTTGAGTGCACCGACGGCACCGTCCGTGCTCATCGCGATGAAGGGCGAGAACGCAAACGAAAGAAGTCCGGGGGCTGTCGTGTTCGCGTAGACGG
The DNA here is from genome assembly GCA_045594085.1 of Eubacteriales bacterium. Classification (GTDB taxonomy): domain Bacteria; phylum Bacillota; class Clostridia; order Oscillospirales; family CAG-272; genus DTU064. Next base: position 108,979 of record JAZNXW010000025.1, on the reverse strand, counting down.
AGCAGAGTCCGAAAACGCCGCCGAGGATGGCTCCCGCGGTGGGCCCGAGCAGGATCGCGCCGATGATGACGGGGATGTGCATCGTCGTTGCCTTGATGACAGGCAGGGGAATGAAGCCTATCCCGGTCAGTCCCATAACGATAAGGATGCACGAAAACATCGCCAAGGTCGAAAGATACCTTGTATCATGCTTTACTGATTTCATATTTGATTCCTTTCTGCTGTCGCTCCCTTTCGGGATGCAATGCAATCGCAAAAGAAAAGACCTTTTGCGATTGCTATTATAGCAAAAAAAACGCCGTCACGCAATATAAATGATGCACAAAGAGTGATTTCATCTCTTTACATAATGCAAAAAAGTCGCTATAATTATGTGTGATGATATATTTTTGAAAATCTGCGCCGCCGACGGCGGCTGAATGGAGTTTGTGATGCTTAAAAACAAGACAGTGCTTCTGGGCGTGACGGGCGGCATCGCCGCTTACAAGATTGCATCTCTTGCGTCTGCGCTCGTTAAATTACACGCATCCGTCGAGGTCGTGATGACGAAAAACGCGACCGAGTTCATCACTCCTCTCACCTTTGAGGAGCTGACGGGCAGACGCGTGATGATAGATACCTTCGACCGTAATTTCACTCATCAGGTCGAACATATTTCGCTCGCGGAACGCGCGGATATTATGATAATCGCGCCCGCAACGGCAAATGTCTGTGCCAAGCTTGCTCACGGAATTGCAGACGATATGCTCACGACGACGGCGCTCGCGTGCCGCTGTCCGAAGCTTGTTGCGCCGTCCATGAACACGAATATGTATGAAAATCCCGTAACGCAGGACAATCTTGATATCCTCCGACGTTACGGTTGGGACGTTATCGAGCCCGCAAGCGGCAGACTTGCGTGTGGAGCCGTCGGCAAGGGCAAGCTGCCCGAACCCGAGACGCTTCTCGCGCACATACTGCGTTATATCGCATATCCGCACGATCTTGACGGCAAAAAGGTCCTCGTAACGGCGGGTCCTACGCTCGAAGCTCTTGATCCGGTGCGCTTTATTTCCAACAGATCGACGGGTAAAATGGGATACGCCCTCGCAAAAGCAGCGATGCTTCGCGGCGCGGACGTGACGCTCGTCACGGGACCGACCTCGATCGAGCCGCCGATGTTTGTGAAAACGGTCAACGTTGAGTCTGCGGAGGAGATGTTTGATGCGGTGAAGGCGCACGCGTCCGAATCGGATCTGATCGTGAAATCCGCCGCCGTTGCCGATTACACGCCCGAGGGATATTCCGACGAAAAGATCAAAAAGTCCTCAGGCGAGCTCGCGATTCCTCTCAAGCGCACGACGGATATCCTCGCTTATCTCGGCAAGAACAGACGAGAAGGGCAGATCATTTGCGGATTTTCGATGGAGACGGAAAATCTCATCGAAAACAGCAGAAAAAAGCTTGCGAAAAAGAACGTGGATATGATCTGTGCGAACAGTCTGAAGACCGCAGGTGCGGGCTTCGGCACGGATACAAACGTAGTCACCGTCATCACGGCTGACGGAGAGGACACTCTTCCAATCATGTCGAAGGACGAGGTGGCTCACGCGATTTTAGACAAAGCAAAGGCAATGCTTAAATAAAAAAGCACTACGCGTTATGAAATATTATCTTCGAGTAGCACAAAAAATCCGACGCCTCACAGAGGTGTCGGATTTTTTTTAATGTGGACGCGGTGCATTTGCGATACTGCGAAGCAGAGTAACAGCAGGTGCTTTTTTTATTCACAATAGACCTTGAAATAATCTATCGAAATGCTGTGGTCGTTGGCGGGAGTTACCTTCTCGCTCATGACCTCAATGCGTATGGTGTGCTCACCGAACTCCAGATCACGTGCCGCGAAAACGAGGGTGTCGGGAGTTACTTTCTCAGCGCGGACGGAATGATATTCCGCATACGCCACGCCGTCAACGGTGATGTAAAGCGCGTTGTAGTTAGGCTTTGCAACGGAGTAAAGCTCGATTCCCGTTCCCGTAAAGGTGAATTCTGCCGTTGAACCGGGCGTCCAAGAGCACTGATTTGTGCCCATATAGTGGTCGTTTTCGTTGAAAACAGTCCATGAGCCGCCGTATAAGATCCTCGGGTCGGAGCTGTCAACAGTTTCGTTGCCCATGCCGCCCGCGGATGCTTCGACAGAGAATGCGCCGAGCGTGCCGTCGGCGATGTATGCGACGACCTTGTACGTGTATACGTCGGAAACGAGCTCGAAGGAGGCGTCTGTGTCTGTCACGGAGGTGTCGGCGGTGTCAATGATGCGGACAAACTCGCCGCCGTTCAGACTGCGGTATACGGCGTAGCCGTCGGCACAGTCTGTGGCGCTCCACGAAAGAGCAACGGATGTCTCAGACGTGCGTTTTGCGGAAAAATCTGCGGGGGCGGAAACCGCGAAGAGGTTTTTGACGGTGTAAACACCGCCTTCAACCGTAGCGAAGCTGTATTCTCCGTCCTCGGTTACGGTGTATTCAACGGCGTTGCCGTCGGAATCGGTGACGGTAACTGTGCCTGCAGTGAACGCGAGGACGCATTCGCCGCCGCTTCCGGATATAATCTGTACAGATGAGATCACCTTGTCCGTCCACGTCATCGAAATTTCGAAATTGCCTCTCGCGACAAGCCCCTTAGCGCTTCCGTTTGCCCATTCATCGGGAAGTGCGGGAAGAAGCTTGATCGTGCCGGTGTTGCTTTGCATCAACGCCTCTGTCACGCCCGCTGTGTAACCGAAATTGCCGTCGATCTGGAATGGGGGATGCGTGTCCCACAGATTGTCGAGTATGCCGTTTTGGAACAAGAGTCCGATCAGATCGTAAACCTTTTCGCCGTCACCGAGACGCGCCCATGTGTTGATACGCTGTCCCATTGCCCAGCCTGTGGAAGTGTCAACTCTTGCGTCGAGGGATATGCGTGCCGCATCCAGCCATTCGGGAGTTTTGTCGGAGATGAGATCTCCGGGGAAAAGACCGAGCAGATGCGAGAGATGACGGTGACCGAACGCGTCGGAATTCTTGACGCTGCCGAGTGTTGTCTCGTGATACCATTCCTTGATCTGACCGTCGTCACCAATCTCGATCGGCTCCTTCAGACGGGAGAGAATGTCCTGCCATTCCGCAATAACATCCTCGTCCTCACCGACAATCTTTGCCGCGGTGACGGTGTCGGTAAAGAGCTGCCATACGAGTGCCTGCTCGTATGTGTTACCGTTGGTACGCGGACCGTGCTCGGGTGAATACGACGGAGTCGATATAAGCTCGCCGTTTTCGTCCTCGACAAGGATCTGCGCGTAGAATACGGCTTGCTCCTTCATTATCGGATAGATGCGGTCGCAGAGGATGTCTTCGTCAAGCGTGTATTCGTAATATTCCCAAACATTCTGGATGATCCACGGCACAGCCGCGGGCGACCAGCCCCAGTCAAAGCTCCAACCGGGACAGGTCCAACCGAAGGGGGTGGTCTGTGTGTTTGCGGTGAATCCGTTTTCGGGATTTTCTTCGTCGGACTTGACTCCGAAGTAAATCTCAGCCGTCACGCGGCCGGGCTCGCGGAGCCCGTCAACGTAATCTATGAGCGGATGCGCGCATTCGGCAAGGTTCGTGCTGTATGCGTGCCAGTAATTCATCTGCAAATTGACGTTTATGTGATAGTCGGAGCTCCAGTCGCTGCCGTTTTTGCCTACCCACATTCCCTGAAGATTTGCGGGAAGTGTGTCTCCGCGCGAGGATGAGACGAGCAGATAGCGGCCGTAAACGTATAGAAGCTCCTCGAGATAGGATTTGCTCTTTTGATCGAGTCCGCCCTTTTTGTATGATGAGAGAAGATCGTCAGTGGGGGTGGGGATCTCAACTCCGCCGAGATCGACGGATACGCGTCCCATAAGCTCCCATACATCCGCGACATGGAATCCGCGAAGCGCTTTGTAACCATTTTTGTCAGCAGCCTCAACTGTCTCACGGACGCGAGCGGAGAGTTCGTCCACACTCTCGCCCGTGCGGTATTCGGGATAGTCGTTTGCATAGTCTGTTGCCATCGAAAGGATGACTGTGACCTCGGACGCGCCGGAAACGGTGAGCTTTGATGCGCTTGCCTCGGTGAGCCCGTTTTTGTCTGTGTCAACCGTCAGATACGCGCAGTAACGGAGTCCGTTGTCCGTGAGCTTACCCGTGCAAGAGATGCTTCTGCCCTCTGCTTTCACTCTTGATACGCGAGGCGCGATGCTGTCGTTTTCGGGGACAATCGAAAGCGTGAAATCGAGCTTTTCGGTACCCGTTGCCGTAAGATGAATGACCATAACGTTGTCGGGATAGCTTGTGAAGACCTCTCGCTCGTAGGCGGTGCCGTTCTTTTCATAGGAAACGTGTGCGATACCGGTGGAAAGATCAAGACTGCGGCTGTAATCGGAGATTTCAGACTTTGATACGTCACCGAAATCAAAGTAAAGATTGCCGAAAAGCTGATATCCGCCGTATCCGTCCCAGGTGCCGACGAGCTTTTCGCACAGAGCCTCGCCCTCGGCGATCTTTCCTTCAAGGAAAAGACTCTGCACCTTTGAGAGCGTCTTTCCGTAGTTGCCGTTTGAGGTGACGTTGCCGCCCATGTAGTTTGGACGGGATGAAGAAGGACCGCCGGTCCAGAAGGTTTTTTCGTTTAGAGTTATTTGTTCCGTATCGTATCGGCCGAAGACGTTGCCGCCTATGCTGCTGTTACCGACGGGAAGGGACTGAGTTTCCCAACCGTTGTATGAGTCATCGGCGGGCTCGTCGTAGCGCAAAACGTAGGATTTGCCGGACATGCTTGCTGTGGGGATGTCACCGTTGTACATATCATCATCCTCTCCGTAAAGACCTGAGATTTCTTCCGTAACGGGCGCGTCTGTCTCAGCGTTCGTGTCCGTGACGGTTTCCGTTTCCGACGGCACAGTCTGTGTGCATCCTGATAAAAGGATGAGTGAAAGTGCCAGAGCCGTTGGTTTCTTGATAAGCGATTTCATTTTGCGTGTGATCTCCGTTAATTTTATATCAACTATGGCTTACTTTAATTATACCATATGATATTACAGTTTTCTTTAGAATTTTACATATATTTATAGCTTTTATGTTTTCGCCGCGGAGATGGTACGCAAACAATGTGCCTGCACAGATGTACTTCGGGCAAAATTGCAAAAATTCTTGAAATTTCCGCGAATATTCCGCGCGCGGACGGCACAAACTATGCCGTGTATCAAGCACATCAAAAACGGAGAAAGGACGTGGCGTTTTACCACGCTTATACGGAATATGAAAAAAACAGCGTTATTTCTGACGGCGCTTGTCGTTCTGACAGCGCTGACGTCGGTTTTTGTCTCGGCTGCGAGAGGACCTTATACGGAACGCATTATCCACGGCTACGATGAGGATTCATACGTTGGCTACGGTGACAGAAACGGAAACGGAAGAAGCTTCGATTCGGGCAACAATAATTCTCGAGTCGGCGGTGACGGAACGGCTCACGACACCGATGATTCGACAAACGACGGAGTCAACACAACGGACGGAGGCATTCTCGACGGTGACGTGACGGACGACGTCCGCGATACTACGGACGACAAAAAGGATACGGACAAGCCTGCTTCAGATAAGGTGACCGACAAGGACGAGATGCTCGAAGACGATATGATGACGGACGGTGGGGGCAGAAGCACTGTAGGCGTTGTTATTGCGATACTCATCGCGGTTGCGGTCATCGTGCTTATCGTCGCCCTTGTGCCCAAGGGACGAGGATAATGAACGTTATGCGTTAAAAATAAAAAGGCAGAGGGATCTCTGCCTTTTTTATGCGTGAAATTCCTTTAATATTCTTTGCTAAATCTTGCATCGGAGCAAAAAAAATTATATAATAATAAAAAGGATATTTTTTCGGTTATCAAAACGGAGTCAAACGATGAAAAACGAACGCAATCTGACGATGCTCTGCGATTTTTATGAGCTGACAATGGCAAACGGATATTTCAAATGCGGCAAAAAGGACGAGATCTCGTATTTTGACGTGTTTTTCCGTTCTGTGCCCGACGGCGGCGGCTACGCTGTCGCGGCGGGACTTGAGCAGATCGTCGAATACGTGAAAAATCTTCGTTTTGATGAGGACGATATAGCGTATCTGCGCGGAAAGGGGATCTTCGACGAGGAATTCCTTGACTATCTGCGCACGTTCCGCTTCACAGGCGATATGTGGGCGATGCCCGAGGGCACCGTTATCTTTCCGAACGAGCCGATCATAACGGTTCGCGCACCCGCGCCCGAGGCGCAGTTCATCGAGACTTACCTGCTTCTGACGATCAATCATCAATCGCTCATTGCGACGAAGGCGTCGCGTCTTGTACGTGCCGCTGAAGGACGCACCGTAAGTGAATTCGGCTCGCGCCGCGCTCACAATGCGGATGCAGCAATCCTCGGCGCCCGCGCCGCGTATATCGGCGGCGTCAACGGCACAGCGTGCACGGCGACGGAGGAGCTTTTCGGTGTCCCCGCGACGGGCACGATGGCACATTCGTGGGTACAGATGTTTGACACGGAATATGAAGCGTTCCGCACGTACTGCGAGCTTTATCCCGAGTCCGCGACTCTGCTTGTTGACACGTATAACGTGCTGAAAAGCGGCATTCCGAACGCGATCCGCGTGTTCAAGGAGATGGGAATCACGAATTGTGCGATCCGTCTTGACTCGGGCGATATAACGTATTTGTCCAAGAAGGCGAGAAAAATGCTCGATGACGCCGGACTTACACAGTGCAAGATCATCGTTTCCAACTCGCTTGACGAGTATCTCATCAGAGATATGATCCGTCAGGGGGCGAAGGTGGACGCGTTCGGCGTAGGCGAGAGACTCATCACGTCGAAATCTTCGCCCGTTTTCGGCGGCGTGTACAAGCTCGTCGCAGTTGAGGGTGCGGACGGAAACATAATTCCCAAGATCAAGATCAGCGAAAACGTTGCTAAGATTACGGTGCCGCATTTCAAAAACGTGTACCGTCTGTTCTCAAGAGATACGGGAAAAGCGATCGCGGATCTCATCACCGTGCACGACGAGGTCATCGACGACAGAGCTCCGCTTGAGATTTTTGACCCCAACTACACATGGAAACGCAAGACGTTGACAGATTTCTACGCGCGTCCGCTGTTGAAGCAGGTCTTCAAGGACGGCGAATGCGTATATAAGCAGCCTCCGCTCGAGGCGGCGAGAGAGTATTGTCTCTTGCAGCTTGAATCTCTTTGGGATGAGGTTCTGAGATTTGAAAACCCGCACAGCTATTACGTCGATCTGTCGCAGAAGCTGTGGGATTCGAGAAACGAGCTTTTGTCCAAGCATTCACACGAATAAAACGCTAAAAACAATAATTGTCAGGAAACAAACAGCAAAAAAGGAGCTAAAAATGAAGCCGAGAGTACTTGTTATCAGTGCAGTCAGCATGGATTTTATCCAAAGGGCGGACGAATTCCCCGAAACGGATGCACCTGCCGTCGGTAATTCCTATGATTACCTCCCCGGCGGAAGCGGAGCTACGCAGTCGATCACTGTCCGTGCGCTCGGCGGTGATGCGATCCTTTGCGCACGAGTCGGTGCGGACTCGAACGGACAGCGGCTTCGCACGCTCTATCGAGATATGGACGTGGACACACGCTTCATGTTCATGGAAAGACGCTCGCTTACGGGGCTTTCGTCCGTTCAGATCATTCCGTCGGGTGAAAAGCGAATTATGACATTCCCCGGAGCGAATACATATCTGTCGCCCGTTGATGCAGAGGAGGCGTTTACGGCTCTGCCGGATGCGGCGGTGATGCGCCTTGATATCCCCGAACGCACCGCTTTGGCGGCGTCCGAGTTTGCGGCGAGAAAGAATATCCCGCTTGTCATCAGCGCATCGGGCGTGAAGGAGGATTATCCTCTCTCGAAGCTTTATCCGTGCGAGATTTTCTGCCCGAACGAGCGCGAGCTTCAGATGTTTTCGGGCATCGCTCCGTCATCAACGGAGAACTGCCTGCGCGCTGTGATCCGCCTTTCCTCGATCGTGAAGGCGAAATATTACGTTGTCAAGATGGGTGAACGCGGTGCGTTCCTCTATGACGGAAAATATTATAACATCGTGCTCGCGACGAACAACAACAAGCTCGATACGTCAGGCTCGGGCGACATCTTCACTGCCGCTCTCGCGACGGAATATGCAAGAAGCAGGAATATTATGCGCGCGGTCAAGTATGCGAACGTAGTTGCGGGAATGTCCGTTGCGCGTCCGGGTCTGCTCGAGTCGATCCCTTCCGAGGACGAGGTGGACGATTACATAGCGGAGCGCGGAATCAAACTGTAAGGGAACGAAATTATGGCTGATTATAAACGAATTCTCGGCGTCGATTACGGCGATGCGAGAACGGGACTTGCACTCTCCGATCTGTCTGGTACGCTCGCGTCCGGAATCGGCACCGTCAAGGCGACGGGAATGAGAAAAACGGCGGAGGCTGTCGCGGAAACGGCAAAAAAGCACGCGGCTACGGAAATCGTACTCGGTCTGCCCGTCAATATGAACGGTACGGAGGGACCGCGCGCCGAAAAGGCGAGAGCCTTTGCGGCGATGCTTGGGGAGATGACGGGACTCCCCGTTGTCCTCTTTGACGAGCGACTCACAACGTCTGCGGCACATCAGATTATGAATCTCACCGACACCCGCGGCAAAAAGCGCAAGGAAAAGGTGGATGCGCTGTCCGCGGAGATCATCCTGCAGGACTATCTCGACAGCAAAAAGAGAAGATTTTAACAGAAAAAGCTCGCCGCAGATAGGGCGAGCTTTTTTGCGTTATTCATTGTTTTCGTAATATACATCTGTGGCGCGGCCAGACCAAACACAATCGCTTGTGTTGGCTCCAAAATGATACTTTACATGGGTGCCGAACGTGGTGTAAAGTTGGCTGTATCCGCTGGATAAAGATGCCGTTGACGCGATTAAAAATGGTTCGGTGGATAAACATTTTCTATATAGCAGAGTTGTTCCTTCAAACATGAAATAACATTGATCTTCAGGCGTGAATTTGTAAGATGCTGCCACTTTGGATCCGGTTTCAAATGCTATTGGGATAGAAGCTGAAAGGCCGAATGCGCTAACACCCAAATCTATTGAAATTGAAGATACGTCTGTTACATTGCTGTCGTTGAGCTTGGGCATCATATCGATATAATAATCCATTTCAGGATATTTGTTTTCAAAAAACACCTTTGCTCCGCACACAACAATAGCGTTTCTATACTGATTATTGTATATTCCCGAAGCTTCAGATGATGAAATAGCATTTCCGGGCGTAATATATGCAGAATTGTGAAGAATATATCTGTCACGGTCGACAAGTTCATTGGCGATGAGGATGCTTGTATACACGCTTCGGTATTTATAAACCATGACAGGATAAGTGTTTGACGATACCGTATAATTTGCAATTTTGGAGGCTTGACGCACTGTTTCGTCAACTATTCTTGAATATGACGCAGCTCTCGTGTTTGCTGTTGATGCTGAGAAGGAGTTTCTTTCTGTCTGCCGGTTAAGTTCGTCTTTAAGATAATTATCAAGCGACTCTTCCGAAAGCTCGGCTTCGATGAAGTTATCTATAACGTCAGCGTCAACGTCAGCGTCGTAATATACACTTACATAAGTTTTGCTGATTTTGTCTCCGTCATTGCTGAAGATGGCAATGTATACGTTTTCGTGTTCGATAGTTGTCAGTTCGATTTCTTCGGCTTCTTCGGTCTCAATAAGGTCTGCGATAGGCATTCCGTAATATGGTGAATCATCGTGAATATATTCGCCGGTGCTTTCGTCATACACCAAATCGTCAGCATAGCCTTGAGTGACATAGTCTTCTTTTTCGACGGATATTTTGCCATAAATGCGCTCGTTCAGTGCATCTACATCAAGATTTGAGCCATACACAACGGTTATTCCGTCATTTATTGATTTAGAACATAAAAATTCTGCTTCAGTTATAAATACAGCATTTTTGTAAGCCGCCGTATCGGCTTCAGAGGAAAGTGTAACTTTTTCGTCAGCTTTTAATGCGGGGGTAAAAGCGTCTGAGACGGTGTTTGCGTTTGAAGCACATACCGCAGCGGGCGACATAACATTAACAATCAGCACAAGTGATAATAAAATTGCTTTAAATTGTTTCATTTTGTTTCCTCCTGAGTAATATATAATTGGAACTTACAACTTTCCACTTTTATTATATGGCGTTTTTTTGATTTGTCAAGACTTTTTTGGATTGCAAACTTTTTCTCGCGCCGTTCGGATAGCTTCATTAAAAAATCCCGTTGCAAACTGCAACGGGATTTTCTGCTTGAATTTATCTGTCCTCGAGGGCCACGTAATCTCTGTTGTCGCGGACGCTCATATACGCGGGACGGATGATCTTGCTCGAGTTCATCAGCTCCTCGATGCGGTGCGCGCTCCAGCCCGCGATGCGCGAGACTGCGAAAAGCGGCGTGTAGAGCTCCTCGGGGATGCCGAGCATATCGTATGCGAGTCCGCTGTAAAAGTCCACGTTGACGGGAATGGGCTTCAGAATGTTTGGCTTTGAATTCATCAGCTCGGTTGCGACCTTATCTGCGGTCTTATAAAGGATGAATTCGTCGCGTCTGCCCTTTTCGATGCACAGCTTTTCGGAATATTTTTTGAGGAGCTGTGCTCTCGGATCGGAGATCGTGTAAACGGCGTGACCGACGCCGTAGATGAGCCCGGAGCCGTCGCCTGCTTCTTTGTTCAAGACTTTTTTCAGATATGCGCGGATCTCATCCTCGTCCGAGTAGTCGCGGACGTGCTTTTTCATATCGTCAAACATGTGCTTGACCTTGAGATTGGCGCCGCCGTGCTTGGAGCCCTTGAGCGAGCAGAGCGATGCTGCCGTTGACGAATACGTGTCCGTGCCGGACGAGGTAACGACGTGCGTGGTGAACGTGGAGTTGTTGCCTCCTCCGTGCTCTGCGTGAAGCACGAGCGACAGATCAAGCACGCGAGCCTCCGTTTCCGTGTACTTTTTATCGTCGCGTATCATACGGAGCAGATTCTCCGCGGAGCTTAGCTTGTGGCTCGGATTGTGGATGAAGAGTCCGCGTCCCTTTATGTAATGCGAGTATGACTGATACGCATATGCGGTCAGCATCGGAAGCGTCGCGATCAGACCCACGGACTGACGCAGGACGTTCGGTATCGAGATGTCGTTGGCGTTTTTGTCGTAGGAGTAGATGGTGAGCACGCTTCTGGCGAGCGAGTTCATAAGATCTGCGTTCGGCGCCTTCATTATGACGTCGCGAACGAAGTTTTTCGGCAGAGTGCGGCAGTCCGCGATCAGCTCCGTGAAGCTTGCGAGCTCGGATTCGCTCGGAAGCTCACCGAAAATGAGCAAATATACCGTTTCCTCGAAGCCGTAGCGGTAATCGGCGAGAAATCCGCGGACGAGATCGTTTATGTGAATTCCGCGGTAGAAAAGCTCACCCTCGCAGGGCGTGCGCGAGCCGTCCTCGCCGAATTTGTACGCGTTGACGGTGGAAATATCCGTCAGACCCGTAAGAACGCCGCGTCCGTCTCTGTCGCGCAGTCCGCGCTTGACGTCGTACTGCGAATACAGCTCCGTTGCGATGTGATTGTTGCCCTCGCAGATCGCGGCGAGCTCTTTTATCTTCAGTGCGTTATCCTTTGTCATTTCGCACCTTCTTTCTTTGGTATTTTATTTGCTTACGAGTGCCTCGTAACGCGCACGTATCTCCGAGATGAAGCGATCTGTGGTCACTGTGACGGCGTTTTCATTGTCGGAAACCGCGTGAAGGTCGCCGGTCATAATGCCGTCGGCTACGGTTTGCATAACGGCACTTTCCATATCGTCTGACCAGCGGCAAAGCTCGGGGATCGAGTCAAGCTCGCCTCTCTTGCGGAGCGCACCCGTCCACGCATAGATGGTGGCGATGGGATTTGTAGACGTGGATTCGCCCTTGAGATATTTGTAGTAGTGGCGCTGTACAGTGCCGTGTGCAGCTTCGTATTCGTAGATGCCGTCGGGGGACACAAGCACGGACGTCATCATCGAGAGCGAGCCGAAGCAGGCGGCGAGCAGATCGGACATAACGTCGCCGTCGTAGTTTTTGCAAGCCCAGATGAAGCCGCCCTCGGAGCGGATGACTCGCGCCGCCGCGTCGTCGATGAGCATATAATAGTAGCTTATGCCGACGGATTCAAAGCGCGACTTGTATTCGCTCTCGTAGATCTCGGCGAAAATGTCCTTGAAATGATGGTCGTAGGTTTTGGAGATGGTATCCTTCGCTGAAAACCACAGATCGAGTCCGGTGGAGAGAGCATATTCAAAGCAGGCGCGGGCGAAATCGGAGATGCTTGAGTCTGTGTTGTGGATACCCTGTGTGATGCCGTCAGAGGAGTAGCTGTGGATGAGGTGACGCGTTTCGACGCCGTTTGCGTCGGTGACGACAAGCTCACTTTTGCCGCCCGCGGGCACTCGAGCTTCGACGTTTTTGTAAATGTCGCCGTAGGCGTGACGTGCGATCGTAATGGGCTTTTTCCATGTCGGAATGTAGCGCTTTATCGAGGGGGCAAGGATGGGCGCGCGGAAAACGGTGCCGCCGATAATGCCTCGAATCGTCGCGTTCGGAGACGGATACAGACGCGAAAGAGAATACTCCTCTTTTCTTGCCATATTCGGCGTGATCGTGGCGCATTTGACGGCAACGCCGAGGCGTTTTGTTGCCTCCGCCGCCATAACGGTCACTTTGTCGTCTGTTTTTTCGCGGTAGTGCATACCGAGATCGTAATATTCTGTTTTGAGATCGATATAAGGGAGGATCAGCTCATTTTTGAGCTTTTTCCAGATAACGCGTGTCATTTCGTCGCCGTCCATTTCGACGACGGGAGTTTTCATTATGATTCGTTCGTTCATTTGTTTTTCTCCTTTATGTATTCGAGGAGTCCGCCGCCGAGAAGCAGTGTGCGCTCGCGGTCTCCGAGCGTGAGAGAAACGCTTGCGGTCTTGCCCGTGCGCGCGTTTGTGAGACGCGCATCTGCGCCTGTCTCGATCGCATCAATGATGCCGTCTATGATGAGATCATCGTTTTCTTCTATGCAGTCGTAATCATCGGGATCGTTGAAGGTAAAGGGAATGATGCCCATATTGATGAGATTGCTTCTGTGGATGCGAGCAAAGGACTTGGCAACGACGGCGCGCACTCCGAGATAAAGCGGAGCGAGCGCGGCGTGCTCACGTGATGAGCCCTGACCGTAGTTTTCGCCGCCGATGATGACGGAAGCACCCATTTTCAGCGCGCGCGCGTGAAAATCGGGGTCGATTCCCGAGTAGCAGTACTCGGAAATGGCGGGGATGTTGGAGCGGAGCGGAAGTATTTTCGCGCCCGCAGGCATAATATCGTCGGTGGTGATGTTGTCGCCCACCTTGATCGAGCAGGGAGCGGAAAGCTTGTTTTCGGTGCGGTGCGTTTTCGGAAACGGCTTGATGTTCGGGCCGAAAACGAGCTCGAAATCACCGTCAGCGGGCGGAACGAGCATCTTGTCGTTACCTGTGAACACGTCGGGCTCCGTTATTGGTTCGGGTGAGGGAAGAGTTGTCGGATCCGTAATGACACCCGTGACGGCGGAAGCCGCCGCTACCTCGGGGGAAACGAGATAGATTTGTGCGTCTGCGGTGCCGGAGCGTCCCTTGAAGTTGCGGTTGAAGGTGCGGAGCGATACGCCGCCCGACGAGGGCGACTGTCCCATGCCGATGCAGGGACCGCAGGCACATTCGAGAATTCGTGCGCCTGCATCGATGAAGACGGCGAGCGCGCCCGATTCGGTCAGCGCGGTGAGGACCTCACGTGATCCGGGAGTTACAGTAAGCGAGACGGACTCTGCAACGGAGCGTCCTTTGAGGATGTTTGCCGCGGCGGTGAGATCTGCAAACGAGCTGTTGGTGCATGAGCCGATGCAGACTTGGATGACGGGCTTACCTACAAGCGCGTCGATGGAGTCTACGTTATCGGGCATGTGCGGACACGCGGCAAGCGGCTTGAGCGAGGAAAGATCGATCTTTATGAGGTTTTCGTATTCAGCATCCGCATCAGCGGCGAGAGGACGGTAATCTCCCTCGCGGCGATGACGCTTGAGATAATCTAGGGTGTTTTCATCGGAAGGGAAGACGGAGGACGTTGCTCCGCATTCCGCACCCATATTTGTGATCGTGGCGCGTTCCGTGACGGAAAGTGTTTTTACACCATCACCGAAATATTCGAGTACGTAACCGACGCCGCCCTTGACGGAAATGCGGCGGAGCACCTCAAGGATCACATCCTTTGCGGCGACGTGATCTCCAAGCGAGCCGATCAGCTCGACGCCCATAACGCCGGGACAGGTGATGTAGTAGGGCTCTCCCGCCATCGCGGCGGCAACGTCAAGACCGCCCGCACCGATTGCGAGCATACCGAGGCCTCCGCCTGTGGGCGTGTGCGAGTCTGAGCCGATGAGGGTTTTTCCGGGGATTCCGAAACGTTCGAGATGCACCTGATGGCAGATGCCGTTGCCGGGACGTGAGTACCAGAGTCCGAATTTCTTTGCCGCAGAGGCAAGAAAACGGTGGTCGTCGGCGTTTTCGTAGCCGGTACCGAGCGTATTGTGGTCAACGTACGCGACGGAAAGCTCGGTTTTTACCTTTTGGGCACCCATTGCGTCGAGCTCAAGGTATGCCATCGTGCCTGTCGCGTCCTGGGTGAGAGTCTGATCTATTTTGATTGCGATCTCTGTTCCGGGGATGAGCTCGCCCGAGAGAAGATGCGAGGATAAAAGCTTTTCTGTAAGTGTGCCTTTCATATTGGGCTCCTTTCGTCAGGAGGATGAGAATATTTTACATCACTTTGGGGCGCGTGTCAATAAAATTCGAATAAAAAGAAAGACAAAGTTTCAAAAAAAGACTGAAAATTGCGTAAAATCATCACAAAATTGCAAAATCCGCAAACGCGAATATTAAAACTTGCAAAATAAACAAGTCCGAGACGAAGCTCGACGATAACAAAAAAGCCGTCGCAAAATGCGACGGCTTTCCCGGTCTTATTCATTGTTTTCGCAATATATGCAGAATTACGAAGACTATATCTGCCACGGCAGACAGGCTCATTGGCGGCAAAAATACGGACGCGAGCTTACCCCAACCCCTAACAACATAAAAAATCCCGTTGTGACCGCAACGGGATTTTCTGTTTGAAATTATGACACGACTGCGACGACTTCCCTCACAAAAAAACGTCGTAGCAACTGCTACGACGTTTTCTGTTTGAAATTACTTTGCAAGAACTTTCTTGAGCTGTACAAAACGGGGCAGACCATCTTCCTTAACCATGCCTGTTTCGCCCTGGATGAGGGGGAGGCAGTAGTCAATGAAGTCCTGAGTTACGCCGTTGCCTTCAGCGTTGATCCATTCGGTGGGAACCTTCTTTTCGGTGTTCGCAACGAGGGAGAGCTCGAAGAGCTCGGGCTCGCAGTGATAGCCGTTTTCATCTCTGGTGCACTTGAAGCCAACCATCTTGTCGGTGTGACCTGCAACTGCGGATTCAACAGCAACCTTACCGGACATGAAGGATTCAGCGATGTCTGTGCCGGATGCGCAGTGAGCGGCGCAGCGCTGGAGCAGAGAGAGCTCGATGGGACGAACCTTAACGCCGAGTTCAGCCTTGATAACGTCGGTGAGGCGAACTGCAAGACCGCCGAGCTGAGCGTGGCCGAAGCCGTCTGTGCCGGATGTCTTTGCTTCAGATACGAACGTACCGTCGGCGTAGTGGATGCCTTCGGAAACTGCAACGAGGCAGTTCTTCTTTTCGCCGTAAACGCGCTTAACGTCAGCGATGAACTGTTCCATGCTGAAGTCAACCTCGGGGAGGTAGATGAGATCGGGGCCGTCGCCCTTGATGCTTGCGCAAGCAGCGGCAGCGGTGAGCCAACCTGCGTGACGACCCATGCATTCGATAACGGTAACCATACCGGTGTCGTATACCTTGGAGTCACGGGAAACTTCCATAAAGGAGGTTGCGATGTACTTAGCCGCGGAAGCAAAACCGGGGCAGTGGTCGGTGCCTGCGAGGTCGTTGTCGATGGTCTTGGGAACACCGATAACGCGGCAGTCATAGCCGACGCGGTTCATATACTTGGATATCTTGTTGCAGGTATCCATAGAGTCGTTACCGCCGTTGTAGAAGAAGTAGCGAACGTCGTACTTCTTGAAGATCTCGAGGATGCGCTTGTAGTCTGTGTCGTCTACGTCGGGATCCGCGATCTTGTAACGGCAGGAGCCGAGTGCGGAGGAGGGGGTGTGAAGCATATTCGCAAGCTCTGCGGGATCTTCTTCATCCATAATCATAAGGCGATCTTCGAGAACGCCCTTGATGCCGTTGCACGCACCGTAAACGGTGGTGATGTTGGAATTTTCAAGACCTGTTTTGATAACGCCGTAAGCGGAGCAGTTGATAACGGAGGAAGGACCGCCGGACTGACCGATGATGAGAGCGCCTTTAAGTGTGGACATTGTGGTTATCTCCTTAAAAATTTAATCATTATATTTGAGCACATAACGAGCCCATTATAGCACAGATTTCTCCATACTTCAATTAAAACATTAAAAATTCACAAGTTTCTTTGCGGTTTTGTGTTATTCGATTGCGGCAAACCCCGATCCGAGTACTTCTTTTGCGTCAGTAAGGATCATAAACGCGTTCGGATCTATGCGGTAGACGAGACTTTTTACGGCGAATATCTGATCACGCTTGACAACGCAGAGGATAACGTGCTTGTCCTTGTGCGAGTACCAGCCGAGCCCGTGCAGGAGGGTTACTCCGCGCTCGATCTCATCAAAGATGCCGTTTGCGATATCTTCATACTTGTCCGAGATGATGATGGACATCTTTGCCGTCTTTGAGCCGTCGAGGACGTGATCAAGAGCAAAGGAGTATGCGTAGGTGCCGATTACGGAATGGAATATGCCGGCGTAGTTCTTGGTGACGATAGCGGAGCCGAGCACGATGAAGATGTCTATGATGAATATGAGGTTACCGGTGGAGAGACGCTTCATTTTGGTCTTGAGCATTACAGCCGCAAGGTCCGAGCCGCCGGTGTTGTATCCGCGTGAGATGAGGATTCCTCCGCCGATGCCGAGAACAAGGCTTCCGAGGACTGCGTAAAGCAGGGGATCAAGCGTCGGAACGGGGAGAAAGACGAGCAGGTCTGCGGCAACAGAGGTCGTGATGACGGCGATGATGGTTTTTGAAAGGAATTTGAAGCCGAACATCTTGAGTCCGAGCAGGATAAGAGGACAGTTTACGCAGAAAAGAAGCGTACCGATGGGAAGACCGGTGAGTATGTGGATCGTTGTTGCGACACCGGTCGCGCCGCCGAGGACGATGTCACCGGGAGTGAGGAATACGGCGATTCCCGCGCCGAAAATAAGGCTGCCGACGATGACGTAAAGAATTTCGGAAACGAGGTCTTTGTTAGCTTTGAGCTTTGAGATCATAAACGATTCCTTTCGTTATAATTGCGGCAAAATCGCCGCGAAAATTACCATTATAATTTTAATTCGACGATCGTGTCTTGTCAACAGTGAAAGAAAAATAAATTAAGTTTATTATATGTATATTTATATTATAATATCGATTCTTCTGCGCGATATCGACGATTGTTTGAAAATAGTTAGGCTGTTTTGTTTACGTGCTGTGGGCAAATGTGATATAATACGTATATAACCGATCCTGTAACAACAAAGGAGAATACAATGACGGAAAAATCTGCACGTTTTGATAAAATATCGCTCGGAGTCTGCTATTATCCCGAGCAGTGGGACGAATCCCTTTGGGAGGACGACCTCAACCGTATGCTTGATATGGGCATCCAAACGGTACGAGTTGCGGAATTTGCGTGGAACGTGTTCGAGCCGCACGACGGCGAGTTCACGTTTGAGCTTTTCGACCGTTTTCTCGCGCTTGCGGAGAAAACAGGGATGAAGGTCATTTTCGGCACACCGACGGCAACTCCGCCCGCGTGGCTCACGCACAAGTATCCCGAGGTGCTCAATGCCGACATCAACGGCGTTCTTTACCGTCATGGCTCGCGCCGTCACTACAATTACAATTCTCCCGTTTATAAGCGCTACTGTGCGCGTATCGTTGAGGTGCTCGCGGAGCATTACGGTGATTCTCCCGTCATCGTAGGATGGCAGATAGACAACGAGCTGAACGCAGAGGCGAACAGATTCTACTCCGACGCCGACTCTGCCGCGTTCCGCGAATTTGTGCGCGAAAGGTACGTCACTCTCGACGCGCTTAACCGTGCGTGGGGGGCTCGCTTCTGGAATCAGACCTACACGGATTGGGAAGAGATTTTTGTTCCGCGAAGAACAACGAACGGCGCGACAAATCCGCATCTGATGCTCGATTACCTGCGCTTTATTTCCGAATCAGTCATCGGCTTTGTAAAGCTTCAGGCGGATATCCTGCGCAAGCACGTCAAAACGGGCGCATACATCACGACGAACGGAATGTTCCCCGATATTGATAACCACAAAATGACGGACGAACAGCTCGATTTTTATATGTATGACTCGTATCCTAACTTCGCCTATGGCACAGACGGCCACGGCAAACGTGATTTCGGTGCGTGGAGCCCCGACCGCGGCTGGAGCCGTGACTTGTCCGTGACGAGATCCATCTCTCCGAATTTCGGTATAATGGAGCAGCAGTCGGGCGCAAACAGCTGGAATATATGGGGACTGTCTCCGTCTCCGAAGCCGGGACAGATGACGCTGTGGACGATGCAGAGCATCGCGCACGGCGCAGATTACGTCAGCTATTTCCGTTGGAGAACGGCTGCGTTCGGCACCGAGATCTATTGGCACGGACTCCTTAATTATGACAACCGCGACAACAGAAAAACTGACGAGTTAAGACGCATTTCGGAGGCAGTTGAAAAGCTTCAGCCGGTAACGGGTAAGCGCTACCGTGCCGAGTTCGGTGTCATCCGCGATTACGATAACATATTCGACGCAGAGATCGATCAGTGGCATTCCTCCGTCGAGTGGGAGAGCGCGGATGGAATCTTCCGCGCAGCAGAGCTTACGCATACGCCGTTTGATTACGTTTACATCAACGAAAGCACACCCGCAGAGAAGCTGGCGCAGTATCCGGTGCTGTTCTATCCGCACGCAATGATCCTTACGGAAAAGATTGCGGCGCTGCTTGAAGCCTACGTCCGAGGCGGCGGCAAGCTCGTGCTTGCGTGCCGTACCGGATACAAGGATGAGTACGGTCAGTGCCGTATGATGCCGCTCCCTTGCCATGCCGCACCGCTTGCGGGAATCGACATCAAGGATTCCACAGCGGTCGCAAAAGGCGACGCGGTCGTTAACGTAACCGTTGACGGCAAAACAGTTCCGTCGGGCATTTATAACGATATTTTGATTCCGGATGCCGACACGGAGGTTATCGGTGTCTATGAAGGCGGATATTATAAAGGTCAGCCTGCCGTGACGAGCCACAAGCTCGGAGACGGCGAGGTTATCTACTTCGGAGGCACGCTCCGTGCACCTGCGGCAAAGGTGATGCTTGAGCATTTCGGACTCACTGAGCCCTACGCAGACGTGATCGAGCTTCCCGAGTGCTGTGAGATCGCACTCAGAGGGGAGTATATGTTCGTGCTCAACTATGCTCACGAGGATGTGAAGATCACGTTGAAGCGTGAGCTTGCGGATGTTATGTCGGGCGCGAGTGCGTCGGGAGAGATAACGCTTCCCGCATACGGAGTTGCCGTATATAAGATGTGATGCGTCACGGCTCCGTTAAGGGGGAATACAAACAAAAAATCAACAGTAAAAAAGTCATTGCGAATGCAATGACTTTTTCTGTATCAAAATTTGGAATATGCCTCAGACATACGCTTTAATGCGTCCGCGAGGACGTGTCTCGGGCAAGCGATGTTTATGCGCTCAAATCCCACGCCTTCCTTGCCGAAGATGTAGCCCTCATCGAGGAAAAGATCGTGCTTTACGTGCAGACGCTCGAGCTCGTCTGCGGGAAGTCCGAGTGCTCGACAGTCGATCCACGCAAGATACGTTCCTTCCGTGCGATACATCTTTATCTTGGGGAGATTTTTTTCTATGTAATTGCGCATGAAGCGGAAATTTCCGTCAAGGACCGTGATCAGCTCGTCAAGCCAAGCCTCACCGTGTACGTATGCGAGGCGGCACGCCTCGTATCCGAGAGCGGACAGACCTATTTCAACGCCTCCTGCGCGGAGCTTTTCGCGGAGGGATGCATCCTTCACAATGATGTTCGACGCTTGCATTCCCGCGAGGTTGAAGGTCTTGGACGGGGCTGTGCAGATGAGGGAGATCGCGTCGTATTTTTTGCCGAGCGTGCCGACGGAGGTGTGAGTAATGCCCGGGCGAATGAGATCGGAGTGGATCTCATCTGCGATGACGTAAACGCCGTGCTCGAGGCAGAGATCGAGCATTTTTGTCAGCTCGTCTTCAGTCCAGACTCTGCCTACGGGATTGTGCGGATTGCAAAGTATGAAGACCTTGACGTCGGGACGCGAAACTATGGACTCAAAAAGCTCAAAATCGATCTCGTAGGTGTCGCCCTTGTCAATGAGAGGGCACTCGACTACGTTTGCGGAGTTTTTTGTGCCCGCCTGCCAGAACGGAGGGTATGCGGGAGTCATAAAAACGATGGAATCGCCCTTGCTTGTGAGAGCGCGGACAGCGTTTGTAAACGCGGGAACGACACCGGGGGAGGTCAGAATGTGCTCTTTTTTCGGTGTGTAACCGTGTCTTTTCGTCTGCCAATCGATGACGGCGTTGTAATAGTCGTCCGTGGGGGAGGTGTAGCCGAGGATGGAGGAATCAAGATATGCTTTAAGACCATCTATGATCTCAGGAGCGTTTTTGAATTCCATGTCTGCGATCGAAAAGGGAACTGTTCCGTCCGCAGTATCGGGCTTTGCCGAATACATAATGTCCCATTTTACGGCACCGGTGTTCTTTCTTGATACGAGAGTTTCAAAATCGTATTTCATGATTTTTTTATTTCCTTCGTTTTATTTTGCCTGAACGCGCAAAAAACACGACAGTTCCCGGGGGCTCTCGTGTTTTTTGTTTTGTTATAGGTGATTACGCCTCGCAGTCCATGCAGACGCGCTCTGTGATAAGAGGTCTTATGACGGACGCAACAGCAAGATGCTCGGGGTGATTTTTGTAGTTGAGAAGTGCGGCTTCGTCCTCGAACACCGCGTCCAGCATAAGGTCGCATGTGGAGGAGGGCAGGGGTGCTGTGTAAAGCTTGATCGAAACGAGACCGGGGATTTTTCTCGGAAGGGCGGCAAAGCCGTCGCGGCAGAAGGCGATCTTCTGTGCGAGGTGTTCCACCTCGACGTCAGGGCGCAGACGCCAAAGAATAACGTGCTTTATCATGATGTTTTTCTCCGTATATTACGATGATTTTGTGCCGAAGGAGTCTTAAACTTCGAGGATGACGGGAAGTATCATCGGACGGCGTTTGATTTTTTTGTTTACGAATTTTGCAAGAGCTTCCTTGACCTCGCCGCGGATATCGGCAAGATCCTTCGTATAGGAATAGACGGCGCGCTCAAGCGCGTCAAGCGCGACCTCGCGCATTTCGTCCATAAGCTCCTCGGATTCCTTGACGTAGATGAATCCGCGGGTGTAGATGTCGGGGGGAGTGATGATGTCACGTGCCATCAGATCCACTGCGGCGGATACGACAATAAGACCGTCCTGCGAGAGAAGGATTCTGTCACGCAGAACGACGTTTCCGACATCTCCGACGCCTGTTCCGTCAACGAGGACTCTTCCGGATTGGACGCTTCCGCTCCAACGTGCGCAGTCCGCATCGATCTCAAGTACGCGTCCGAGATCGGGGACGAAAATGTTTTCGGAGGGGGTTCCCATCATCAACGCGAGCTTTTTGTGCTCAGTCAGATGGCGGCGCTCGCCGTGGATCGGCATAAAGTATTTGGGCTTTGTCAGTGCGTGCATAAATTTGAGATCCTCCTGGCACGCGTGACCCGAAACGTGAATGTGGTTTGTGGGATCGCTGTATACGTCCGCTCCGCAGCGATAGAGCTCATTGATCGTTTTTCCGACGAGCTTTTCGTTGCCGGGAATGGCGTGAGCGGAGATGATAACGAGATCGTTTTCACCGACGGAGATGTTGGAGTGCTCACCGAACGCCATACGCGAAAGCGCGGACATCGGCTCGCCCTGCGAGCCCGTCGTGATAATCGTGACTCTGTTCGGAGGATACTTTTTGACGTCACCGATCTCAATAAGAGCGTCATCGGGGAAATCCATATACCCGAGTCTTGATGCGGCGCCGACAACGGTTACCATGCTGCGTCCCGTGACGGCGACCTTTCTGCCGTGACGGATGCTGCAGTCTATGATCTGCTGAACGCGATGTACGTTCGAGGAGAAGGTTGCGACTATGATTCGTTTGTCGCGGTTCACGTTGAAGATGTTATCAAATGATGCGCCGACTGTGCGCTCGGACTGCGTGTATCCGGGATGCTCGGCGTTTGTGGAGTCGCACATAAGAAGGATTACACCTTCGTTGCCGAGCTCGGACAGACGCTTCACGTCCATGATCTCGCCGTCGATGGGAGTGAGATCGAATTTGAAGTCGCCGGAATGTACGACGTATCCGAGAGGAGTCTTGACCGCAAGCGCGCACGCGTCTGCGATGCTGTGGTTGACTCTGATAAATTCAACGGACATCGCTCCCGCCTCGATCACGTCGCCTGCGGTGACGCAATTGACGGAGGGCTGATAGTCAAGCTTGTGCTCCGCGAGCTTGCTTTCGAGGATGCCGAGCGTGAGTCTTGTTCCGTATACGGGAACGTGCAGTGTGCGGAGGACGTAGGGCAGAGCTCCGATATGATCCTCGTGGCCGTGTGTGATGAATATACCGCGGACGCGGTCTGCGTTCTTTTCAAGATATGAAATGTCAGGTATCACAAGATCGACTCCGGGCATATCTTCATCGGGAAAACCGAGACCGCAATCAACGACGATAATGTCGTTTTCATATTCTATAACGTACAAATTCTTGCCGATCTCGTCGATTCCGCCGAGTGCGAAAGCCTTGATCTTACCTGTGACGGGTGTTTTTTTCTTTCTTGCCATAGTGTTCCTTTCTTGATTTTGTGGGCACAGCTCAAAAGCACACTGCGAAAAACGTGAGCTCGCCGTGCGCCTGCTGCTGTGCAATTATATATGTAAGATGTGCGGATGACGACGCGCACATCAATAAAATCTCATTCTATCATAACAGTAAAGCCTCAGTTTGTCAAGCGAAACCTGTCTTTGAGGGCTTTCATCAGCATATAAGAAGGATCAGACCGAAAACGGCGGCGGAGACAAAAACGCCCGCACCGAAGGATATCATATGCAGGATCCGCTCGAGTTTTTTTCGCTTTTTCGTGCTTTCCGCGAGCTTGCCGTCCGTGATGCGGACAGCTTCGCGCAAAAGCACCTCTTTTTTGCACTTCTTCGGTGACGGAGCATTCTGTCTTAAAATAAAATACGCCGACTCGAAAAGCTCGCTTTCGGGATTTTCTATCTTTATCATTCTTCGTTCGCAGCCTTTTATCATAACTCGTCCTTTCGTTTTTCTTCTGTGTCGGTATTATCGACGCGCCCTTGGCAATATATTCAAAAGGAGCGCGCGAGCGAATAAAAAAACGCCGCCGCGGAAAAATAAATTCACAAATGATGCGACGAAAATTAAGTTTTGACGCGTATAAAACGGTGGTAAACGGTTATGAACGAATCAAGGATAGCCGCTGTCATTATGGCGGGCGGCAGAGGAGAGAGACTTCAGCCGATCACGGATACGGTGCCGAAGCCGATCGTACCGATCGGCAACGGATGCGCGCTCGGATGCGCGCTCCGTATGCTTTTTGAGGCGGGTGTCAGGGAATGTGCGGTCACTGTCAGATATCGCGCGGATGATATAAAAAACGCTTGCGGAAGCGACTTTAACGGAGTCGGGATCGGATATTTTGAAGAGGAGAGGGCGTATGGGACGGCGGGCGGCGTGCGCGCCGCTGCCAGTATATTCAGAGACTACGACGAGCTGTTCGTGCTGTCGGGTGACGCGGTGTCGGACTTTTCGCTTAAGCGGGCGCTTGCGGTGCACAGACTGAATCGCGCCGAGGCGACTTTGATGCTCGCGCGGTCGGACGCGCCCGAGCATTACGGAGTCGTTGAGCTTGACTCCGACGGACGCGTGAGCGCGTTTCGCGAAAAGCCGACGGACGCGCCTGCGGGTTCTCTTGTCAATGCCGGTATCTACGTTTTGTCGCGGCGCGCTGTCGAAATGATCCCGACGGAGGGAGAATACGACTTTGGGCGCGAGCTTTTTCCTGCGATGCTGAAGCGAGGCGAACGCATCTTCGGATGTGTCGGTGACGGATATTGGTGCGATATGGGCACGCCCGAGACGTATCTTGATGCGTGCCGGGATGCGGCGCTCGGCAAGATCGCGGGACTTGACGCAGAGGTTGATGCGTCGGGTGCCGTCACGGGAAAAAACGTGCGTATCGGCAAGGGATCGGTGATGTCGGGCTCCGTGCTTCACGACGGAGTTACCGTTGGGGCGGACGTGCGCGCCTACGGCGCTGTTTTGTGCAGAGGCGTGACGGTCGGATCGCGAGTTACGATAGGCAAAGGTGCCGTTATCGGTGCTGACAGCTATATCGGTGACGGAGTGCGCATTCCCGACGGCACAAAAACAGCACCGAATTCGAATATCGGATCCGGTGCGGGAGTCTTTGCGGAAAACTTGTGATTTTTGCGATATTTACAGATTTTCAGTGAAGAAACGAACTGCGTTTCCTCCCATAATGCCGTCGATCTCATCGTCGGTGAAGCCCACACGACCGAGATGCTCTTCAAAAAACGGTACCGACTTGCAGTCCGGGATAAGGGGATTGTATGGGATACCGTCAAAATCAGATCCGAGCGCGAGGACGGAGGCACCGCCGATCCTTGCGATGTGCTCGGCGTGACGTGCGAGATCCTCAAACCCGCCCGATCCGCCGACAAAATCGGCATAATAATTGAGTCCGATAATACCGCCTCTTGCGGCGATGAGCTTTATCATATCGTCGGTGAGATTGCGAGGCGCGCTGTGGATGCGGCGAGCGTTGGAGTGACTTGCGATGAAGGGACGGCGTGCTATGCTTGCGAGATCGTAAAATCCTCTGTCGGACAGATGCGATACGTCGAGTATCATATGGCGTGATTCAAGCTCCGCGACGAACTCGTGTCCAAGATCGGTGAGACCTCCCGTCTCATCGTCAAGAGAGGTGACGGAGTCGGCATCGGCATCATATGCGGGCACGGCGAGGCTGTTTCTATGGTTCCACGTCAGAGTCATCATACGCACGCCGAGATCGTGGAGCTTGGCGACGCGGTCGAGTCTGCCTTCGATGACGTCGCCCTCCTCGACCGAAATGATCGCGGACATACGGCCGCAGTCAATGTTTTCGCGCAGATCTTTTGCTGAGAGAACGGGACTCACGAGATCGGAGTTTTTTTCGATCTCATCCCTGAGGCAACAGATGAGTCTGATACAGCTTTCCCACGGATGCTCCGTGTGGCTTTTGTCGATGAATGCGGCAAATACCTGAAGCGCGTAGCCTGCGTCTTTCATGCGCAGAAGGTCGAGGTGGGATTGAGGTATCGAGCGAAGTCCGTGCTCGAGCGCGTGGTAGACGGTGTCAACGTGAAGATCGGAAACGTACATATATATTTCCTTTGTTTGTTATTTGAGAGAGGGTTCTTTTTCGGCGGATTTTGTGTCGGAGCGGACGGAAATTGCCGCGGGAACGCATTCGACGGTGAGGGCGCCCGATGCGTTATCGTGGATCTCGCCGTCGGCGGAAAATCGGTGAGCGCCCTCGAAGGAGACCTTGACCGCTTTGCGGAACGTGACGATATCTGCGAGCTCGGGGATGATCTCGCCCGTCTCGGTATCAATGTGGGTGCCCTTTTTGTAAACTCCGATGATGCTGACGAAGCGCAATCTGCTGATGTTTTTAACGATGATGACGTCAAGCAGACCGTCGGAAACGTCTGCAATGGGCGCTGCCATAAATCCGCCGCCGTAATAGCGACCGTTTGCAACGGCGCAAAGCAGATAATCGTCCTCGAAGGACTCAACGGTGCCGTCTGCGGAGGTAACGGTGATCTTCAAATGCGTCGCACGCTTGCGTGCGAACTCAACTATGACGCCGAGTATGTATGCAAACGAGCCTCCTATGAAGCGATGCGACTTGAGGATGTTCGTTCGTTTGGCGACGTCGCAGTCGAAGCCGACGTTTACCTCGTTTATGGCGTAGGTTCCGTTATATTTTATGATGTCGCACGGAACGGTGTGATCGAGCTCACCCGTCACGCGGTAAAAGTCGTTTCCGCTGCCTGTCGGAACGGGAACGAGGGTGACTTTTGCGTCCTGATCAGCAAGCATAATGCCTTTTGCGGCTTCGTGCAGGGTGCCGTCGCCGCCGTAGACGTAAATGACGTAGTCATCGCCTCCGACAAGACGGTTTTTGAGATACTCGACGGCGTCGCCGGGGAATTTGGTCAGATAGACCTCGCCTTCGAGAGTGTTTTTGTCGGGGAGCGAGCCTTTTCCCGCCGCGGGATTCATAAGATGGATGATGGTGGACATACCTTGAGTCCTTCCTTTACTTTTGTAAATTAACTCGGATTGCAAAATAACATTTGTGTAAGATGAGAGACGAAAAAACGAGTTTTCCACAGCTCTACCTGTTGATAATGTTGAAAACTTTTCTTGTATTTTTGGCTTTTTTATGTCGGGAAATAGAGTTTTCCACAGGTTTTGGGATAAAAAGAGGCAGTTTCACACAGTCTTTAAGCATAATTTCGACGATTGAGTAAAATTTGCTCAAGTTTCAAAAAATATCATTACCAATATTTGCGGTCGAGGGTGCGGAGCTGTACCGCCTCGGCAACGTGACGCGCCGAGATCGTCTCGGCTCCGTCAAGGTCCGCGATGGTGCGCGCAACGCGCAGGATTCGGTCGTATCCGCGCGCCGACAGCCCCATATTTGAAAACGCACCTTCAAGAATTCGTGCGGCGGAGGCGTCGGGCGTGCAGAACTTGCGTATGAGCCTCGGGGTGAGATCCGCGTTACAGCGGACGCCGCCCGAGGGCGCGTCTCCGTCGGGAGAGGATGCGTATGCGGCAAGTCTGTCTGCGGCGAGCTTTCTCGCGGCGATGACACGCTTGCGTATATCTGCAGAGGATTCGGACTCCGTATTTTGCGAGGTAAGCTCCTCATATGTTAGCGAGGGGACCTCGATTTGTATGTCTATGCGGTCAAGCAGCGGACCGCTGATCTTCGCGAGATATTTGTGTATCTCCTGCTTAGAGCAGGTGCAGGGATGAGTGGGATGACCGTAATATCCGCATCTGCACGGATTCATTGCGCAGACGAGCTGGAACGACGAGGGATAGGTCACGCGTCCGTTGGCGCGGGTGATCGTCACCTCTCGGTCCTCGAGCGGCTGACGGAGAGATTCGGTCACGGCTTTGTTGAATTCGGGAAGCTCGTCGAGGAAGAGAACTCCGTGATGTGCGAGCGAGATCTCGCCGGGCATAGGATTCTTGCCTCCGCCGACAAGGCTGGGCGCGGACATCGTGTGATGCGGCGCACGGAACGGACGGACGGTTACAAGCCCTATGTCGGAGGGAAGAGTGCCGGAAACGGAATGGATTTTCGTTGTTTCGAGGGATTCCTCAAAGGTCATCGGAGGCAGAATGGAGGGGATGCGCTTTGACAGCATCGATTTACCCGTACCGGGAGGTCCGATGAGAAGCACGTTGTGACCGCCTGCGGCGGCGATCTCAAGCGCACGTTTTACGCGTCCCTGTCCCTTTACGTCGGCAAAATCAAGCCCTGCCGCAGAAAAATCGCGGTCCTTCGGTGGAGTGAAGACGACGGGAGTGAGTGAGGCTTCGCCGTTCAGATGAAGGATCAGATCCTTGATGCTGTCTACGGGATAGACAGTCACGCCCTCGACGACGGATGCCTCGGCGGCGTTTTCCGCGGTGACGAAAAACTCGCGGAGCCCCGCATCGCGTGCGGCAGCGCACATCGAAAGAACGCCGCGGACGGGGCGCAACGCGCCCGAAAGCGAAAGCTCGCCTGCGAAGCATTTGTCGGCAAGCGAGACCTCGCGGCTGATGATGCCGCTCGAATGAAGGATCGCGACGGCGATCGCGAGATCGAAGGCAGAGCCTTCCTTGCGCTTGTCCGCAGGCGCGAGATTCAGTGTAAGCATATATTCGGGGAAGCGGAAGCCGCTGTTTTCAACGGCGGCGCGTATGCGCTCCTTTGATTCTCTTACGGCGGTATCGGGCAAACCTACAAGATCAAAACCCGGAAGCATATTTACGGCGTTGCATTCGGCTGTGACGATGTAGCCGTCGATGCCGGAAATTCCCGCACAGAACGCACTTGAAAGCATATGTGTACCTCCCCAAGTCGGTGAAAATATATATGTATTTTAACACATAAAATCGTACTTTACAACGAAAAACGCGCCGACATGACGCGAAAAAGCAAAAAAAAGAGTCCGAAAACGCGATTTTTGCGCTTTCGGACCGATCATTATGTGAGCATTTCGATAAGACGGGGGAGCACAGGCTCAAACTTTGCGCCGTACCAATGATTCTTTTCGTCTGCCGTTGCCTCAATGCAAAGCACGGTGTAATCTGCGGCTATCTTTGCCGATTCGTATGCGGATTTTCCGCGCACGAGCGCGCCCGTGAATGCAGACGCATAGATGTCGCCGGTGCCGTGACAGCTTCCCTTGAGGAATACGTGCTCGTAATAAGCGTACTCGCCGTTTTCGTAAACAACAACGCCCGTCATGCCTTCACGGTAAGATATGCCCGTGAGGATGACGTTCTTTGCGCCAAGCGCGGTGAGACGTGCGATCAGCTCGTCAACGTAGGCGCGGTCGCAGACGGTTTTGTATTCTGTGTCCGTGAGGAAACAGGCTTCCGTCACGTTCGGGATGACGTAATCCGCTTTGGACACGAGCTTTTTCATAGCGTTTACGTATTCGGCGTCAAATGCGGGATAAAGCTTGCCGTTGTCTGCCATAGCGGGGTCGATGACGGTGACGGAGCCTTCGGCGGAAGTGGTGTCGATGATGTCTGTGACGTAATCGATCTGCTTAGTGCTGCCGAGGTAGCCTGTATATACGGCGTTAAAGCGGATGCCTTCGCGTACCCAATGATCCTTGATTGCGGGCATATCGTCCGTCAGATCTCGGAAGGTGAAGCCGGTGAAGCCTGCCGTGTGCGTGGAGAGGACGGCAGAGGGAAGCACACAGGTCTCGATGCCGCAGGCGGATATGATGGGAAGTGCTACAGTGAGAGAGCACTGACCGACGCAGGAGATATCCTGGATCGTTAATATTTTAGGGTATGACATAAACAGTTCCTTGCTTAAAGATTCGTTTTTGATACGCAAATTATACTCTCTTTTTTTTTGCTTGTAAAGTCTGAGAGTGTTAAATTTTTCCTTGCAAAATAAGGGAAAACTGCACATTTTGCATAAGACGCGCGCAAAAGTGAGTGAATATATAAGGAAAACTCGACGCCGAATTCACCGAAAACTCTTGAATTTCGGCGCCGAATCGGTTATTATATACTATGTATAAGTATCTAAAAGGCGAAATGGGGGTTGTCACGTGTTCGGTTATGTGAAAGCGGACTCACCCGAGCTTAAGCTTCGGGAAAACGAGTTTTACCGTGCCGTCTACTGCGGGCTTTGCGGCTCGATGAAAAAGCTGACCGGCGCCGCCTCTGCGTTTTCGCTTTCATATGATATGGTGTTCCTCATTTTGTGCCGTCTTGCTGTGACGGGCGACAGATATGAGGTAACGCCGAAGCGTTGCTCTATGAATCCTCTGTGCATGAAAAAGCGTCCCGTGATGTCCGACGGGGATGAGATCCGTTATGCCGCCGCAGTGTCGGCGCTTCTGACGGAGGCCAAGCTCGAGGACGACGTAGCAGACGAAAAGGGTGTCAAACGTTTTGTCAAGCATTTGCTTCTACCGGGAGCAAAACGCAGACTTGCCCGCGCAGACGTGCCGTCGGCGCTTGAAGCGTCGGTGCGCTCAAGGCTCGACGCGCTTTACGCGCTCGAGGCGGAAAAGCCCGATTCGGTATCCCCATTGGCAGAGATCTTCGGTGAGCTGCTTGGCGAAATATTCTCCTTCGGTTTTGACGGCGCGGATGCGCGCATTCTTTACGAGATCGGACGCGGCGTCGGAAGATACATCTACATCGTTGACGCGGCAGACGATTTCGACGAGGATAGCCGCAAGGACAGATACAATCCCGTCGCCGCCGTATACGGCAGTCTGACGGATTCCGCAAAAGCGGAGCTTATGACGGCGCTGATGCTCGAGCTTGCACCGGCGGCGTCATCAATGGAGCTGATCGAGGTGCCGGACGGCGGCTATCCCGAAACGCTTGATATCGCAAAGAATATTATTTATCTGGGTATGCCGAAGGAGGCACATCGCGTCCTGTACGGCAGTAAATAAGGTACAAAGCATTGAAAGATCCCTATCAGGTGCTCGGAGTCAGCCGCGACGCGACGGACGCTGAGATCAAAAAAGCTTATTATGAGCTTGCAAAGAAATATCATCCCGACAATTACGCAAATCATCCCTTGTCCGATCTCGTTTCGGAGAAGATGAAGGAGATCAACGAAGCGTACGATACAATCCGTGACGAGAGAGCCAACGGAGGCGCTCACGCACGTGCATATGACGACGGTGCGTCCGGCCCGCAAAGCGGCTACGCGCAGGTCCGATCGCTTATCAATATGCGCAGATTTGATGAAGCCGCGGCGATGCTTTATGCGGTTTCCTCAACGAATCGCGGCGCGGAATGGCATTATCTTTTCGGTTGCGTGATGCTCGGTAAGGGCAACTACACCGAAGCTGTTCGCAATATCGAAACCGCGTGCTATATGGATCCGTCGAATCAGGAATATCAGGCGGCAAAAAACAGCATCGGACGCAGTGCCTCCTCGTACGGCCGCGGATATACGACTCAGACGAACGCGGGCAACTGTGACACCTGCGACCTTTGCTCATCGCTTCTGTGTGCCGATTGTCTGTGCGAGTGCTGCGGCGGAGATCTGATCCGTTGCTGCTGACGAGATGAAAAATACAAAACGCATAGCATTTTGCGGTATCGTCGCGGCGCTTTCCGTAGTTGTGATGTACCTTGCGTGCATAACGGAGATGCTCTCGCTTTCGGGAGTGATCGTTGCGGCTTTTGCAATTGTGTTTATCTACATCGAATACGGCACGAAAACGGCGCTGTCACTTTATGCGGCGGTGTCCGTTATCTCGATTTTGATTCTGCCCGACAAATTCTCTGCTGTGATATACGCCTTGTACGCGGGATATTATCCCATCTTGAAGGCTAAATTCGAGACGCGAACGAAGACGGCTTCGTGGGTGCTGAAGCTCGGTAGCTTCAACCTCGTGCTGATACTGATGATCGCGGCGTCGCGCTTCATCACAGCGATCGAAGCAGAGAGCCCTGCCGTCGAGATAGCGGTGTTTGTGCTTGCGAACGTGCTTTTTGTCCTTGCGGACATACTCTGCGGACGTCTTACAGTTCTTTACCTCATAAAATACAGACCGCGCCTGCAAAAACGCGGACTTATATAAACGAAAAACGGAGATTGAAATGATAAAATCAATGACAGCCTTCGGGCGTGCCGTCGAGACTATCGGCGGCAAGAAATACACGCTTGAGATCAAGAGCGTGAACAGCCGATTCCTCGACTGCACGGTGAAATATCCCCGTCAGTACGGCTTCATCGAGGAAAAGATCAAGTCTCACATATCCGAGCGCGGTATCGTGCGCGGCAAGATAGACTGCTATCTCGGAGTTGAGGTCGTTGAACAGCAGGGCGTGACGATCAATCTCGACGGCGCGCTTGCCGCGTCCTACATAGACGCGCTCCGCCGTCTTGCGGATGAGCACGGACTCCATAACGACATTACGGTTTCAAGAGTAGCATCATTTCGCGATATTTTCACGGTGACTCAGCCCGACGAGGATCTTGACGCTGAGTGGGAGGCTGTGAAAACTGTCCTCGACAGTGCGCTTGACGAGTTCATCTCTATGAGAGAACGCGAGGGCGCAAGACTTGCTGCCGATGCTGAGCTCAAGCTCACCGAGATCGAAGCTGCCGCAGCACAGATCAAGGCTTTTTCCGAGGAAAACATCTCGACTTATCCCGAGCGTCTCGCGGAGCGCATCAAGGCGCTTCTTGAGGTGGGAGGAGTTGAGATCAACGAGCAGCGAATCCTCACCGAGGCTGCTATCTTTGCGGACAAGGCATCCGTTGATGAGGAGATCGTTCGCCTCGGCTCGCACATCGCCGCGTTCCGTGATATAATCGCCACGGGCGATGCCGTCGGCAGAAAGCTCGATTTTCTCGTTCAGGAGATCAACCGTGAGACAAACACGATCGGATCGAAATCTCAGGATACGAAGATCGCGTACCTTGTCGTTGACGTGAAGAGCACGATCGAAAAGATCCGCGAGCAGATCCAGAATCTCGAATAAGAGGACTGAAATGACACTTGTTAACATCGGATATAACAATATGGTCGCTTGTGAGCATATCGTAGCCGTCATCGGCAGTGATACGGCTCCCGCAAAGCGTCTGATCGGCGAAGCTAAGGAATCGGGACGCATTATCGACGCGACCTGCGGCAAAAAGACCGCCTCCGTAATAGTGACGGACAGCGATCACGTCATTCTTTCGGCGCTTTCGACAGAGTCGATCGCGTCGCGCATCGCTCACGATGCGGATCCGTCCGCGGAGTGATAAAACGGCTTATAATTTAACTTAAAACATATAAAAGAAAGGACGAAATCATTATGTCTATGATCTCCCCCTCCATTGATGAGCTTACCAAGGGTAAGTTTAACCGTTACACACTCGTTATCGCGACGGCAAAGTGCGCACGTCTCGTTACCAACGAATACTGCAAGCAGCGCGAATACGCAGAAGCTCTCATCGCGAACAAGGAAACAGATAAGTCTCTCATTTCCATGATAAAGCGCGAATTCCGCGACGAAAAGGCTGTCAAGAGCGCAGTCACAAGACTCGGCGACGGAGAATTCAAGATCGTTCCTCCGGACGAGGGCAATTACTGATATAAGGCACGGTAGATTTCAATGTCAAACGGATACGTCGGCGTCAGAATACTCGACGCGCCGATACACGCAGACCGCGAATACACCTACTATATACCGCGAGAGCTTGCGGATGACATCCGCCCCGGGGTATTTGTAAGTGTGCCGTTCGGCGGCGGAAACAGACGCCGCAGGGCTGTCGTGACATCCGTTTTTGACAAAACAGACGTCGAAAAGTGCAAGCCCGTCTCGTCTGTGACGAATCCGGGCGTGACGCTCACGGATGAGCTTTTGGGATTGTGTGCGTTTATGTGCGAGCATACGCTCTGTACCTTCGGTGACGCGGTGCGAGTGTGCGTGCCGTCGGGCGCCATCTCTAAGGTGACGGAATATTACTCCGTCACGGACACAGAAAACGGTGGAGCCGATCTCAATTCGAAGGCGCAGTACGTGTACAGCTATATCAAGTCTCGCGGACGCGTGTCCGCGGACGGACTTAAATCTCATTTTGACGAAACTGATGCGACGCTTGAGATAGTTGATTCGCTCGTAAAAAGCAAGCTCGTTGAAAGGACGTTTGACGTGTCCGAGCCGACGAACAGAAAGCGCGAGACGTTTCTGAAGCTTGCCATCCCCGAGGATGAAGCCAAGGCGATCGCGGAGGGAACGGCGTTCCGTTCCAAGCGCGGACGCGATATACTTGCGTATATCGTAAGCGCGGGCGGATGCGTTGGCGAAAAGGCGGTCAAGGACGCTTTCGGCGTTGTGACGTCGCCCATCCGTACTCTTGTTGAGCACGGTTATGTGGAGCTTGAGTACCGTGATACGTGGAGAAATCCTTTCGCGGGACTTGAAAGTGAAGAAAAAAAGCCTTTGATGCTCACTTCGCATCAGACTGAGGCATACGAAAAGCTGCTCTCCCTTTATAAATCGGGCGAAGCAAAGGCGGCGCTTTTGCACGGAGTCACGGGAAGCGGTAAAACGTCCGTCATCCGCGCTATGATAGACGCAGTGACAGCGGATGGCAAAACAGTCATCATTCTTGTGCCCGAAATCGCACTTACGCCGCAGACGGTGTCTATCTTTTGCTCCAATTACGGCGACAGAGTCGCCGTGATCCATTCCTCGCTCTCCGAGGGCGAAAGGATCGATGCGTGGAGACGCATTAGATCGGGCGAGGCTGATATCGTCATCGGAACGCGCAGTGCCGCGTTCGCTCCGACAGAAAGGCTTGGCATGCTCGTTATCGACGAGGAGCAGGAGCACACGTATAAGTCGGATACACAGCCGAAATATACGGTTCACGACGTGGCACGCTACCGCTGTGCCGCAAACGGCGCGCTTATGCTTCTGTCGAGCGCGACGCCGTCACTCGGATCGTACTACAAGACCGAAACGGGCGCGTATTCTCTCGTCTCGCTAACGGAGCGTTACGGAGATGCAAAGCTCCCCGAGGTCATCGTAGCAGACAGAAGGAAAGACAAAGACGAGGGTGCGTCGGGTCCGATCGGATCGGTGCTTTCGGAAGAGATCAGAAAGAATCTCTCACGCGGTGAACAGACTGTTCTGTTCCTGAACCGACGTGGTTACAATAATTTTCTCTCCTGCAAGAACTGCGGAGAGGCTGTCCTCTGTCCTCATTGCAGCGTTGCGCTGACATATCACGCGCGCCGCCGCGTCAACGAGACGGAAACGAAGGAGGACTACCGCGCCGAGCATATCGACGCGGGCGGACTCTGCTGTCATTACTGCGGATATACGTCAAAAGCGCCTGCAGTCTGCCCCGAGTGCGGAAGCGACAATCTCTTTTATATGGGATGGGGTACGCAGCGTGTGGAGCAGGAGCTCGCGAAGCTCTTCCCCGAGGCAAGGATCCTGCGTATGGACGCTGACACGACAAAAACGAAGGCGGCGTATGACGAGATCCTCGGCGCGTTTGGACGTCACGAGGCTGATATTCTGATCGGCACGCAGATGGTCACAAAGGGCCACGATTTCCCGCTTGTTACGCTTGTCGGCGTGCTTTTGGCGGAGTCGTCGATGTACCTTGACGATTACAGAGCGGGAGAGCGGACGTTTTCGCTCATCACGCAGGTCGTCGGACGTGCGGGACGTGCGGACAGACCCGGCAGAGCCGTCATCCAGACGTATGCGCCGGATAGCGAGCAACTCAGGTTCGCCGCATCGCAGGATTACGTTTCGTTTTATAAAAATGAGATCAGATTGCGCCGCGGATTTGAATTTCCGCCGTTTTGCGACATCGCACAGTTTACGATGACGAGCGAGGATGAAGCGGAGCTTTCCGCGTCGATCTTGAGGCTTGCATCATACATAAAACAGCTTTCGTCAACGGATTTCCGTGACGTTGGCTTCCGTATGTACGGCCCGTTTGAGGCGCCCGTTTACAGAGTCGGAGACAGATACAGAATGCGCGTTGTGTGCAAGTGTAAGCTGACAAAGCGTACGCGCAGGATGTTTGAAAGGGTGATCAAGGATTTCGGTGCGAAGCTCGGTCGCAGAGTCATGCTCTCGGTGGATTTTAATCCGACGTCTATATAAATAAATGAAATTTGGAGGTTGTTATGGCACTTCTTAAGATAAGAAAAAAAGGCGATCCCGTGCTTCGCGGCAGAAGCCGCGCAGTTGAGAATATTACGCCGAGAATACTTACGCTTCTTGATGATATGAAGGACACTCTGCACGACGCTGAGGGCTGTGGCTTGGCAGCGCCTCAGGTCGGAATACTCCGCCGTATCGTTCTCGTTGAAACAGAGGAAACGGGACTGCTTGAGCTTATCAATCCCGAGATAATTTACCGCGAGGGTGAGCAGCTCGAGGCGGAGGGATGTCTTTCCATTCCCGGTGAGTGGGGAATCACGCGCCGCCCTGCAAAGGTGAAGGTGAAGGCGCTTAACAGATACGGTGAAATGAAGGAATACGAGGGAGAGGGACTCCTCGCCCGTGCATTCTGCCATGAAATCGATCATCTGAACGGCAAGCTCTACGTTGATCCTGACGTGCTTGTCCGCAAGATGGACGACAGCGAGATATAATATGCGTATTTTATTTATGGGTACGCCCGACTTCGCCGCAACGGCACTCGAGGCCGTTTATAAAACGGGCGAGAGCATAGTCGGTGTCGTAACACAGCCCGATAAACCCAAGGGACGCGGTTATACGCTCGCTCCGCCGCCCGTAAAGGTCAAGGCAGAAGAGCTTGGACTCGACGTGTATCAGCCCGAACGCGTCCGTACAGACGAATTTGCACAGCTTCTGGCAGAGCTCGCGCCCGAGCTGATCCTTGTCGTTGCATACGGTAAGATCCTTCCCAAAAACGTCCTCGATTATCCCAAATACGGATGCATCAACGCCCACGCGTCGCTTTTGCCCAAGCTCCGCGGAGCCGCGCCCATACAGCGAGCCATCATGGAGGGCGAGACAGTCACGGGCGTGACTGCGATGTATATGGACGAGGGACTTGACACGGGCGATATGATCCTGAAAAAGCTCGTGGATATCACGGACACGGACAATTTTGAAACAGTGCACGATAAGCTCGCGGTGGCGGGCGCCGAGGCACTTGTCGAGGTCATCGCGCAGATCAACGCCAAAACGATCGAGCGCACTCCTCAGCCGGAGGGCGCAACGTACGCGGCAAAGATCGAAAACGCCGACTGCAGACTCGATTTTTCGCGCTCCGCCGCACAGATCCACAACATTATAAGAGGACTTTCCCCAATACCGCTGTCGTTTACGCATACGCCCGACGGCAAGCTTCTGAAGATCACTGCCTCCGAGGTCGCAGATGCGTATGTGTCAACGGGAGTACCCGGTGAGGTTACGGACGTGACGGGAGGTAAGATCCGGGTTGCCTGCGGCAAGGGCGATATATTCATCCTCGGCGCACAGCCCGAGGGAAAACGCAGAATGAGCGCCGCCGATCTTATCAACGGCAGACGCATCGTGAAAGGCGATATACTGACAAATGAAATCTGATCCGCGTAAAGCGGCTGTAACCGCGCTCGCACGATGGGAGCGCGACGGAAAATATATCAATCTGGAGCTCGATTCCGCGCTTGAGCGCTCGGGACTCCACGGCGCAGATCGCGCCCTTGCGGCGGCCATTATGTACGGCGTTGCCGAACGCAAGCTCACGCTTGACCGTGAGATCGTGCGTTTGACGGGACGTGAGCTCTTCGCGATCGATTCCGAAACGCTTGCGGCTCTGCGTGCGGGGCTGTATCAGCTCGTGTATATGGATAAAATCCCGCCGTTTGCGGCGGTGAACGAGACGGTTTCGGCGTCTCCTTCGCGCTCGCGCGGCCTCGTCAATGCATCCTTGCGCAGATTTATGCGCGAGGGCGCGAAAATCATGCTTCCCGATCGCAGCGACGACGAGATCCGATATCTGTCCGTGCTTCATTCGGTGCCTGAGTGGATCGTCGAATCGTGGATGCGAGACTACGGCGAGGATGCAGAGGCGATCGCGGCGTCCGCGAACAGCGTGCCGCCCGTTACGTTGCGCGTGAATACGCTCAAAACAGATGCCGAAGCGCTCGCGGCACATCTTGCCGCTGACGGAGTCGATGCAAAAATCAGCAGGACTGTGCCTAATATGATCGAGATCGCGTCGGGTAAAAAGGTCACGGAGCTTTACGGATACGAAGAGGGACTATGGTTTGTGCAGGATCCGGCGTCGCGTCTCGCATCGCTCGCGCTTGACGCAAAGCCGGGAATGACGGTTGTTGACGTCTGCTCCGCGCCCGGCGGAAAAAGCTTTTCCGCGGCGCTCGATATGAACGACGAAGGAACTGTTTTCTCGCGCGATTTGCACGATAATAAGGTCAGATTAATCAAAAAAGGCGCTCTTCGTCTCGGCATCACGTCGATATCGGCTAAGGCTTCGGATTCGTCAAAGACTGATCCCGAGCTTGTCGGTGCGGCGGACAGAGTGCTTTGCGACGTGCCCTGTTCGGGACTCGGTGTCATTGCCAAAAAGCCCGATATCAGATACAAAACGGAAGCTGACGTTCTTCGTTTGCCCGAGGTTCAGTATGCGATACTGACGGCATCGTGTCCGCTTGTCAAGGCGGGAGGAGTGCTCGTCTATTCGACGTGTACGCTCCGAGATGCGGAAAACGGCAGAATGCGTGACAGATTCCTTGCCGAACACAGTGAATTTGAGCCGTGGCTGCCCGAGAATTTTCCGATCGAGGCGAAGGATGGTCAGATCACCCTGATGCCGCATAAGCACGGCACGGATGGCTTCTATATAGCAGGATTCAAAAGAAAATGACAGAAAAAACGGATATAATGCGGCTTTTGCCCGATGAGCTTGAGGTGTTTATCTCCTCTCCCCCCTTCGGACAGCCGAAATACAGAGCCAAGCAGATCTTTTCGTGGCTCTGCCGCGGGAAGAATTTCGATGAGATGACGAATCTGCCCGCGCGCCTTCGCGAAACGCTTGGCGAGTATTGCATGGTCAAAACTCCGACCGTCAAAAGGAAGCTCGTTTCCGCGCTTGACGGCACGGTGAAATATCTTTTCGAGCTTTATGACGGCAACACAGTCGAGGCTGTGTATATGAAATATGAGCACGGCAACACGCTCTGCGTTTCATCGCAGGTCGGATGCCGTATGGGATGCCGCTTCTGCGCGTCTACGAAATCGGGGCGCGTGCGCAATCTGTCTGCATCGGAGATCCTCGGTGAGGTCGTTGCCGCCGAGCGTGACACCGGCACGCGCATATCCAACATCGTTATGATGGGCATCGGAGAGCCGCTCGACAATTATGACGAAACGGTTCGTTTCTTAAAGCTCGTTTCGCATCCGGACGGACTCAACATCGGTCTGCGCCACATATCTATCTCGACTTGCGGCGTTGTGCCGAAGATATATGAGCTTGCTAAGCTGTCGCTTCCCGTGACGCTTTCGATCTCGCTTCACGCGTCAAATGATCGCGACCGTTCCGAGATAATGCCCGTCAACGACGCGTACTCCCTTGACGAGCTGATGACGGCGTGCAGGGACTATTTCGAGGACACGGGACGCAGAATCTCGTTTGAGTATACGCTCATCGCAGGCAAAAACGACTCGGACCGCCACGCCGCAGAGCTTGCGGAGCTTTTCCGTAAGTATATGAGACAAAACGGCAAGCCCCAGCCCGTTCACGTCAATCTCATTCCGCTGAACGACGTTGAGGGAACGGGACTTTCGAGACCGAACAAAAAGGCGATAGAGCATTTTGTGTCTGAGTTGACGCGTCGCGGAGTCAACGCGACTGTCAGACGCCGTCTCGGTCCTGACATCAATGCAGCTTGCGGACAGCTCAGAATCGAAAGTGCATCGGATTCGCACACATAATAATTATGCCGCCTGTGGCGGTTGAACTTGGAGATTTACTATGATATTTTTCGGAAAAACGGACAAGGGACGCACAAGAAGCTCGAATCAGGACGGCTTTGCCGCTGTCGAGTTTACTCCCGACACTGCTTTTTTCCTCGTTTGCGACGGAATGGGCGGCGCAAACGGCGGCGAGGAAGCGAGCCGTGTTGCCATTGAGGCGGCAGTGAAGAGTGTGTCGGAGGATGTCAATGCCATCCTCGAGGATGAGAGCATCGATAAGTGTAAATATATGCCGAAAATACTGACCTACGCGGCGGAGGGCGCTAACCTCGCCGTCTATGACCGCGCAACGGAGGAGCCGAGCTTCACAGGAATGGGCACGACTTTCGTCGGCGCAATCATCTCCGGTGACACTATGTACGTCGTGAACGTGGGCGACAGCCGTCTGTACCTCATCACGGAGGAAGAGGTCAAGCAGGTCACGCGTGACCATTCCTACGTTCAGTACCTTGTCGATATGGGCGTGATGACGAGCGAGCAGGCGGAAACCTCCTCGAAGAAGAATATCATCACGAAAGCAGTCGGTACGAGTGACCAGGTCAATCCCGACACGTTTACCGTGTCGCTGGAGGGCGTTTCCTACGTTCTTCTGTGCTCGGACGGACTTACGAATATGGTAAGCAAGGCGGAGATCCTCTCAATCGTCTCCGGAGAAGGTGAGATCGGCGCGAAAACGGAAGCGCTCGTCGCCAAAGCAAACGAAAACGGCGGTAAGGATAACATCACGACCGTCCTCGTTAAGCCGAACTGATGAAATAACGCGGAAACGGAGAATGTGATGGAATCATACGAAAGATTCGTGGGTCAGACCCTCGAAGGAAGATATAAAATAGAAAAACAGATCGGTACAGGCGGTATGGCTGTTGTCTTCCGCGCATACGATCCCGTAATACAGCGCCACGTTGCCGTAAAAATGCTCAAGGA
Organism: Eubacteriales bacterium; assembly: GCA_045594085.1. Classification (GTDB taxonomy): domain Bacteria; phylum Bacillota; class Clostridia; order Oscillospirales; family CAG-272; genus DTU064. The sequence goes on along the minus strand of JAZNXW010000025.1, from coordinate 68,278 downwards.
GGATGTGGCACAAGATGAAGCTGCCGTAAAGCGCTTCATCAATGAGTCGAAGGCTGTCGCGATGCTCTCGCATCCGAATATCGTCAGCATCTACGACGTGTCTGTGTCGGGCGAACAGAAGTATATCGTTATGGAATACGTCGAGGGCATCACGCTCAAGAGCTATATATCAAAGAAGGGCGCGCTCCCGCTTGAGGAGGTAATACATTATTCGCGTCAGATCCTGTCTGCGCTTGCGCACGCTCACGGCAAGGGCATCATCCACCGTGACATCAAGCCTCAGAATATTATGTTGCTCAAGGACGGAAACATCAAGGTAACGGACTTCGGTATCGCGAAGCTTCCGAATGCGGAAACCGTCACGATGACGGATAAGGCGATCGGTACCGTCTATTACATCAGCCCCGAGCAGGCGAGCGGGCTTGCCATCGACACGCGAAGCGACCTTTATTCGATGGGTGTCGTTATGTATGAGATGACGTCGGGTAAACTCCCCTTCGTCGCGGAAACGCCCGTTTCCGTTGCGCTTATGCAGGTCAATTCCGATCCGACGCCGCCGACAGAGATCAATCCCGAGATCCCGAAGGGAATGGAGCAGATCATACTGACGGCGATGGAAAAATCCGCGGATGCGCGTTTTTCCACGGCAGATCAGATGCTCAGCAGACTTAATATCTTAAAGAAAAATCCCGGTGTCATCTTCAAGCCTCTCTCCGAGGCGGAAGCGCCCGAAGCAAAGAACAAAAACAAAAAAGCAAAGAAAACAAAGAAAAAATCGGGACGCAACGAGCGTCTGTATCCTGCGTATCTCGGTGCGTCCATGTTCCCGATCATACTCGGCGTGGCGTTCGCGTTCCTTATCATTTGCATAATTTGCGCGTATCACCTCCTCGCCAACGTCTTCTTCAACTCCGACTCGGATAAGTCGTATATTATGACAGTCGAGAATTTTGTCGGTCAGACCTATTACGAGGGTATGGAGGAGGCCCTTGCCGCAAAGGATTATTCTGTTTCGATCGAATACGTTTACGACAGCGATTATGAGGTCGGCGCAATCATCGAGCAGTCTCCGCTTGAGGGCGAAAAGAGACGTGTTGAATCGGGCAAAACAGCGTGCGATATCACGTTCGTCGTCTGCCGCGGTACCGAAACGTTCGTGATGCCTGATTGCATTATGAAGGATTACCGAACGGTTCAGGACGAGCTTTTCAAGAAGTACGGCCTTACGGTCACCGTCAAGGAGGTCTATAACGTCGCTGTTACGTCGGGACTCGTCCTTGCAACGGATCCCGTGGCGGGTGCTGAGGTCAAGACGGGAGACAATGTCACTCTTACGATCAGTAAGGGCGGTGAGATAGCAACGGTGCTCGTTCCGCAGTTTGTCGGTATGACCGAAAAGGAAGCGAGAATTCAGATCGAGAAATATGCTCTGAAGGTCGGAACTGTTTCCTATGAGTATTCGGATCAGCCGGAGGGCACGATCCTCAGCCAGTCGAGAATTGCGTTCAATACGGTCGTCGAGGGAACGGTCATTGACTTTATCGTAAGTAACGGCCCCGAGCCCGAGGTGACGGTGCCCGATGATACGGATCCGTCTGCAGATCCCTCGGATCTCGATCCTGTAGAGTAAGAATGCCTTGAGGTGAAAATTTGCAAGTCAAGGGTGTAATAACCAAGGGCGTGGGCGGACTTTATACTGTCCGCCCCGATATTGATTCGGATCAAGTGTATATGTGCCGCGCACGCGGCGTGTTCCGGCATGAGGATATATCCCCTACTGTCGGTGATACGGTCACGGTGCTTCTCGGAGAAAATGTCGATGAAAAGGGCGCGAAGAGCCGCCGCGACGCAAAGCAGATCGACGGTGTCATCGACTCGATCGAGACGAGAAAAAATCTGCTCATACGTCCGCCGATGGCAAATCTCGACGTGATATTTGCCATCGTTCCGACGAAGCAGCCGATGCCCGATCTGTTTTTGGTCGATAAGCTCATCTCAATCGCGGAGCACGCGGATATCGTGCCCGCCGTTATCATCACAAAATGCGAGCTTGATCCGGAGTCCGTCGCAAAAACGGCGGAAATATACAGACGCGTCGGATATAACGTCTTTGCGGTCAGTGCAGTGACCGGAGAGGGAGTTGATGAACTGTCCGCGTACATATCATCGCTCGGACGCGGTGCGATCACGGCGTTTGCGGGCGCATCGGGCGCGGGCAAATCCACGCTTTTGAACAGACTTTATCCCGGTCTGTCGCTCGTTACGGGCGCGCTCAGCAGAAAAACCGAGCGCGGCCGTCAGACAACGCGTCACGTCGAGCTTTACGACGCGGGCGGACTTTATATAGCCGATACGCCCGGCTTCAGCCTGCTTGATTTTGAACGCTTCGATTTCTTTTCGTTCGAGGCATTGCCGTTCACGTTTAAGGAGTTCGATCCTTATCACGGAACATGTAAGTACACGAAGTGCTCGCATACCTGCGAGGACGGATGTGAGGTGTTGCGTGCCGTCGAGGCGGGCGTGATCCCGAAGGAGCGTCACGAAAGCTACGTCAGCCTTCATAAGACACTGAAAAATAAGCATCCGTGGGACAAGTGACCCGGGTGAGTGACAAAATGCGCGTATGCGGCATATTATGGCAACAGATACTCTACGCTAAGGAAGGTTTGCCATGAAGATCGTCATTGTTCGTCCGCCGCGCGCGTTCATTCCGCTTTTGAAGAAGCTCTTCGGAGTCAAAAAATGAACAAAACAAAGAAAAACCGACGCACAGCGTCGGTTTTCTTTTGTTTTGGTGCTTAAAGGTATTTCTTCATTCGGTCTATGCTCTGATTTTCAAAATCTATAACGTCACGCGAAAGCGCGTATGCACTGTCATCCGGCGTGATTCTTGACGGACCGTGAATTGCCTTGTTCTGTGCCCTTGTGATCGAAATAATGTCGGCACCGCTTCCGCGTATCATCAACTCCGCGATGTGTGAAGACGAAGTGTCGAGCATCGTTTCTGCGGCGATACCCATGCGCGCTGCGAAAACCTTGCCCGGCTTTTCCTTTTCAGCTTCAGCATTGCAAAGCGTCAGTCCGCTTTCGGCACGCTCTTTGAAAAGACCGTAGCCGTTCATTTGAGCCGTCATATCAGCTTTGAGCGCGTCACAGTTGACCTTCGGCATAAGAGCCAATATGGACTCAATGCCCATTCCTGCCGATCTGTGAACCTCTGCGTAAAGCTCTGCGGCGGTGTCTGCTTGGTTGTGATTTGCGTTCATTTGTTTGTCTCGCTTTCGTTTTGTCGCTCGGTTATCACCGTGATATTATTGTGTGCGTATTAAGACGAAATATAATAAGGAATTAATGGAAATGCGTGTTTTTGCAAGTTTTGAAAAAAGAAATAAAAAATAAAAATAAGTGTTGACAAACACAAATTCGTGTGTTATAATCATTCTCGTCGCAGAAAAAGCGATCGATTCGCTGGTGTGGCTCAATGGCAGAGCAGCTGATTTGTAATCAGCAGGTTGTTGGTTCGACTCCGATCACCAGCTTATGTGAGCTAATCCGGCTCACATCAATATGGGGGATTTCCCGAGCGGCCAAAGGGGGCAGACTGTAAATCTGTTGTGCTTTCACTTCGGTGGTCCGAATCCACCATCCCCCAAAACGAAAAAGACATCCGAAAGGATGTCTTTTTTCGTTTTGGAACGAGGGATGGAGGATTCGGAAGCCCGTTAAGAAAACTCTCCGGGGGAGAGTTTTTAGGGCGTGGCCCTATGGTGTGTTCGCACTTATCCTGACAAGCGTGAGACAGACATCCGAAAGGATGTCTTTTTTCGTTTTGGAACGAGGGATGGAGGATTCGGAGTAAATGCTCGCGAAAGCGAGCTTTTACCGTGGCCCTATGGTGTGTTCGCACTTATCCTGACAAGCGCGAGGAGGCAAGACGGAAGACAAATTTTCGCACAACCTTGCGTGCCGTGCGCGTTTTTGATATAATGAAGAAAAAAGGAGGCACCGCGATGAAAAAGAAGATCATAATGTTTGGATTCATTTTTGCAGTAATTTTTGCCGGAATGATTTTGACGAATTTGATCGGATGCGTTATCTATGGCGCCTCGGACGGAACTGTTTGGGCGCGGATGATCGATCTTCCGTATGTTGCGTATGTAATTGTTTCGCTGTTGATGTCTCTTTTTTTGACTTTTGTTATAACCGGTAAAATGAAATGAAAGGTATACGCAGAACAATCATAACATCCTGCCTCATCGCAGCTTCGATTGTCGCGCTCTTGTGCGCTCTTGCCGTGCTTGCGGTGCTGAACGGCGTCATTATCCTGAACGCACGCGCAGCAGAAGAGTATCCCGTCAAGGGCGTCGACGTTTCTGCGTATCAAGGCGAGATCGATTGGGAAAAGCTCACATCGCAGAATATTTTGTTCGCGTTTATCAAAGCGACGGAGGGAAGCTCTTTTTGCGACAAAAATTTCGCGTACAATTACGCGGAGGCACAAAAAAACGGCGTAGCCGTTGGCGCATATCATTTTTTCAGCTATGACAGCGACGGAAAAACACAGGCGGAAAATTTTATAAGCACGGTTGAGCCGTGTGAGGGAATGCTGCCGCCCGTGATCGACCTTGAATTTTACGAAGAATACGTCAAAAATCCGCCGCCCAAGAGTCGCGTTGATGAGCAGCTTCAGATTATGCTCAACGCACTTGAAGCATATTACGGACTCAAGCCCATTATATATGCGACGGAAAAATCTTACAGGCTTTATCTGTCGGGCGGTTACGAAGAATACGATGTGTGGATACGAAACGTCGTTTCGTCACCGCGGCTTCCTGACGGAAGAGAATGGACTTTCTGGCAGTATACGAACCGCGGCAAGCTCGAGGGATATGAGGGCACAGAAAGATTCATTGACATAAACGTGTTCTTCGGAAGTGCCGAAGAATTTGAGGAATATTTGAAAAACAACACGTATAAACAAAAATAATGAAAAAAGCGGGGCGTGCCCCGCTTTTTTTCTTGCATAATTTCTCCTTTTGTGCTACAATAGCCGATGTGCGCTTAAATTTTCGGAAGGAGGACTCTTTATGATAAAGCAAGGTCTGGCTTGTGCGCTTTTGGCATCGTCGCTTCTTTTCATGGGAGGCTCCGACGCCTGCGCAAATAAGCCTTCGGACACGACGATCGTTACCGTTTACGTTACGGAAAGCGAAACTTTCGCGACGTTGCCTGAAGGCGGATCGATTCACATCCCCGAGTCGGGCGAATACGTGCCTGTGAAAAACGTTATTCACCGCGATGAATATGAATACGGCATCACGCCGGATAAGATCCGCTTGGATAAGGACGTGCCGACCGAGAGTGATAAGGTGAGCGAAGAAGCGGCGCCCGAAACCGAAAAAACGGAAAATCAGAAAGCGGAGACGCCACAAAAGGAGTCTCCGAAAAAAGATGTCTCCGAGAATAAAAAACCGGCAACAAAGCCGAAAAACGACAACAAAACCGAGGCCAAGATACCGTCTCCGCTGTCAGATGAGCAGTTCGCATTGATGCTCGCGGAGGCTGAAAAATATCTCGGCTACGAGTACGTTTGGGGCGGATCGACTCCCAAAACCTCATTTGACTGCTCCGGCTACGTCACGTGGGTGGTAAACAACAGCGGTATCGGGATGAATATCGGCAGAATCAATTCAAAAAGCATATACAAGATCTGCACAAAGGTGTCCGCAACCGAGCTTAAGCCCGGAGATCTCGTGTTTTTCAAGGGAACGTATGCGACGACGGGCGTGTCACACGTAGGAATCTACGTCGGCGGAGGCAAAATGATACATTGCGGCAGCTCGGTCGAGTACGCAGACTTGTCAGACAGCTATTGGCGTTCGCATTTTTATGCGTACGGACGTCTTCCTAATCCGTAAACGAAAAAAGTCCGAATGCAGTCGGACTTTTTTGACCGTTCACGGATTTTTCACATAAAAATCAAGTATCTGTCGCGGACACTACCGACAGAATTAATAAAATGGGTTTATAATTTGCACTGTGAAAAAAACTAAATCGAAGCATAAGAGGTTAGTATGAAAAAGATAAAATCATTGTCGGCGCTCTTTTTGTCGATGCTTCTCGTGCTGTCCGGCTGCGGAGACAGCGACGATAACGGTGGCGTCAATGCTGTTACGGACGAAAACGGAAGCGTTGTGACAGATGAGGCGGGCAATGTTCAATACACGGACGGAAACGGTAACACGATAGAGGTGGAATACGGCTCTGTCAAGGCAGTCGATCCCGACAGCGCGTTTTCAAACCGTGATTTCAAGACGGAATACGACGTGTCGTCTGCGGTAAAGGTCACGCTTGCGGACGGAGCGTCTTCGGCAAATGCGGAGTCTGTCAACGTTGACGGTGACACGGTCACGATCACGGACGAGGGCGTTTACGTTATCACGGGCGCGCTAACAAACGGAAGCATAGTCGTTAATGCGGAAAAGACGGACAAGCTGCAGCTCGTGCTCGATGGAGTAAACGTAAGCTCGGCCGGATCGGCGGCGCTGTACGTTATATCTGCGGACAAGGTCTTTGTCACGCTTGCCGACGAAAGCGAAAACGCGTTTTCCTCCGTCGGTGCATATGCGGAAACGGATGAAGGCGTTGACGCGGCTGTATATTCAAAGGAAGATATAACCTTTAACGGCGCGGGTGCGCTGACTGTCGTTTCCGAAGAAGGACACGGCATCGTGTCCAAGGACGACATCAAGTTCACGGGAGGCACATATACGGTGACGGCGGCTTCGCACGCAGTTTCTGCTAACGACCGTGCGTACATCGCGGACGGAAAATACACGCTTACGTCCGGCAAGGACGGCATAAAGGCGGAAAACAATGAGGATGTGTCGCTGGGTATCGTATACGTCGCGGACGGGGAAGTGAATATCACCTCGGACGGCGACGGCATCGACGCTTCCTCGATCGTGCAGATAGACGGCGGTACGCTTACGGTTAAGTCGGGCGGCGGCAGCGAAAACGGCAAGATCCATACGGACGATATGGGCTTCGGCGGCGGATGGGGCGGAGGTGTGCCCGGTGGCGGTACGTCACCGGAAACGTCCGAGAGTACGGTCAGCACCAAGGGTATCAAATCGGACGGTGCACTTGTCATCAACGGCGGTACACTTGAGCTCGATTGTGCGGATGACGCGCTTCATTCTGCGGGCAAGCTCAGCATAACGAACGGATCGCTTGCGATCAGCACGGGCGATGACGGCATCCATTCCGATACGGACGTTGTGATATCGGGCGGTGTTATTGACATTGCAACGAGCTACGAGGGCATCGAAGGCGTTACGATCACTGTCGCGGGCGGCGAGATCTCCCTTTATGCCTCCGATGACGGAATGAACGCCGCAGGCGGTGACGTTGAAGCGACGGGCGGTATGGGCTTCGGCGGCTTCGGCGGCGGAAAGATGGAGGGATCTGACGAGTACAGCATAAACATCCTCGGCGGCAAGACTTACGTCAACGCCGACGGTGACGGAATTGACAGCAACGGAAGCTTCAACGTTGCAGGCGGCGAAATTTACATCGACGGACCGACGAACAGCGGAAACGGCGCGCTCGACTGCGCAACAAGCGCAAATGCGACAGGCGGCATCTGCGTTGCGATCGGTGCGCAGGGCATGGCAACGGGATTTTCATCAGCGACGCAGGGAGCGATGATGTTTACCGTCAATGGCGGCTCGGCCGGTATGGAGATCACTGTGACAGACGATAAAGGAAGCCTGCTTCTGTCTTATACGCCGAAAAAGGCGTTTTCGTCAATAGTATTGACGGCGCCCGGAATCGATGACAGCGGCAAATACACGATCACTGTCGGTGATGCGAGCGCGGAAGTCGAGATGGACGGATACATCTACGGCTATTCCTCCGGAATGCAGGGCGGAGCGCAAGGCGGAGCGCCCGGAGGAATGCCCGGCGGCGGTCACGGACGACCGGGCGGCGGCCGCGGATAAAATTAATAAAACAGAAAAAAGGCTTCGGCAGATCCTGCCGAAGCCTTTTTTATTGACACGTATATGTTTGGTGTGATAAAATATAATTGCAGGCAAATCCTGTTAATATTTTGTGGAGGAACCGTTATGAAAAAATCAATTCCCGTAATTGTTGCGCTTTTACTGATGCTTGTAATATGTGTTATTTCTTGTGCCGATGCGAATACGCCAGATGATACGACGGATGCGGTTGGAGGTTCCTCCGAAACACCTCGTCAAACTATCGGAACCGCAGATGTTCCGAGTGAGCCTCCGCGATATGTTCCCGTGGCGGAAGCTGATCTTTTCCCTGTGCCGTTTGTAACGTATTCCGAAAATGAACTGGAACAAGACTATGATAAGGACAATTTCGAAGTAACTCTCGAAAAAGATACGTATCCAATTAATTTTACCGGTGTGGTTATCAACGTAAAGAATTTGAACGGAAAGTGCTTTGAGATGTTCATTCATCCGTATATTGAAAAATGGAATGAAGAAACAGAATCTTGGGATCTCATTGAGCACGGTAGCGCGTTTTTCAGTCCCGTGTATTACAATTGGAAACAGTATAAGCCGGAGGCGACAATAGCTTTTGCAAGAAAACACATTGCGCAGGAGTATAAGGAGCTTATAACTCCCGGTACGTATCGCCTGCAAGTGTTCGTCGGTCCCGAAGCTATCTATACTCCCACGTTCACAGTCACAACCGAATACGAGCTTGACAAATAAAATAAAAATGCTTCGGCAGGATCTGCCGAAGCATTTTTTATTCTATTATCCATCCGTAGGATGCTCGGTGTGCGATCTCGTCCGTGCGCAGACGCTCGCGCGAATATGCGCGTCGCAGAAGCTCGGACGGCACGTATTCGTCGTACTTGTCAAAGACGGGCGTTTCGTTTTCACCGACGAGCTCATCTGTGTCAAGCCCGTGGCAGAAGTCTCGCTTAATCGCAGACATAAGCGCATCTACGTTGCCCGATTCGCACTTGAAGGTCATAAAGTAGCAGCCCTCAAACTCGATGCCCGAGATGCCGTAGCGCTTGGCGTTTTTCGAGATGTAGCGGCGGAGCGTGCGGAAGCTGCGAGTACCGAGCCACGGGAACACGGCGTAGGTGAGTCCGCCGAGCGAGACGATGGGAGAGTCGAGCATATTTGTGTTCCTTGCGACGTGGCGTGCCATATCAAGACGCGCCGCGGCGCGCGGCTTCAGGTACGGATAGACCTTGTCCTCGGAAAGGACGCGGTACATAGCCTCGAGGATCTTCGTGTGGATCTCACCGAACTCGCCGGGCCACGAGATCTCCATTTTGCCCTCGATCGCACGGACGTAGATGAGCTTTCGCGGGATGTCGAGCTCTTCAACCTCCCAAACTCTGCCCGCGAGGGCAAATCTGTCACCGACGGGAGGCGCTTCCGTGATGGTGCCGATCTCGTCCGATTCGCAACGGACGGTGAAATCCTCCGAATCCTTGAAAACAGCGTAAAATTTGAAGCCTGCGGTCATTCTTTCGCCGCGTATTCCGACGATGAGACCGCCCTCCTCAGTCAGCTCGAGAAAGTCGTTTTTTATCATTGAAATAAGCAATGTGCGGTAGTCCTCGCGCTCGACCGAGGCGAAGGGAGGCAAGGACAGCACCGTGTCTGCGAGACGTGCGGGCGTCAGCTCACCGCTTGATGCGAGGATCGAAAGCGTTTGCTGGAACAGAAGCGAAAACGGCATTTTTTTGACAGACGGCGGCTCGATGAAGCGCTCTTTGATGTAGAGTTCAACTATCGCGATCGCACGCAGAAGCTCCCACGGGATGAGCTGAGGCAGGGGCGTGTTCGGCAGAGGCGGATCCTCGCGGAATACCATCATCATTTCGGGAGGTGCATCTCTTCGTCCCGACCGACCGAGACGCTGTAGAAAGCTCGAAACGGAGTTGGGCGAGCCGTTTTGCACGATGCGCTCGAGTCTGCCGATGTCGATGCCGAGCTCCATCGTAGTCGTCGCGCATGCGACCATGCGATGCTCTTCGCTTTTCAGCAGTATCTCAGCCTCCTCGCGTATAGACGCGGACAAATTGCCGTGATGGATGAGGAAAATGTCGTCTTCGCCACGGTTTTTCGCGATCTGACGGAGCGTAGCGCAGACGTATTCCGTCTCCTCACGCGAGTTTGAAAAGACGAGGGCGCGCTTGTCGCGCACACAATCATAGACGTATTCGTAGCCGGGATCGATGACCGTCGGCGTCTCGCCCGGAGCGGGTGCGAGATCGCCGAGTGAGGGCTCCTTTCTGACCTCGTGAGTGCCGATGTGGACTGTTTCTTCGTCTGCGAGATAAAAATGCTCGAGCCCGAGGCGCCAACGTATGGGCTTCGGCGCGACCTTCGGTACGTCACAGACGCGCGTGTCGCTTCCCGAGAGCCATTTGGCGGCGAGCTCTGTGTCACCGACAGTTGCGGACAGACCGATCCTGCGCGGCATATGTCCGATCTTTTTCGCGATTCGCTCGATCTGGCAGATTACCTGATTTCCTCTGTCCGAGGAGGTCAGTGTGTGGATCTCGTCAATGATGACGTAGCGCAGATCACCGAACAGACGCGGAATGTCGTTGGATCGGTTCATAAGCATCGATTCAAGCGATTCGGGCGTGATCTGCAGTATGCCGGCGGGGTTTTTGAGCAGCTTTGATTTGTGAGACTGTGCGACGTCGCCGTGCCAATGAAAAACGGGGATCCCCGTCATCCAGAGAAGCTCGTCAATGCGCAGGAACTGGTCGTTTATCAGACTTTTCAGCGGCGCGATGTAGAGTGCGCCGACGGAGGACGGCGGATCGTCGTAAAATTGCGACAGTATCGGAAAAAACGCCGCCTCTGTCTTGCCGGACGCTGTCGCGGACGTGATCAGCAGATTGTGATCCGTCGTGAAAATGGTGTCGGCGGCGGCGAGCTGCACCTCGTGAAGCTTGTCCCATCCGCGAGAATAGATGTATTCCTGAATGAACGGAGAGAAAAGCTCAAAGACCTCCTCCGCGCTCGTAAGACGTCCGTATTCCATAGCGGCTCCTTTCGATTTTGATTATAAAACTATGTCCTCCGGCGAAAAAGCGGAGGCTTTTTCTGTTTTTTCGGCATCGGACAGAGGCGTGACTTCTTCTTCGTCCGCGTTCGGATCTTCTGCGGGAGTGAACGTGAGCCCGTCACCGACGACGGATGCGAAGGTCGCGTCTGCGTTTTGATAGAGGATGTTGAGCACGGAGATGTAGTCGCGGATGATCTCGCGCGGCGTTATCATCAGATCCGCGCCCGCGGCAGAGGTCGCGGCGGCGAGGAAGGTCTTGGGATCGTCCTCGGTGACACGCGGCGTCCAGCCGTAGTGCTCGGCGTGAAGAGCCGTGACGCGCAAGATCAGGGCGTACAGCTCATTGTCGGACAGACGGCGCAGACGGATCACGGGCCCGATCATATTCTTGTACTTGCCCGTGTCGTATTTGCCGTCGGAAAGGCGTGAACGGAGCGCTTCGTAAGAGAACAGACCGCGCCTGCGGTCCTCAAGGAACTGCGGCGTACCGCCGAAGACGAGCATCAGATTTTCCGCGCGTCCTTCGAGCGTGTCGTTGAACATCATCAGGAGCTTTTCGTAGTTGTTTTCGCGGCTGATGCGGTTGGGGATCTTGTAGAGATTCACGCATTCGTCGACGAAAACGACGAGGCCCTTGTGTCCGATCGAGGTGACGAGACGGCAGATCATCTTGATCGAATCGTACCAGTTGTCGTCACCGATTACGGAGCTGATGCCGCGTATCGCGGCGCGCGCCTCCGTCTTGTTTGCGTATTCGCCTCGCAGATAGCGCAGGCAGGCGCTCTTTTTCGTCTCATCGTCTGCCTCACATGCGTCAAAATACGTTGAGAGCACGAGCGCGAAGTCGAAGCCTCCGACGCCCGATTCTAGCTTGCGCACGAAATCGTGGATCCGTGCGCGCACGGCGCGGTCAAAGCTATCTGTGCCTGCCGCAAAGCCGTCCTTGACGGCAGAGGATTTGATATCCGATATCCACGACGCGAGGATCGCGGGAAGCGCGCCTCCGTCGGGGGAAGATTTTGTTGCAAGATTGCGCAAAAGCTCGCGATAGGTTGCGATGCCGGCTCCGTTTGTGCCGCAGAGCTTGCGTTCCGTGGAAAGATCGCAGTCCGCACAGACGAATCCGCGATCGAGGGCGTAGCCGCGCATAAGCTGAATGAGGAAGCTTTTGCCGGAGCCGTAACGTCCGATGAGAAAGCGCATCGAAGCGTCGCCCTCTGCGACGCGGTCGAGATCGGAAAGGAGAGATTCTATCTCATCGTGACGTCCGATCGCGATGTAGGGAGCGCCGGAACGCGGAACCACTCCCGCGGAAAGCGAGCTCATCAGACGTGACAGTATACGTTTGGGAACTTTTTTGATATGTTCTGTCATTTTTTTCTTTCCTTTCTCAGTTGTTTTCGAGAATCGAGGCAATTTCGTCAGCGTAATCCTCGATTGCGGAGTAAGATGCGCCGTCGTGTTCTATGATAACGTCGCCGATCTCATCGGCGGCGTATTCGTTGATTTCCGAAACGATCTCGTCAAGATAACGTCCGGCGTTGTGACAAAGGGATGCGGCGGCTCCGACGTCACCGGCGTTGATCGCACGAAGCACGTCAAGGTGAAGCACGGTAAGCGCGCCGTTTGCGTTTGAGGGAGCAGGCTCATCGCAGGGCGCGGATTCAGCTTCGGTGATGAAGACGGCGTCCTCAGTCTCGAGGACGGTATCATCAAGCTCCGTGAGCCTTTCCGTGACTGACCAGGATGCATCCTCGAGCTTGCGCGCTTCGGTCTCGTCGATCCCTACGGAGAGCGCCCCGTACATCTCCTCGTAGTAGCGTTCCTCTCGCTTTTCGGCTTCCGTGCGCGAAACGTAACGTCTGTCTGTGGGATAAACCGCTGCGAAGTATGCGTCGATCACATCCTTGGTCCTATCGTCGAGGCCGTCCACCTTGAGCCTCGATTTGATGCCGAAATGCGCGCGCAGCTTGTTTTCCGAGTATTTAACAATAGCGGTCACGATAGTTCGCAGATCGTGACTGCGCGTGAAGGAGATATATTCAACGTCGATGCGGCGTTTGATGCTGTGTGCGCAAAGTGAGCCGCAAAATGCGTCGCGTGATGCGCGCGCGGGCGTCATCGATACGGCAGTGAAGCGTTCGTCTCCCGATTCGGTGACGCGGCGAAGGGCGCCCTCAAGATGCGTCTTGAACTCATTGATGCGATCGGGATCACCTTCGGTGACGTATTTGCTTTTTCTCCAATCGTAATCGGACGAAAGCGCGATGAGCGTTTCGGGCGAGAGCGCGTTGTCCGTCATAAAAAATTCGCGGAATGAGGTCGTCTCCGTGATGACGGACATAATCGGAGCGAGTTTTTCCACAGGCGGCGGCAGACGGTGGATGAGACAATAGTCGGGCAGCCATTCGGACAGATATTTGTCCAGCGCCTTGTATTTGCCGCGGTAATTGAGCCACAGATCGGAGAGCATATCAAGTCCGCGGGACTTGTCCTCGGTGTCGTCTGCGTGCGCGGAATCAGTTGTGTAAAGATTGATTATTTCATAGACGTAGAGCAAAATATAGGCAAAATCAGCCTCACCGAAGATTCCTTGTCTGCACTGTCCGCGCCAATAGAAGTAGTATTCGAGCTGGGACTGCGACATTTGCCTGTATTGCGGCGTATACGAGAAAAACGGAACGTGAGCACACGGTTTGCCGGGAATCGTGCGGCAACGGATCGCGTCTGATCGGAATTGCTCGTAAAAGCTGTATGTTGTCGGCCAACGCATAATTTTGACTCGCTTGACAAGACCGCCCTCGGGCTCGTATTCAAGCACGTTTTCCGCAGTCGGACGCTGACGTGACGCGCCGCGCGGCGGGAGCGTCTGCGAGCCGTAGCGAGTCGGCGGCGCTGTCGTTGCCGCTGTTGCCGCCGTTTTTGACACAGGCTTTTGATCGGAACGTGAATTCGGACGGGAGGAGGGAACCTCGCGGAAACGGAACGACAGCGAGTGCGAGTCCGTGTTTGAGCTTTCTTTTGTATCGATCTCGACGGTGACGGGCTCGGTGTCCGTGCTCGGCTGACGCATTACGGCAGGACGCTTTTTCGGTAAAAGCGAAGCAAGATCCCAAAAATCGTCGGGTGAGCGCTTATCGTTCATAGTTACCTCCCTTGGTTTTGTCAAAAGAAACGTATGTTCTGTATCATTAAATTATATCATTGTATAATGTCGATGTCAATACACTCTAAAGTCTGTGACATATTTTTTTCACACAGAGGCAATACCGCTTGAAAGGTGTGAAGATTTATTGTATAATCAAAATGGATAATTTTACGGTAATCGGTCGGGAGGTGATACGCGCCGTGAAAGTTAAATACGATCACGAAACAAATACTGTGCATCTTACGGTGCGTGAGCTGACGGACCGCGTGTGCCGCGGAGGCGATATCGGCGGTGGGTACGGTCTGTCCGCCGAGGATGGAGATCTCGTCCACAGACGTATTGCGGACGCTGCATCTGCGGATACGCTGACCGAGGTGCCGCTTGAATGTGAATTCGAGCTTGACGGCATCATCTACCGTCTGTCGGGACGAGCCGACCTGATTCATATCGGGGAGGATCGCGACGTGATAGAGGAGATCAAGACAGTCTCGGGCACGTTTTACGGCGGTGCTGACAGAATGCCCGCGTCGCACGTGTCGCAGGGCGTTTTGTACGCATATATGTGGTGCCGCGCCGAGAATAAGCAGTCGGCGGCTGTCAGAATAACGTATGAACCGAAAAACGAGGGCAGATCGCGTAGCTTTGAGTGCGTTTTTGATGTGTCTGAGCTCAAAAACGAGACGTCGGGACTTCTTTGTCGGTACGCGAGATGGGCAAAATACCATCTGGCGCGCAAAAAAAACAGATCAAGCGAGCTTTCGAAGCTGCGTTTTCCGTATACGGATGTGCGTGAGGGTCAGAGAGACTTTATGACGTCTGTCGTAAAAGCCGCGCGTTTGGGCAGACGCGCGCTTATAGAAGCGCCTACAGGTACGGGAAAAACGGCGGCATCGCTATATCCTTCGTTCAAATCGCTCGGCGTCGGATACGTCGATAGAGTGTTCTATTTGACGCAGAAATCCTCCACCGCCGAGGCGGCGGAGAATGCGCTTAACGTTTTTCTGCGCAATCTGCCGTCGCTGAGGTCCGTAACGGTCCTCGCGCGCGACAGGATCTGTCCATACGGCAAAAACGCGCTCTATCCGGGTGCATATTGCTCCGCGGATTTTTGTCCGCGTGCAAAGGGACACTACGACAGAGTTGACGGCGCGATATCGGAGCTGATAATGAAAGCGGGGAAATGTCGTCATCTCACGGCGTCTGCCGTCGCTGAGATCGCGGATAAGCATAACGCCTGCCCGTATGAGCTGTCGCTCGATGTCTCGGAGCTGTGCGACGTAATAGTTTGCGACTGCAACTACGTTTTTGATCCGAAAGTATATTTCAGACGTTATTTTGCAGAGGGCGAGGAAAATACGCATAAGTCGGAAAAATATCTCTTCCTTTGCGACGAGGCGCACAACCTCACAGACAGAGCATCCGCGATGCATTCTGCAAGCCTCGGTCTTTCCACCGTGGAAAAGCTGATGACACTCACAGACGGAATCGATCCTGAGCTGACGGAAGCGCTCTCCGCTCTTCGCGATGCAATAAAATCCCTGCGATCGCTTGCATCGGAAACGATAACGGAGGCATCTGACGGAACCGAATCAGGCTACGCCGTTGAAAGCGAGCCGCAGACGTCGATCTGCAGACTTGCGCGAGACGCATCGGAGCTTTGCGGGCGTCTTTTGCGTGAGATCAGACGTGAAAAAGGTGTTGACGACGGAAAAAGACGGACGCACAGGAAGATCTCGCACGCTTATTCGGAGCTCGTCGATTTTGCGTCGTCGGCAGATGCTTTTGACAAGCATCATATTACCTTCGTCGAGGTGTTCGGCGGCGATATACAGTGCCGTCATTTGTGCCTTGATCCGTCTGCGCACATAGACAAGGCGCTGTCGCGCGCGCATGCGTCCGTGCTGTTTTCCGCGACGCTTCAGCCGCCGGATTATTTTATGTACGCTCTCGGCATCGGCAAAAAGGGTGACGCACTCGAGCTTCCGTCTCCTTATGACAGGGACAATCTGTGTCTTATGGCGGCTGACAGAGTCAGCACGCGTCTTGCAGACAGGGAAGCGAGCGCCGGCGAGATCATCGAGATGATCTCAGCGATGGCTGAGGCGAAGACGGGCAACTATATCTGCTATCTGCCGTCGTATAAGTACCTGATGCTCATTTCGGATGCATTTGCTTCCGTTGCGACACGTCGCGGATTCGACGTTACGGTACAGAAGAAGAATATGACCGAAGCTGAAAGGGAGGAGTTCCTTTCACGTTTCACGGAGTCTCCGAGTCGCTCGCATGTCGGTTTCTGCGTGCTCGGCGGTCTTTTCTCCGAGGGCGTGGACTTGCCCGGCGACAGACTTTCGGGAGTTGTCATCGTTGGCGTCGGCTTGCCGCAGATTTCGGCGGAGCTGAATCTGCGCCGCGATCATTTTGACCGTATATGCGAACGCGGTCACGAGTTTGCGTATATGTTTCCCGGCATGAATAAGGTGCTTCAGGCGGCGGGACGAGTTATCAGAGGCGAGGACGACAGAGGAGTTGTGCTTCTTGTCGATGACCGCTTCGGTGCTCCCGAATACAGGGCGCTTTTCCCGGATCATTGGGTGAACCTTCGCTATGTCGGTGACGTTCGCTCTGAAAAGCGTATCTTGTCGGATTTTTGGCGTAGAAAAAATAAATAATTTTGATTTTCATCTTGCAAAATCAAGCGCAATATACTATAATATAAAAGCTGCAGTTGCGTATTTTGAAAAAACGAAGGCTTTTGACTTGCAAATGCGGCTCCGGAAAGGATCTATCATGGAAAGAAAAGATGTAACATCAATCAAATCAATATGGGCCTCTCCCGAAACGTATGCGGATAAGACTCTGCACGTTGTCGGTTGGGCAAGAAAAATGCGTGCCTCCAACGCGTTCGGATTCATCGAACTGAATGACGGCAGCTATTTCACTAACCTTCAGATCGTATTCGAGGCGGCAAACCTCGAAAACTACGATGAGATCGCTCATCAGAATATAGGATGCTCGCTCCACGTTATCGGTAAGCTCGTGCTGACTCCCGAGGCAAAACAGCCCTTCGAGATCCATGCAGAAAAGATCACCGTTGAGGGAACGTCCGTGCCCGAATATCCTCTTCAGAACAAACGGCATACAATGGAATATCTCCGTACGATCGCGCATCTGCGTCCCCGTACCGCAACTTATTCCGCTGTTTTCCGTGTGCGCAGTGTCGCCGCTATGGCGATCCACCGCTTCTTCCAGGATCGCGGATTTGTGTACGTTCACACTCCGATCGTAACCTGCTCAGACTGCGAGGGCGCAGGCGAGATGTTCCGTCTCACTACGCTCGATATCGACAATCCGCCCAGAACAGAGGACGGACAGATCGACTTCTCCGAGGATTTCTTCGGTAAGCCCGCTAACCTTACTGTTTCAGGTCAGCTCAACGTCGAGACATTCGCAATGGCGTTCTCGAACGTTTACACCTTCGGTCCCACCTTCCGCGCAGAAAAGTCCAACACCACCCGCCATGCGGCTGAGTTCTGGATGATCGAGCCCGAAATCGCGTTTGCGGATCTCGAGGACGATATGGAGCTTGCGGAAGCAATGATCAAGTATATCGTTTCGTACGTACTCGAAAACTGCCCCGCAGAGATGGAATTCTTCAACAAATTCATCGATAAGGGACTTATTGAGCGTCTTACCAAGCTTGTCGAGAGCGATTTCGGCAGAGTTACCTACACTGAAGCTGTTGAGCTTCTTGCAAAGTCCGGCGCTGACTTCAAATATCCCGTATATTGGGGTATGGATATGCAGACCGAGCACGAGAGATACCTCACCGAAAAGATCTTCGAGCGTCCCGTATTCGTCACGGACTATCCGAAGGAGATCAAGGCGTTCTATATGCGCTTGAACGACGATGGAAAGACAGTCGCCGCTTGCGATATGCTCGTTCCCGGTGTAGGCGAAATGATCGGCGGATCCCAGCGTGAGGAAAGAGAGGATTACCTCGCCGCCGCTATTGAGCGCTGCGGTCTTGACCCCAAGGATTATTGGTGGTATAACGAGCTCCGCCGCTTCGGCGGAACGAAGCACGCGGGCTACGGCCTCGGCTTCGACAGACTTCTTATGTACATCACGGGTATGTCCAACATCCGCGACGTACAGCCCTTCCCGCGCACGTCGGGAAATGCGGAATTTTAATTCCGGCACATATTTTCTAAAGAAAGCAAGGATTTAGGTTTTGATCTCCATAGATGAAGCTGCGGCGCTCAGACGCCGTTATGATGAAATCAGAAGAAAAAAATACGCCCTTGACCTTACCAGAGGCAAGCCCGGAAAGGCACAGCTCGACCTGACAATGGGAATGCTCGGTGTTATCACAAATGCCGAGGACTGCCGTTCCGAAGACGGTCTTGACTGCCGTAATTACGGTGTTCTCGACGGACTTCCCGAAACAAAGCGCCTTTTTTCGGAGCTGCTTGACATTCCCGCGGAAAACATCCTCGTTGCAGGCAATTCAAGCCTTAACTTGATGTATGACTCGATCATCCGCGCGATGCACTTCGGCGTATACGGTTCGCCTCGTCCGTGGGGACTCGAGCGCAAGGTCAAGTTCCTTTGTCCCGTTCCCGGTTATGACAGACATTTCGCCGTTTGCGAATCTCTCGGAATCGAAATGATACCGATCAAGATGACTAAGGACGGTCCCGATATGGACATCGTTGAGAATCTTGTCAAAAACGATGCGTCCATCAAGGGAATCTGGTGCGTTCCCAAGTACAGCAACCCCACGGGCATCACTTACAGTGATGAGGTTGTAAAACGTATGGCGGCACTCGAGCCCAAGGCTCCTGACTTCAGAATTTTCTGGGATAACGCGTACTCCGTGCACGATCTTTATCCCGACGATAAGGACGAGGTGCTCAACATCTTCCAGGAAGCAAAAAAGCTCGGACCTGCAAGCGAAAATATGATTATGTATTTCGCGTCCACATCTAAGATCACCTTCCCCGGCTCCGGTGTTGCGATTCTCGCGGCAAGCAAGGATAATCTCAACCAGATCAAGGGACTTATGACCTTCCAGACGATCGGCTACGACAAGATCAACCAGATGAGACACGTCAAGTACTTCGGAAACGCGGCGGCTGTTCGTGAGCACATGGAGCATCACGCGGCTATCCTCCGCCCTAAGTTCGCCATCGTGTGCGACACTCTGGAGCGCGAGCTCGGCGGTCTCGGTATTGCAAAATGGTCGCGCCCGAAGGGCGGATACTTCATCAGCCTTGACGTTGCGCCCGGTTGTGCGCGCCGTGTATATGAGCTCTGCTGCGATGCCGGCGTAAAGCTGACGGAAGCGGGAGCAACGTATCCCTATCATCGTGACCCCGAGGACAGCAATCTTAGGATCGCGCCGTCTTGCCCCGATGACGATGAGCTTCAGCTTGCGATAGATATTCTTTGCGTCTGCATCAAGCTCGCCGCCTGCGAAAAGGGACTTTGATTTTTGAATTAGTGTGAGTTTATCGGGGAAACCTTTTTAAGGAAAAAGGTTTCCCCGAACCCTTTCTAAAAATCTTCATACAGGAGGGGAGTTTTTTGCGTTTGTGATCAAAAAAGCGGAAAAAGCAGCAAAAGAAGAGCGCAGTTTTTTTGAGATGGAAGGTTCCCACGAACCCCTTTTCCAAAACCTTCAAACAAACAAAAACCGTTTCAACGCTCGGTGAGCGAAGAAACGGTTTTATTATTTGATTGAAGATCAAAAATCCATTATTCTATGGTACGCTTCCTTCGGCGCGCCGTCGTCGGAGAACAGGAGAGGCTTGTCGGGACGGTTCTTGACGGGGAAACCGTTGAGCCATGATGCGCCGTCGACGACGCCCCACAACGTGACCGAGTCGATCACGTCCGAGTACTCGCGGAAGATCTTGAAGATGTCGCCGTAGTAGCGTGCGTGCGATTCGACCTTCTCGGGAGTGTACCAGACGGTGCCCTCAGGCTCGTTCCATTTATGCATCGATACGTCAAGCTCCGTGACCTGTATGCGGCATCCCGTTGCGGCGTAAAGCTCGATCGTTTCCTTGATCGTGTCGAGCGAGGGCTCGCCTGTGCGCCAATGGGATTGCATACCGATGACGTTGACGAGCTTTTCCTCACGGTTTATGCTTTTTACCGTTTCAATGATGCGCGCACGTTTGCCCGGGTTGCATTCGTTGTAGTCGTTATAGACGAGATCGACTCCGTCGGGTATAAGCGATTTTGCAAGCTTGAATGCCGAGCGGAGATAATCATCACCGAGGATGGGGAGATAGGGAGTGTTCGGACGGAGCGTACTTCCGTTCGGGTGATCGTTGACGGCTTCGTTTACTACGTCCCACGCATATATGATGTCGGAGTAGCGTTCGGATACAGTTTTGATGTGATCCGTCAGCGTTTCGGTGAGGGAATCCGCTGTTGCACCGTCGAAGAACCAGGCAGGAGTCTGTCCGTGCCAGACGAAGGTATGGCCTCTCATTGGGATCCCGGCTTTGCGTGCGAAATCGGCAACGGCATCTGCGCGTTCGAATGCATAAACGCCGCGCGCGGGATGAAGCTCGGAGGGCTTCATTTCGTTTTCGCAGGTGAGAGAAGAAAAATGTTTCGCGATCAGATCCCCGTAACGTGATACGAGATAGGGATTTACTGCAGCGCCGACCTTGAAGTACGGCTCATATTTCTTGCAAATTGATACAGCTTCGCTCATTTTCGTTTCTCCTTTTTGTATGAACGGATTGATGTTCCTGCTAACATTATACAGCCTCACGGCTTACTTTGCAAGATGTGACCGAAAGGATAAAAATGTTAATAATGTGGAAATTCCCGTTGTTAATAAAATGAAGCGTATTGACAAGGACTCGTGCGGTGTCGTATCATAAAGGTGTATATTGAAAAAGTGAGGGAAAACACTTGTTAAAGCTGAAAAATATCACAAAAGAATACGGCACCGACGACTATACCGTGCGTGCGCTTTCGGGTATAGACATCGAGTTCCGTAAAAGTGAATTTGTTGCGATCCTCGGACCGTCCGGATGCGGAAAAACAACACTTCTCAACATCATCGGCGGACTTGACCGTTACACGTCGGGCCAGCTTTCCGTAAACGGCAGACGCACCGAAGATTTCGAGGATGCAGACTGGGACACTTACAGAAATCACTCCATAGGCTTTGTCTTTCAAACGTATAATCTCATCCCGCATCAGACGGTACTTTCAAACGTCGAGCTCGCGCTGACTCTGTCGGGCGTGTCCAAGATGGACAGACGCCGCCGTGCGATCGACGCGCTCACTCAGGTGGGACTTGCGGATCAGATCCACAAAAAACCGAATCAGATGTCGGGCGGCCAGATGCAGAGAGTTGCGATCGCACGTGCACTCGTTAACGATCCCGATATTCTGCTTGCGGACGAGCCCACGGGCGCACTTGACTCCGAAACGAGCGTACAGATAATGGAGATCCTCAAGGAGATCTCAAAGAACAAGCTCATTATTATGGTTACGCATAACCCCGAGCTTGCCGATCAGTACGCAACGCGCATCATCCGTCTGCTTGACGGTAAGATCACGGGAGATTCGGATCCATATGTCTCCGAAGAGTCTCGCGAAGAGGAAAAAACGGACAAAAAACGTCCTGCCAAGAAGGACCGCTACGACAAGCACACGTCGATGAGCTTCTTTACGGCGCTTTCGCTGTCGAAAAACAACCTGATGACGAAAAAGACGCGCACGCTGCTTACCGCGTTTGCGGGATCTATCGGTATCATCGGTATTGCGCTCATTTTGTCACTGTCAAACGGTATAAACGCCTACATCAACCGTGTGCAGGAAGATACGCTTTCCTCATATCCGATCACGCTTGAGGCGGAATCGGTCGATATCAGCAGTATGTTTGCCTCAATGAACGGCGGAGCTGTCCCCGAGGGCGAGGAGAGCGACGCTCCCGCGAAAACGGACGAGGAGCTCGGTGATTACGTTTACACGAACACCGCGCTTTACGATCTTATGAACTCGCTCAATTCTCTTGAAATGACGAAGAACAATCTCTCCGCGTTCCGTGAATACATTATGAAAGAGGATGCGGACGGCAAAAATCCGCTTTCCGACTATGCAAGCTCCGTTGTGTACAAATATGACGTGCCGATGAACATCTACGTCGAGGATAAAAACGGAGATATCGTCAAGGCTGACGCAATGACGATGATGCAGGAAATGATGTCCGCAGTAACCGGCGCCGACGGCGGAACCTCCTTCTTCGGTCCCGCTGCGTCTGTTTCAATGTTCTCCGAGCTGTCCATCTGGCAGGAAATGCTTCCCGCCGGCGAGGATGAAACAAACGACGATGGCGAAAAAATGCTTGTCTCCGAGCTGCTTTCGGAGCAGTACGACGTGCTTTGGGGCGATTGGCCCCACGCGTATGACGAGGTGCTTCTCGTAGTCAATCAGAACAACGAGCTTGATGACCTTGTGCTGTATTCCCTCGGTCTGCTCACCACACAGGAAATGTCCGATTCGTTCATCGCTATGAACAAGGGTGAGATGATAACGAACGACAACGGCCCCTGGACCTTTGAGGAGATCACGTCGAGCAAGATGAAGCTCGTCCTTTCCGCGGATATGTTCGTCAAAGATTCGAAAACGGGTGCGTACATCGATCTTTCCGAAACGGATCTTGGTGTGTCTACCCTTTATTCGAACGGACTTGAGCTCAAAATCTGCGGTATCATCAGACCGAATCCCGATGCGCTTGCAACAGCAATGACAACGGGCATCGCTTATACAACGGCGCTGACCGAATACCTTCTTGACGAGACCGCTTCGCGCGACATCGTCAAAGAACAGCTCGCAAACCCCGACGTTGACGTTATCACGGGACTTCTTTTCCCCGATGAAAACGCCGAAGAGCCGACGGAGGACGAGATCAAGTCTGCCGTTGCGGAATATCTTGCCTCTGCATCCGTAGCGGATAAGGCTGCGATCTATACGGCAATTATGTCCGTGCCTACCGATGAGTACATCGAAACGATGAAGTCGCAGTATATGGCAAATCTCGACCGTGCCGCCATCGAGGAGATGGTCAAGGCGGAATATCCCGAGTATGAGTCTATGCTTGAGGATATAGACGACGCAACGCTTTTCGCTTACGTTGAGGATATGATCGAGGTGAGAGTTACGGAGGAATACGCCGCAACTATCGAGGCGACTCTCGGCGCGATGACGACGGAGACGCTCGCGGGAATGCTCGATATGCTTGAGCTCACCGCCGACAATTATCAGCTCGTCTACGATGAGTACGTTCCGTCGAATATCAGCGAATCCACATACGATGAAAACGTCGAAAGACTCGGAATCGTCGATAAATCCTCCCCCTCCGCCATCTATATCTATGCCGCAACCTTCGCGGACAAGGATATGATTGCGGACGTTATCACGGAATATAACAGCACAGTTGAGGAAGAGGATGAGATCACCTACACCGACTACGTCGCGCTTCTTATGTCCTCGATCACGACGATCCTCAACGCGATAACGTACGTTCTCATCGCGTTTGTTGCGATCTCGCTCGTTGTTTCCTCGATAATGATCGGTATTATCACTTATATTTCCGTTCTCGAACGCACAAAGGAGATCGGTATACTCCGTGCTATCGGTGCATCCAAGCGCGATATCAGACGCGTTTTCAATGCGGAGACGCTCATCGTTGGTTTCATCTCCGGAGTGATCGGTATCGGATCTACGGTGCTTCTCTGTTTCCCCATCAACTGGATCATCCGTGCGCTGACAGATATCAGCAATCTCGGAGCGGTTCTGCCTTGGCAGGGCGGCATGATCCTTGTCATCATCAGTATGTCGCTGACGCTCATCGCGGGATTCATCCCTGCGCGGCTTGCAGCAAAGAAGGATCCCGTTATCGCACTCAGAACAGAATAACGAAAAAAGACCTTGCATCCGCAAGGTCTTTTTTGTGCTTGTCAGTCGAAAACGTAGCTGTAATAGTCGTTTTCGAGGATTCGATACGAGTATTTGCGCTTCGTTGAGACGATGGAGGTCATCTGCTTGATGTATGCGTCGAGCGCGTCCTCGTTGACGGTCACTCCGGGTGCAGGAGTGAATTTTTTGGTCGAGTTGTTGTATGATCCGTAGCTGTTGATGAAATTCCAGACGGGATATCCGCTGTCGCAGTTGAGGATAACGAGCGGATCTGTCGTTGAGTTGACGTCGGTGCCCATAAGCAGACGTGAGTCGTAGTCAACGCCGAACAGATTAAGCACCGTCGGGATCAGGTCGAGGGAGGAGCACGGCTTTGTGATGTGCACGGGCTCTTCCATATCCGCGCACCAGATAACGGCACCGTTGCGGAACAGATCAAAGTTTCCGTGGATGTTGTCAACGGGCAGATCGTAAAGCTCTGCGAGCTCCTCGTCTGACATCGCGTAGGGATAATGGTCTGCGCTCATAACGAAAACGGTGTTTTCAAGCTCACCTGCTTCCTCAAGACGTTCAACCAGATAAGTCAGCATATCCTCGACCTCGAGCTGGCAGGCGATGTAAGCCTGAACGTTTTCGGAGCAGTCAAGATGCGAGACTCTGTCGCGGTGGCGCTTTGCCATACTGTTGCCCATAAAGGTGTAGTTGGCGTGACCGCTGACCGTCATATAATACGCATGGAAGGGAGCTTTGTCGATGTAGTAATCGATCGTGGCTTCAGCCATTTCACGGTCGGAGCGCGGCCAATAATAGGTCAGATTGTCAAGTCCGTTGCCGACTGCGAGATATTTCTTGTATCCGAAGTTGGGATGCGACTTGTCGCGTCCGTAGTAGGTGTAGGTGTGGTTGTGGAAGCCGTAAACGGAATAATCGAGCTTGTTGAAGACGTTGCCGAGAGTGAAGGGCCATTCGTTTTCGGCGCTCATTTCAAGGCATTTTGCCGAGTTGTAGAACAGACCTGTCATCGAAACGTATTCTCCGGTAGCGGTCGAACCGCCCCAAAGCGACGTGTAGAAATTCTCGAAGACGAAACCCTCGTTCATCATCTTGTAAAGCGTCGGGAACAGCTCCTCTGATACGCATTTGTATGAGAAGCCTTCAAGTGTCAGATAAATGAGGTTTTTGCCCTCGAAATATCCCGTGTATTCGTTCTTCTTCGTGGGAGTGACAGCGGAGAAATACTCGTGCATCTCACGGATGGTGTCGTTTTTCTCATTTGCGATAAGCGAATCAAAATCAATGTCAAGGACGTTGTCGCCGTATACGATGGGAGGCTCCGGAGCCTCCGTCTCGGGCGGAGCTACAGTCTCTCCGTTTGCGTCCGTTTCGGGCGGTGTGGGCTTCTCCGTTTCGGGCGGCGCGAGCGTACCGAACGGATTGAGATCGCTGTCGATACCGATGACGTCCTCATCGTCCGAGTTCGCGTCGGGCTGACCGACGATGATGTACTTGATGTCAAGACGCGTCGTTGTCAGTATGCCGAAATAATCGACGGAGTTTGTCGCGGAGAAGGTTTTTTTGTAGTGATGCTCCGCGTCCTCGTTTGAAACGATGGCGGCTACCGCTGTCAAATGGAACATCAGCGCAAGGCAAATAAGGATTATCTTGACGCGAAGAGGCGTTCCGAGGGCGGGCGCTTTTTTCTGTCCGTAGATCAGATACAGCACGAACGGCGCGAGCAAAAGGACGAGCGTGAACCAGTTGCGTGCGATGCAGGCGAGAGCCTCACGCCAGAACTGCGTAACGTCACCCGCGAATCCGATGGTGGACCATTTGAAATAGTCGCGGAACTGCTGGAAATAAACGAGCTGAACGCAGAAAAGTATCGTTATGAAGCCGCTGAGCACATAAACGATGTACTTGTTGATCCTGTTGACAAAAAGCGTCGAGAAGAACGTCAGAAGACATCCTGCCGCAAGAGAAAACATCGTGATGTGGAAAAGTGCGCCTGATCCTGCGCTGTTTTTCGTTGAGATCCTTATTGCGACGTGGAAAACAAGCTCAAGATAGAGTATGAGTGCGGGAAAATAGAATAAAAACGCGCGCTTTCGGCGAAGCAGATTTTTCTTTTTGCCGTTGCCCTTTTGCGCAGGCGGCGGGGACGTGCGTCTTTGCGGCTGCGGGCTTGTGCGAGGCTGTGACGCACGAGGTTGGTTTGTGCGCGCAGTAGAGGGATAATTGTTCATTTATGAAGCTCCGTTTGTCGGGAAATGAGTAAATTTTGACTCTTTACATCAGTATACCACATTTTTCGACATACAATCATATTTATTTTGTTAACAATAATTATTCTTTGGGAACTCCGACCGAAACAACGGAAAGAAGGGGAGATGAGGAGAGCGTGTCGAGATTCATAAGGAGCAGAACCTCGTCGTATCCGCCGGATTCGATCTTGTCGTAAAGACCGCTTTTGAGAAAACGCGGATCCGTCATTTCAACGTCGTAGTGAAGCGCAAGAAACGGTACGATAGAATTGGCGAAGCTGTCGTTGATGATGAGCAGACGCGGTCTGTCGCCGTCGCCGTCGGTGACTGTGACGCCGGCATTGGTGCCCGAAAGGAAGATAGAGTACTTATCCTTGCCTTCAAGGTGGGAAAGATCGTAAAATCCTTCGATCGATGTGTCATTATCTATAATATGAACGGTATATTCCTCATCATCCGCACTTCTCCAAAGAATTATCTCGTCGGGGGCGATTCCCGCCGTTGCCGAGGCGGACCACGTCGTGCCGTAAAAGTCGCGGGATACTGTTTCTTTTGTGAAGTATTCACGCGGATAAGGCTCAAATTCGAGCTTTTCCGCAAGCGCGAGATAGATCAGATATGCACCTTCCGTTGTGATGTGATGGTCTGTGCGGTAGTAGACGTAATCGCCGTTGCCGGCGGCGTTGGTGAGTGGGGAATACAGATCGACGGAGTCGAGTCCGAGTCGATTTGTGATTTCCGTGAGTTCGGAGAGAGCTTTTGTGCCCGTGCCCGAAAGAGATGTAGGCAAGTGTGCGCCGAGGGCGTCGATCTTTCGCGGCGCGACGGCAACGGTTATACGTGAGGTGAGTGCGGAATCAAGCTTTGAAAGCGAGGTGAGGTTCGCTTCGACTGCGCCAAAATCCGCCGTGAGGCGGTCGATCATATATCCGTCCTTGGCGTATATCACGCCGTTGTTCTCGCGCTTGCCGAGGGCGAGCTCAGACATTCCCTTGACGTTGATGAAAAACTCGCGGAGAGGGAATTGATCTGAGAAATAGTCCTTTATGTCCTCTGTGAATTTGCCCGAAACGAGCGATTCAAGCGTAAGCTCGGGCGCGGATGCGAGGACGCGGTTTTCATTTTCCGAGATCTCACGGTCCGGGATGATGAAAAACGCCAGCGTGAAGCCGAAAATAAGAACTGCAGACAGTATGATAAGTATCAGCGAGGATGTTTTTGCATTTGATCTCATAGCTGTTACCTTTCGGATCAGAATCGGAAGTAGAGGAAGGGGTGGTAGGCGGAGGAGATGAGATATGCAACGCAAAGAAGCATGGTGAGGATGCCTGTGACGTCAAGAAAGATGCGGCAGGCTTCGCTTTTTGCGGCAAATCTGTCTGCGATCTTCTTCGGCAGAGGAGTTGATGCAACGGCGAGAATCAGAAGGAAGGGGATGGATCGTGTGATATCGTAAAGATCGGTGATGGATACAGCGCCGTTTTGTCCGAACATAGCGCCGAGATACGAGATCACGTCCGTAAGCTCGTCAAAGGAGAAGAGTACCCAACCCAAAGTAACTGCTGTCATTGTGAAAAGATGGCGAAGTGCGGCGGGGATGCGCGTAAGCCTTGCCTCTCCGAGCGCTTTTTCAAGGGCGAGCAGGACGAAATAGAACAGCCCCCATAAAACGAAATTCCACGAGTCGCCGTGCCAGAGTCCCGTGCAGAGCCAGACTATGAGCATATTACGGTACTGAATCAGAAGTCCGCGTCTGTTGCCGCCGAGAGGAATGTAAACGTACTCGCGGAACCAAGTTGAAAGCGAGATGTGCCAGCGGCGCCAAAACTCCGTTATGCTCTTCGATATATAGGGATAATTGAAGTTTTTGAGAAATTCGAAGCCGAGGATCCTGCCGAGGCCGATCGCCATATCGGAGTAACCGGAAAAGTCAAAATAGATCTGCGCGGTGCGCATAAGTATGCCGAGCCATGCGGCAGCCGCGGTGGGTGAATCGGACTCTGCGGCAGCGAGCCAAAGCTCGCTTGCCATATCCGCGAGAAGGACTTTTTTTGCAAGGCCCACAATGAATATGCGCACGCCGGAGGCGGCGTCATCGAGAGTCACGGTACGGGATTTGAGTCGGTCCGCAACCTCGCGGTATTTGACGATGGGACCCGCTATGAGTTGAGGGAACATTGTGACGTAAGCGCCGAAATCAATGGGATTTTTCTGCTTTTCCGCATCGCCTCTGTATACGTCGATGACGTATGAGAGCGCCTGGAACGTGTAAAAGGATATTCCGATTGGGAGCTCTACGTTAAGATCGGGCAAAAACGTCAGCACGGGACGCAGATTTCCCGCGATAAAATTGTAATATTTGAAGAAAAACAGTATCCCCAGATTGAATATGCACGATAAAACAAGTATGCTTTTTGCGTTTTCGCCGCGCTCTTTCTTGCTGCCGATCCAATAGCCGAATCCGTAATCGGCAAGGATGGTTACAGCCATCAGGATGACATAAACGGGCTCGCCCCATCCGTAGAACACAAGGCTGACGAGGAAAAGCACCGCGTTGCGCCATTTGACGGGCGAGAGGTAATATAAAATAAGCGTTATCGGCAGATACGCGAATAAAAATTCAAGACTTGAAAATACCACGGAGAGGGTTCCTTTCGCATAAATGATGCATACTTTATATTATACCTTATTTATTTTGATAAATAAAGATAAAAAGCAATTTTCATCAAAAGAATATCCCGACGCAGCTCTTTCGTCGGGATAAGGGAGTTATTTTGCTGTGCCGTTCGGATTTGCGATGGGAAGCTCAAACCAGAACGTGCTTCCGTGACCGGGCTCCGATGAAACGCCGAAGCGTGCGTTGTGCAAAAGCAGATTCTCCTTGACGATCGAAAGACCGAGACCCGATCCGCCGGCGCCGCGTCTGTGCACCTTGTCGAGCTTGTAATATCTGTCCCAGATGAGAGGGAGATCCTCCTTTGCGATGCCGCTTCCCGAGTCCGTGACGGAAACGCGGACCGAGGTGCCGACGATGACTTCCGTGACCGTGACTGTCTTATCGTCACCCGTGTACGAGACTGCGTTGCCGATGAGATTGTAGATGACCTGAAGCAAACGTGTCCGATCTGCGGAAACGTATACGTCGCCGTCGGTGTGAAGCTCGATCTTGTATCCGTCGGGAGAGTAGAGTTTTTTGACGCGCTCCGTGGTGTTTTCGAGCGATTTTGTGAGATTTATAACGGAAAACGTTACTTTTTCGTCGTCACGGTGTATGCGTGACAGCTCAAGCAGATCTGTTACAAGCGTGGAGAGACGTTTTGTTTCGTCAATGACAACCTGCATGTTTTCGGGGGTGTTTTCGCCCGGAATGTCACGCATCATTTCGGAATAGCCCTCGATCAAGGTGAGGGGTGTGCGCAGATCGTGAGAGATGTTGGCGATGAGCTCCTTTTGCATCCTGTCAACCTTTGAAAGCTCGGATGCGGCGTATGTGAGCGTTTCGGACAGCTCTTCGATCTCCTTATAGCTGCGCTTGACCTTGCTTCCGTCATAGCGGCAGCGAGTCAACTCCTTTGCCTCGCGGTTAACGTCCGCGATCGGAGCCGAAATCCGTCGCGTGAGCACGTATGCGAATATGACGGCGATGAAAACTGTTACGACAGAGATCCAACCGAGCATAGTGCGCAGAGTTTTGACTGTCGCGGTGACGGGTGTCATCTCACAGTTCAGAAAGATGACGCCGTCTGTGCCGTCCCCGAAGGTGACGGTCTTGGTGTAAATGATGCTGTCGGGAAGCTTTGATGCAGACAGGCGGTCGTTGCCGGATTGCTCTGCCATATTGAAGCCGCCGAGCGGGACGCGCGTTATCTTGATGCCGTCCTCGGATTCTTTTGCGGATACGTACAGCCTCGAAAGCTCATCCGGAGCGACGTTATGTATCAGGCAAGCGCCCTCAACGTGTACGGAGCTGACGGGCAGCGCCTTGCGAAGGTGAAATTTGAAGATGTAGATGCAGATCTCGTTTTCGTGTGAAAGATATGCTGCGGTTTCGTCAAGATCGTCCGCATCGATGACGGCCTCAAGCTTGCTCGCGGTCGATTCGAGTCGGTCTGTGACTATCGAGCTGTATATGCGGTCAAGAAGCAATATCTGAAATATCCACAGCGAGCCGAGAATTATGGCGGTGAAGAGCAGAAGACTTGAGAGAATTCTGTGCTTCACGCTGAAGCGTGCACGCTTTTTGTCAAAATCTTTCATGTCAGTCGGTGTCGAATCTGTAGCCGACGCCGCGCAGAGTGACTATGTGAGACGCATAATTTCCGAGCGAACGACGGAGTAGCTTTATGTGAGTGTCGAGGGTTCTGTCATCACCGAAGAAATCGTAGCCCCACACGTCGGAGATGAGTTTTTCACGCGAGAGGGCGATGTTGCGGTTTTTGAGCATATAAAAGAACAGGTCGTACTCCTTCGGAGACATATCGATTTTCTCTCCGTCGCGGTATACGATGCGTGCCGTCAGGTCTGCGACAAGACCGCCGAGCTCGATGATCTCGTGAGTGCTTGTGCTTGATTCTGGTCCCGACTTTTGAGCGGATCCGACGCGCTTGAGTATCGCGCCTACGCGAAGCATAAGTTCCTTGGGAGAAAACGGCTTGACAACGTAATCGTCTATGCCGAGCTCAAAGCCGTTTATCTTGTCGTATTCCTCGCCGCGCGCCGAAAGCATAATGATCGGCACGGACGAAAACTTGCGGATCTCGCGGCAGGCGGAGAATCCGTCAAGCTCGGGCATCATTATGTCGATTATCACGATGTCGTAGCTTTTCGTGCGGCATTTTTCTATCGCCTCCATGCCGTCCGCGGCTTCGTCCGTCGCGTGACCTTCGAATGCGGCGTATTTTGCGATCATTCTGCGTATCATTTCTTCGTCATCGACGATGAGAATCTTATACATACGGCAGTTCCTTTCGTTTGTGGTTTACTTTAATATTATATAGCGGTTTTTCTCCGAAATCAAGTAAGGATATCGACGAGGCTCGCCGATATCCTTCTTTTTTTATTTCTGTCAGTCTTCGAAGTCAACGCCTGCGGATTCGTTTGTGCGTTCATAGCAGGTGAGGGTGACCGTGTTGTAGCGTCCGTTTCTGACGATGACGGCTGTGAGAGTGTCTCCGACCTTGTGAGATTTCAGTATCGCCTTCAGATCCGCAAAGCAGGTGATCTCCACGTCTTCGACCTGCGCGATCCTGTCTCCGTTTTGGAGCACGTCGTCATTGTAGCCCTTCTCTGCGTCGTATACGTACAGACCGAGCGAGTTGACCTTGTAATATGTCGCCTCGGAGTAGGAATCGATGTCGATGACGCTGATGTGCAGGGAAACTCTGCCTCTGACGTAGCCGTATTCGAGGATCTCGTTTGCGACGTAGGTAACGTCGTCCATCGGGATCGCGAATGCGAGACCTTCGATGCCGCTTTCGGAGTATTTCGCATTGACTATGCCCACGAGCTCGCCTGCGAGATTGAACATGCCGCCGCCCGAGTTGCCGGGATTGACTGCGGCGTTGGTCTGAAGCAGATTCATCGTCTC
Organism: Eubacteriales bacterium; assembly: GCA_045594085.1. Lineage (GTDB taxonomy): Bacteria > Bacillota > Clostridia > Oscillospirales > CAG-272 > DTU064. Next base: position 36,246 of record JAZNXW010000025.1, on the reverse strand, counting down.
GTTGCCTACGGTGATCTCGCGGTCAAGCGCGCTGATGATGCCGTTGGTGACTGTTCCGCCGAGCGTTCCGAGCGGATTGCCGATGATAACTATCTCCTCGCCGACGGAAAGCCCCGAGCTTGTGCCGATGTCGGCTGCGACAAGCCCTTCTGCGTCGATTTTGAGCACGGCAATGTCCGTGTCTGTGTCTGTTCCGACGACGGTTGCGACGTGCTCGCTTCCGTCGGTGAGACGGACTGTTATCTTGTCGGCGATGCCGTAGGAATCGTCCTCGATAACGTGATTGTTGGTGAGCAGATATCCGCCCTCGTCGATGATGACGCCGCTTCCGGCACCTTCGGTATAATAGAAGCTGTCGACGGTGGCGAATTCGGTCGTGATCTCGACTACGGAGGCGGCAACCTTGGTTACGACCTCTGCGATCGTGCCCTTGTCCTTTGTGCCGAGGGATTCGGGAGCCAGAACAACTCCCGTTGAGGGATCTGTTGTTTCGGCGGGAGCCTTTGTTTCTTCGTCCTTTCCTGCGCCGAGGTTAAGACCTCCGCCGGAGGAATTATGATCGGAGGCTCCGATGATTTGCGTTGCGATAAAGTAACCGCCGAGGCCTGCGCCTCCTGCGAGCAGGAGCATCGCGAGGAAGATCGCGGTGATCGCAAGCACGACCTTAACGGTGCTTCTTTTCTTTTTTTCGGGAGCTGCGTATGAAACGTACTGACGGGGTGTCGTCGCATACTGCTGAGGATATACGTAGTTGGCGGGAGCTTGATTTGTTACTGCCGGATTTGTGCTTGCGGAAGTGGATGATGCGTTATCTTTGCCTTCGTTGAAGATATATTCTGCCATATTGTGCTCCTTTCGGGGATTTTTTGAGTCAAAATATGATGATTAAACAAAAATCGCTTGTTTTTATGCTGTAATTAGATTATAATTTTGTTATGTGACGGTTTTATGATGCTTCGCGAAACATTCATTGAAATTTGAGCATCGTACAGATATATCTTCTCACTTTGTGTGAGGGTTTATCCCGCCGTATATTGACCGCAAAATAAAAAAAGGCACGGTGAACAAAATGAAGCTTAATTACAAACGCACGTTATTCGTGGGATTTGCATTCTTTCTGATCTGCGCGTTCTGGCAGGCATACGACAACATCATTCCGAAAATACTTACGGATAAATTCGGTATGTCACAGACGTGGAGCGGACTCATAATGGCGATAGACAACGTATTCGCGCTCTTTATGCTTCCGCTTTTCGGCACACTTTCCGACAAATGCAAGAGCAAGCACGGCAGACGAACTCCCTATATTTTCGTCGGTACGATTGCGGCGGCTGTGGCGTTCTTTGCGCTCTCATTTGCAGATAATATGCAGCTCACAAGTCTCGGAGACGCGGCACTTATCGATGACGAAACAGCGCTCTCCGTTCTCTATAATCACGAATATGACAAGGAGCTTACAACTCCCGAAGGTGAAAAATTTGATGCCAAGACGCTCTTTGACGAGGAAGAATTCCTCAAGATCAAGACCGACAGTATCTATGAGCTTACAGACGATGGCAAATACGTTGCTGCGTCCGAAAATACAGACGCAGACGCAGACACTGTAAATCCGTACGTGCAGTACGTGACTCCGATGCGCCAGGCGTATGCTTGGGAAAAGACGGTGGAAAGCCCCGTTTCTCTTGTGTATTTTATGGTTCTTCTGCTCATCACTCTCGTTTCTATGGCGATTTTCCGTTCGCCCGCGGTCGCACTTATGCCCGACGTAACGGTTAAGCCGCTCCGCAGCAAAGCGAATGCTGTTATCAATCTTATGGGTTCGTTCGGCGGTATCCTTATCCTCGTGCTCGGAATGGTGCTCGGTACGGGCAGCGCCGCAAACGCACTTATGTCATACACTATTTTCTTCGCTATCGTTTCGGGTATTATGCTCATCGCGCTCGGTGCGTTTGTTATAACTGTCAACGAACCGAAATTTGTTGCAGAAATGCACGAGGAAAGCAAGCGTCTCGGTATCGACAACGATCCCGACGAGGAGGCAGGCGGAGACGAGAAGCTTTCAAAGGCGGAATTCCGTTCGCTTCTTCTTATCCTTGCGTCCGTTGTGTTCTGGTACTTCGGATATAACGCCGTTACATCCAAATATTCCGTTTATGCAAGCGAAATCCTCCATCTCGATTACAACCTGACTCTTATCATCGCGCAGGCGGCAGCAATCGTTTCCTACATTCCCGTAGGTATTATCTCCTCCAAGGTCGGACGTAAAAAGGCTATCCTTGCCGGAGTTGCGATGCTCGCGACAGCATTTTTCGTCGCAGCATTTATGAGAGAGGGAAGCCCCGCGCTTCTTATGAACTGTATGTTCGCGCTTGCGGGCATCGGCTGGGCGACTATCAACGTCAACAGCTTCCCGATGGTGGTCGAGCTTTCGAAGAACAGCAACGTCGGCAAATACACGGGATTTTATTATACCGCATCTATGGCGGCACAGACGATCACTCCCGTCTTCTCCGGTATCTTCCTCGATATCAAAATGACGACTTTGTTCCCGTATGCGACCGTTTTCGTCGTCTTCTCGTTCATAACGATGCTCTTTGTCCGCCACGGCGACAGCAAACCCGAGGCTACAAAGTCGATCGAAGCGTTCGCGGACGTTGACTAAGGTGAAAAAACAATGACATTTTTAACGATTATCGCCGCCGCACTTTTATGTGCGGCGGCTGTGTATGTGTATTTGACGATCGGGCGAATCAAGCGGCCCGCGGCGCCGTACTTTGATGGGCTGAACGCCGCGCATCGCGGTCTTCATTCCGAGGGGGTGCCTGAAAATTCGCTTCCCGCATTCGCTGCTGCAGTCGACGGAGGCTACGGTATCGAGCTTGATGTGCATTTGAGTGCCGACGGAGGACTCATCGTGCATCACGACGATAACATCAAGCGGTTGACGGGCGAGGACGGAAAGATCTCCGAGATGACGTCCGATGAACTTGTGCTGAAGCGTCTTTGCGGCACGGAGCATACTATCCCGCGCTTTTCCGAGGTTCTTGATCTCGTCTGCGGCAAGGTGCCGCTCATAGTGGAGCTCAAGTGCCGTCCCGAGGTTGATCCTGCGCCGCTTTGCGAACGTGTTTCGGCAATGCTTGATGCGTACAAGGAATCGACAGGCGGCGAATACTGCGTCGAGTCCTTCGATCCTTACGTGGTGAAGTGGTGCCGTGAGAACAGACCGGACGTGCTCCGCGGACAGCTCACGGAAGCCTTCTATTCCCGCGGCAAAAAGACAAAAACGATGTATATGATGGAAAATCTTTTCATAAATATAATCGGACGTCCCGATTTTGTTGCATATAACGTGCGCGACAGAAAAAATGCCTCTCTTCACGTTTGGAATCTTATATATTCGGCGCCCGTTGCGTTTTGGACAGTAAGAAGCCAATCAGAGCTTGACACCGCACGTCGCGAATACGGCGAAAAAACAGCGATTATATTCGAAGGCTTCATTCCCGAGACGAGGACGAAATGACCGAATCGGGGAAGATACGTCTTATAAGATGGACGTCGGCGGTGCTGCTCGTTGCCGTCACTGCGGCTCTTATGATATGTGAGTGCAAAATGAGAATGAGGGCGATCGAAACGACGAATCCCGAGCTTTCGTATTTGTACAGTGACATGGAAATGGATCCCGTCGGTATGCCGCAGGATAACGAAACGGACGTTTTCGTGAAGCTCGGATTGTTTGACAAAAAATACGACATCGATGTCGGATTTGTGGAATTCTGTGCGAAGGACGAAAGAATAAATCCCGACGGAACGTTCCTTGTGTCGTTTAAGTCGCGCCTTGATGCGATGCGGTACGACGATGAAGTGTGGGCGGATCTTACGGGCTACACATTTTCTGTGCTCTACGACATCTATACGGGCGCGGCATACGGCGGAGGAGTTAGCGTCATCGGTGACGTTTTCGATCAGGACAAGACGACGGTGGCGGTGCTCGGCGCTGATACCGCATCGGGAGAACTTGCAGAAATGATCGGAGCGGCAGATGTGACCTTTGTGGGTGCGGAGACGCCGACATATTATATTTCGGGCGGACTCAAATTCGCATTTTGCACGGATGCGGGAGCTGTCGCAGATGCAAAGGCGGTGAGCGATATCGTCATCGCAGAGGCGCAGACGTATGCGGACGCTCCGGCGTTTGTCGATGCGGGCGCGGATTTTGTGTTTACAAGATCGGGCGAGACTTGCGTCGAATACGTTGGCGACTGTGTCGCCGTATACGGATTTGACGGCTCTGTTTTTGTCACTGTGACGCTTGCGGTGGGCATTGATCCGATCGTGAGGATATATCCGTGCGCGACTGCGGACGGAACGGCCGTGCTTGCCGATGAAACGACGGCAAAATCAGTCATCGATGCGCTTAATTCGCGTTCATTAAGTGCAAAAATTGACGAAAACGGCAGAGTCAGATACAAATAAAAGCACAAAAACGCCAAGTCTGCGGATAAATGCCGAAAGTCGATTGACTTAATCAAATTGCCGTGATATAATTAACCGTAATAATAATTAATATGAATGTTTCGGATGTGTATCTGATGTTGACCTTGAACGGAGTTTCCTTTTCATACGGAAGAAAAAAGATAATCGAAGATTTGTCGTTTTCTGTTGCTCAGGGTGAGTGTGTGGTGCTTGCCGGACCGAACGGATCGGGCAAGTCAACGGCGCTGTCGATTATCGCGGGTGTGCTGAAGCCCTCGCGTGGAACTGTTGACGTCAAGGGCAAGCTTGGATACGTGCCGCAGGGATCGGCTTTGCTTGAGGATGCGACAGTTAAGGAAAACCTCAAGTTTTTTGCCTCTGTGACTCACGGACAGATTCCCGAAAAGCTGCCTTTTTCCGTTGAAAAATACTTGAAAAAGAAGGTTTCGCGCCTCTCGGGAGGTATGAGTAAGCAGGTGAGCATCGCCTGTGCGCTTCTCGGCGATCCGAATATTATCCTTCTTGACGAGCCTTGTGCGGCGCTTGACATTTCGTTCCGTGACGAGATGATAAAGCTCGTTTGCTCGTGGAAGGAGGAGGGAAAGGCTATTGTCTACGTCGGTCACGATCCGGCAGAGTTTTATCCCTTTTATGATAAGCTTGTTTTACCGGGAATTTCTCGGACAGTCCTCACGCGCGGCGTCGATGACGCCGAGGCGGACACGGAAGAGAAATTCGTTCGGTTTTACAAAGAATACATTTTAACATATCCACAAGGAGATAATTGACTATGGAAAACAACAAGACCAAGATTGTTGCCATAATAGCTTGCGCTGTTGCAGTCTGCATTCTTCTCGGTGTCATCATCAGCTCCGCTGTAATGTCCACTCCGAAGAACACTGTTGAAAACGCAGTTGAAAAGAGCTTCAAGGCAGCTTCTAAGTCCGACGACGCCAAGTTCGTTGAAGACGTTCTGAACGGCGGAAGTATTGAGATTTCTGCAAATCTCGGTAAGATCATGGAAGGCATGGGCGCTGAAGAAGGCGCAGACATCGACCTTTCCGCAAAGCTTTATTTTGAGCTTTCCGCACTTGCAACCGCATTTGAGCTCGCAGCTTCCATGGACGGCGACGCTCTTATCGATGCACTTGTTTACATCAGCGAAGAACAGGTTGCAGTTTCCTCCGAGGCTCTCCTCGGCGAAGAAGCATACGGTATCATCTTCAAGGATATCGAGAAGAATTTCGACAGCTCCGAGTTCGGTGAAGACGGCGAATACAGCCTCGGAATCACCTACGAAGAGATCGCGGCTTTTGTTGAAGCTTACGAAAGCGCTCAGAAGCCTCCGAAGGAGCTTGAAAAGTTCATCGGAAAGACAGAAGACATCGTTGACGATATGTACAACGTGATCATCAAGTCTGTTATCAAGCATTCCGAAACAGATAAGACGAGCGGCACTGTTTCATGCGCAGGCAAGGACGTTAAGACAAAGGATCTCACGTTCGTACTCAACGGCGAATCCGTTTCCCTCATCGTTGCTGATCTTTACGATTACCTTGCAAACAACAAGGCTCTCAACAAGTACCTCACCGAGGATCTCGTTGAAGTAGTTCCCTTTATCGCTGAATATGCAGTATCCTTCTCCGAGTTCGGATTCGGTGCCACCGTCGAGCCCGAACACAATTATCCCATGGAAGAGTATCCCATGGAAGATGGTGAAGACACCGAAGCTCCCGCAGAAGAGGAAGAAGACGACGAAGATGAATCCGATAAGGAAGACGCTATCGCAGATATGACTGAGGAACTCACAGAGCAGATCGAAACTGCTGTTGAAGAGTTCTACGAAGGTCTCGAAGACGTTGACATCGACGACGTTACCGAAGAGGTTATGGATAGCCTCGAGGATTTCGAAGGTGTTCTCGTTGTTCACGTAAACAAGAAGAACGGTCAGATCATCGGTCTTGATGTTTCCGCAGAATATGACGGAGAGGACCTTGTTGACGTTTCTGTTGTATGCGGACCCGACTGGGAAGAGATCACGGAAATTTCCGTAAAGGCTGAATACGCAGGTCAGAAGATCTCCGCTTCCTATGAAGTTGCTGAAAACACCAGAAAGGTGTATGACGCAGGCATCAAGGTAAAGCAGGGCTCCGAAACCGTTGCAAAGGTTGACATCAGCTGGGATAAGAAGGAAGGCGACCTCAAGGTAAAGGCTTCCGCAGGTGATATGGAAATGTTCGTGTTCAAGGGCAACCTCAAGGCTTCCTCCAAGCAGGTCGTTCTCGTTCTCGATAAGGTAACAGTTCAGGAAACGGAAGTTGATCTCGGAGAAACCACCATCACCGTTACAAAGAACGACAAGATGCCCAAGGTTGGCAAGATCAACGATATCCTTACCCTCACCGCAGACGACTTTGAAGAGCTCGCAGAGTCCGTTCAGGAAGCTGTAACGACACTCGGCGAAGACCTTGAAGACGTATTCGCAGATTTAGGCGGTATGGGCGGCGGATTCGGCGGCTTCGATGAATCGGGCGACGATTATTGGGCGGAAACCGAAGGCGAATGGGAAGAAGAATATCCCTCCGTCGGTTGGTAAGATGATACTAAATAAGCTTTAATCAAACTCGAAAGCCGAGCCGATATTTCGGCTCGGCTTTCGCGATTTACTGCAGGTGACTTATGTTCAGACGCGACATCAGACTGTTCGCAAAATGTATACTGTCCGGCACCGCGATCTTCCTTGTGCTCGCGGTGTTTTTCGGCGTTGCCGCGGGAATGATAATAGAGCGCTCGGAGGACGTTTATACGCCTGTGAAGGTAGCCGTCGTAGACAGCGAAGACTCACTTTACAGCCGTATAATCGTCAATATGGTCAGCAATCTCGGATACATATCCGATCTTCTTGAGCTGAAGCGAGTCAAGACTGATGATCCCGCATCGCTCCTCGAGGACGGCTATGCCGCCGTTATAACGCTGCCGGAAGGGTACATCAGCGATATTTTATCAGCGCACGTTTCCGGGGGCGAGATCATAGTATCACCGGCTCTCGGCGCACAGCGCGAGATAGTCACATCCGTTGCGCGTTTTGGCGAAACGCTTCTTGCCGCAGGACAAAACGGAACGTTTTCGGGGCTTTATCTTATCAAGGAATACGGACTTCCGTCCGAAATCAGACGTGCATACCTCGACGAGGTCAATCTCACACTCGTAAACGAAGCACTTAACGCGCACGACAAATACGTTACGATAGATGAGCTCGATTACGAGGGTACGGGAATGTCGCTCGTGTCGTATTACGCGATGAGCTGGCTCATTTTCCTGGCGATGATGATGTCGATCTTCTTCATCTCACTTTATACAAGGGATCTTACGCGCCCGATGCTGTGCCGTCTTTGCTCTTGCGGAGTCGGAGGAGCGAAATTTTGGCGTTGGAAGCTTATTTTGACCTTTGTTTTCAGAACGCTTATTGTTTCTGTTGCGGTTTGCGCAATGTCGCATTTCGGGATTGCCGAATTTGACGTGTTCGCGATCGTCTCCGTGATCCTTGCGTCTGCGTTTATGACCGTTTTCGGTATGGCGCTGACAGTCGTTTCTCGTGACGGTATTACGCTTAACGTGCTGATCTCTGCGGGCGGACTCCTGCTCTGCGGAGGTATTGTTCCGCGCCAGCTTTTGCCGCAGTTTTTGCTGAAAATAGGAGACTTGACTCCGTTCGGTGCGGCGAAATCGCTTCTTGCGCCCGCTTTCGGCGCGCCCGTTGACGCGCTTGGTGTTGCTGTCGCAGTCGTTTACGTTGCGATAGCGATCGCGGAGATGTGGGCGAGAATGAGACGCATCACCGTCGGAAGGGAGGCGTGATATGCTCGGTTATCTGTTGCTTTCTGTCAAGCGCGCAGTGCGCTCCGTTTATTTTCCCGTGATGCTTGCGGTGTTTGCTGTGCTTGTGTATTTTGCGCCCGCAATCGGAACGGAGGAGGGGATGCCGACGGCGGGACTTTGCAATCTCGATGATTCAGCCATATCTGCGCGCATCGTCGGGTATCTCACCGAAAACGGATATGAGCTTTGCTCCGATGAGGCGCTCCTTCGCGAGCGGATCGAATCCGGTGAGTACGGATGCGGAGCGGTCATCCCGCGTGGCTTCGGTGAGCTTGTAGCCTCCGGCGAGCCCGACGGCGCGATCACCTTCATCGTCACTCCAACTTCATACACACCCGATCTTTACAAAAATCATATTGCCGCCGCAGTTTATAAGGAGTGTGCACCGTATATTACGGCACAGGCACTCAACGATACTGTCATAACCTTCGATGATGTGTACGAAAAATTCAACGGAATGATGGAGGAGGGCGTGTTGTTTACGTTCTCGGAGCAGATTTCGGATGCGGACGTTTCGTATGAGACGGAGCGAGAAAAAACGTATACGCTTGCCGCGATCTCGCTTTTCGTCTTTGCGTTGATGATGTATAGCGCCTCTGACGTTTTGCGATGCGATATCGTGCCGCTTGCGGCACGCATCGGTGTCGGCAGAACGATTGCGTCTACGGTGCTCCCCGATCTGACAGTCAGAATTGCAGGCGTCATCTCCGCATTTGCCGTGTCCGCCGCCGCGAGACGACACTTCGCCAACGACAGAATACTGACGGAGCTGATCGCGGAGGTCGCGATCTATGCCGTCGTTTGCGCGGCGTTCGGTGTTTTGGCGATCACACTGTTTGCCGATGCGTCAAAAACGTCGGCATGCACGTTCTATCTGCTTGTGATTTCGCTTCTTTTCTGCCCGATCTATTTTGATGTCGCACTTGTTTTGCCTTGGCTCGGTAAGCTCCGCGCGCTTTTACCGTCATATTCGATCTGGATGCTTGACGCATCGGACGGACTTGTTGTTCCGATCTCTGTGTCGATTGCGTTCTTTGTCGCGTCGCTTTTGCTGATGAGGCTTCGATTCGCGCACAAAAACGCTCGTGAGCTTGCGCGCTGACAAACCGAAAACATTAAAAAATCCCGATTTTATCGGGATTTTTTTGAGCGCCGCCGTCCTTTGTCTTGACACGGAGCCGTATGCAATGATATAATAAACTGTTGAATTTTGCGAAAGTTTTATAAAACGCGAAAACATAGATTTTGACCGCGGGACCGCGGTCTTTCGGAGGAATTTTTATGCAGTGGCAATCAGTAAACGATCTTCGTGAGAAGTATCTCTCTTTCTTTGAATCAAAGGGACATCTCCGTCTGCCGAGCTTCCCGCTCGTTCCGCAGAACGATAAGTCTCTCCTTCTTATTAACTCCGGTATGGCGCCTATGAAGAAATTCTTCACGGGTGAGGTTGAGCCTCCCCGTCACCGCGTCACGACCTGCCAGAAGTGCATCCGTACGCCCGACCTTGAGCGCGTCGGTCATACCGCACGTCACGGCACGTATTTCGAGATGCTCGGAAACTTCTCGTTCGGTGATTATTTCAAGGGCGAGGCGATCCCGTGGGCGTGGGAATTCCTGACCCAGTGCCTCGAGATTCCCGAAGAGCTTCTCTATCCCTCCATCTACGAAGAGGATGAGGAAGCGTATGATATCTGGCGTAACAAGATCGGCGTTCCCGCAGAGCGCATCGTCCGTCTCGGTAAGGCGGACAACTTCTGGGAGCACGGTTCCGGTCCCTGCGGTCCCTGCTCGGAGATCTACTTTGACCGCGGACTCAAGTACGGCTGCGGCTCTCCCGATTGCAAGCCCGGCTGCGACTGTGACCGCTTCATGGAGATCTGGAACAACGTATTTACGCAGTTCAACTCCGACGGAAACGGCAACTATACCGAGCTTGAGCACAAGAATATCGACACCGGTATGGGTCTTGAGCGTCTTGCTTGCGTTATGCAGGGCGTAGACAATATGTTTGAGGTTGACGGCGTGCGCAAGATCCTCGATAAGGTCGTTGAGATCGCGGGCAAGAACTACGGCGAAAACAAACAGAACGATATTTCCATCCGTGTTATCACGGACCACGTCCGCGGCGCGACGTTTATGATCTGTGACGGCGTTATCCCCTCCAACGAGGGACGCGGCTACGTTCTGCGCAGAATCCTGCGCCGTGCGGCACGTCACGGTAAGCTTCTCGGTATCGGACGCGAGTTCCTCACCGAGGTTTGCGACGTTGTTATCGCGGAAAACGTAGCAGGCTATCCCGAGCTTGGCGAAAAGGCTGACTACATCAAGAAGGTAATGTCCATCGAAGAGGATCGCTTCAACGCTACCATCGATGCGGGACTTTCCATCCTTTCCGATCTTATCCGTTCGACTATCGAAAATTGCAAGGACACCATCTCCGGTGAGGACGTGTTCAAGCTTTATGATACGTTCGGCTTCCCGATCGATCTTACCCGTGAGATCACGGAAGAGAGCAAGCTCAAGATCGATGAGGAGACGTTCAAGCAGCTTATGCAGCAGCAGAAGGTACGTGCGCGCGAAGCAAGAGCGAACATTTCCGGTTGGAGTGATTCCTCCAAGACCTTCATCTCTACTCTTCCCGCAACTGAATTTACGGGCTATACAGACTATAAGACAGAGGGCGCAAAGATTATTGCTATCCTCTCCGAGGACGAATCCGTAAACGAGATCTCTGAGGGCGAATGCACCGTGATCCTCGATAAGACTCCCTTCTACGGCGAAGGCGGCGGTCAGATCGGTGATACGGGTACGATCTATAAGAACGATGCGCTTCTCAACGTATACGACACAAGAAAAACGGACGGCGTTTACATTCATCTTTGCACCGTTGCAAACGGTTCTTTCAAGGTGGGCGACGTTGTTACCGCGGACATCGAGGACGCGCGCCGTGAGGCTATAAAGAGAAACCACTCGGCGTGCCATCTGCTTCAGGCAGCGCTCAGAAGCGTTCTCGGTACTCACGTTGAGCAGGCGGGATCTTACGTTGACGAATCTCGCGTTCGCTTTGACTTCACTCACTTCCAGGGACTTACCGCCGACGAGCTCCGTCAGGTGGAAGCTCTCGTTAACGCACACATTCTCCTCGGACATCCGATCGAGACTGTCGTTACCGATATCGAAACGGCGAAGCGCGAAGGCGCTATGGCGCTCTTCGGTGAAAAGTACGGCTCCGAGGTCCGTATGGTCAAGATGGGCGCGTTCTCCACAGAGCTCTGCGGAGGAACTCACTGCGACAACACGGGCAAGATCGGTCTGTTCAAGATCGTGTATGAGGGATCCGTTGCGGCAGGCGTACGCCGTATCGAAGGCGTGACGGGACTCGGCGTGCTCGGACTCATTGCGGAAAAAGAAGCGCTCATAGCGGACACTGCCCGTGAGCTCAAAGCGCAGAACGTGAACGACATTGCCAAGCGTGCGGCTGCTCAGGCGGAGGAGATCCGCCGCATGAAGCACGAGCTTGATTCCCTTAACTCCAAGCTTGCGGCTGCAAAATCAGCTGAATATATTGCTTCCGCCGTTGAGGTAGGCTCCGTCAAGCTCATCGCGGCTTACGCAGAGGGCATGGACCTCGCGTCCGCTCGTGAGCTCGGCGACAAGCTCAAGGCTGAGATTGCGAACTCCGTTTCCGTGTTCGCTGTCAGAAACGAAGGCAAGATCAACTTCGTCTGCGCTTGCGGCAAGGAAGCGGTTGCTTCCGGCGCGCACGCGGGTAAGATCGTCGGTGCCGTTGCCGCTGTTACAGGCGGTAAGGGCGGCGGACGTCCCGACAGCGCCGTTGCCGGCGGTGTCAACGCCGACAAGATCGCGGATGCGATCGCGTCTGCGGCTGATATTGTCAAGGGATTTATTAAGTAAGACCAGCCGGAGGGGAACTTTTCGAGAAAAGTTCCCCTCCGGACCACCCTTCAAAAGCTTCCAACAAGGAAGTGGACGTGCGAGCGCGAAGCTGCTGATCGGTAGTGCTTCAAGATCAAAGATTTTTGCACTTTTCGAGAAAAGTTCCCCTCCGGACCACCCTTCAAAAGCTTCCCGACGAGGGAAGTGGACGTGCGAGCGCGAAAGTTGACCGCGAAGATGCTGACAGCCTTTGCAAAACAATAAATCAACGCTATAAAAACATTTTTGAATGAAAGTTTTTGGGAAGGGGCAACATCTCAAAACATTCCCCCGCCGACAGGAGTGCAGTATGAAAATTCAATGGAAGGGCGCGGCACTTCTTGCGCCTGTTTCGCCCACGATGGTCACCTGCGGTGACTTTGACGGCGATGCAAATATCATAACGATTGGCTGGTGCGGTATGGTCTCGACGAGACCTCCGAGAGTGTACATCTCCGTGCGTCCGAGCAGACATTCGCACGGCATCATCAGCGAAAAAGGCGAGTTTGTCATCAATCTTACGACAGATTCGATGGCGAAAGCGGCGGACAAATGCGGTATGTATACGGGCAAAAAGGTGGACAAATTCACCCGCTTCGGACTCACGCGCGAGCGCGCGTCCATCGTGTCGTGCCCGATGATAGCGGAAAGCCCCGTTTCGCTCGAATGTAAGGTCATAAGCGTCACTCCGATGGGATCGCACGATATGTTCGTTGCGGACGTCGTCGCCGTTGACGTGAAGGAGGAGCTCATCGACGAAAAGGGCACTCTCAGAATAGAACGCGCGCATCTCGCCGCGTACGCGCACGGCGCGTACTATCAGCTCGGTAAAAAGATCGGCAACATCGGCTACGCGCTGAAGAAAAAGAAATAAAAAAGGAAAGAGCAGAGCTCTTTCCTTTTTTTATTGCCTTACAGCGATTTTTCGTCGTTTTCTTTCTTTGCAGCTGCGAGGAACTCGTCAAGCGGCATAACGATCGCCTTGTTCTCTTCCTTGCGGGAACGAACGGATACTGTGCCGTCTTCCTTTTCTCTGTCGCCGACTACGAGAACGTAGGGGATCTTCTGAAGCTGTGCTTCGCGGATCTTGTAGCCGATCTTTTCGTTTCTGTCGTCAAGCTCGACTCTGAAGCCTGCCGCCGCGAGCTTTTCCTTGACCTCTGCCGCGTAATCGTTGATCTCGCCGCGGATAGCCATAACTCTGATCTGTACGGGAGCGAGCCAAAGCGGGAACGCACCTGCGAAATGCTCTGTGAGGATACCGATAAAGCGCTCGATCGATCCGAATACAACGCGGTGAATCATTACGGGACGGTGCTTTTCGTTGTCGGCGCCGACATAAGTGAGGACGAATCTCTCGGGGAGGTTCATGTCAAGCTGGATCGTGCCGCACTGCCACGTTCTGCCGATGCAGTCGCGGAGGTGGAAGTCGATCTTCGGACCGTAGAACGCGCCGTCGCCCTCGTTGACGATGTAGTTAACGCCGAGCTCGTCGAGCGCACCCTTGAGTCCGTCTGTCGCAAGCTCCCACATCTCGTCCGTTCCGATGGAATCCTTGGGGCGAGTGGAAAGCTCAACGTGATATGTGAATCCGAAGAGGGAGTAAACCTTGTTGATGAGGTTGTATACGCCCTTGATCTCGTCCTTGATCTGATCGGGACGCATAAAGATGTGTGCGTCGTCCTGTGTGAAGCAACGGACGCGCATAAGTCCGTGCAGAGCGCCGGACAACTCATCGCGGTGTACGAGTCCGAGCTCGCCGGAGCGAACGGGAAGCTCGCGGTAGCTCCAGATCTTGCGCTTGAACACAAGCATACCGCCGGGGCAGTTCATTGGCTTGATCGCGAAGTCTTCGTCATCAATCTTGGTCGTGTACATGCTGTCCTGGTAGTGATCCCAGTGACCGGAGCGCTCCCAAAGCGAGCGGTTGAGCATAATGGGAGTTTTGATTTCCTCGTAGCCTGCGGCAGTGTGCTCTTTACGCCAGAAATCCTCGAGAAGATTGCGAAGGATCATACCCTTGGGCATAAAGAACGGGAAGCCGGGACCTTCTTCATAAATGTCGAAGAGATCGAGCTCGCGGCCGATCTTTCTGTGGTCGCGCTTCTTTGCTTCTTCTACCATCGTCTTGTATTCGTTGAGAAGAGTCTTGTTCGGGAATGCAACTCCGTAGATTCTGCGGAGCATCTTGTTCTTTGCATCGCCTTCCCAGTAAGCACCCGTGAGCGCGGTGAGGGAGAACGCCTTGACGATACCCGTTGCGAAAAGGTGCGGACCTGCGCAAAGGTCGGTGAACTCGCCCTGACGGTAGAAGGAGATCTCCTCTCCCTCGGGGACGCGGTCGATGAGGAGAACCTTGTAGGGCTCGCCCGCTTCTTCCATCAGCTTCTTGGCTTCGTCGCGGGGGAGAGTGAAGCGCTCGATTTTGAGGTTTTCCTTGACGATTTTCTGCATTTCCGCTTCGATCTTGGGGAGATCCTCCTGGACGAAGGGAACGTCACGGTCGATGTCGTAGTAGAAGCCGTTTTCAACGGCGGGACCGATTGTGAGCTTGGATTCGGGATACAGACGCTTGACAGCCTGCGCAAGAATGTGGCTTGCTGTGTGGAAGAAGGTGTGCTTGCCTTCTGCGTCATCGAAGGTGCAAAGCTTGATCTCGGCGTCGGAGCTGATCTGATGTGTGAGATCAACTGTCTCGCCGTTTACAACGGCGGCGATGATCTCGCGCGAGATGATGCCGGCTTCCTTCGCTGCGTCAAAAACGGAAATGGGAGCGTCGCCTGTGTATTCGGCGCCGCAGGAAAATTTGACTTTGAACATATTATCTCCATTCTGCCGCGAGTGCGGCAAATAAAAAATTAAACAAAACAAAAACGGCAGTCTGCGGTCTTAGACCGTGACTGCCGGGGTGCGTGCAAAGCACACACGGTTCCACCCGTGCTTTAACTCGAGGGATATTTATATGTGACCGAAGGGCGGTACATTCGGACGAAACGCGGCGCCGCGGTTCCAGCAATCGGTTTATCTCCGATTCCGCGGTTTCTCTGTTGCCGTTTTCCTATGTCTGATGCGTGTTCCTTCGATGAGTCGGATCAAACCGTTGTGTTGCGTCTGAGGTTGTAATCCGAACGGGGATTTACGATCTCTCTCCAGTCAAGATCTCCTCTTTCGAGGGCGTGGATAATGACCTCCGCCGTTGCGATGTTGGTCGCAAAGGGGATGTTGTGGACATCACACATGCGGAGCAGGTGATATTCGGCCTCGTCAAAGCTCGGCTTGGGATTGACGGAACGGAAGTAAAGAAGCACGTCGACTTCGTTGTAAGCGATACGGGACGTGATCTGCTGTTCTCCGCCGTGGCTTCCGGGGAGGAGAGATTCGATCTCGAGTCCGCTTGCATCGGAAAGTACTGCAGCCGTTTTAGCTGTCGCGCAGAGGTGATGCTTTGACAGAATTCCACAGTATGCAATGCAGAATTGGATCATCAATTCTTTCTTGGTGTCGTCGGCGATTATTGCAATTTCCATAAGCCGTCCGCTTGCGCGGCTCCTTCCTTAAATGATTGTGTAAAAATGTTTGTGATTGACGGTGAGTCAGCTATGCTTTGCGAGCTTTTTCAGGCTCAGACCGCTGAGAAGCGGAATGTCATATCCTCGCATACGCATTGCAATGTTGTAAAATGCGTCGGGCGTGACGGAATCCGGCACAGTCGCGGCGGGCTTGCCTTTTTCCTGACCGCGCTTGGTCGCTTCGTCGTAGGGAACTACACCGAGAAGCGGGATACGCGCCTCATCGATGATCTCTTCGATCGTGCGCTCGTCCTTGCGCCCGCGGTAGCAGTTGACTATCAGATGCAGATTCTTGACACCAGAATCCGAAAGCTCGCTTGCTGTTTTTGCGGCTGCGCGGATGGCGGGAGCGGACGGTGTCGATACGATTATTGCCTCGTATACGGTCTCAAGATACACCGCGAGCGGAAAATGTATGCCGCCGGATGTGTCAATAATGAGATAGTCCGCGTTTACTGTATCGGCGCAGAGAACTGCGGCGCGTGCGGCTGCCACGGGATCCATATCGTGACCTGAAGCCGGCACAGAGCAGTAAAAGAGACTGTCGCACCTCGGATCGGTCAAGATCGCCTCCATTGGCTCGACTCTGCCTTCGGCAACGTCGCGAAGATCGAATATTCCCGAATCCTCGTAGCCGAGGAAGAGGTCAGCGGTCCTGTTTTTCAGGTCGCAGTCGGCGAGCATAACGCGCACACCTCCGAGAGCGAGCGTCAAAGCAAGATTTACAGCGACGGTAGATTTACCGACACCACCCTTGCACGACGTGACAAGGAATATGTTTCGGGTTTCCATGCCGTCTCCTCCGATTTACAACCACATTTACGCATTATATGAAAAATTATATCACAGTTATTTTTTATTGTCAATAAATGATTATAAAAATATAGATGTGAAATCCTCTGATAACGTATGTTTGTTTTCTTGGAAGTTTATTTTTTGTTAATGGGGAAGAGAATTGTTCAATTTTCATATTGTATTCACGGGTGTTCTATTGTATAATAAAAATAATGATATAATTGCCATAATAATGAAAATGTTTAAGGAGACCAACGAATATGATAGACGAAATCATAGCAAAAATTATGGAAAATGACGCCGAGGTGGGCACTGCTGTTCAGTCGGAATTTGATCGTCAGAAAACAAGAATCGAGCTTATCGCATCCGAAAACTTCGTTTCGGAGACGGTTATGCTCGCGGCAGGCACTCCTCTTACAAATAAATACGCGGAAGGTTATCCTGCAAAGCGCTATTACGGCGGATGTGAATGTGTTGACATTGTAGAAAACATTGCACGCGAGCGCGCGTGCCGTCTGTTTGGTGCGGAGCACGCAAACGTCCAGCCCCACAGCGGTTCTCAGGCTAACACAGCCGTTTACGTTGCGCTCCTTTCTCCGGGCGATACCGTTATGGGTATGAGCCTCGCCGCAGGCGGACATCTTACGCATGGAAGCCCCGTAAATCTCTCGGGCCTTTATTACAACTTCGTTCCGTACGGAGTTGATGACGAAACACATCTCATCGATTACGACAAGATGGCGGAGCAGGCACAGCAGTGCAAGCCGAAGCTTATCGTAGCAGGTGCGTCTGCGTATCCGAGAGTGATCGATTTTGCCAGAATGAGAGAGATCGCGGACTCCGTCGGTGCGTATCTTATGGTTGATATGGCGCATATCGCAGGTCTTGTTGCGGCAGGACTGCATCCCAATCCCGTTCCTTACGCAGACGTTGTAACAACTACGACGCACAAAACGCTCCGCGGTCCCAGAGGCGGTCTCATTCTCTGCCGCGAGGAGCTTGCAAAGAAAATAGACAAAGCGATCTTCCCCGGAATCCAGGGCGGACCTCTTATGCACATCATCGCTGCCAAGGCAGTTTGCTTCGGCGAAGCGCTCAAGCCCGAATTCAAGGAATATCAGACTCAGATCGTAAAGAACGCCCGCGTTCTCGCTGAAACTCTCGTAGAGGGCGGATTCCGTCTCGTTTCCGGCGGTACAGACAATCATCTTATGCTCGTTGACCTCCGTCCTTTCGGCGTAACGGGCAAGGACTTTGAGCATAACCTCGACGAGGTTGGCATCACGCTCAATAAGAACGCGATCCCCAACGATCCCGCATCACCGTTCGTAACGAGTGGTGTCAGAATCGGTACTCCCGCCGTTACCTCTCGCGGAATGAAGGAATCTGAAATGGTCGAGATAGGCAAGCTCATCACAGCAGTTGCGAAGGATCCCGTCGGCTCCGCTGAAATGGTCAAGGCAGGCGTCGCATCCCTCTGCGAGCGCTTCCCCCTTTATAACTGATCGCAATGATAGGAATTTTTGATTCGGGTCTCGGCGGTCTGACTGCGCTCAAGGAGCTCGTCAAGCGTTTGCCGAACGAGGATTTCGTCTATTTCGGTGACACCGGACGCGTTCCGTACGGAACGAGATCAGTTGAAACAATAAAAAAATATTCACTCGAGGATTTGAAATTTTTGTCCTCGTTCGGAGTTGACGCGGTGCTCGTTGCGTGCGGCACCGTATCGTCTACGGCGCTGGATGAACTTCGTTCGGCGTCGGATAAACGCATCTACGGCGTTATCACGCCTGCCGTTAAAGCGGCGGTGAAGGCTACGAAGAATGGCAAGATCGGCGTCATCGGCACGAACGCGACGATCAAAAGCGGTGCGTTTGAAAAGGGACTGCACGAATGTGACCTGTCGATTGAGGTCAGCTCTGTGGCGTGTCCGCTGTTTGTGCCGCTCGTCGAAAACGGATTTGCGACTCCGGGCGACGAGGTCACGCTTGCTGCGGTTAAGCGATATCTTCTTCCCTTGCGCGACAAAGGGATCGACACCCTCATCCTCGGATGCACGCATTACCCGATTATAAGCTGGGCGATCGCAGAGGTGCTTCCGGGTGTGACGCTTATCAGCTCGGGTGAGGCGGCGGCGGACGCTGTCGCGGACGACGTCCTTTCCGGACGCATCAAATCGTCGGGCACGGGAGTTATACGCTGTTACTGCAGCGACAAGCCTTCGAATTTTGAGGCGACGGCGGCGCTCTTTATGGGTGACGTTAACGTAGGCCGCGCAGAAAAGATCAATATCGAGGATTACTCGCTTTGATTTGAACGAAACGGGGATATATGCAAACGCCGAAAACGAAGTCGAAACATATAGGCAGTTGCATATAATGCTCCGAACGGCGAAAAACGCCAAGATTACAAAGAAAATTCTAACATATTAAGTAAACTCCACGCCAAAAAAGGAGAACTGCTATGAAAAACGGAAAGATAGGCTACGCCGTTGTCGGTCTTGGTATCGGACGCGCTCACATGGACGCCGCGGCGTCATCGGAACGCGCCGATCTTATCGCTGTGTGCGATCTGATCGAAAAAAAGCTGGACGCGGCGAAGAAAAAGTACCCTTACGTCCTGACGTATACGGATTTCGACGAAATGATCGAGAATCCCAACGTAGACGTCGTCAGTATCTGCCTTCCCAGCTCGATGCACGCCGAATATGCGTGTCGTGCGATGGCTAAGGGCAAGCACGTACTGATCGAAAAGCCGATCGATATCACTCCGGAGGCAGCTGAACGTATAGAAGCCGCGCGCGTCAAATACGGCCGCGTTGCCGCTGTTGTTCACCAGAATCGCTATAATGCTCCGATGGATCCCATCAAGGAAGCGGTTGACGCGGGCAGGCTCGGAAAGCTCGCCGTTGCGACCTTTGGTGTCAAGTGGTACCGTGAGCAGAGCTACTATGAAAACAGTTGGCACGGTACGTGGGATGTTGACGGCGGAGGTTCACTTATGAATCAGGCTGTACATACCGTCGATTTGATGCAGTGGCTCATGGGCAAGGTCAAGTCCGTTAGCTCCGTTATCAATATCTGTAACCACGACATCGAAACCGAAGATGTGACTGCCTCTGTCATCACGTTTGAAAGCGGTGCCGTTGCGACGTTCGTTTCCACGACCTGTGCGTATCCCGGAATTTCTACGGAGATTTCGCTTTACGGCACGAAGGGCTCGATCGAAGCGGATGCGGATCTTCTCAAAACATGGAAGCTTGCCTCTGCTGACGATGACGTTGACGAGGAGGATGAGGAAGAGGAAATGCTCGCAAAATACGGTGCGGGTAACGGACGCCTCAAGGCTGAGGATCCGACTCTCAAATTCGGTCACGAGGCCGTTGTGGAAGACATCATTTCCGCCGTTCTTGACGGTCACGATCCGAGAATTATGCCGACTGAAGCAATCAAAAGCGTGCGCATCGTTGACGCGATCTATCGATCTGCAAAAACGGGACAGACCGTATACCTCGACTGACTATGAAAACAGGACTTATTTCGGTAACCTTCCGATCACTCGGAAGAAGCAAAATAACAGAGCTTGCAAAGGAAGCGGAGCTTGATTCCGTCATTTGGGGCGGAGATATTCACGTTCCCCACGGCGATCACGCCGCCGCAAAGGAGGCAAACTCCATTTGCGCCGCTGTAGGCATCGATACGGACGTTTACGGCTCGTATTATAGGCTCGCAGACGATGGTTATGCCCCCGTATACGACACCGCGCTTGCGCTCGGATCAAAGGTCGTCCGTATTTGGGCGGGTCCGAAGGGAAGCGCGGAAACAAGCGAGGACGAGCGAGTCATCATCACGAAGCGTCTTGCCCGTGCAGCTGATGAGGCTAAGTCGAGAGGACTCACGCTCGCGTTCGAGTACCACGGAGGTACGCTTACGGACAATATCGACAGCGCGCTTCGTCTGCTCCGCGAAGCGGACAGAGACAATATTCGCCTGCATTGGCAGCCGAATCAGTACCGCGATCTCGAATTCAACGTGCAGGCGCTTGAGCTTGCGGCTCCGTACGTTGATGCGGTCCACGTATTTGCGTGGAAGGGAAATGACAAATTTCCGCTTTCGACGCAGGAGTACGAGTGGCGCACGTATTTTGACATTTTGGCAAAGCGCGGTGACTGCAAGCTCGCAGCGCTCGAGTTTGTGCCCGTCGAATGCAGAGACGACTTGATGCGCGACGCGGAAACACTCAAAAACATCCTTCGCTGAAGCGAGAGGGACCTTTTAATTGGTGATAAAATGAAAAAAGCAGTATTTCTGGGAAGTGCCGGCAACATAGCATATGTCTATGCCGAAAAAACAAAGCTCGCACTCGAGACGGAGCTTGATTTTGTCGATCCCGTATATTCAAAACGTGACGCAATCGAGAGAAAAGACGAGCTTGCGGACGTTGCCTATATTTT
Organism: Eubacteriales bacterium; assembly: GCA_045594085.1. Classification (GTDB taxonomy): domain Bacteria; phylum Bacillota; class Clostridia; order Oscillospirales; family CAG-272; genus DTU064. Next base: position 15,138 of record JAZNXW010000025.1, on the reverse strand, counting down.
CTCAACCTGGGGAATGATCGCATTCTCCGAGAAAGAGATCGGGGATGTGTTCCCGTCGCTTGAAGCGGTGTTTTACGCCGCAGGATCTGTGCAGGGATTTGCGCGTCCGTTCATTGAATCGGGCGTGAAGGTGTTTTCTGCTTGGGCGGCTAACGCTGTGCCTGTGGCACAGTACACGGTAGCGGAGATTATGCTCGCGCTCAAGGGCTTCTTCGCGACGCTTCACCGTCACGGCGAAGCTTGGAAGAATCATAACGCTCCGGTCGCTTATCCGGGAATAATGGACGAAAAGGTTGGCATTATCGGCGCGGGAATGATCGGCAAAATGGTCATCGAGGAGCTCGGACGGTATCCCATAGAGATCCTCGTTTACGACAAATTTATGTCTGCGGATGCTATTGAGGCGCTTGGCGCGAAAAAAGCCGAGCTTGACGAGATCTTCTCCGAATGTCTCGTCGTGTCCAATCATCTCGCGAACAATCCCGCAACTGTCGGTATGCTTGATTACTCGCTCTTCTCGAAGATGCGTGACGGCGCGGTATTCATCAACACGGGACGCGGAGCGCAGGTCGTCGCGGACGATATGATCCGTGCGCTCGACGAAAACAAGACGCTTTCCGCGGTCCTTGACGTAACGGATCCCGAAGAGCCTCCGAAGGCGGGAAGCAGGCTGTATTCTATGGAGAACGTGTTCCTCACGCCTCATATCGCAGGCTCGATTGGAAACGAGGTCCACAGAATGTCCGAATATATGTATGAAGAATATAGATCCTTGTACGAGGGCAAGGAGGTTAAATACGAAGTTACAAAGGAAATGCTCGCATTCATGGCGTAACGCGAAAATATAGTCACATTAAGCGTTAGTTCAGTGTTTCGCGTCTGAAAATCCTTGCGAAACGGGAACCGAACCCGTTTCGCCGCACAAAGTGCGGTCCCAAGGATTTGGCGATCGTGAAGCGAGATGCATTCATGGCGTAACGCGAAAGTGAAGTCCCATTAAAATTAAATTTAGCGGTTTGCCGTTTGAAGCGGCGAAAAGGAGTTCAATATGTCCGATACCTATAAGTTTACATACAAAACGCTCGGCGATCTTACCGCTGAAATCGAGTCCCGTTCGCTTGCTATCCCGACAACGGAGGATTTCTCCTCGCTTTCGCGCCGCGTAAAAATACTCGGCGTCGAAACGCCGAACGCTCTCGCCGTCCATCCTATGGAGGGCTTTGACGGAACGGCAAACGGCGCTCCCGGCGAACTGACCGTCAGACGTTATGAACGCTTTGCGTCGGGCGGAGCCGGTCTTTTCTGGTTCGAGGCGACATCTGTCTGCCGAGAGGGACGCTCATCGAACCGTCAGCTTTGGATAAACGAAGAAAACGTTGACGACTATAAGCGCCTTGTGAATAGAATGCACGAGCTTTCCGGCGGTGCGCCCGTCATCTGCCAGCTCACTCATTCGGGACGATTCGCCAAGCCCGACAACATCCCCGCACCGTTGATCTCGTACCACAATCCGATTATGAACGAGCGGCTCAATCTCGATCCCTCGCTTCCCGTTGTGACGGATGATTACCTTGACGGACTGCACGATAAATACCTTGATGCGTGCCGTCTTGCAAAGGAAGCGGGATTTGACGGAGTAGACATTAAATCTTGCCACAGATATCTGCTCTCCGAGCTGCTCTCCGCATACTGCCGCGAGGGCAAATACGGCGGATCCTACGAAAACAGAACGCGTCTTCTCCGCGAAACAGTGAAGGACGCGGTCTCACTTTACGGCGCGGACGATTTCATCATCGGTACGCGTATGTCCGTTTCGGATTGCATCCCGTACCCCTACGGCTTCTGCACCACCGAGGATGGCGAGGTTGACCTTACCGAAGCGAAGATGCTCCTCTCCGAGCTTCACGCATCGGGCATGTCGCTTCTCAATCTTTCCATGGGAACGCCCTACTATAATCCGCACGTTAACCGTCCCTATGATTCGGGCGGATATGAGCCGCCGGAATCTCCCCTTGTTGGTGTAGAAAGAATGATAAACGCGTCTCGCGAGATCAAAGCCGCTGTGCCGGGCCTCAAGATCATAGGCACGGGATATTCGTATCTGCGTCATTTGTCCCCGAACGTCGCCGCCGCCGTCCTTGATGAGGGCGCTGTCGATATGGCGGGATTCGGACGTATGGCGTTCGCGTATCCTGATTTTGCGCGCGATATGATCGCGGAAAAATTCGATCCGAAAAAGACCTGCATCTCCTGCGGAAATTGCGTACAGCTTATGAGACGCATCGCAACTGCGGGATGCCCGATCAGAGATCCGCTTTACAGACCTATTTTCATCGAAAATTGCGGCGGTAAGCCGAATATGTTTTAAGGAGACTGTTATGGCTCTTAAATCCTACGTTCTTGTTACGGGTGGTGCTCGCGGAATCGGACGCGGCATTTCGCTTTATCTTGCATCCAAGGGCTTCACCGTTGCCGCCGTCGGCACGCGTCCTGAGGAGTCTGTGGCCGAATTCCTCGCAGAGCTTCGCGCTTACGGCGAAGAAAATTCCTACATTCAAGGTGACATTTCGGATCACGATGACAGAATTCGCATTGTAGATACCTTTTATGAGCGTTACGGACGCCTCGACGTACTCGTAAATAATGCCGGAGTAGCACCTTCAGTGCGTGTGGATCTGCTTGAAATGTCCGAGGAGAGCTTTGACCGCGTGCTCGGCATTAATTTGCGCGGCGCATTCTTTCTCACGCAGTATGCGGCATCGAAAATGATCTCGGACGAGCCGTCCGATGCGGCAAAAATGATAATCACTACGACGAGCATCTCCGCCGAAACGTCGAGTATCAACCGCGGCGAGTATTGCATTTCCAAAGCGGGACTTTCAATGATGGTCAAGCTCTTTGCCGACAAGCTTGCTCCGTACAGCATCGGCTCGTATGAAATCAGACCCGGCATAATCGAAACGGATATGACCGCGGGCGTTAAAAACGTGTACGAATCAAAGATCGCGGGCGGTCTTTTGCCCATCGCAAGAATGGGACAGCCTGAGGATATCGCCAAGGTCGTGTATGCGCTCGCATCCGGGCTTTTTGCATACACAACGGGCGGAGTCATCAACGTCGACGGCGGATTTACTCTGTCACGACTTTGATGCCGAGATATAAGAAAGGAACAGTTCAACTATGAAGATCACTCCTGTTAAAGGTACAAACGATTATCTTCCGAATGATGCGGCGCTCCGCGACCGTCTTCAGTCGGTGATTCTTGAAACATATAAAAATCACGGCTTTGAGCACATTATTACCCCCGCCATCGAGGACGCGGAAAATCTCGATAAGTCCGAGGGCGGCGACAACCTCAATCTGATTTTCAAGATCCTCAAGCGCGGCGAAAAGCTCGAAAAAGCGATCGAGGCGGGAAAGCTGAACGAGCTTTCCGATATGGGCCTGCGTTATGACCTTACTCTTCCGCTTTGCCGTTATTATTCAGCGAATAAGGCGTTTTTGCCCACGCCTGCGAAGCTGATCCAGATCGACCGCGTGTACCGCGCAGAGCGTCCGCAGAAGGGACGCGACCGCGAGTTCCATCAGTGCGACATCGACATTATCGGATCGTCCTCCGTTGACTGTGAGATCGAGCTCATCACAACGACGGCAAAGGCGCTGAAAAACGTCGGCATCGGCAATTTCCGCATCAAGATCAACGACCGCACACTTCTTCGCGGCGTGCTTTCGCGCGCGGGATTTCTTCCCGAGGCGTTCGACACCGTATCCGTTACGTTTGACAAAATGGACAAGATCGGACGCGACGGCGTTCTTGCGGAGCTTGAATCGAAGGGATTTGACGAGTCTGTGATCGCAAATTTCACGCGCTTCCTTGACGCTTGCCCCGTTTCTATAGATTCGATCGGAGAATATTCCGACGCGACTGACGCGGCGGATCGCATCAAGCATATCATTGCGTCCGTGAACGAGATCTCGGACGGCGCTTATGACGTTGATTTTGATATTTCGCTCGTGCGCGGCCAGGGATATTATACGGGTACCGTTTTCGAGATCGAAAGCAAGGATTTCCGCGGCGCCATCGGCGGTGGAGGACGCTACGACAATCTCATCGGCAAATTTACGGGCACACCTACGCCCGCTGTCGGCTTTTCTATCGGATTTGAGCGCATTTTCAGCATCCTTCGTGACGCAGGCGCCAAATCGAGCGAAAAATCGAGGATTGCGGTCGTGTATGACTCGGGCGACGTCGCTCGCGCGATCAAGTTCGCAGACACGCTTCGCGGTGAGTATGATGTACTCGTGACAGAGCGTGCAAACAAGCTCGGTAAACAGCTTGCACGTCTCGAGGAAAGAGGATTTGCGGGATACGCAACACTTGACGGTGAGGTCAAGCTTTTCGCTGACAGAAAATAAATGCGCATATCGGGGAAAACTCCACTTGACAAAGCGCACCCAAATATGGTATAAAGATTTGTAACACATAAAGGCAATGATGCGGAGGAGTACGCACAGAAGCGGGCATTCAGCGAGTCGGTGACGGTGAAAGACCGACAGCAGCGCTTGTGGGGAAGGTCGCCGACGAGCCGCACGGGAGAGGGAAGTGATTCTGTATTCCGTGACGTGTGCCGCACGTTACAGCGGCGAGAGTGCGCGTGAATTTCACGCGAATTCGGGTGGTACCGCGCTATTTTGCGCCCTGAAGCTATCTTCGGGGCGCTTTTTATTTTGTTATTACAAGAACTTTATATAAGGAGACAGAAATGAACAAGGAATTACCGAAGACGTACAGTCCGTCCGATTTTGAGGACAGAATATACGCGGAATGGTGCGAAAAGGGCTATTTCGCGCCGAACAAGGAAGGCAAACCGACCTATACGATCGTGATCCCGCCTCCGAACATCACCGGTCAGCTCCATATGGGCCACGCGCTCGACAATACCCTTCAGGATATACTCATCCGCTATAAGCGTATGAAGGGCTTCGATACGCTCTGGCTCCCCGGTACAGACCACGCTTCAATCGCAACAGAGGCGAAGATCGTCGAAAAGATGAGAGAAGAGGGAATCACCAAAGAGGACCTCGGACGTGAGGAATTCCTCCGCCGTGCGTGGGATTGGAAGAACCAGTACGGCAATCGCATCATATCCCAGCTTAAGAAGATGGGCTCGTCCTGCGATTGGAGCCGTGAGCGCTTCACGCTTGATGAGGGCTGCTCCCGCGCTGTACGAGAGGTTTTTGCCCGTCTTTATGAAAAGGGACTCATCTATCGCGGTGAAAGAATCATCAACTGGTGTCCTCACTGCAAGACTTCCATCTCTAACGCAGAGGTAGACTATAAGGAGCAGGCAGGCCACTTCTGGCATATCCGTTATCCGCTCGTTGGCGGCGGCGGATACGTCGAGGTTGCAACAACACGTCCCGAGACTCTCCTTGGTGATACCGCTGTTGCGGTTAACCCCGCGGATGAACGCTATAAGGATATGATCGGCAAGTATTGCGTGCTTCCGCTCGTTGGCAGACGCATTCCGATCGTTGCGGACGAACACGCTCAGCTCGATAAGGGCACAGGTTGTGTTAAGATCACTCCCGCACACGATCCCAACGACTTTGAGGTAGGCAGACGTTGCCATCTCCCGATGGAGGTCGTACTCACCGAGGATGCGAAGATCACGGAAAATTACCCGAAATATGCGGGTATGGACAGATACGAAGCGAGAAGAGCTATCGTTGAAGACCTCAGAGCAGGCGGATATCTCGCAGAAATCGAGGATCTTTCTCACGAAGTTGGCACCTGCTACCGTTGCGGTACAACTATCGAGCCGATGATAAGCCTGCAGTGGTTCGTTAAGATGGAACCTCTCGCAAAGCCCGCTATCGAGGCTGTAAGATGCGGTGACATCAAGTTCGTGCCCGAACGATTTGACAAAAACTACTTCCATTGGATGGAAAATACGCAGGACTGGTGCATCTCGCGTCAGCTCTGGTGGGGCCACAGAATTCCCGCATTCTACTGTGATAAATGCGGCGAGGTCATCGTAACGAAGGATGAAGCGGCTCCCGCGTGCCCGCGCTGCGGCGAGACGATGCGTCAGGATCCCGACACGCTCGATACCTGGTTCTCGTCTGCACTTTGGCCGTTCTCCACTCTCGGTTGGCCCGATGATACAGCGGATCTCCGCCGTTTCTACCCCACGAATACGCTTGTTACCGGCTACGATATCATCACGTTCTGGGTTTCCCGTATGATCTTCTCCGCGCTTGAGTACACGGACAAGGCTCCGTTCGATACGGTACTCATCCACGGACTTGTACGCGACGCGCAGGGTAGAAAGATGTCCAAGTCGCTCGGCAACGGTATCGACCCGCTCGAGATCATTGACAAATACGGCGCGGATGCGCTCCGCTTTGCACTTGCAACGGGCAACTCCCCCGGAAACGATATGCGCTTCTCCGATGAGAGAATCGAATCCGCGCGTAACTTTGCGAATAAGCTCTGGAACGCGGCACGTTTCGTAATGATGAACCTCGAGATCGAATCTATCGAGTATCCTGATGCGGAAAAGCTCGCGCTTGAAGATAAATGGGTGCTCACACGCTACGAAAAAACGATCGCGGAGGTCACCAATGCGCTCGATAAGTACGAGCTCGGCATCGCACTTTCCTGCCTCTATGACTTCGTTTGGGATATCTACTGCGACTGGTATATCGAGCTGACCAAGCCCTCACTTATGGAAAAGGGTACGGAAAGATCCAAGACCTCACAGAATACGCTTGCGTACGTCCTCAACGGAACGCTCAAGCTCCTCCATCCCTTCATTCCCTTTATCACGGAAGAGATCTTCACGTCAATGCCGCCGTATGCGGGCGTTGACTCGGAGTCCGTTATGGTTTCTCCCTATCCCGAATATGACGAAAAGCTCATATTCGATGCTGAAGCGGAAAGCATGAATGCAATCATCGACGCGATCGGCGCGATCCGTTCCCGACGTGCGGAAATGAACGTTCCGCCGTCCAGAAAGGCGAAGCTCTACTTTGAGACCAAGAATCCCGAGATCTTCGGTGAGATCGCGGAGCCGTTCTTCAAGAAGCTCGCGTCCGCATCCGAAACGGAGCTCGTAAACGAAGCTCCCGACGGACAGATCGTCCGCATCATCACGGGCCACGCGACAGTTTACATTCCGCTCGGCGAGCTCGTTGATCTTGACGCCGAAAGAAAGCGTCTGCAGGCTGAGCTTGACAAGAACGCAAATGAGATCAAGCGTCTCGAGGGCAAGCTCTCGAATCAGGGATTCGTTGCAAAAGCGCCCGCGGCAGTCGTTGAAGGCGAAAAGGCGAAGCTTGAAAAGTACAAGGAGGTAAGAGCAGGACTCGAAGCCGCCCTTGCCGCACTTTGATGAAAAAACAAAAAACCGACGCGAGAGCGTCGGTTTTTTTTTGTTGGCTTTGTTATTCGAAATTGATGTCGGAAATGTAGTCAAGCAAACTCGGTTCATCGTCATCTTCGACGGTGTCGGAAACGTCGGACTCGAGATAGTATGATGTAGTTTCGCCGGTTTCTATATCATAGGAATATATTACGTTCGGGTCGATTCCGAGATCTTCTGCGGAGACGTTGTCTTCGCCTTTTTGATAAAATACATATGTTGCAGTTGCTGCCTTAATGGGACAGTTCGAGGGACCTTCATTGGTGATGGTGATAGATTCAATGTCGTCAAAGGTGTAGGTCTTTCCGTTTCTTGCGACATACGCCATGGAATTCAGTTCATCAGAGCTTTCCGCTTGAACACACGGAGTGGCTCCTGTGGCGGCGGGTTCAACGGGCGCAGACGATTCTACTGCCGAAATGTGAGTTGCTACGGTCAGTATGCATAAGAGAAGCGCGAGAGTGAATAAACGTAATTTCATAGGACCTCCAATTTAATTATTTAATATTTGATTTACAATCAGATTGATAATATCCATACGGGTCAAAGCTTTGGGAATCAATGGGGTTTGTAGCCTCAATGTGAATTGGAATCATAAGCATACAAACAACGAGGGAGAAAATCAAGATGCGAGCTTTCATAGTGGTTTTCTCCTTATTAAGTTTATATGTTTTTGGGATGAGATAACAGAAAGGAAGGGGATAATTGTGCACATCCCTATATACACAATTCCATATGTAGAATATAATGTTTTTAAAATATTGTCAAGTGGTAAAATGGTTGGCTGGACTCCAAAATGCGCAATTCACAAAAAATTAACGATTAGACGAATCCGGCGCCGAATTGAAAAATATCTTTGTACAGCCGTTCACATCTTGAAATCGTGCGAGGGTTTATAGTATAATATAAATTGAAGTATTGTATTTGTCGTGGCTTTTTCGCTGCACGGAGGTATAATGAACAGACCCGTCCTTTCGCTTAAGAATATTGAAAAAAGCTTCGGTGAAACGCCTGTTTTGCGCGGAGTCTGTCTTGATGTGGAGAAGGGCGAATTCGTCACGATCCTCGGCTCATCCGGATGCGGAAAGACGACGATATTGCGTATTATAGCAGGTCTTCTTGACGCTGATGAGGGGACCGTATATATCGACGGCGAGGATGTCACGGATGTGCCGCCCGAAAAACGTCCCGTCAATACGGTTTTTCAGAATTATGCGCTCTTTCCGCATATGACTGTTGCGGAAAACGTCGGATATGCGCTTCGCTTGCGCGGAGAGAAGAAGGAAAAGATCGCATCCGAGGTCGCGCGCGTGCTCGCGCTCGTCCGTATGTCGGGTTATGAAAAACGCCGTCCGCACGAGCTGTCGGGAGGACAGAGACAGCGCGTCGCCATCGCGCGCGCCGTCATCGCGGAGCCGAAGGTGCTGCTGCTTGATGAGCCGCTCGGTGCGCTTGATCTGCGTTTGCGCCGTCAGATGCAGACGGAGCTGAAAGCTATACAATCCGAGCTTGGCATCACATTCATTTACATAACTCACGATCAGGAAGAGGCGCTCAATATGTCAAGCCGTATCGCAGTGATGCGGAGCGGAGTTTTTGAGCAGTTCGGTACTCCCGACGAGATCTACGACACACCGGCTACGTCGTTTGTCGCAAGCTTTGTCGGGGAGGCGAACGTGATCCGCGGTAAGGCTTTATCCTCAGACAATGGGATCGTCACAGTCGATGCGCTCGGCGCGTCTGTCCTTGCCTGTGCGAACGGAGCTGAGCTTTCCGCAGGTGATGACGTGTGCTTTGCCGTCAGACGCGAGAACGTGCTTCTTTCGGACAGCAATGGCGTCCGTGCGACTGTTTGCGAGAAGATGTTCGCGGGCGGACAGCTCCGAATTGTTGTAAAGACAGAGGACGGATCGAGGATCACGTCGAGCCGTCACGGTATCAATTCCGAATATGAGATCGGAGACTCTGTGTGCGTTTCGTGGGCTGCGGAGCACGCACTCATCGTTCGCGGCACAGACAAAAATGAGAACTGAAATGAAAAATACATCCCCAAAGCACGGCCTTGAGCACAAAAGACGGATCAACGCTACGCTTTTGACCTTGCCGATGTACCTTTATACGGTAGTGTTCGTGCTCGGTCCGCTCGTTTATATGGTGATCCTCAGCTTTTTGTCGAGAGGCGAGGGCATCGGCGTTTCCGACGTGTTTACGCTTGAAAATTATAAAAGTATATTCCTGCCCGTGTATGAGCAGACCTTTGCGCAGTCCCTCCGCCTCGGATTTATTACGACGGGGTGCGTCACGCTGATTGGCTATCCGTATGCGTATTTTATGGCACGTGCAAAGGAAAAGATGCGTAAGCGTCTTATGATGATGCAGATGATACCGTTCTGGGTGAATTCTCTCATCCGTCTTTACGGTTGGATCATCGTTTTCCGCGCAAACGGACTGCTTGACAAGCTCTTGATGGCACTTCGCATCACGACTGATCCTCTTCGTCTGCTTTATACCTATCCCGCGGTCGTTGTCGGTATGGTGTACGTTCTTTTGCCGTATATGATCTTCTCCGTTTATAACAGCATCGAAAAAATGGACTGGTCGTTTGTTGAGTCAGCACGTGATCTCGGAGCCTCACCTGCGCGTGCGTTCTGGGACGTGACATTCAAGCTTTCCCTTCCGGGACTTTTGACGGGCGTCATCCTCACGTTTATACCGTCGATGGGACTCTTCTTCATCGCGGATATACTCGGCGGAAACAAGATCGTTCTTGTCGGCAACCTCATCCAGGAGCAGCTTATGAAAGCGCACAATCAACCGTTTGCGGCGGCGCTGTCCGTCGTTTTGATGATCGTGACGAGTCTTTTAATATGGCTCTATCGCCGCGTCGCGAGACTTGATAAGCTCGAGACGGATACGGGCGCATGAGGCGGAGGTCGATATGAAGAAAAACGGAATTTTTTCGCGGCTTTATCTTGTACTTGTCACAACACTTTCGTATCTGCCGATCTTCGTTGTCGTGCTCTATTCCTTCAACGAAAGCAAGATCAGCTCCGTATGGGGCGGATTTTCGCTCAAATGGTACGAAAAGCTTTTTGCCGATGATGCGATGTTCGAGGCGCTCGGCAACAGCATCATTCTCGGCGCGCTGTCAGCGCTTATCGCCGCTGTGATCGCAACGATGGCGGCGCTCGGTATGCGGGAATCGCGTCTGCCGTTCAAGGGCGTGATCGAGTATGTCTCGTCCCTGCCGATAATGATCCCCGAGATCATCCTCGGTATGGTGTTCCTCGTTTATTTCTCGCTGATCGGACTCAATTTCGGATTTGGGACCTTGCTTATCGCTCACGTTTCGTTCTCTATACCGTACGTTTATATGCAGGTCAAGGCGCGTCTTGTCGGACTCGATCAAAACTGCCTCGACGCGGCGCGTGACCTTGGTGCCTCACCCGTTCGCGTGTTCTTCGACGTGACGCTCCCGATGATAACCCCCGCGCTCATATCGGGTATGTTCCTTGCGTTTGCGATGAGCTTTGATGACGTTATCATCAGCGTGTTTGTGTCCGGTGTCGGTAACAGCACGCTTCCCGTTAAGGTCTATACGCAGATCAAAACGGGCACAACGCCCGAGATCAACGCGCTTTGCACGTTGATGCTTGCGGCTACGCTTCTGTGTTATCTGATTTCAGTCGCTGCCTCCTTTTACGGCACGCGAAAAAATAAAAACTCAAAGGAGAAATGAAATGAAAAGATTTGCTCTGATGCTCACTCTGCTTTTACTCACGCTTGCGGTATTTTCCGGATGCGGCGATGATGGTGAGGTGCTCACGCTTTATACGTGGGAGGGAATGTTCCCTGACGAGATCATTGAAGGCTTTGAAAAAGAAACGGGAATCAAGGTTCAGTATGAAAACTTTGATTACGATGAAACTATGCTCGCCAAGCTCCAGGAAACAAAGGGCGGCGGATATGACCTTGTAATTGCTGACGATTACATCATTGAGATTGCGATCGAGGAAGGTCTTGTAAGCAAACTCGATTCTTCCAAGCTTAAAAATTATGCGAATATCAACCCCTATTATCAGGGCAGATTCTACGATCCGAAAAACGAGTATACCGTTCCCTACGGCGCAGGCGTGCAGACGATCGTGTACGATCCGGCGAAGGTTTCCGTTGAGATCAACGGATATGCGGATCTTTGGAACGAAGCGCTTAAAGATAATATAGGTATCATCGCAAATTACCGTGTTATCAATGGTATGGCGCTCAAAGTGATGGGCGAAAGCTACAACACCGAGGACAAAGCGAAGATCGCGGAGGCGGGTAACCGTCTTGGCGAGCTTGCGGAAAATATCAGACTCATCAAGGACGATAACCTTCAGGACGATCTTATCTCCGGCGAGGTTTCCGTGGCTGTTATGTATACCTCGCAGGTAACTCTCGCCAAGCTGACAAATCCGTCGCTCGAGGTGGTTTACCCCGAGGAGGGCATCGGACTCGGTATTATGGCGGGCTTCATTCCGTCCGATGCGCCCAACGCAGAGGCGGCGTATAAGTTCCTCGATTACATCCTTGACGCCGAAAACGGTGCAAAATGCTTCGAGCATCTCGGTTATTATTGCACGTATTCCGCTTCCGATAAGTATATCACCGAAGCGTATAGAGAATTTTTGACTCTTCCCGAAGGTCTTGATATGGATAATTTCGAAATGATCCAGATGATCGGTGCAGAAGCCGATGAAGCTCATATGGAGGCTTGGGTTACGTTCAAATCGCTTTGCGAATAAAGACTGACGAAAACGAGAATTGTATGAACCGAAATATTAAGCTGTGCTGTGCTTGCATCCTTATCGCCGTTTTTGTTGCTGTGACAGTTCTTGTTATCGGATGCGCCGACAAGGGAAACGGGGAAGATACGACGGAATACATCTATGTGCCCGAGGTCACAACGACTGACGGCGTACTAACACCCGAGCAGGTGGGCGAGGGAATTTGTTTTCTCAATAGCTTTGCCAAGGTCGGAGTTGAGCTCGTTTGTCACGGTTATCCTGCCGATTCGACATACTCCTGGACGATCGTGCATATGCGTGACGGCGAAGAAGAGACCTTCACGAACAAGACAGGTACCTATACTCCCGATAAGGATGATCTTGAATCGATGATAACGGTATCGGTCAAGGGACAGGAGGATCTTTCGATCTATTGCAGTGAGCTCCCCGTCCTTTACTTCACGGGAGACGCCAAGTATAACGCAATCTCGAAAAGTCAGTATTCGGATGTGTATCTTACGATGCAGGGCAATGCCTACATCCAAACGGGACTTTTTGAGGGTAATGCACAGCTCAAGGTCCGCGGCAATTCAACCGCAAATCTTGCCAAGCGTCCGTTCAAATTGAAGCTTGCGTCAAAGGAAAACGTGTTCGATATGGCTAACGGAGTGAGCAGGCATTGGGTTCTCCTTGCCAATGCTATCGACCATACGCTGATGCGAAATAAGCTTCTTTACGATTTTTCGGGCAATATCGGAACGGAGTATTACACTAAGAGTGAGAACGTAGTTCTGATCTATAACGGTGAATATTATGGAGTATATCAGCTTTGCGAGCAGATCCGTGTCTCCGATGACAGGATCGATATCTACGATTGGGACGGCGTGGCTGAGAAGATTGCGGAAAAGCTTGCGAAAAAGCTCCGCGATGACGGAAATATCACGTCCGAGGAATATGACGCGAAGGTGGCGGATATTGAATCCGTGCTGAAGACCGATTGGGGCTGGATCGACAGCGGTAAGTTCAAATACGAGAAGAAAAGCTACTCGATTGAGTCTCTCGGCGTCACACTCCCCGCCGCAACGGGCGGTTACCTGATGGAAATGGATTTCTACAGTAAAAACGACAGTACGCTTGCGCGTCTTGAGTCCGCGTACCGTCAGCCGCTCTATTTCAGCGGACCCGAATGTGAAAGCGAGGAGGCGGCCGAGACCTTTACAAACACGTCGCTTTATCAAAACGCATATAAGTTTATGCAAAGCTTTGAATACGCGCTCCACAGTGATGATTTTATCTTTGAATCCGAGGATACTCATTATTGGGCTACCGGTTGGGGTGGCTGGGGCGGCTGGGCAAGACCGGGCGGAGGCGGCGGTTGGTGGGATGATTCCGACGCAACCGATAATTACGGCTACACCTACTACATTTCCGATTATGAAGACGCAGAGCACGACGGCTGGCATTATTCCGACTTCTTTGACATGGACAGCCTCGTTAATAACTTCATCTTCTGTGAGTTTGCTATGAACTGGGACAGCATGAAGAACAGCTTCTTCTATTATAAGGACGTAGACGGAAAGGCAAAGATCGCTCCGCAGTGGGATTTTGACTGGGCGTGGGGTAATATCAATATGTACGAGATCGACACGTACTATCCCGAGTCCTGGCATACGACGGAGGACGCTTTTACCGTTGAGCAGTATTATCAGAAGGTCCAGTGGAACCGTATGCTCATCCGTGACCCGTATTTCCTCGCGCTTGTGTATGAAAAATATCACGAGATCAGAGATACCGTCATCGAGGATATGATAAAGGACGGCGGCACGATCGATGTTTATATCAAGACGCTTCGTACCTCTGCGCTTGCCAACGATTTCAGATGGAAAAAAACGTACAAGGATTATCATGGCGAGGAATACGATGACGCGTGCGAAAGTATGCTTGATTTCGTTAATACAAGGATAAATTGGCTTGATGAACAGTTTGAGTCGATGGATACTTTTGTGGAATCGCTCGGATATTATGAAGTCTCGGACAGACTCAAGGTTGAGTCCGTCACTGTCGGTGAGAAGGAAACTACGGTTACGGCATCCGTGACTGACAGTAAGATCGCGAAGATCACCTTCCAACTTAACGGAACGAACCTTGTTACCGTGGCGGTCAAGGATGGAAAAGCAACTGCTGCATTTGCAAATTCCGCGCTGAATGAGGATGGAGTAAACTGCGTCGAGATCAAGGCGTGCGATAAAAAGGGCAATTATATGTATGATTCGGACGGCTCGAACGAGGGAGTTTACAACCTTGTTTATTCGAACTATATGACGTTTGAAACGGGAAAATCCGAGTGAATCACATAGCGTTAAAAGATTCTTGATACGGAGAAAAAAATGACGGAATTTTATGAAAAACTCAAATCCGATGCCGCGCTTGTGACGCGTGAGCTGATCGAAAAGGCGAAGCTGACGGAGGGCGACGTTCTTGTTGTCGGCTGTTCGTCGAGTGAGGTCGCCGGCGAGCGGATCGGTACGTCCTCGAGCCGCGACACCGCAAAAGCCGTGTTTGACGGGATCTGTTCCGAAACGAAACGCGCGGGTGTTTATCTCGCGGCGCAGTGCTGTGAGCATCTGAACCGCGCCATTATCATCGAAAAGGAAGCCCTTACAAAGTTCCCCTTGGCGGAAGTGGTGAACGTGGTACCCCAGCCTAAAGCGGGAGGCAGTTTTGCCACCGCGGCGTACAATAATATGAAGGCTCCCTGTGCCATAGAACACGTCCGTGCCGACGCGGGACTTGACATCGGCTCCACGCTGATCGGCATGCACCTGAAGGAAGTGGCGGTGCCTGTAAGACTTAGCGTAAAGTCTATCGGCAAGGCACCCCTCACCGCGGCAAGAGTCCGTCCGAAGTACATCGGCGGAATCCGCGCGGTGTATGATGAAGAACTA
>JAZNXW010000024.1:0-44226 GCA_045594085.1 Eubacteriales bacterium | reverse complement strand
CAGATAAAATGACAATATTTTTAAATTATGCAAAAAAAAAGATCGAAAACACTTAACCATAAAAAAAGCCGCCCTTCCGGACGGTTTTTTTTATGGTGGAGCTGAGGGGAATCGAACCCCTGACCTCTTGAATGCCATTCAAGCGCTCTCCCAACTGAGCTATACCCCCGAGCAGATTTATTATATCACGTCGTACACACATATTCAAGCGGTAATACAAAAAAAGCACGCTTTAGCGTGCTTTTTCCCTGCCCGATGCGATTCGAACGCACGACCTGCAGAGTCGGAGTCTGCTGCTCTATCCGGCTGAGCCACGGGCAGATACGTAATCGGAGGATTCCGTGAAAATCATTTTACCACAATCCGCGGCATTTGTAAAGTAGATGATTATGACGCAAAACGTCAAAAAAAATGTTTTTTCTCCTTGACATACGGCGAAGAAAAGTATAATATTAATATTAGTGATTCATTCATAAATTTTAATTATCAGGAGAACATCATGCTTAAAAAGTATTTTCCCGTAAGCTTCAGAGCTAAGGACGTTGTAGGCCTCATCGTCTCCATCCTTATCTATTTCGTAATCGGTCTCGTTGCAGGTCTCGCAATCTGGCTCGCAACAGCCATCACCGGTTGGATCCCCGTAGTAGGCGCCATCATCGGCTGGCTTCTCGGTATCGTTTCCACTCTCGTGGAAATTTACTCCACTGTCGGTATCGTTATCGCTGTACTCGTACTTCTCAAGGTTGTAAAATAAAAAAACCAAACGGCGCGTATGCTTCATACGCGTCGTTTTTTGTAAAAAACAAGACAAAGGTAGGTATTTTCCCATGATAAACATTCCGAAGCTCAAGCTTGGTATCATTTCCGTCTCCCGTGACTGCTTCGTCATCACGCTTTCCGAAAAGAGACGTCACGCAGTTGTTGCCGCTTACGAAAAGAAGTATGGCGAGATCTACAACTGCTCCGTAACAGTCGAATCCGAAAGAGACATGCTTCGCGCCGTTGACGAGGTCAAGGCTGCCGGCTGTAACGCACTTGTCGTATTCCTCGGCAACTTCGGACCCGAATCCTCCGAGACTCTCATCGCCAAGTACTTTGACGGCCCCGTTATGTACTGCGCGGCAGCAGAAGAAAACGTAGGCGTGCTGACCTCCGACAGAGGCGACGCATACTGCGGCGTGCTCAACTGCTCCTACAACCTCGGTCTGCGCAATCTGCGCGCGTTCATCCCCGAAAATCCCGTCGGTGACGCTGACGAGGTTGCTGATCTGATCGCAGACTTCGCACCTGTTGCAACGGCTCTTCTCGGCGTATCGAGCCTCAAGATCATCACGTTCGGACCGCGTCCGCAGGATTTTCTTGCGTGCAACGCGCCTATCAAGCCCCTTTTCGACATCGGCGTTGAGATCGAGGAAAACTCCGAGCTCGACCTGCTCGTTGCTTACCGTCAGCACGAGGGCGACGCCCGCATCCCCGCGATCATCGAGGAGATGAAGGCGGAGCTCGCAGTAGCGCCCTCCATGGAAGGCATTCTTCCCCGTCTTGCTCAGTACGAGTGCACACTCCTTGACTGGGCAGAGGAGCATCGCGGAAGCTGCAAGTACGTCGCATTCGCAAACAAGTGCTGGCCCTCGTTCCAGACAGAGTTCAAATTCTGCCCCTGCTACGTCAACTCCCGTCTGACATCCCGCGGAATCCCCGTTGCGTGTGAGGTTGACATTTACGGTGCACTTTCCGAGTACATAGGCGTTTGCGTTTCCGGTCAGCCCGTTACTCTGCTTGACATCAACAATACCGTACCGAAGGATATGTACAACGAGCACATCACAGGCTACAGACTCGGTGAGACCTTTATGGGCTTCCACTGCGGAAACACTCCCGCATGCATGGTCAACGATCCTGCGATGAAGTATCAGCTCATTATGAAGCGTTCGCTCGAGCCCGACAGCGAGCCCGACATCACACGCGGCACTATCGAGGGTGCAATCAAGGCGGGCAAGATCACATTCTTCCGTCTCCAGAGCAACGCAGAAGGACAGCTCAAGGCATACATCGCCAACGGCGAGGTGCTCCCCGTTAATCCCTGCTCCTTCGGCGGCATCGGCGTATTCGCTATTCCCGAGATGAACCGCTTCTACCGTCACGTTCTGATCGAAAAGCGCTATCCGCACCACGGTGCAGTTGCTTTCGGTCACTACGGCAAGGCGCTCTTTGAGGTATTCAAGTATCTCGGAATCAAGGACATCGCGTACAATCAGCCCGCAGGCGTCCTTTACCCCACAGAAAATCCGTTTGCATAATTTCAAACAGAACACCCCGACAGAAGACTCTGTCGGGGTGTTTTTTTATTTTATCAAAGCGAGAATATGATTGCGAACACGATAACGCAGATACCGATCGCTGTTGCAATAAGAGCATAGGAGAAGTTATCCGTTATGCCGGATGAGAGGATCGTTATGTCTGCACGGAGCGCATCACGAACGGGATGCGCTCTTCCCTCTCCGCCGTTTTCCTTTTCGATCAGACGCTTTGCGTCAGATGCACGGAAAACGGTGCGCTTGGACACGTAAACAAGGGCGTCAAGGGCGTCCGAAAGTGCATGGGCGACAAACATCAGCGTAGATTTTGCACCGCGGTAGATCGCGCCGGAGACGACATTTTCGCCAAAGAATCGTGCGATGAAGAAAAGTGCCGACGTCAGAGCCTTGATTACGGGAGCATAGACTGTCTTTTCAAGATCCGCCCACGCGGGCACTACGTCAACGTACTGTCCGTTCCGTCTTGTCACTGTACGGACGAAAAGGAAATAGACGGCAGCGCCGATCACGATCGTATAAAGTGCGCCGGAGAGGCACTCAAGGCTGAAGAAATGCACGCCGACGGCGGGCTCTCCGCCCGCGAAGAATGCGGCGCGTTTGCCTATGAACTCGGACACGGCGGGGACGCCCGTAAAGGTCACGGGCACGCACGCGGCGGCAAGTGCCGCTGTCGTGAGCGTGTTTTTGTAGCTGCCGGTGGAGTGTTGTGCCGTCTGTTCGGTCGGTTTTTCAATGAAAAGTATGACAAACAGCTTTGTCATATACGCGAGGGTGCATCCGCCGCCGCAAAGGAAGAGGATTTCCGCCGTCTTTGCAAAGGCAACCTCGTGCACACATTCAAGGATAGCTTCGTGGATGAGAGTTTTTGCGATATATCCGCCCGTGCCGGGGATGCCGGCAAGTCCCGCACCTCCGAGAATGAAGGCAAGACAGAACAAAGGCTTTCCTCGTCCCCATCCGCGAATGGAGTTGAGATCGAGCTTATGCAAATTCATATACAGCACGCCCGCCGCAGAGAAAAGAATAAGCTTCATCATCGAATGGTTGAGCATATAGAGGATTACGCCCGTCGCGGCGTGCGAATTGTGATGTCCGAGGATGGACGCGGCGGCGATACCCGTCACGATAAATCCGATCTGCGACATCGATGAGCACGCGAGAGTGCGCTTGAGATTCACGGAAACAAGCGCCATAAATGCGCCGAGAAGGAGCGTTGCGACTCCGAAAATAAGGAGCATTGCGCCCCATTTGGCGTTCGCATAAAACATCGTAACGCTGACGGTAACGATGCCGTACACGCCGACCTTGGTCAGCACGCCCGAAAGCAGCGCGGATGCAGGCGCGGGCGCGACGGGATGCGCCTTCGGCAGCCAGATGTGCAGCGGTATCATACCCGCTTTGGCGGCGAATCCGAAAAGAAGCAGTATTCCCGAGGCAAATTTAGCTGTCACGGGCATATTTGACGTTGCATTTGCGATTTCGGCAATCGCCAAGGTTCCCGTATGCTCATAAAGGAACACAAGTCCGAGCAGCATTATCATGCCGCCGAAAACAGCGGTTGCGAGATAAGTTTTCGCGGCGGAGATCGCCTCTGCGCTCTCGTCGTGGAGCACCCAGACAAATGATGCAAACGAAACTATCTCAAAGAAAATGAAGGTCGTTGCGAGGTCTGTCGAAAGAAAGACGCCCACGGTCGACGCGAAGGTCACAAGCCAGAAAAAGAGCAGACGCTCGCGGTTTTTATAGTGCGCGAAATATTCCGGCAGAAGCGCTGTCGTCACGCTCCACATAAATGACGCGATAAGCGCGTAAAGCGAGCGGAATCCGTCCGACGCGAGTGAAAAGAGCGCGGGAGATGCGCCTACCGTAATCGACAAGCTTACATCCGCAAAGAAAAGGTATGCGAAAAGTGCCGTTTCCGCAAGCGAGACGCCGAGCGCGACAGCGTAAGCCGCCGTGAGCTTGCGTTTTCCAACGAAATACGCGGCAACAGCGGCTAAAAGAGGCGTCAGAACAGATGCAATAAGAAGCATATTCATATTCCCTCCCCCTCTTACATAAGTCCCGCGGCGATGGCGCGGCATACGTCAACGATGCCGTCCGCGGACACGCCGAGGACAAGATTGGCGACGGTGAATATCACCATCGGGATACACATACCGACGGAATCCTTTCCGTCAGCGCGTGTCTCTCCCTTGACGGGCAAAAACGCACGCACTGCGGGCGTGATCGCATAAACGGCACAAAGGAAAGCGGAGATGAGCAGAGCCGCAACAGCGGCAACGCCCCATCCGTTTCCGAGATCCACAGCGGCGGAAATAAGCTGCCACTTTGACACAAATCCCGACGTAAGCGGAATTCCCGTCAGCGCAAGGGCTGATACGGCATAGCAAACGAACGTGACGGGCATTTTGTAGCCGATGCCGTCAAGCTCGTAGACGTATGCCTTGCCCGTGCCGTGCATAAACGCGCCGGCGGCGAGAAAGGCGTTCATCTTGATGAGCGCATGGAACAGCATATGGCAGAGTGCCGCCGCAAATCCCGCTTCCGTATAAAGAAGCACGCCGATAAGTATGTAGGAAAGATTAGATACGGTTGAATACGCAAGTCTGCGCTTGAAATGGCGTTCCTTGACGGCGAGCACGGCCGCAAGGACTGCCGTGAATATAGCGAGGGCAAGTCCGATATCACCGGACCAAAGCTCGGACACGAGTCCGGCACCGAAAACGTAGTACACGGTTCTCATCACGGCGAAAATACCCGCCTTTACGACGGCGACGGAGTGAAGAAGCGCTGTAACGGGAGTCGGCGCAACGGAAGCGATGGGAAGCCAATGATAAAACGGAAAGATACAGGATTTGACTCCGAATCCGAGCAGGACGAACAGGAAAATAACGTTGATAACAGGATCGCCCGCGGACGCAAGATCGAGCAATCCGCCGAGTGTGAAATCAAGCTGACCGACGTACGAGCTCAAAACGACGATGCCGACAAAGGCAAACGCGGCTCCGCCGAGCTGATATGCGGCATAGATATATCCGGCGCGAACATCGCGGCGTTCGCATCCGTGCATAACGAGCGGGATCGTCGCCATCGTGAGCATTTCATAGAAGAAATACAGCGTGATGAGATTGCCCGCAAGGCTGACTCCGCCCGTTGCGGCAAACGTAAGCACGAAAAAGGTATAAAACATATGCTTGTGGTTTTCGTGCTTCATATACGCAAACGCGTAAAGCGTTACGAGTGCGGCAAGAGTCGAGGTCATCGCCGCGAAGAAGCATCCGAGACCGTCAAGTCGAAGCACTATCGGCAGCTTATCGGTAAAAACGAAGAGGAGAAGCTCGCCGTCCGGTCTTTGCAGGACAAGCGCCCACGTTGCCGCAGCGTTCAGGATCATAACAGTCTCGACAGTGACGTTACGGACCTTGTCCCCGACGTTACGCATAAACCACAAAATGACAGCTCCGAGGAGCGGTATCAGTATGGGTAAGATGAGAAAATATTCATTCATAGCTTAAAAAAGAGGCGTGACAAGCGCTTCGATCGCGCCGGTGAGAGGTCCGCCGAGGACCCCGAGAACGAGCGAGAGCACGCAGAAGATTATCATCGGCACCGTCATAGAGAGCGGCGCTTCATCGCGTGCCTCGGGTGTCACGTCGCGTCCGGGGAAGAAAGCGTTGATAACGGGCGTAAGAAGATATCCCGCAGTGAGAAGCGCGGATATGATGAGGCAAACGGGAACGAGCACGTCAAAGGCGCCCATTTCCATGGATGCGCCGCCGAGCGCGAGCGACCATTTGGACACAAATCCCGCCATCGGAGGAATACCGACAAGCGAAAGCGACGCGGCGGTAAAGCACGCCATTGTGATCGGCATACGCTTGCCGATTCCCATCAGCTCGTCAACTGTCGTTCTGCCCGTTTTATATATTATCGCGCCTGCGCAGAGGAAGAGCGCATTTTTCGCAAGCGCGTGAGCGATGACGTGCGTGATCGCACCCGTCATACCGGTAACGGTGAGGGACGCAAGTCCGAGCATAACGTACGAGACGTTACTTACAGTCGAATACGCGAGGCGCTTTTTGAGTATCTTCTCGCGGTACGCCATGGCTGATCCCATAACGACAGTTATCATCGCGAGAATGAGCCAGATCTTGCCCACCCAGTTTCCGCGGATATAATCCGCGCCCACGGAGTAGAACACGATCCTGACAACGGCGATGATTCCCGCCTTCGCGATAACTGCGGAGAGCACGGCGGAAGCAGGCGCGGGTGCTACGGGGTGCGCGGTCGGAAGCCAGCCATGCATCGGATACATACCCGCCTTCGTGCCGAAGCCGATGATGGCGAGAAGGATCGCGATCGGAAGCCACTTGCTGTCAGAAACGATGTTCCCGCCTGCGGTAAACACTCCACCGGTAGCGTTATGTATGAAGAAAATACCGAAAAGTCCCATAAATCCGCCCGCTACCGAGTAGAAAAGGTACTTCATTGCCGCGGAAACTGCGGCTTTTTCGCCGGAATGAAGTACGAGCGGCATCGACATAAGAGTTACAAGCTCAAAGGAGAGGTACATCGTAACGAGATTTGCGGAAAACGCGAGCGAAAGAAGCATCCCGAGTGAAATGAGATAGAATGCGAAAAATCTGTCGTCACATCCCTCATGCTTGATGTACGTAAACGCATACACGGCAACGAGTATCCAAGCGACGGAGATGACAGAGGCAAAGATCGCAGCCATTCCGTCTGCGGCGAACATAACGTCAAGTCCGTCCGCCATTGAAAAGAGCGTGAGACTGCCGCCCTTTACCGCAAAGACTGCGGCAAAGGCAACGGAGATCACTGTCGCGGCGCTCACATAGATGCGGCGCACTGTATCATTCGGCTTGATGATGGGCAAAAGTGCGCCCGCGACCAAAGCCGTCAATATAGAAAAAACAATCATAAACATTCCTTATATCAAAAAAGTTAACGTTACGCAAGCATTGAAACGCCCGTGTTAAGGATCACTGCGAGGAATTGCGGATTAAATCCGAGGAAGAGGATCGCGGCGCCGAAGCAAACAAGCGCAATAATAAGTCCGGGATCTCGCTTTGACAGCTCATCCTCTCCGTAAAAGTACGCGATCTCGCTGAATGTATCAGCCGAAAGCGAGGGAGTGAATATCCTTATGACGGTTCGGATGAAGTAAAGCGCGTTAAGAAGCGTACTTATCGCAAGCGCGGCAAGCACGACAAGCTCGACCGTACCGGTATGGAAGGTCGCCGCGACTGAGAAATACAGCTTCGCGGAAAATCCGGCGAGAGACGGGATTCCCGTCATAGACACCGCACCGATCGCAAAGGCAACGCCCGCCGTCCTGTTACGGATCGCTGAGCCCTGCAGATTGCGGAACGCCTGGCTGTCGCCCGAAACCTCAGAAAGCCTCGCCCCCGAAAGGAACAAAAGCGGCTTTGTGATCGCGTGGACGATCATACCGAAAAGTGCGGCAACGAATCCGCTTGTTCCGCCGAGTCCGATTCCGACAAAGATGTAGCCGATCTGCGCGGCGGAGGAATACGCGATCATTCTGTTGAGGTGACGCGAATTCATCGCGGATACGGATCCGAATATCATTCCGCAAAGTCCGAGCATCAAAAGGATGTGACGCGCAGAGTTAAATGCAGCCGTTTCGATTCCGACAACGCGGTACATTATCTTGATAAGCAGGAAAATATACCCCTTTGAAATAATTCCCGAAAGGATCGCGGAGGAGGCGGGAGTAGCGCATCCGTATGTGTCGGGCATCCACGTATGGAAAGGAAAAAGTCCCGATTTTATCGCAAGACCCGCGGAAATAATGCCGACCGTGACCGTAAGCGGAAGCGCATATTCGCCGCTTGCGTCAAGTTTTGCAACGCCGTCGCCTATATATTCCATCAGAAGATGGCCGGTTATGCCGTAAAACAGCGTAGAGCCCATAAGAAACAGGCCCGATCCAAGCAGATTCAGGACCATATATCTCGTTGCGGCAAGCGCGGTACGTCCGCTTCGGCGGATGACGAGGATGCCGCAGGATGCGAGGGTGAGGATCTCAAGAAAAACGTAGCCGGTGAAGATGTCGTTGGTATAAGTGAGCGCCATAAGTGCCGCACCGATGAGATTCAGGATGGTGCAGTACAGATTACGGCGTTTTTCCGATATATCAACGTCGATATATCTGATGCCTCCGATGTGAGAAATCAAAAGCACAGACGAAAAAACGATTGCAAGCACGCCTTCTGCGACGCCTGCACGGAGCTGGTTGCTCCACGGAGCGTCGAAGTGGCCCATATCGTATGTGAAGTACGTGCCCTTACCGAGCGTATAAAGCAACACGGATACGGAAAAGAAGATCAAAAGCGCCTCTACGATCAAGGTCACGATGCGCGCCGCACGCGCCTTAAGAATTGAGCAAAGTACGGCAGAAAACAGGCATATAACGACCGAAAAGAAAGGAAAATTACAAACAAAGTCCATCATCTGTGCTCATGCCTTTCTCTCGCCGCGGAGTATATCTCATCGAGGTTGAGCGTGTGATATTTTTCGTAAAGACGAACCGCAAGTGACAGCATGACCGCCGTAACGCTGACGGAAACGACGATTCCCGTCAAAACGAGCGCGGACGGCACGGGATTGATATACGAAAGTGCGCTTGTATCACCGCCCTCGATGATGGGGGCTTTTCTGTCGTAGATATATCCGAGGGACGCAAGAAAAAGATAAATTCCCGTGTCCATAATATTCATACCGATCAGTTTTCGGATCATATTTCGTCCGAAAAGGAGCATCATAAAGCCGATGCAGAAGAGGATAAGCGCTACCGCCTCCTCATAATTCGCTAAAAGTTTGGTTATCATTAAAAACGCCTCCATCCGAGTACGCGGTAAATGCTGTACATAGTAGACGCAACGACCATTCCGACGGCAACGTTAAGCGGAAGCACGAGTCCGGCGCTGAAGATATTGCCGATGGTACCGTGTCCGACTCCGAGAGGAAGTCCGTTCGCGCCGGTGTAGAATGTATAGCTTTTCATAAAGCAATACGATGAAAGCGCAATGAATGACACGATCTTATAGTTGCGTTCGGAAAGGAAACGTCCGGACGCTTCCTCGCCAAATGCGGCGGAGAGCAGGATGATCGCGGCACCGATAACGGCTCCGCCCGAAAATCCGCCGCCGGGGGAAAGATGTCCGTTCAGTATAATATAAACGCCGAACATCAGGATAAGCGGGATGATTGCAATGGCGGTCTTGCGCATTATCGGGTCGCCCGACAGATCGCTGAACTCGAGCTTTGCCGCAGCTGCGGCTTTTTCCTTGGGGGAATCAACCAAAAGGAGCGAGAGCACGCAGGTGACTGCGCAGAAAAGCACGAACGACTCACCGAGCGTGTCAAAACCTCTGTATTCGAGGATGATACCGGTGATGATATTGACGGTGCCCGTCTCCTCAAGGCCGTGCTCGAGGTACTCGTGGCTGACCATATCCATCTGCTCCGCGTCGGTGCCGTAACGGGGCATCTCAGCGACCGTTGCCATCAGAAGTCCCCCGAGTGAGAAAAGACAAACAACGCTGAGGATCGCATAGATGACACGTACCGTTTTTTTGTGCTTGATCTCACCAAAATAGAATTCACGGTGACCGAGCTCAGGCTCGCCCGCCGCACCGGGCTCGGGGATGGATTCGTCCGCGTCGAGATCGATATCTCCCGAAAGCCAGGACATAAACTTATTTTTCAGATCCGTTTTTGTCAGTTTCATCCTTATGCTCCGCCTCCATTCTTCCGATTTTGTGAAGCGCGATATAGAAAAGCACGCCCGAAACGCCCGCGCCGACGGCGGCTTCGGTCACGGCAAGGTCGGGGGACTCAAGCAGAGCCCACACGATCGCCATTATAAGGCTGTAGCCGGTAAAGCAGATCACGGCATGAAGCGTGCGCTTCATCAAAGCCGCTGCAACGGCACAGACGATAAGCATTACGAGGAGTGTTGCACGGATGATCTCAATCGTTTCCATCTTCGACATCTCCTTTCGTTTCTTCCGAGTCAAGCTCGGTTACGTTTTCCGTCACGGAATCGCTGACGGCATATTCAAGCTGCGCCAAAAGATGCGTTGACACAGGGGACGTCAACGTCATAAGGACGAGCACGCAAAGCTCCTTGAGCGAGACAAAATCAATTCCGATATATACTATCGCGGAAAACACGATGCAGGACACGCCGACAGTGTCTGCGATCGCGGCGGCGTGAAGCCTGTTGAGGCAGAAGCCGAATCTGCCGACGCCGAAAGCTGCCGACAAAAACGCAAGCACGCCAAGAAGAGTAAATGCGGCACTTACGCCGAATCTGATCCACTCAACGATCATTTCGCGCCTCCCTTCTTTCTGCCGTACACACGCCTGAGTATGACAACTGAAAGGAAATTGACAAGCGCATAGATAATGCCGATGTCCGCGAGATATCCTGCGTCAAGCAGAGGTGTGAGCGTCATAATACAGCTCGTAACGGCTGTGCCTATCATATTGATGCCCATCACTCTATCGCAGACCTCGGGCCCGCGGCAGCTTCTGTACATACCGCAAAGGGCATACATCAAAAGAAAAATTATTGTAAATTCAAACAAATACTTATATGCAACCTCGGGTGTCATACGTCCTGTTCCTCTTTCTTAAGTATTTTTTCCATGCGCAAAAGCAGACGAACGAATACGGATTCGTCCATCCCGTGTGACATTTCCTCGTGCAGGCAGTGAACGGTAAAGGAGTGTCCCTCCTGATCGAGAGTGATCGTTCCGGGAGTCAGCGTGATACTGTTCGCGAGCAGCACGTTTGCCGTATCGCTTGTAAGGGGAGACTCAAATCGGACAACAACTCCATCCGGCTTCTTTTTGCCGAGGACATAGGGCATCACTCCGAGATTCGCCTTGAGGATCTCGACGGCAAGCACAAAAAAGTACGCAACGGCAAGCGGGATCAGCTTATACACCGCCATCTCGCGCTTCAAGGACCATGAAAGGAAGAAACGCGCAAATGCAAATACCGCGGCGGCAACAAAAATGCCCGTCACCAATATTTCAACTGTCAGTTTACCCGAAAGTATGAGCCAAAAAACATAAATTGCCAAAATCATATATATAACCTCGTTTCCGACCTGAAACGGTCGAGAGCTGTCGATAAAAATTCAACCTATTTATTATAATAATACGACTCCTGCAAGTCAATATCACCTTTGCAAAAATCCGCTAATAAATATAGATGTTTTTACATACAAAATCACACAAAAAAGAACGGAGAGAATTCTCCGTTCTCATTTTGTATTTTCCTTGACGTGTTTTTTGATACGCTTGAGGTCTCCGAGCATCACGGCTGTGTCGCGAAGAATGTGCACCTTTGATTCCGATTCTCTGTGATTGATGACGGACACCGCAAGCTCCGAAACCTTATATCCGAGCTTGTCCGCAAGCATCAGGACCTCAATATCAAACGCGAATCTGTCCGTTTGGGCACGTCTGAAGATATCGCGCGCGGCATCACGGCGAAACGCCTTGAATCCGCACTGTGAATCGCTGTGCTTGAGACCTGCGGCGAGCTTCAAAACGAGGATATACGTCTTGGACGCGAGCTTGCGCACAAACGTGTAGCCCTCATATCCGCTTTTATCGACGTTGCGCGAGCCGATAACTATATCCGTATCGGGCTCTGCATCGAATTTAGCAAGCACCTCTGCAATTTTGTCGGTGCCGTAGGCGTTATCGCAGTCTGTGTAAAGGATGATCTCCCCCGCCGCTGCCATCACCGCGGTTCTTACGGCACAGCCCTTGCCTCTGTTTTCAGCATAGCCGACGACCTTCACGTTCGGATGTCCGACTGCACGCGCAAGATCCGCGCATCCGTCGCTGCTTCCGTCGTCGCACAGCACGAGCTCATAATCGCCGCCCGCTATGCACTCGAGCGCGGACGTATACGTAGCGATCGTTCCTCGGACGATAGCGGATTCGTTATACATTGGGACACATAAAGACAGCTTCATTTTGTTTATCCTTAAAGTCAGTTATTGCAGTTCCAAAACAGTGTAATCAACCTCGACCGTAACGGTTAACGAGTCGAGTTTGGAGAGCGCATCGACGCCTGATTTAGGCGTGCGCCAATAATAAGGCGTCATCGAAAAGAGCGACGCGATGTGAGCATTTTCTTCCACAGCTGTCTTATACGAGACGGCGCTCCTCTCGATCAAAGCGAAGCCTGCGCCTTCGGCGCGGGATGCGTGGTCCAGCATCTCATTGTCTCTCACGTTTTCTTCACCATAGAGGATTTTTTTGAGCTCTGTCAGGTGTTTTTTGCCTGCAGATCCGATCACGACTCTGCCTTTGCGCTTGAGCACTCGGGCAAATTCAACATAATCACACGGCGAAAAAAGCGAGATTATAAGATCGGCTTTTTCGTCCGCAATCGGCATTTCAGAAAGCGACGCAACCGTGTATGCGCTCGTTTTGACGCATCCGAGACGCTTCGCGCCCTTTGCCGCTGCCTCACACGCGTGCTTCGACGCATCAATACCAATGACGTTCAAATTGGGGCACGAAATATTAACGGCGTTTGTATAATATCCTTCCCCGCAGCCCGCGTCTACTGCGAGCCCGCCCTCCGGAAGATGCTTTTTCACAAGCGAGATCAGGTGATCTCTGTTTTTTTCATAATATCCCGCCGAAAGAAATCCCGTACGCGCCGCGACCATTCCCTTGTCATCGCCGGAGCTTCTGTTTCTCATCTTGCCGGGGCGCAAAAGATTGACGTATCCGGAGCTTGCAAGGTCAAAGCTGTGGCCCGACGGACATACAAATCTCTTTTCCTCGAGCGCAAGCGCGTCTCCGCAAATAGGGCAAACAAATACACCGTCGATCATTCCACAACCTCCACAAGCACGCCCTGCAGGCAATAGCGAAGCGAACTGATACCGAGCTTCGTGCAGGTCGAAAGCGTGATGATCCTATCATCGGGGCCGATCTCAATGCGCTTCGAATACTGCGACTGCGACTGCATCTCATTAACAAAATCCACGAACTTCTCGCCCGTTGCAAAATACGTGCGGAAATACTGATAATCGTATCTGAAAAGAGCGAGATTGAACGGCTCGTAAACGTAAAGTCCCGTCGTCGTGTAGATATAAATGTTATGAGTTTCAAAGAACTTTTCGCTTTGGACGAACTTCATCACGTCCGCGAACATTTCGCCGTTCGAGCTGTTATGACCGTACAGCACGAGATTATAGTTGCTCGGCACGTAGCTTTTCAGTCTGTAATCGGCAAAGATCGAGCCGACCTTCATCGCCTCACCCGTGAACGCGTGGTCGAGATAAAAATCGTTATCTTCGCCCTGAACGATCGGATAGCTGATCTTCGTATCCTCGATCATAATGTAGCCGTAAACGTCGGGGTATATGTTGCGGAGCGCCGCGAGCTTCGCCTTCATCAGCTCAAGCTCCTCGTTATACTCTGACTCCTCGATAACTATTCCGGAATCGGGCTGTGACACACCCGCAACGAACGCCTCGGCGCTCTTGCTCTGTGCCATAAGGGACGCTCCGTTGACAGAAGCGCTCGGATCGATAAAGAACTGATATTCTTCCATATATTCGTCGTAATACGCCGCGCCCTCGTTCTGCTCGACTGTCAATATTATGAGATTTACAACACAATAAACGAAAACTCCCATCGCGCCGAGAAGCACGAGCTTATCAAAGACGTTGCTGAGCAGCTTGCCTGCGTCAAATCGCTTTTTTGACTGATCCGAGCAAAGGTCATCCGCCGTAACCTCGGAGATCGACTCAACGAAAACTCCTCCGTCGCCGCCTGTGACAAGGTAATCGCTGTCATCGGATACGGGGGCGGCGTTGATATCTATCTCACCGTGTCTGCCGAGCAGCTCGTCTCTGTTTTTCTTTTTATTTTCTTCCACGGTGCGCCTCCTTTCCCGTTGCTTGACAGCACCCGACAAAATACTGTATAATCATCGTAAAGATATACATCTTACATTATATCTCCGCGTTGACGATTTTTCAACACGGCAAGGATTTATTTAATATTATTTTTACATTCTTAAGGAAAGCCAAATGGACGAAAAGATCATCCGAAACGCGCGGATCACCGCGCTGACCAATATGGGCGCAGGCGTCACGACGAGCTCAAACGGCAAAAAGGTTTTCGTCAACGGTGCCGTGGACGGCGACGTATGCGACGTAAGGATCACCTCCGTGCGCTCCGCCTTCGCTCTCGGAGGCATACTTGAGTTGAAATCTCCCTCACCGTACAGGATCCCCTCGGACTGCTCCGCATTCGCGGACGGCTGCGGCGGATGCACGTACCGTCACGTAACCTACGAGCACGAGCTAAAAACAAAGGAAAAGTACGTCGCCGCACTTCTGCGCCACGCGGGAGCGGACGTTGCCATGTCACCGATCTGTTCCGCCGGCGAGCGCGAGCCGCGAACGAAGGTCACCGTACCGATCGGCAAAAACGGCAAGATCGGATATTACAAAAAAAGCTCGCACGAGCCCGTCCCGTGCGGCAATTGCCTGCTTCATTCAGAACTGACGCGCAAGCTGCTCGCAGAGATCGAAGTGCTCTTGCACTCGCTTCCGCGCACGTCGTTTCATCACGTCTGTCTGCGTCACGCTACACACGGCACAATGCTGATACTTATCTCGTCCGACGTATCGGACCTTGAATCAGCCACGCGCATTTTCAATGAGCTGTCGGTGCGTTTTGCGGAGCTCACGTCAGGCTATTTCTGTCTGCGCGCCCCGAGCGAGACATACGGCAGCTTCGTTCACATCGGCGGAGCCGAAAAGATACGCGACACGCTTACGGGATGCGAGTTTATGATCTCGCCCGACGCATTTTATCAGGTCAATCACGGCTCAGCGGAGATACTTTACACGCTCGCCGCCGAATACGCGGACGTGAAGGACGGAGAATCTGTTGCCGACCTCTACTGCGGCACGGGCACGATCGGCATTTCGGTGCTCAAAAATTCGGGAGCGAAGGCGAAGCTTTACGGAATCGAAATAATCGGCTCCGCCGTGCGCGACGCGATGGAAAACGCCGCCGCCAACGGCGTAGATGCTGAATTTTTCGAGGGTGATGCAGCCTCGTTCGATCGCACTGCGGACGTTGTCATCGTCGATCCGCCGCGCGCGGGCTGCGATGAAAAGCTGATTGCTCATCTGAAAAAAACGCGTCCTCTGCGTATCGTGTATATCTCGTGCGAGCCGGCAACGCTCGCGCGCGATCTTGCTCGACTCGCTGACACTTACACGGTCACAAAGGCAACGCCCGTCGATATGTTTCCCCGCACGGGGCATGTCGAGTCGGTCGTTCGTCTCGAACGACGACTCGACGTCGATATGCGCCGCTGACGCGTCGCTCGATATGTCTGCGACTCGATATGGCGCTAAAGCGCTCGATATGCCCTGCGGGGCAAGGAGAAAAGGCGCAATCGACACTCGTTGCCAAAGGCAACATATCGAATTTCGAGCAAAGCGAGAAATATATCGAATGGTCGCAACGCGACCATATATCGAGTTGCGAAGCAACATATCGACAAAAAGAAAGGACTTTTTTCAAATGACCGACAATAAAAACCAACTCCGCGAAGATGCCATAGAATTTGCCCTCCAAATCTCCGACTTGTGCGATGAAATTAAAGGTTGTTCTGTTTACGTCAATCAAATCGTCCGTTCTTCATCGTCTATCGGAGCGAATATTCACGAAGCAAAATACGCACAGAGCAAAGCGGATTTTATAAACAAGCTTGAAACATCTTTGAAAGAGTGTTCTGAAACTGAATATTGGCTTGAACTGATATCCAGAAAAGGTAAAATGAGCGAATCAAAATACAAAGATTTAAGAAACAAGTGTGGTTCGATACGACGCAGACTCATCGCATCTATCACCACCGCAAAGGAAAATGCCTAGGGACAAATGTGATTTTCGTGTAAGACTCAAAACCCTCATTTACAGCTGTTTAGTAAACAAGACGAAAGGAGAATATATGAAAGTATCATTCACGCTTGGCAACGAAGAATTTGAGGACACTTTGGCTGTATCTGTAAATGGAAAAACAAAAGACCTGACTACGCAGGACAAGCAAGTTTCTTTTGATGTTACCAACACCGATAAAATCGAGGTTCATGTTGAATACAAAAGGAACGATATACAACAGATTAAAAATCCTATTGGCCGCTTCTTTGCGTACTTGTTTTTCTTCTTGCTTTCTCCAATTATCTTTTTTGCTGACAACGATAACGGAATCGGAATACATAAGTTTTTCTGCGCTGCAAAACCTTTTGATTTGAAAAAGACTTTTAAAATTGCACCAACAGAAAATATTGTTCTTAATTTTATTCCTCCTAAGTACGATAAGGCTACAAGACAGTTTTCTGATCCCGCTATCGAGGTTATTGGTGAAAAAACGACCGACGAGGTACTTTACTCCGAATATAATCAAGCATCGTTCAAAAAAGAATTTCGATTATATCACTATCCGGCTTACGCACTTTTATTTACCATTATTTTTGCTTTAACCGTTTTAATGACATCTACTCTTATCAACCAATTTTCGCCTTTCGACTTGTTCGGTGTGATCGGGATGTCATTTTGTTGTGTGGTCATGATGGCACTTCTGATTGTGTTTATTTGCTTATTTGTTTCCACGCACAGACTGTTTAGACAGATTGATTACAATTTAAGCAAGAATTTGAAGTAAAAATAAAAAAATTGAGCATCGAAAATATACCTTTTGGCTTTACAACCCCCGTTTTTGACCGATTTTGAGACCTTTTGGAGTCTTAACCCATGTGGAGACGGTAGTCCTTTTAAGTCGGAAAGATGTCCACGACAGCAAGAGCGAGAGCGAGAGCAAGGAACTCATTTGCCCACCGGAAAAAGAGACCGCAATCATAGGAGATTAAAAACCAAGGTCCGGACTTTACGGTCCGGACCTTTTATTTTCCCACATAAGCACACGATGGCGGCTTGGAAAATTATTGCGAACATTTTTTGCATTACATTGAAAAAACACCATATTTATGGTACAATGTTAAATTGAAAAGTATCTGTGTAATCGGTTAGACAAATAAGAATTTACAGGGATGTAGACTAACGAAAGACAAAATCAAGTTGCTTTTTCGTCGACATCCGGCGTAGATATGGTATAATTCAGTCATTAAAGGAGGTTTTTTCATGAAAATGCGGATCTTTACAAGCGTCCTTGCACTATTCATGATGATTTTTTTGCTTGCAGGCTGTACAGCCGAAGCCCCGACCCCCAAGGGCGGCACTCTGTATCTGACGGTCAACCCGGTCATCGCCGTCACCTACGATGAAGAGGGCGTCGTGACCTCGGTCACCGCCGTTTCAGAGGACGCTGTCGCCATCGTTGATAGCTATCAGGATTTTGTGGGCAAGGATTGCACTCGCGTGGTCTCCGAGCTGGTGGAAAAGATCGGACAGACCGGGTATCTGACAGAGGACGCGACCATCAGCGTCACCTTTGCTGAGGGCTCCGGTACGCCCCGTCAGGGCTTTGCCGAGGAACTGGAGCAGCAGATCCTGGAAAACACCGCCGCGAACAACTGGAACGTCACCATAGAGGTCACTCCTCCCGTGGAGACCGTTTCTCCTTCTGACCAGCTTTCAGAACAGCCCTCCACCGAGATCGCACTGCCCGAAGGCGCCCAGCCTCAGGAGGACGGCACATACGTTCTGGAGCAATACGTGAACGCACTCCTGTCTGAAGTCGCGCAGAATAAAGCCGAGTACGTGATGACCACCGTTTACTCCGCTGACGGCAATGTACTGTCCAGGGAAGCTGTCTCCATCGTCGGCGGCATCCTGCAGATACGTGAGACCTATGAGTACGAAAACGGAGTCCTAACGTGCACCTCTTTCCTGCGGTATGATCCATTCGGCAACTTCAAGGAGCATTTCTCCAAGTTTGTGGACCCCGACGGAACAGTTTTGCAAAAGGTGGAATATGATGCGGCCGGCAATATCACAGTCAACACTGCCTACACCTATTTTGCATCCGGTCAGATTTCCAAAATCTATGGCACCAACACGCAGGGCATTGCCGTTCTGGAACAGATCTACTTTGAAAGCGGAAACCTGAAGTCTGAGTCCAGCTGGTACGACGACGGCACCCCGCAGTCCTACATCGAATACGATCAGGAAAACCGCGTGCTCTCCCAGCAGACCTGGCACGAAAACGGGACCCCCCGGGAAGCAGACACCTATGCCGACGGCATCTTGGAAACGCACACCGTTTACAACAGCGACGGCGACATGCTCGACTATTACGAGTACTGGCCGAGCGGGCTGATCAAGCTTAGAAAATCGCTGGGCTTTTATTCTGACGGGGAGGCTGTCAACGGCTGGTGCATTTACGAGTTTGCGGAGGACGGCGTCTGTCTACACGATGTGACCTACTGGCCGGACGGCAGTTTGTGTAGCGAATTTTATTACTACTATCCTTCCGGCAACATCAAATCTATATACTACAGCTATCCTTCCAACAGCTATCACTCCGCATACTACGGAGAATTCAGGGATGGCGCTTCGACAGAATATTCCGGCTGGAATGTGATAAACGGCGAGAAGGTCTACTTCGGCGAGGCCGCCAAGGAAAACGATCCCTTAGGGCGCAGAGATATGGTTTATGACAACAACCTTAACCTGATTTTTTACCGCGCCACGGAAAACGGCTATGATTATGAAGTACACACCACCTATGACGAACAGAACCGGCGCCTGACGGAAAAGATCATCGGTGAGGACGGCTCCATAAACTACACGGAATATGGCCACATCGGCGACGGCGACGGCGGCGGAGTAGTCTATTCCGAACACACCGGTGTTTATTGTTCCCAGGATGACATCGTTCGGGAGATATTTGACATGCGCGGCGACACATACCACTACGAGACCTACTATGCGGACGGCGGTTTCACCATCGCTGACGACAAAAAAAGCAACGGAGAACCCTATTACCTCACCTATCAATACGCAGACGGCCGCTGTGAGATCTACGAATACGAAGACGGCGTCACCACCTATATGTACATCGAATGTGAAGACGGAACCGTGATCACGAAAGGTACTCCTCGCGGGAATTGACCCTGTTTGCTTTCTCACAACACGCCCCTAAGGCCTTTAGGGGCGTGTTCTTGTGTCTGCATCTTATATTTTGCACGGCTTTGCTCTAAAATACGGTCATCGGCACCATTGAAAGTGTGACGAATCATGATACTGTGTCAATGAAACATCATGCTGTTGTATAAGGCACTGTAATTTGGGTGGAAAAAGATCAACTGCCACGAAAAGACGAAAAAAGATATGAAAAAATCGGAGGCCATCGCCTCCGATTTTTATTCGGGTGAATTGAGATTTATCAGCCTAATAAAATATCATTTGCTGCTGTCAATATTCTTTTGCTGCTGTCAAACTGAAACAAAGACATTGCGGTTTCATAATCAACTAACAACGCATCTGTTAATTCTTCTTTTTGATAATGAAACTCTTGGTCACAGTATTCTCCCAGGAAATAAACAATTTGTTTAATGGTTTTTTCTTTTTGAGGAATAGGGTGTTCATCCACTGTCCTAAACCCCGGAACCAATCTTACGGTAAGTCCCGTTTCTTCAAAGACTTCTCGCAATGCCGTTTGCTCTTCAGTTTCGTCTTTTTCGACATGTCCTTTAGGGAATCCGTATATACCTGTTAAATTTCTGATTAACAAGTACTTAATTTCGTTGTTACTGCGAGTGAAAACTACCGCCCCACATGATTTCTCATATGTCATAAACTTTCCTCCACAAATTCAGTTTTATCTAACTGCTTTTACACATTCAGCATATCGCTCGCCGTGCCTCAATCGGCGCAACGTCTGCTCAAAGTGTAACTCCGCCTTTGAATACCGAGATCTCGCGGAAGCCGCGCTCTTCGCTTTTCGTTTTTTTGCCCGAAGCGACATCCAGCACAAATCGGAGCAGCTCCGATGCAGTTTCGTCAAGCGTGTGTGTTCCGTCAGCGACAACGCCTGCGTTGACGTCGATCCACGCCGATTTTTTCTGCGCCAGAGGCGTATTCGTCGAGATCTTGACAGTAGGCGCGGGCGCGCCGAACGGCGTACCGCGTCCCGTTGTAAACAGTACAACGTGCGCCCCGGCGGCTGTCAACGCCGTCGAGGAAACGAGGTCATTGCCGGGACCCGAAAGCATATTCAGTCCCTTTTCCGTCACGCTGCCGCCGTATTCGATAACGTCAACGATCGGAGCGGTGCCGCCCTTTTGGACACATCCGCAGGATTTATCCTCAAGCGTTGTGATACCGCCGTCTTTATTTCCGGGGCTCGGATTTTCATAGACGACCTCACCGTGGCTGATGTAGTACTCCTTGAAGCCGTTTATCATATCAACGGCTTTTTGATATACCTCACGGCTGACACAACGGTTCATAAGCATCCCTTCGGCGCCGAACATCTCGGGCACCTCTGTCAGCACTGTCGATCCGCCGCGTGCGATCAGCATATCGGAGAAGCGTCCGACGACGGGATTTGCCGTGACGCCGGAAAGTCCGTCAGAGCCGCCGCATTTCATACCGACGACAAGCTCCGAGGCGGGAATCGGCTCGCGCTTGAAGCGTGACGCATACTCCGCGCACTGCCTAAGCAGCTCCGCGCCCGTCTGCATCTCATCGTCCACTCTCTGGCATATCATAAATTTGACGCGGTCGGGATCATATTCACCAAGCTCCGCGACAAACTGCTCGTGAGTCAAATTCTCGCATCCGAGACCGACAACAAGCACCGCGCCTGCGTTCGGGTGGCGCGCAAGTGCGGCGAGGAGCTTACGCGTCTGCGCGTGATCTGCTCCCGTTTGCGAGCATCCGTACGGATGCGGAAACGCATAGATTCCGTCTATGCTGCCGACAGCGAGGTGACTGTTTTCGGCGGCAAGCGACTTTGCGACGTCATTGACGCATCCGACTGTGGGAATGATCCAGATCTCGTTTCTGATCGCGGCTCTGCCGTCATCGCGGCGATAGCCCATAAAGTTTTCGGGTGTGACAGACGGAGGAAAGCTCACGTTAGGTGAATATTCGTACTTCTCTGTCCCTTCAAGATTCGTTTTCATATTATGCGTATGGACGTGATCTCCTGCGGTGATCTTCGTCGTTGCGTGTCCGATCGGGAACCCGTACTTGACGACATCTTCGCCCGAGGCAACGTCCGCGAGCGCCATTTTATGCCCCCGAGGTATGCTTTCTCTCGCAAAAACTCCCTCAAATTCCGTTCCTGCCGGAACGTCATGCAGAGCGACGGCGACGAGGTCGGATGGATGGATCTTTATAAAATCCGTCATATCAATCTCCCATTAAAGGCAGCTCGCGAACGCCGCGAGCGCGCCTTTTTCGCGTATGAGCTTATAATTTTTGACGGTAAGCGCTTCAAATCCCTCGATCTCGGTCAGATCGCGGTCCCACATTGCCGTGTTCGTCATAACCGCGCGGACGAGCGCCTCGGGGGAATCGTTTCTGTGCTCCCAATAGAATTCGAGCGCGTATCTGTCATCGGAGCAGACATAAGTATTTCCCTTCGGACGGCGGCAGACGAGTCCCTTTTCCGTCAGCTCCGTCGGCTCGCTCGAATAAAACGCGATATATGCGGCAAGGCTCATCGACAGGCACGCGGGAAGAACCTTGTAAGTCTCGTAATATTCGATCAGGCTCGGCATATTTCTCGCCTTCCACTTGGACGTGGAATTGAGCGAGATGCTCATCAGCTCGTGATCGATGAAGGGGTTATTGAAGCGATCCTGTACCGCACCCGCAAAGCTCATAAGATCGTCTCTGTCGAGAGGCAGGATCGGCACGATCTCCTCGTACAGCATCTTGTTCATATATCCGAGGATCACGGGATCGTGCATACAGTCGCGGACGATATCGTGGCCGCCGAGGTATGCGCCGAGGACGAAGCCCGTATGAGCGCCGTTCAGTATGCGCACCTTACGCTTCTTATACGGAGTAACATCGGGTACGACGGTGCAGTTCACGCCTGCACGCTCGAACGGAAGCTGATCACGCAGGCTGTACGGCCCCTCGATATTCCAGACGCCGAACACCTCACCGACGTCGATAAGCGCGTCGTGATATCCGTTTTCCTCATCGAGACGCGCCGCCTCGTCGGCGTCCTTGATGCGTCCGGGAACGATCCTGTCTACAAGAGTCGAGCAGAAGGTGCATTTTTCGTTAACATATGCGGAAAATTCTTCTCCGAGCTCCCACTGCACCGCGTACTCGTTGACGCATTTCAAGAGCTCCTTGCCGTTGTTGTCGATAAGCTCGCAGGAAAGGATGACAAGACCGCCCTTGCCTGCGCGGCAGCGCTCGTAAAGCACCTGCGTCAGCTTGCCGGGGAAGGATGCACACGGTCTGTCCGTGAGCTTACACGAGGGATCATAGACGATGCCCGCCTCCGTCGTGTTCGATACTACGTATTCAAGCGCATCGGAAACGGCGAGCACCATCATTTCGTCAAAGCCGCCCTCACGATAGGGATCGATACAGCGCGAAACAGACGAAATCACGCGCTTATCATCCACCTTTTTTCCGTTTTCGGATCCGCGCAGATAAAGAGTATAAAGTCCATCCTGCGCGTTGATCTCGTCGGTCAATCCCATCGGGATCGGCTGCACGAGCACGCATTTACCGTTCCAATCCGCCTTTTCGTTTGCAACGTCAAACCAATAGTCCACAAAAGCGCGAAGGAAATTCCCCTCTCCGAACTGCATTACCTTTTCGGGTGCGGATTCCTTGATATATCCGCTGTAGCCTATCTCGCGGAGTGTTTCATAGCTTAATCTTTTCATATCAGTGCCTCTTATCATCCTATGTTCGTGAAATCTATCATTACCTTGAGCATTTTCGCGCTGTTGGCGCTGAATTCCTCAAAGGCGCGCGGCGCCTCGTCGAAGGGATAGACGTCGGTGACGATCTTTTCGAGATCCACCTTGCCCTCTTCGACAAGATCGATCAACTCAATGAAATCCTTCGGAAGCGCGTTCCTGCTTCCGTATACGTTGAGCTCCTTTTTCTGTATCATTGTGAAATTGAAGTCAAGATTTTTCTTGCCCACGCCGATAAGCACGACCTTTCCGCCGAACGCGGCGGCATCGATGCAGTTCTGGAACGTGGACGGCAGACCGACAGCCTCGATACATACGTCAAAGCCGTATGAGGCTTCCGCGCCGCCGATCTCCACTGTGCCCGTCACGTCTGCGACAGCCTTTGCAAATGTGTCCGCATCCGAGTTGACGAACGTGCCCGCAAAGCCAAACGTCCCGTTTGCATAGCGGAGCTTTTCTTCCGCGACGTCGCAGAGCCAGACCTCACCGCCCAGCGCCTTCGCCGCATTTGCGGCAAGCACTCCTATAGTGCCTGCGCCGACGACGAGCACCTTGTCGCCGGGCTTGATTCCCGCACGTTGAACGCCGTGATAGCTGATGCAAAACGGCTCGATTGCGGCAAGAACCTTTGCGTCAAGACCTTTTCCGTCGTAGATGCGCTCGATCGGCATCGTTATGTATTCGCAGAACGCGCCGTCGCGCTGACATCCCATAGTCTGATTGTCCATACAAGCGTTGATGACGCCGCTGCGGCAGCTATAGCATTTGCCGCAATTGAAGTAGGGATTACAGGTAACAATCATTCCCTTTTTGAGTCCGCGGTCGTTTTCGTCGATCTCCACGATCTCGGCGCTGAATTCATGTCCGGGGATACGCGGATAGGAAAAGTACGCAAAGGTACCGCGATAAGATCCGAGATCGCTTCCGCAAATGCCGCCGTAAAGCAGCTTCAAAAGCGCCTCTCCCTTCCCTCTTACGGGCATTTCGATTTCTTTTATACTTACGTCACCGGGCGCATTAATATATATTGCTTTCATTTGCTCTCACTCCTTGTACGTTTGCGGTTTATCTGTCAAAATCGATGTATTTTTCGTTCCAAACGACGGCAGTCTTCATCGGCGCTCCCTTTGAATAGATCTTATCGTTATACGCGCCGATGGGATCGGACGTGAACTCGTCCTTGTCTATCAGCTCAACGATCTCATCGTAGCGGCTCTCGGAAAGGATGCGGATCGCCTCCTCCATATGATCCTGTCTGAAGTTGATGGATCCGAAAATGAGCTGATTTTTGAAGCCGAAGGGCATCGTATCAACCCCCACCTTCGGTCCGAGGGAGAAGCTGTTGTAAATTCCGTTGCAGCCGAGGACTCCGTAATTGAATGCGATCTCGTGCTCGATCGAATTGCCGCTTGAGCCGATGAAAACGGTTGCCGTGCCGCCGAGCTTTTCCTTGATCGCAGAGGCGAGCGCTTCTTTTGTGTCAAAATCGCTCTTGACGTACTCCGCACACGCCTGCTTTTTCGCAAAGACGACCTTGGGAGAGTCCTCATCACTTCTTGCGACGAAAACTATCTTCGCATCGGGATATCTTTGACGGATCAAATCACCTATAAACATACCCGTCGTACCGAGTCCGAAGATGCACACACGCGCAAACGTATCCTTGCGGGCGAGCTCGCGGGCCTCTGCCTCCGAGCACTTATGCTGTGCCATCTTCACGCGGAAATTATGCGCCTCACCGAGGTCCTCCATTCTTTCACGCTGGAAGATCATACACGCATACGGATCTGCGAAAACGAGTCTTTTTGCGGCGGAAAGCGCGAGCTTTCCATCCTTCACGCATCCGTCGGGGATGTGAAGGAGCATATCGGGATTATAGTAATTGCAATCGGAGAAAAGTCCGTCTGCGCCGTCGCAGCCGTACTCGAAGTACGTCTCCTCCTCCGTATAGCGGGTGGGATCATAGCTGTTGCCGCCGCGAATGAGCACAATGGCAAATCTCTCCTCCGACGGTACCCAAACAACGCCCTCGTGACCGTTGATGAGTCTGTTTTCTCCCTCGGGGAATTTCGCATCAAGCGCACCGCGCCGGCCCATATGCATCAGCTCAAAATCGGTTCCGCAGAAGCCGACAAACGCGCTTTCGGCAATGACTCCCGTCTTTTCCTCTTCCGTGCGGAGTCTTCTTCTTTTGGGATTGATCAGCTCGACGTCGCCGTAAGCGAGCGGACGCTCCGCGCTGTTCTGAAAATACGTAGCTTTTACTTTCATAAATTTCTCCATTCTGCCAAACAAAGCGGCACATTATTAGATTTTACACTTGCTGCGTATGATGCTTTCACGCCTCGAGTGTCTTGCGATCATAATTATCGACCGTCAAATCCTCGGCACCGCACTCCGTGCGGCAAAACGGGTTCGGTTCCTGTTTTGCGAGGATTTCAAGCGTGAAATGGGTGCAGATACAACTATAGCGTATGATACTTTCACGCCTCGACCATATTTCTGATTTTCGCCGGCACGGGCAGATCGGCAAAGCCGTAAAAGCGCTTTGCGTTTCCTCCGAGGAGCTTTTCTTTTTCCTCATCCGTGAGTCTGTCGGATTTTTCGATGAAATCCCTGCTCATCAGGTACGTTATAGCCGTCATCGTTCGGGGATAATCGCTTCCCCACATCAGCTTATCGACTCCGCAAATGTCTATCGACTCCCGGATCGCCGCTATCGCGGACGGATACGGGTAATATTCGTTATGGAAAAGCCACGTTATGCCGCCGCTTTCAACGTACACATTCGGATTCTTTGCGAGTGCGATCTGCTTTTGCCAGCCGTCGGTAGTGACCATGCCGAAATGTCCGATCGCTATTCTCAGGTCGGGAAATTCCTTGGCAAGCTTTTGCATTACATCCGTCTGCTCACCGCCGTCCGCAAGATCTATCGAAACAAATTTACCAAGCCTTTGCGCTTGCGCAAAAACCTCTCTGTGAGCCAAAAGATCATGGTCTGCGAGCCGTCCGGCACAGATCTTGACTCCGTCGAATCTTGCCATCCAATCATCCGCGATGGATTTTTCCTCATAAAGACAGCATATCCGCATTCTGTCGGGGTATCTTTCCTTGCACATGAGCAGATATTCGTCCTGATTTCCGTCGATGTATTCCTGCGTGACGACGCATCCGCTGACTCGCGCGTAATCCATATTCGCAATAAGCATATCGACGGTGTTTTTTCCGTTTACCATATACGGCGGCATCATCTGACGGAGCTCTCCGCCGAAATCGCTTCTGCCGCCTTCAAGCGCCGTTACGGGATTTCCGTTCACGCGGCCGTTCTGTGTTTCCCACAGATGTAAATGTGCATCTATAATCATATCTATCTCCTTTTTTACATCATATCATAATAACGTAATCCCTGATCGGAGCGTTTTTGTCCTCCATACGTCTTAAAAGGAGGCGCGCCGCATTCTCTCCGATAGCCTCAAGAGGCTGAGGAACGTACTCGTACGAGCCGACGAGCCTGTCTGCAAGCTCGATCTTGTCAACGCCTATGATCTTCACGGACGGATCATCGTTCGCAAGCAAAGCGCCGAGACTAAGCTCATAATTGGACGCAAAAACAGCCTCGAGACCGCGTCCGTTCAGCTCCCGCATCGCTTTCATTCCCTCTTCAACGCTGTACGTCTCGCACGCCGCCGTGTGCGGTACGTCAAACCCCGACTCCGACATCGCTCTTTGATATCCGCGCTTGCGCTGATACGCCGTAGATATATTCTGCGGACCTTCGATGAAGCCGATCCTTTCAA
This sequence comes from Eubacteriales bacterium, assembly GCA_045594085.1. Classification (GTDB taxonomy): domain Bacteria; phylum Bacillota; class Clostridia; order Oscillospirales; family CAG-272; genus DTU064. The sequence continues at coordinate 17,134 of JAZNXW010000024.1, read as the reverse complement.
CGCCTCCGGCGATGATCTCGCGGATCTTATCGTACACGAGACGCTCGTTGTCTATCGTCACGGAGTCGAACAGCGGCTCGTCCGTATATCTGTCGATGATGACGACGGGTGCGTCTGCCGTAATGCTTTTTATTCTCGCGGCAGAGATGTCCTCCGTCGGCATTATTACAAAGCCGTCTACCATTCTCTCCTTCATCATCTCAAGCTTTTCATACATACGCTCCGTACTGCGCTCGCAACCCGCGATCAGCACGCTGTAGCCATAGCACTCGACGGTCCTTTCGATCGCCTCGATCACACGCATACTGAACATATTCGAAAGCATGGGAATAAGGACCGCTACAGTCATGCTTTTGCCCGTTTTCATGCTTCGCGCAAGCGCGTTTTTGCGATACCCGAGCTCCTCGACGGCGGCATCGATGAGCTCCTTGTTTTTAGGCTTGATGCTCTCGCCGTTAAGATAGCGGGACACAGTTCCGACGGAAAGCCCCGTTTTTGCCGCAATATCATTGATCGTTGCCACTTTTTCACCTCGTTTGCGTTTTTGAAACGTATCATTTTTCTTTATTATACGACAGCACGTACCGTATGTCAATAAAAAACAAAGCATAATTCCGCCCGATTTTCTCACATTTTCATCTTGACACGGCGCGCCATTGATATTACAATTGAATTGTTGAAACGTTATAAATCCCCAAACGGAGGAACATTTATGAAGCTCACATTTATGGGTGCGGGAAGCACCGTATTCGCAAGAAACGTGATCGGTGACTGTATGTGTACGGAAGCGCTCCGCGACAGCGTATTTGCGCTTTACGACATAGACGCCAAGCGTCTCGAGGAAAGCCGTGTCATACTTGAAGCAATGCGCGTAGAAAAGGGAGGATTCGGTAAAATCGAGTGTTATCTCGGCGTTGAAAACCGCAAGGACGCACTCCGCGGTGCGGATTTCGTCGTTAACGCGATCCAGGTAGGACTTTACGACCCGTGCACTATCATAGATTTTGAGGTCCCGAAGAAATACGGTCTGCGTCAGACGATCGCGGACACACTTGGCATCGGCGGCATTATGCGCACGCTGCGCACGATCCCCGTCCTCCGCGATTTTGCCGAGGACATGGCAGAGGTTTGTCCCGACGCGCTATTCCTCAACTATACAAATCCGATGGCAATGCTCACCGGCTATATGCTCCGCTACACGCCGATCAAAACCGTCGGTCTTTGCCACAGCGTACAGGTCTGCTCCGAGGGTCTTTTGAAGCATCTCGGAATGGAAGACAAGCTTGACGGAAGGAAGGAGCTCATCGCGGGCATCAACCACATGGGATGGCTGCTTGAGATCAAGGATAAAAACGGAGTCGATCTCTACCCCGAGATCCGCGCACGCGTCGATGATTATCTCGCACGCACTGACGCGCACGACAAGGTCCGCATGGATTACATCAAAAATTTCGGCTATTACTGCACCGAATCGAGCGAGCACAACGCAGAATACAACAATTTCTACATCAAGAGCAAGTATCCCGAGCTGATCGGACGCTACAACATACCTCTTGACGAATATCCGAGACGCTGTGTCCATCAGATCGAAAGATGGGAGAAGGAATACTCCGAAATCCTCGAAACAGGCGTAAAGGAGCACAAGCGCAGCCGTGAATACGCGTCGCACATTATGGAGTCGATCGTAACGGGCAAGCCGTTTGAGATAGGCGGAAACGTACTGAACACCGGTCATCTCATCACTAATCTGCCCGAGGATGCCTGCGTTGAAGTACCGTGTCTCGTCAACGGTCAGGGAGTGCACCCCTGTCACGTAGGAGCACTTCCCGTTCAGTGCGCGGCGATGAATATGACGAACATCAACGTACAGCTTCTGACGATCGAAGCGGCTGTGACGGAGAAAAAGGAGCACATCTATCAGGCGGCGATGCTCGATCCGCATACGTCGAGCGAGCTCGACATCGACACGATCAAAAAGATGGTGGACGATTTGATCGAAGCACACGGCAGCTACCTGCCGAAATACAGATAAAACAAAAAAAGCAAGGCATCTGCCTTGCTTTTTTTGTTTTCACTTATGTCACGCCTCGTGGACGACGGCGGTGATGACAGGCTTGCCCTCGCGGTCGAGCAAAGGTGTAATGCCTGTGGCGTAACCGCTGTTGATGCAAAGATAGTTTACGCCCGTCTCCTTATCGACGAGGATCGAGGTGCATCCCATATCCTGCGAGTATGTTTTTTCAAATCTCTTCGGTTTCTTTTCCTTTTTTGTCATTGCTGTTATCTCCTGTTTTATCTGTCGTTTTCGTCTTTTTTGATTTTTTATTCGCAAACGACACTCTGCCACGCGAACGGAAGCAGATCTCTCGCCTCGACCTTGATAAGTCTGCCGTTTTCGTCGTTGACTATCACCTTCACGTCGGGGCAGTATTCGTACATCATCTGTCTGCAGTTACCGCACGGAGGAATGACTCCGTTCAAATGCTTTTCGTGAACGGCAACGATGGTATCAAAATCACGCGCGCCGTCAGATATCGCCGTACCGACGGTAATATACTCCGCACAGGAGCCGTGGATGCCGTCGCAGTTGACACCGCGGTAGACCTTGCCCGACCTCGTGCGGAGGGCACATCCGACAGTGTGATTGTATACACCGTCATCAAAATTGGCGGCGAGCACTCGCAGTCCTTCCGTTATAAGCTCGTGATCCGCCTCTGTGAGCTCGTATCTTTTCATATTCCGCCTCCCTGATGCAGTCGTTTTTTATATTATACACCCATCGGGAGTGTGCGTCAACGGTAAAAAGCTGAGTCTCCCCAAAGAAGGGGAGACTCAGCTTTTTATTCCTCTTTTTCGGGTTCGGGGTACTTTTCCATAAGCACACGGGCACGCTCGACGTATTCCTTGAAGCGGTCCTCATCGCGGACATCGTTGAACCATTCCCAGCCGTGCGGTGCGGTCATTGCGCGGTACATCTCGCCGTTATCGTGAAACGCGAAATATCCATGGCGCAAAACTTCCTTCGTGCCGTCAGGAAGGATGGCGAACCAAGCGTTCTTTATCATCTTCACGTCGTTGAAGATCGCTTTTCTGCCGAGCGGAAGCGCCGTTCCGCACGGGATCTCAAGCCAGCGCGGATAAAGCTCAAACGCGCGCTCAAGATACGCATATCCCTGCTCCTTTTCGCCGTATCCGAACGAGGAACAGCCCGCGCGGAAGTGAAGATTTGCGTATTTGCCCCACCAAGCCTGCGGTATCTCGCCGTCCTCGCCAAAAAATTCGATTAAACGGATCTGTGTCTTAAACCATTCCGTTGCGCGTTCGGGCGCCGCCCAGTTACGGTTATTGCGTGACATAAAATGAAGCAGTATCCGAAGATTGTTCACATCAAAGCGCAGACGGCTTTCGTCGTGCTTACCCTGCTGCCACAGACGCTCCTCCAGCACCTCATCCCTGTGTGCATTGTAATTAAATGCGCACAGCTCGATCCATTTTTTTAAGTCCGCATCGTCACACATCATTGCCATTCTTCTTATTATAATTTCGCGTCCCCATTGCCACGTGCTCTCCTTGAGAAGCTTCTCCGCCTGCTCATTCATAAGCGGCATATACTGCGCACGTTCATCAGCAGGAAGGTCGATCATCACGCTCGAAAGACTGACTATATAATCGTAGTCATCGGGATATTTGCGCAAAAATTCCGTGATGTAGCCGATCTCTCCGTGAAAGTCCCCCTCCTTTTCAAACTCTTCGATGCGTTTCCAATAAGAATCAATGTCAGCTTGGCGGCCGATCTCATCGTTGCCTATAAGCTCGTCAACGGTGATTGCGAAAAAATTAGCGATTACGGGCAAAAGCGTGATATCGGGGTAGCCGTCGCCGCATTCCCATTTGGAAACGGACTGCGGAGATACGCCGAGCGCACGCGCGAGCTCTTCCTGCGTCATGTCGCGAGACTTGCGCTGTTTTTTGATCGTTTCTGCAATTCTGAGTTCCATACGTTTCTCCTTTGATTTGTTTTCGCGACGGGCCCTGCCGCTGTCATCATATTATCATAAGTTTACGATCGAATCAATAACCGCTGTCGCGAGAGTTTTCCCACGATTAATGGAATTTTTCCCGTGAAAGTGGAGACGGCTCCGTTTTGGATTGAAAAAACGGCAAGGATCCCCTTGCCGTTTTTGCTTTTTCAGTTTTCAGCCATAAGCGCTTCGATCTCGAACAAAAGATCGTACACTCCGTCCTCGGAGAGGACTCCGCGCTTCAGCGCAGGCGGCAGCTCGCCGCGCTCGTCAAGCGTGAAATCGGAAAGCCACTCGCCTCCGCCGTAATAATCGGCGAGCGAATCGCGAAGCTCGCGTACGGACGGATGCGCGAGCGCATCGGGCATACGTTCCGTCAGCGCGGTCAACACGTCAAAAACGAACTCCATTTCGATGATCCGTGCCACGGCACGGACGATGCTTGAGCAGTAAGTCATATCGCTTATGCAGTATTTGTGCGCATCAACAACTCGGTCATTTGTCATTTGCGTAATCCTCCTCCGTTTTTTCTTTTATCATATCATATGACAGCAAAAAACACAACAAAAAAGGGGCGATTTTCATATCGCCCCTTTTTTCATTCCGCCGCGTTCATCATATTCTCGATGAATATGCCGTATCCGCGGGTGGGATCGTTTATCATGACGTGGGTGACCGCCCCGACGAGCTTGCCGTTCTGGAGGATCGGCGAGCCCGACATTCCCTGAACGATGCCGCCCGTGCGCGCGAGCAGCTCCGCGTCAGTTATCGTGACGATGAAATTTTTAGAGTCTCCGCTTTTGACGTCGATCTCGGAAATCTCGGCTGTATAGTCGCGCATTTCACCGTCAGACAGTGTACATCTGATCGTGACCGCGCCTGTGCAGATCTCGTTTTTGTCCGCGATCTGTACGTATTCCGCGCCTGTGTGCGGCAGCTTATGCAACGTTCCGTACACACCCGTGCGGGTGTTTTTCTCAAGCTCACCGATACGGGCATCACCAAAAAAACCCTTCAGCTCGCCGGGGGTGCCCGCAATTCCTTTTTTGATTCCGCATAGCGAGACCTCCGTCACGATCCCCTCCGACAGAGGGATCAGCTCGCCCGTTTCGCCGTCACATATGCCGTGACCGAGGCCTGCAAACGTGCCTGTTTTTGCGTCGTAGTAAGTCACGGTGCCGATGCCCGCGGCGCTGTCGCGGATCCACATTCCCGCGCGGTATATTCCGTTACGGTCACGAACGGGAACGAGCGTCGTTTCCCTCTCCTCGCCGCGACGCTTGTACGTCACCGTCAGTGCATCTCCGCCCGAGCCTGCGATCTTTTTTATCACTGCGTCCGCGCCCGTCATTTCGTCTCCGTTAACCTTCAATATTACATCGCCCGCAGACAGCCCCGCCGTCTTTGCGGGGCACACCTCACCCGTATCCGTTTCTATCTCTTCAAGCTCCGCGACAGTCACGCCCGACGTCTTGAATCTGACGCCGAACGGCATTCCGCCCACGCATACGGTGCGCGGAGACGCCGCCTCTGCGGAAAGCGTCAGCGACACGCACACAAGCATCAGCGCAAGCGCAAAAGAGACCGTCCTTTTCATTTTCATTATCCGCATTTATTCATACCTATCTCATCTTCTGTTCTTGACGCGCTTACCGCGTCAAATATTAATCTGCCCCGTGCGCCGATTTTTATGTTATGCAATATTATCACTTTCAGTCAATGTAAAACGTGAAGCGGAAACGCAGGGAAAACAAGTCAAAATTATATTTCGCGGCGAAATTCAAAAGTGGCGCCGTATGCTGTCGAGTGCGCCCTTTTCGAGTCGAGAGACTTGGGCTTGGGAGATTCCTATTTCGCCTGCGATCTCCATCTGCGTTTTTCCTCTGTAATATCTCATTTCGATGATCGCACGCTCACGCGGCGACAGCTTGCCGAGCGCCTCTTTCAGCGCAATGTCCTCGAGCCAGACCTCGTCCGAGCACTTGTCGTCCGAGATCTGATCCATAACGTAGATCGGATCGGATCCGTCGTTGTACATCGGCTCGTACAGGGACACGGGATCAACGATCGATTCGAGCGCCTCGGACACGTTTTCGATCGGCTCATCAAGCTCCCTTGCGATCTCCGCGACAGTCGGCTCGTGATCCGACGTCGCCGCAAGCTTTTCCTTTGCGCCGAGCGCTCTGTACGCAAGATCGCGGAGAGAACGGCTGACGCGTAGCGCGGAATTGTCGCGCAGGTACCGTCTGATCTCACCTATTATCATCGGCACCGCATACGTTGACAGCTCCACCTCCTTACTGAGATCGAAATTGTCTATCGCTTTGATGAGCCCTATGCATCCGACCTGAAACAGGTCGTCCATGTTTTCGCGTCTGCCCGAAAAACGCTGAATTATGCTGAGCACAAGCCGCAGATTGCCCGAAACAAGCTCCTCCCTTGCATTTTCATCTCCGTTTTGCACGCGGAGCAAGAGCTCACGCTTTTCATCACTTGACAAAGTTTTCAGCTTCGCCGTATTGACTCCGCAGATCTCGACTTTATTATAATACATCGAAAGCACCGCACCTTTTTTGACGTTCTGTCAAAAGTATTGCCCGACGCGGCGCGCATTAATACAAAAAAGCGGATGCCGTTTTTTTCCTGCATCCGCTTTTTGCGTCTTTATTTGATTTATCTTACGAGAATACGAAATCGACAAGCAGCCACTCTCCACCGTCAACGATCCATATCATCGTGTACGTTCCGACAGAGACCTTTTCGTATTTGTAATACTTACCGTGCGAGTCGAAGTGCACCTTAATGCCATAGCATCCGTCCGCATATCTGACAGCGTCGAACGCCTCCATCTCAAGCTTATCAACCCTAAAATTGCTGTTGTAGATCATCGAGCTGTACGAGGCTTTCATCGTTTTGTACGCGTCCGAGCCCGTTTTCACGTGCTCGAGCACGGCGTTATAGTTCGCCTCGGTGTAGTCCGTGCCCTCATACGAATACTTGACGTAGAGTTGTGTGAAAAGATACGCCACATCCTCGAGCGTTTCCGTTTCCGACTTCGACGGCTGAGGATAGAACACCCATTCATCGCCCTCTTTACCGCCGACGCAGGACGTACCGTCCGCATACGAGGCAGTGAAAGTCGGCTCTGAGTAAAGTCCCGTAACGACGTATGTCACGCCGCGGTCGCTCGGATCTTCATATTTCTTTGCAGCATCGGGGATCGGGTACATATCAGATTTACCGACCGCGTATCCGTCACCGACCTCGACGCCGTTACAGTAAAGCGTTGCGCCGTCTGGCAGCGTGACAGTATACGAGCTTTTGTACGAACCCGGATACTCAAACGCACTGTCGTAGATCTCACTTTCGGCGGAGTTCAGCACCTCACCGTCGAGTGCCGCTGTCACTGTGGGCACAAGGCGTAGCCCCTTGATCGAATACACGCGGCATCGGATCTCCGTCTTGGACTCGAACGTATATGCGTCCGCGGGAATTGCGAGTCCCGTGACATATTTATCAGTCAGCGTGATGCCGTTGACGGCAACCTCCGCGCCCTCGGGCGCGATGATTGTGTAAACGCTGTCCACCGCATCGTAAACGGACGTATAAACGCCATTGGTGGGATTATCGAGAGGAAGCTTTTCGCCGTCCATGAGCGAGGTTACATCAATTTTGCCGAAAACGTCCGCGATCTCATACATACGGAGACGGAAAGTGTCCGTTTCAAACTCGGAAACAGTTTCGGGGGAAAATTCACTGACCACCTTATCCTCGCCGACGGCTTTGCCGTTCAGCGTCAGCTCGGCTTTATCGGGAACGACAACACTAACAGCCGTTTTCCTCGAATCGATCCATTCGTCTGCGACATCAACGCCCGTGACGGTGTAATTATCAAACCCGTACTTGCCGCCGTCGGTGACGGAAAGTGTGAGAATCAGGAGCTTTTCGCCGCAATAAACGTCATAAGACGGGATGCTCCCCTCCGTTTCCTCCGTGAACGCACGGACGAAGGAAAGGTCATATTTTGCGAGCGCGGCGGAGACCTCGTCGGCAACGGCGCCGTCCGCTTCATAACCGGAGAGATTGCCGTCGAGCGCTTGTGTGACGTGCGCGATTATGTCCGCTTCCGTGACGGAAGCGACGTAATCGTTGACAGCGTATTCGGGGCGTCCTGTTTCAAACGCCTTTATGTAATCATAAAAGAACACGGTAAGTGCGGTAACAAGCACAACGAGCACCGCGCAAAGGATAATATAAGAGCGCCAGAAGACACCAAGCTTACTTTTTTTCATCATCATTCCGCAGCCTCCACCAAAAAGACGTTGGGGAGCTTGCGCTCGCCGAAGAAATACGCGCTTTGGTTCATTGTTTCGCCCTTGTACATCATCAGCGTGGACGATCCGCCGTCAAGATTGGCGGCATTGACCGCGCCGTAGCCGAGCATAATGCTGACAAGGTCATCATAAGTCGCGCCGAGCGAATCCGCCTGTCTGCCGTTGATGACGAGAAGAAGCACCGCGCCGTCCGCGCGCTGACCTATCGCGGTACGCGGATTCAGTCCGCCGCCGAGGCTCTTTTTCGAGTTCTGCGGCGCGCCGTTGACAACGAGCACGGGACCGAGCGAGAAATTGAGTCCGTCAACGATGCCCGCATCAAGCGCCTGCTTGCCTGTCATATTTCCTACGTGAAGGATATGATCCTTATCAAATCCCATCACGCATTTGTATTTCGTTGAGGCGTTGCCCCAAATGATCTCTCCGTCGCGAATGACGATGCCGTCGGGCACGGCACCCGTGCCGTTGCCGCCGTCATCCTCAAATCCGCCCGCGTTGATACCGCCGATCGCGCCCGCGTCCTCGATGAACTTGCGGAGCGTTTTGCCCGAGTAGCCCTCTCCGTATTCGGGGAGAGTGCCGAGGGTGACTCTTGACGGATCGTGAACGATGAGAAGCGTGCCGTTGTACGTGTCGCCGCGCACGGAGATGACCTCTATGCCCTCATCCTCATCGGGCGCATCCGTTTCGGCCTCCGTCGAAGCTTCGGAGGTATCGCCTCCCGACGTTTCGGGATTATCGGTGACGTCCGCTGTGCCGGGCTCGTCCGTGTCCGTTCCGACAGGATCCGTTTCCGTATCTCCGGAGGGCTTTGTGTCAGACGGGATCTGTATCAACGACGGATCTGTTATCACGTCATCTCCGTCGCCTGCGGAAAGGATCGCCGCGATCTCTTCCTCGGTGAAATATATGCGCGCAAGGAACTTCGCCGCAGACGTTTCCATAACGCTGCGCACGAAAAGCGTACTCGCCGTCGGAGACGGTCCTTTTGCAAGGACGAACATAACCGAATACGCCGCGATGAGAAGCGCGACAAGCACCGTCAGCGTGCAAAGCGCGCCCCTTCCGACATATTTGAATATTTTACGCACATCGGGCTTTTTCATCACGTTCTCCGTAAATTAAACTTTATTAATTATATTTAGTTTAACACCATTTTCGCATCTGTGTCAATATGTGACAAAAGATTTGATAAACGTCTCACCGTATGTCGTTTCGGAACAAGGTAAAAGCCAAGACTTATCTATTGCCAACTCCCTTTTTTTATGTTAAAATGAGTTGTCTTTCAAAGACAATGTAAATTCATTGGACGAAAGGACACAAAATGAGTTCAAAACGAAAATCCGTGCGTGCAGCCCGTCCGCGTCTTTTTTTCAAAGCCTTCACCCTCGAGCTTCGCGGATACGCAAAGCCGTATCTCATAGCCGCCGTTTGCTATGCCCTCTCGCTTATCGCGGCTGTGATCTCGATCCTATATATCCCGTCTGTAAAAACAGCCGCATACGCACTTCTTTACGCGTCCGTTATCTCGCTTTTTGCCGTCACAGCAACAATTCCTGCGAGACGCACGTATCTTGACATAACCAAAAAACCGCTCTTCGCGGGATCGGGCTTCTCGCCCTCACCTGCCGAGCTCTCCGCGGCAAGGCTCGTGCCTATACTGATCTTCGCCGTCATCTCCTCCGCGCTTCACGCAGCCGCAGACGCAACTGTAACGCATCTGTCCGCGCTCACCTACGACGGCTACGGTCAAGCTCTCGCATCGGTATCGTTCATACTGCTGTCGTTTGTGTTTTATCTGACCTCCGTCGCCATCGTTGCAATATCGGATTACAAACCCGATCCGAAATCAAAGCCGAAGAAGCTCCGGCGCCGAGTAATAATGGACGGCATACTGCTGTACGCACTCGGACTTACGGTACTCGTTTTCATTATGCTTTGTCTTTCGACCGTTCCGTTCGGCTCGGACGCGATTGCCGATCTGTCCGGCACGGGGCTCAATCCCGAAACGTCACTTTCCCTTTCTCTGATATATCTCACCATCTCGCTTTTGCGTGCCGTGTACCTTTATTTCATCCTGAAGCGGCGTCTCCGACGCGCTCTCAAGCTTTATTGAGTCAAAAATTGAAAATCCATATACAAAACCGTAAACGAAAGGAATCACTTTATGAAACACACGGATTTTGCACCTCATCCTCCGATGGGATGGAACAGCTGGGACTGCTACGGCGCCGCTGTCAATGAAGAACAGCTCCTCGGAAACGCTCTTTATATGAAAGAGCATCTGCTTGAGCACGGTTGGGACATCGTTACCTGCGATATTCAATGGAGCGAGCCGAACGCATTTGACACATACTACACCTCAAATGCTCCGCTTTGCATGGACGAATACTCCCGTCTCATCCCCGCACCGAGCCGCTTCCCCTCCTCCGCGGACGGTAAGGGCTTCCTCCCCATTTCCCGCAAGATCCACGAAATGGGACTCAAATTCGGAATCCACATCATGCGCGGTATCCCGCGTCAGGCGATCTACGCAAGAACAAAGATTAAAGGAACCGAATACACCGCGGCAGACGTTGGTGATCCCTTCTCCGTTTGCGGCTGGAACAGCGATATGTACGGCGTAAATCCGCGTTCACCCGCTGCTCAGGCATACTATGACTCACTCTTCGAGCTTTACGCAGAGTGGGAGATCGACTTCGTCAAGGTCGACGACATCGCCGTAACAGGCGCATACACGCACGAGCCGCACAGAAGCGGTCATATGCCCGGCGTCGCCGAGATCGAAATGATCCACCGCGCTATTATGAAGTGCGGCCGTCCGATCACACTCTCGCTCTCTCCCGGACCCGCGCCGATCGAATACGCTTGGATGTTCAAGAAAAACGCAAATATGTGGCGTATGACAAACGACGTTTGGGACAACTGGACCGCTGTTCTTCATATGTTTGAGCGTTGCGAGACGTGGCAAGGTCACGGAGGAGACGGCGCATGGCCGGACTGCGACATGCTCCCCTTCGGTCACATCAACTGCAACAACCGCAGCGGTGACAACTACTGCCGTATGACTCACGACGAGCAGCTCTCGATGATGAACCTCTGGAGCATCTTCCGCTCCCCCCTCATCGTCGGTGCTGAGCTCCGCGACAACGACGAATTTACGCTCAACCTTCTCACCAACGACGAGGTCCTCCGTCTCAACAAGCATTCCTACGATCCCAATCAGATCTACCGCAACCGCCGCGCCGCCGCTTGGTACTCCCACGACGACAACTCCGACGGAAACGGCGAATACTACCTCGCGCTGTTCAATCTCAAGGACGAGGAAGCAACCGTATCTGTCAAGGCATCCGACATAGATGAATTCAATCTTGTCGGCAAGGAAGTCCGTGATCTTTGGGAGCACCGCGACATCGGAACCGCAGGCGAGGTCTTCGAGGCTGTACTTCCCGCTCACGCAAGCGCAATCTACAGACTCAAATAAGCGTTGTTAGAAACTTGGCTAACACGAGCTGAAATTATTATGCATTTGCATATAACGCTGATTTAACAGCAAAAAACACCGCAAAAGGCTTCTTTTGCGGTGTTTTTGCATTTATTTTTTGTTTTTTGAGAGTATTTCATATACGATACGCGTCATTTCGGGTTCTTTTTTCACCATATCCCGCGCAAGAGCTATGCCGACGCGTGCGCGGTCGAGATTCTGGCGCGGACGTGACGTTTTAAAGTAGACGTCACCTCGAAGGTAGTCCGTCAAAAAGCGCATCGCACATTCAAGCGTAAGCAGTCTGCCCGCAACGGGCATAAGCGCAAGCTCGCATTCGGTCAGCACGCCGGCAAGCTCGCTGAGATATCCTTCCGTGAACGCCGTAAACATATCGAGTCTGCACTCGACGCGCGATGTGTCATCCGCGTCCTCAGCCGAAGGATTCGTACCGACGCGGAGCGCGTCGCCGTAATCGTAAAGCACGCTTCCCGGCATAACTGTATCAAGATCGATAACGCAGATCCCCTCGTCCGTTTCAAGATCAAAAAGCACGTTATCGAGCTTCGTATCATTATGCGTAACACGCAGCGGTATCTCGCCGGAATCGAGCTTTGAAGTTACAACGGAATAAAAATCGGCGTATAAGCGAAAATACGCAAGATCGTTCGCGACCTCGCACGCCCTTCCGCACACGTCGGCCTCCGCCGCCTCGCACAGATCACGGTAACGCTTCGGCGTGTTATGAAAATCCGGGATCGTCACGGCAAGCGTCTCTGCGGAAAAATCGAGCAGTCTGCGCCCAAACGATCCAAATGCAGACGCGGCACGGTAAAACGTATCCGCGCTTTCGCATTTTTTGTACGTTTTCACGTTGTCAACGAAGGTAAACATACGGTAAACACCATCCTCGGTCTTTACCGTCGGCTCGCCCGTATGGGATTCGATCACGTGAAGAGTGCGGCGTAACGGATCCATTCCCTCGGACATGAGCTTCCGCGATATATGCGCGGTCACGGCGGATATATTCCTCATCACGCCGTCGGGATCGGTGAAAACGTCCGTATTTATACGCTGGAGCGTGTATTTTCCGCGCGCCCCCGTTACCTTATACGTATCATTGATGTGACCGCCGCCAAACGGCTCCGAGATCACGTATTCGTCACTTGTGTCAAACAGGTCGAAAAGACTCTTTACTTTTTCGATATGCATATTCGTCTCCGATGTATAAGTCTCTACGCTCATTATACACGACGCGCAAAAAAGAAGCAACAAAAAAAGCCGTGAATCCCTTCGCGGCTTTTTGTTTTTATGATTTATGCGCCGTATGCGTCCTCATCGCAGACGAGGATCACGTCGGGATGGATCGAAAGAAGCGATGCGGGGCAATGAGTGTCGATTTTGCCTGCGAGCACGCCCGCTACTGCTTCACGCTTCGATTTACCGGAAGCTGCAATAACGATTCTTCTCGCGCGGAGTATCGTACCCATACCCATAGTTACAGCGGAATCGGGCACGCTCTGTCCGTCCTCGAAGAAACGGGCATTTGCATCCATCGTATCCTCGGTGAGAGGCGTTTTATGCGTATCGGGCCAGAGCCAATCTCCGGGCTCGTTAAATCCGATGTGACCGTTTCTTCCGATGCCGAGAAGCTGCAGGTCAATGCCGCCTGCCGCCGAGATCTCTTTTTCATAGTCGGCGCACATAACGTCGGGATCCTCACAGTCACCGTCAGGCACGCGCGTATTTTCGGGCTTTATGTTGATCTTCGAGAAAAGATTTTCATTCATAAAATAGTGATAGGAATGCTCATCCTCCGCCTTCATCGGATAATATTCATCGAGGTTGAAGGACTTTACGGCAGAAAAGTCAAGCTCACCTTCCCTGTACATACGGGCAAGCTCCTCGTATGCGCCGACGGGAGTAGATCCCGTTGCGAGACCGAGCACGCAGTCGGGCTTATTTTTTACAGTCTCGGCAATAACCTGTGCAGTACGGAGCGAGAGCTCATTATAATCCTTACAAACGATAACCTTCATAAACATTCTCCAATCATAATAAATGCATGTAGCGGTGACGCAGCGCACAAGGCGATCTGAGCCTTCACGCTTTACGTCCTTAATAAGTATACTCCAAAGCACTCTTTTTCGTCAACCAACCGAGATATTTTTATTTCGCAAACAAAAGTGGGTAATTTTGAAGCCGTTTTCACTGTAAATCGAGTTGTTTTGAGTGAAAATTTGCCGTTTTTGCAATCTTTACTTTACAAAGACCTCTTCAACGAAGCTTTTCCACTCATCCTCATGCTCTACGTAATAAAGCGGACACAGCTTGCCCTTGATATCATAGTGACGAATGATCCCCTCCGGCTTGATACCGTACACATCCGTAAGCCAACGACACAGCTTTACGAGCGAAGCATACGTTTCGGGCGTGAACTCGCCGGTTTCATCGGGGTGACAGCACTCGATCGATACGGTATCGATGTTTCTGCTGTTCGAGCAGTACGCGATCTCACCGAGAGGAACGCACTCGATTATCTCCCCGTCAAGTCCGATTATGAAATTGCTGCTTGCGGACGTGGCGCCCGAGACGGCAAGCGATGCGAAATAATCGCGGTTTGCCTTTGCGGATGTATTCGGATTTCCGACGTAATGAACGACGATACCGACAATGTCATCAGTCTTGTCGCCCGGACGGGAATACTCGTTTTTCGGCAGATGATCCGTTATTATCCACTCGGGAAGCTCGATAACGTTTCCGTCGTTATCGTAGCGCACAGTTCTGTTCTGTGTCAGCAGTATCACCGACGCCGCGATGATGCCGATGAGAACAGCCGCGGCGATAAGCATCAGAACAGCTTTTTTTATTTTTTTCATATCCTTCATCAGTTTCTCCTCCGATCGAAATACTTTCCCTCATTATATCATTTTTGTGCGGCCTTGCTTCATAATACAAACAAATTTAACATATAATTAATGAATGATTCTCCGCTCGGTATTGAAATCCGAGGGCGTTCGACGTATAATTAATATGAAAAATTGTATTTTGAATATAAATCACGCCTGTTTATGGCAGATATAGGGAATATATTATGAAAAAGCTATTGCTTCTTGCAAATCCCGTCGCAGGAATGACGGGACTTACAGGCCACCTGCTCGACATCATCAACAAGCTTGTCGTTGCGGGATATGAGGTCACCGTTGAAACAACTCAAAAAAGCGGTCACTGCATCGAGATCATAACAGAAAAAGGCGAGCGCTACGACGTTGTGGTCGTATCCGGCGGCGACGGCACGCTGAACGAAGCTGTACGCGCCATTCTTATGATGAAGGAGCGAGGACTCACCGCACCGACGCTCGGATACATACCCGCAGGCACCGTCAACGATTTTGCGCGCAGCCACGACATCCCGATGAACAAATCATCCGCCGCGTCAGTTATTGCCGAAGGCTACACGCGTCAATGTGACATAGGTATGCTCGCAGACCGCCCCTTCATTTACGTTGCCGCGTTCGGATCCTTCACCGACACATCCTATTCCACGCCGCAGAAGATGAAAAACGTGCTCGGCAGAATCGCATATCTGTTCCACGGCGCGTCCCGTCTGCATACCGTGCTCACCCCTCACAAGATGAAGATCGAATTCGACGGCGGCGTTATCGAGGACGAATTCGTATACGGAAGCGCGTCCAATTCGCGTTCCGTCGGCGGAATGAAGCTCCCGCTTCAGTCAAACGTATCGCTTGACGACGGAAAATTCGAGGTCATCCTGTTTACGAATCCGTCGTCTCCGAGAAAGCTCAAAAAGCTGACGGAAGCGATCCTCACACGCCAGGCGGACGACTATGTCGCGTATCAATTCTCTACGGATCACTTGAAAATAACAAGCGAGGTGCCCGTCCCGTGGACGACGGACGGAGAGTTCGGCGGTGAGTTCACCGAGGTTGAGCTGAGAAACATCAACCGCGCAATAAACATTATCGTGCCCGAAAAATGCATCTATTTCGGTGACGCAAAGAAAGTGTGACTTTATGAGAGAGTGCATCAGACTTTTCTGTTCGTTCTTTAAGATCGGACTTTTCACATTCGGCGGCGGTTACGCAATGCTGCCGATGCTCCAGCGCGAGCTCATCGAGCGCCGCGGATGGACAACTGAGGATGAGATCCTCGACTATTTCTCGATCGCGCAGTGTACCCCGGGCGTCATTGCCGTCAACACCGCAACCTTTGTCGGACACAAAAAAGCGGGTTTCCGGGGTGCCGCATTCGCGACATTCGGAGTCGTAGCACCGTCCATTATAATTATCACGCTCATCGCAGCGCTTCTTTCCAATTTTGCCGAGATCGAAGCCGTACAACACGCTCTTGTCGGTATTCGCGCCGCCGTTTGCGTACTGATAGGAAGCTCCGTTTACAAGCTCATCAAAAAGTCCGTCAAGGACAAGTTCACACTCACAATCTACGCGATCGTGCTTGTACTTGCCGTTACAGGCGTCGTACCGACCTTCGCTACCGTCATCGCTGTGGCGATCCTCGGCTTTGTGACCTCATATATCAAGGCAAAGAAAGGAGCTGACGCGAAATGATGACTCTCCTCCGACTTTTCATTGAATTTTTCTTTGCCGGTCTGCTCGCTGTCGGCGGCGGTCTTGCAACTCTGCCCTTCCTTTATGACATCGCTGAGAGAACAGGCTGGTTCACGGACGCAGACGTACTCAATATGATTGCGGTCTCCGAATCCACGCCCGGTCCGATCGGCGTCAACATGGCGACCTACACAGGTTACATCACGTCGGGCGTTCTCGGAAGTCTCACTGCGACATTCGGACTCGTGCTCCCATCATCCATCGTTATAATCATAATCGCACGATTCCTTGACAAATACAAATCCTCGCCCCTGGCGGAAGGTACGTTCCGTATGCTCCGTCCCGCATCGACGGCGATGGTCACGGCAGCGGGCATCTCGGTTGCAAAGCTCGCGTTCTTCCCGAACGGATTTGATTTTTCCTCCGTCGGCGGATTTTTCGCCGCCGTTGACTATAAGGTTTTGATCCTGACGGGCGTGATTCTTGCGGGAACTCTGCTTTGGAAGAAGGGACATCCGATCGTATTCATCGCCATCGGCGCCGCCGCGGGAATCGTGTTCCAAATGTGAGCACGAAAGGTTTATTTCGTTTAAGCGTTTCTTCACCCGTTTCGTGCTTGAAATCCTCGCGAAACGGGAACCAACCCGTTTCGCCGCACTTGATGTGCGGTAACGAGGATTTTGCGTTTATGCATTTCACACTCTG
>JAZNXW010000023.1:0-66574 GCA_045594085.1 Eubacteriales bacterium | reverse complement strand
TCTGTTTTCAAGGATCTTATTTTGCTTGTCCGCTTTCGGACTCGCTTTCTTTCAAGCAGCCTTTCTTCGCGACAGCCTGACTATTATATCATTCTCTCTCGCGCTTGTCAAGTACTTTTTTGAAAGTTTTTTGAGTTTTTTTCGCTGTTTTTTCGGTTGCTTTTTGAAGCTTCCTTTTTGCGACAGCTTTGATAGTATACCACTACAAAACAGCTTTGTCAACACCTTTTTTAAAAAAAGTTCGCCAATATAGCACCCATAATCCGACCATTTTATAGTGCATTTTGTCCTTATCTATCAAATCCACCGCAAACGGCAGTGCGAGACTCGATCCGAGTCGTTTTGCGTTGCCGCAGGAAAGCGTCCCAACAAAAAATACACGGGAGCTCTCACGAGCTCCCGTGTACGGATTGTATTGATTTAACTCAATTACTCGTTGATTTCGATAACAACGCCGGAACCAACAGTTCTGCCGCCTTCACGGATAGCGAAGCGGAGACCCTTTTCGATAGCGATGGGGGTGATGAGTTCAACGGACATGTCAACGTTGTCGCCGGGACGGCACATTTCAACGTCAGCAGGGAGACCGATAGTACCGGTAACGTCAGTTGTTCTGAAGTAGAACTGAGGACGGTAACCAGCGAAGAAGGGCTTCTGACGGCCGCCTTCCTTTTCGGTAAGAACGTAAACCTGGCCTACGAACTTGGTGTGGGGGTTGATGGAGCCGGGCTTGCAGAGAACCTGTCCGCGCTCGATACCCTTCTTGTCAACGCCGCGGAGGAGGAGACCTACGTTGTCGCCTGCTTCTGCAGAGTCAAGGAGTTTACGGAACATTTCAACACCGGTAACAACAGTGGTCTTCTTCTCATCGGCAAGACCAACGATTTCAACGGTGTCACCCATCTTAACGGTACCACGTTCAACTCTACCGGTTGCAACGGTACCACGACCTGTGATGGAGAATACGTCCTCGACGGGCATAAGGAAGGGGAGATCTGCCTTACGGTCGGGAGTGGGGATATCAGCGTCTACAGCTGCCATGAGTTCCTTAATAGCTGCGTATTCAGGAGCGCTCATGTCGGTGTTAGCGGATTCGAGAGCGTCACGAGCGGAGCCGCGAACGATGGAGATGTCATCGCCCGGGAAGTCGTACTCGGAGAGGAGGTCACGAATTTCCATTTCAACGAGGTCGAGAAGTTCGTCGTCGTCAACGAGGTCGCACTTGTTCATGAATACAACGAGAGCGGGAACGCCAACCTGACGAGCGAGGAGGATGTGCTCACGAGTCTGAGCCATGGGGCCGTCAGTAGCAGCTACAACGAGGATAGCGCCGTCCATCTGAGCAGCACCTGTGATCATGTTCTTAACGTAGTCGGCGTGGCCGGGGCAGTCAACGTGCGCGTAGTGACGAGATTCGGTTTCGTACTCAACGTGACGGGTGTTGATTGTGATACCACGAGCCTTCTCTTCGGGCGCGTTGTCGATCTGATCGTAAGCGAGGAACTCAACGTTGCCATGTGCGAGAGAGAGGTACTTTGTGATAGCTGCCGTAAGGGTGGTCTTACCGTGGTCAACGTGACCGATAGTGCCGATGTTTACATGGGGCTTGTTTCTTTCAAATTTCTGCTTTGCCATGATGAAAATCCTTTCGGTTAAAATAAAATTTTATAAAATATTTTTATTGCGATCTTATTGATCAGTTATTGCGTCCGCGTTTGGAGATGATCTCATCGGATATCTGACGCGGAACTTCGGAGAAGTGATCCGGTTCCATGGAGTAGACTGCTCTACCCTGCGATCTGGAACGGAGATCCGTAGCATAGCCGAACATAACGGCGAGAGGAACCATTGCGGTAACCTCATGAGCGCCGCCGACAGGGTTGATGCTTACGACCTGACCTCTTCTCGAGTTGAGGTCACCGATTACGTCACCGAGATAATCCTCGGGAGTAATAACAACGACCTTCATAATAGGCTCCATAAGAATGGGAGTTGCCTTCTTCATCGCATCGCGAAGCGCCATAGATGCCGCCATCTTGAATGCGAGGTCAGAGGAGTCAACCTCATGGTAGGAACCGTCTATAAGAGTAACTCTTACGTTTACTACGTTATAGCCTGCAAGAACACCGGACTGCATTGCGCCGCGCAGACCGCTTTCGATGGACTTCATATATTCCTTAGGAATTGCACCGCCGACAGTCTTGTCGATGAATTCGAATTCCTCTTCATTGTCGGTAGGTTCAACAACGATCTTAACGTGACCGTACTGACCGTGACCGCCGTTCTGTCTGGAATATACAGTGTCAACCGTAGCTGTGCCGCGGATGGCTTCCTTATACGCAACCTGAGGCTTACCAATATTAGCTTCGACCTTGAATTCACGGAGAAGTCTGTCTACGATGATCTCAAGATGAAGTTCGCCCATTCCGGCGATAATCGTCTGACCTGTGTCCTCGTCTGTATAGGTTCTGAAGGTGGGATCCTCTTCAGCGAGCTTAACGAGAGCGATCGTCATCTTTTCCTCGCCCGCCTTTGTTTTAGGCTCGATAGCGACTCTGATAACGGGCTCGGGGAATTCCATCGATTCAAGAATGATAGGATGGTTTTCGTCGCAGAAGGTATCACCCGTACCTGTATTTTTTGTTCCGATCACGGCTGCGATGTCTCCTGAGTAAACGCACTCAATGTCCTTACGTTCATTACTGTGCATCTGGAGGAGACGACCGAGTCTTTCACGGATCTGCTTCGTGGAGTTATACGTTGTTTTACCCGCTTCGATGGTACCGGAATATACTCTGAAGAAGCACAGACGGCCTACAAACGGGTCTGTCATAACCTTAAACGCGAGAGCCGAGAACGGTTCTTCGTCGCTGGAAGGTCTTTCTTCTTCCTCTTCCGTCTTGGGGTTGATACCGCGGATAGCGGGAACATCAAGCGGAGAAGGCATATACTCTACGATAGCGTCGAGAAGTCTCTGAACACCCTTATTTTTGTAAGAGGTTCCGCAGACTACAGGGACGATCTTATTCGCGATAGTCTGAATTCTGATCGCGGATTTGATCTCTTCAATCGTGATCTCTTCCTCGTTGCAGTACTTTTCAAAGAGCTCTTCATCGGCCTCAGCCACGGACTCGAGCAGATTTGCACGATACTCCTCAGCGATTTCAAGCATGTCCGCCGGGATCTCCTCGATACGCATATCGCGTCCGATGTCATCATAATAGATGGTAGCGTTCATGTTAATAAGGTCGATGATACCGCGGAAGCTGTCTTCAGCGCCGATAGGCAACTGAAGCGGCACCGGGTTACATTTGAGTCTGTCCTTCATCATGCCTACGACACGGTAGAAGTCAGCGCCCATAATGTCCATTTTGTTTACATAAGCCATACGCGGAACCTGATACTTATCAGCCTGATGCCATACGGTTTCAGACTGCGGTTCAACTCCGCCTTTGGCGCAGAATACACACACCGCTCCGTCAAGGACTCTGAGAGAGCGTTCCACCTCTACGGTGAAATCGACGTGACCGGGAGTGTCTATAATATTGATTCTTGTATTACGCCAATGACAGGTAGTAGCGGCAGACGTAATTGTGATACCGCGTTCACGCTCCTGCTCCATCCAGTCCATCGTTGCGGAACCCTCGTGGGTTTCACCAAGCTTATGAGTAACTCCCGTATAGAAGAGAATTCTCTCAGTCGTTGTGGTCTTTCCGGCGTCGATGTGAGCCATGATACCTATATTTCGCGTATTCAAAAGTGAATATTCTCTAGGCATTTTGTTCCCCACGCCCCTCACGGGCGACACGTAATATAATAATTGGTATACTTTCGTTCATCCTCAGCCCGGATAAACAGTTTTTTAACATCGTCTTTGCTGAAATTAATAGCGGTAATGTGCGAAAGCCTTGTTAGCTTCTGCCATTCTGTGCATTTCTTCTTTTCTCTTGAACGCACCGCCTGTGCTGTTCTTAGCGTCCATGATCTCGCCTGCAAGTCTTTCAGCCATGGTATTTTCGCCTCTGGATCTTGCATAGTTTACGAACCAACGAAGACCGAGTGTAAGACGTCTTTCAGGACGTACATCCATCGGAACCTGGTATGTCGCACCACCTACGCGGCGAGCCTTTACTTCAAGCAAAGGCATAACGTTTTCAAGAGCAGCTTCGAAAATCACAAGAGGATTTTCGTTTGTCTTGCTTTCTACGATAGCGAATGCGTCATAAACGATCTTCTGCGCAACGCCCTTTTTGCCGTCCAGCATTACGTTGTTTACCAGCTTTGTTACGAGCTGGGAATTGTAAAGCGGATCCGGTAAAACTTCTCTCTTGGAAATCTGACCTCTTCTAGGCACTGTTATTCCCTCCTTCATTAAATAATGATATCACAGGTACTCGAAATTAAATCCCGATTGTGTCTGCCGAGGCTCAGAGTACATAAACTGCTTATTACTGCCAAATTTATAACTCAAGCGGCAAAACACCCCGAAGTATTTTGTTTTTTCGCTGTAATTTTTAAAAAATTATTTCTTGGGTCTCTTTGCACCTTACTTGGAACGGCTCTGGTTACGGTTTGCTACGCTCTGAGCGTCAAGCGTACCGCGGATGATGTGGTAACGGCAACCGGGAAGGTCGCGAACTCTTCCGCCTCTGATGAGAACGACGGAGTGCTCCTGAAGATTGTGTCCGATACCGGGGATATAAGTCGTTGTTTCAAGACCGTTGGTAAGACGTACTCTCGCGATCTTACGAAGAGCGGAGTTCGGCTTCTTAGGGGTCGTTGTGGTGACCTTAGTGCATACGCCGCGCTTCTGGGGCGAGCTCTGGGCGGTTGCGGTGTTCTTCAGGGAGTTGAAACCCGTCTGGAGCATCGGAGCCTTAGACTTATAAACCTTATCTTTACGTCCCTGCTTAACAAGCTGGTTAAAGGTAGGCATCTCTTTCCTCCTTCTTTAGTAGTAATAAAAAGTTTATGCTTGCACGACCTTCGGAAGACGATAACCGTCGGAGGTGCTTTGCGTTTCCGCGACGGCTGAATGTGACATTTTTTGCAAATACGCAGAAATATACCACAGCCGCAGATACGCACCATAGATTATATCCTAACGAGCGCCGATTGTCAAGAGGTATTTTTTTATCTTCTATTTTCTCCCTATTACACAAACACAATTCACGGCGGGAGCCGTTTTTTTGAGAAAATAATCCAACCGACGCGCAAAAAAGGAGCCTCAGCAGGGCGCTGAAGCTCCTTTCGGATGTGTTTGGATTACTTATCGAGACCGAGCTGACGCTCAAGGATCTTATCGATGGCATCCGCATATTCATCATCGGAAATACCGTCGTCAAATTCATCCTCTTCATCATCGAAGAAATCAACGTCGCTTGCATCATCTTCTTCGAAGACGTCAGCAGCATCGTCGTTATCGTGGATAAGTTCAAGCGGCTCATCATCGTCATCGTTTGCGTCATCGACAGCAACGCGGGTTCCTGCGAGGAGATTGAGCATCGTTTCGGAGCTCGAATCCGTGCGTTCGATCTCAACGTTACGGTAACGCTCCATACCCGTACCTGCGGGGATAAGCTTACCGATAATGACGTTCTCCTTAAGTCCGAGCAGGTGGTCGACCTTACCGCGGATAGCGGCTTCGGTGAGAACCTTTGTCGTTTCCTGGAAGGAAGCGGCAGACAGGAAGGATTCGGTCATAAGCGATGCCTTTGTGATACCGAGGAGAACGGGAGTAGCGGCAGCGAGGCGGAGAGTGATCTCACCCGCATCGATACGTGCCTGGATCTTGTCGTTTTCTTCAGCAAGCTCGCTCTGATCGATCATCGTACCGACGAGCAGATCTGTATCGCCGGGATCGTCGATCTTAACCTTACGTGTCATCTGACGTGTAATAACTTCGATATGTTTATCGTTGATGTCAACGGACTGGAGACGGTAAACCTTCTGTACTTCGCGAACGATGTAATCGTAGGTTGCATCAAGACCGTTGATACGTGTAATATCGGCAGGGCTCATATGACCTTCGGTGAGTGCCTGACCGCGGGAAACGTAATCGCCCTCGGAAACAAGGATTCTCATGCCGTAAGGAATCGTGTAAGAGTTGACCTCACCGTCGGGAGTTTTAACGTCAACGACGTGAACTCTCTTATCGTCGCGGATAGCGACAGTACCCTCAACCTCGGATACAACAGCGGGCTTCTTGGGCTTTCTCGCCTCGAAGAGGTCTTCGACGCGAGGCAGACCCTGTGTAATGTCGGAACCTGCAACACCACCGGTGTGGAACGTTCTCATCGTAAGCTGTGTACCGGGTTCACCGATAGACTGAGCAGCGATGATACCGACAGCCTCACCAACGTTAACGGGAGTACCGAACGCGAGGTTTGCACCGTAGCACTTAGCGCAGACGCCGTGACGTGCGCGGCACTGAAGAACTGTACGAACATGCACGCGTTCGATGCCTGCGGCAACGATCTTCTTTGTATCTTCTTCACCGATCATGCAGCCGTCAGCAACAATAACTTCGCCGGTCGCAGGATCAACAACATCGCCGATGACGAAACGTCCGAACAGACGGTCCTTCAAAGGCTCGATCATTTCATTGCCTTCCTTGATATCGGATACCCAAATACCCTTGTCGGCGCCGCAGTCATCCTCGCGGATGATAACTTCCTGAGATACGTCAACAAGACGTCTCGTGAGGTAACCGGAGTCAGCGGTACGGAGAGCCGTATCAGAAAGGGACTTACGTGCACCTCTTGCAGCCATAAAGTATTCGAGTATGTTAAGACCTTCGCGGAAGTTGGACTTGATCGGGAGCTCCATCGTCTTACCGTTTGTCGCAAACATAAGTCCGCGCATACCGGCGAGCTGACGCATCTGAGTGATGTTACCGCGGGCTCCGGAGTCCATCATCATCTTGATGGAGTTGTACTTGTCGAAGTTCTTCTGGAGAGATTCAACAACGTCCTTTGTGGTCTGTTCCCAAACCTTGATAACGTCCTTGTATCTTTCTTCTTCAGCAAGCTCACCGCGCATAAAGTGGCGGTTGATCGTTTCGATCTTCTTTTCTGCGGCTGAAACGAGCGCATACTTTTCGTCAGGGATCATAATATCCGCAACGGAAATGGAAACTGCGGCTCTTGTCGCATATTTATAACCGATGCTCTTGATATCGTCGAGGACCTGCGCCGTTACGGAGAAGCCGTGCTTCTTGATGCACGCGTCGATGATACCGGAGAGTTTCTTGCTCGTCATAGCCTCGGTGATCTCAAGATCGAAGTACTTATCGGGATCTGTTCTGTCAACGTAGCCGAGATCCTGAGGGATCGCCTTGTTGAAGATGAGACGGCCGAGAGTAGCGTCGATAACCTTGGACTCCATCACGCCGTTTCTTTCCTTGAATACGCGGACCTTGATGGGAGCATGGATGCCGAGCAGGTGATTTTCGTAAGCCATAACGGCTTCGTCGAAGTTACGGAAGGATTTTCCTTCGCCGGGCTCACCGGGCTTATCCATAGTAAGATAGAAGTTACCGATGACCATGTCCTGAGAAGGAACTGCAACTGCTTTACCGTCAGCGGGCTTGAGCAGGTTGTTTGCAGAGAGCATAAGGAAACGTGCTTCCGCCTGAGCTTCCGCGGAAAGCGGAACGTGGATAGGCATCTGGTCGCCGTCGAAGTCCGCGTTGAACGCTTTACATACGAGCGGATGGAGCTTGATAGCCTTACCTTCAACGAGCACGGGCTCGAACGCCTGAATGGACAGACGGTGGAGTGTAGGTGCACGGTTGAGGAGTACGGGGTGTTCCTTGATTACGTTTTCGAGAGCGTCCCAGACCTCAGGATAGATCTTATCAACTTTCTTCTTTGCTTCCTTGATGTTGGATGCCTTCTGAGTTTCAACAAGGCGCTTCATAACGAAGGGCTTGAAGAGTTCGAGAGCCATCTCCTTCGGCAGACCGCACTGATAGATCTTCAGATCAGGTCCGACGACGATAACGGAACGTCCGGAATAGTCAACTCGCTTACCGAGAAGGTTCTGACGGAAACGTCCCTGCTTACCGCGGAGCATTTCGGAGAGGGATTTGAGAGGTCTGTTGGAGGGACCTGTTACGGGCTTACCGCGACGACCGTTGTCGATGAGAGCATCGACCGCTTCCTGAAGCATACGCTTTTCATTTCTTACGATGATCTCGGGCGTATGCATTTCGAGGAGCTTTTTAAGTCTGTTATTTCTGTTGATGACTCTGCGGTACAGATCGTTAAGGTCGGAGGAAGCGAAGCGTCCGCCGTCGAGCTGGACCATAGGTCTGATTTCCGGAGGAATTACCGGAACGACGTCGAGGATCATCCATTCGGGGCGGTTGCCGGATTTACGGAACGCCTCAACGATCTCAAGACGCTTGATGATACGAACCTTTTTCTGACCCGTAGCAGTTGCAAGCTCTGCCTTGAGCTCCTTGGAGAGAGCTTCGATGTCGAGCTCCGCAAGGAGCTCCTTGACAGCCTCCGCGCCCATACCGACGCGGAAGTCATTCTCGTACTTTTCGTAGTACTCACGGTACTTGGACTCGGTAAGAAGCTCCTTCTTTTCGAGAGGAGTATTACCGGGATCAATTACGATATAGCTCGCGAAATAGAGGACCTTTTCGAGGTTATGGGGAGTAATATCAAGAAGAAGACCCATTCTCGAGGGGATCGCTCTGAAGTACCAGATGTGCGAAACGGGAGCCGCAAGGTCAATATGACCCATACGTTCGCGGCGAACCTTCTTTGTCGTTACCTCAACTCCGCACTTTTCGCAAACCTTACCCTTGTAGCGTATTCTCTTATACTTTCCGCAAAGGCATTCCCAGTCCTTTGTCGGTCCGAAGATACGCTCGCAGAAAAGACCTTCGCGCTCCGCCTTAAGCGTACGATAGTTGATGGTTTCAGGCTTTTTAACTTCACCGTAAGACCAGCTTCTTATCATTTCGGGCGACGCGAGACCTATTTTTATAGAATCAAACGTGTTACGTTCCATTTATATATTTACCCTTCTTTGTTCAGTTTGAGACGTGGGAAGATCACTCGTAATCTTCGTCTGCATAATCGGATTCGTCAGCGTAGCTGTCGGCGTAGATGTAGTCGTCGGATTCATCGGGATTCTTTTCAACGAAGGAATCCTTATGATAGTCGCCCGCATCAACGGTTTCTCCGACGTCATTTTCGTTCACGTCGGAAACAACGTTCGGGGGATCAAGCTCCTCGGAGAGGGAGGAGAGCTCGATCTCGTTTCCATCGCGGTCGAGAACCTTTACGTCCAGAGCAAGAGACTGAAGCTCCTTGACAAGGACCTTGAAGGATTCGGGAACGCCGGGCTGCGGGATGTTCTGACCCTTGACGATAGCCTCGTAGGTCTTCACACGGCCGATAACGTCGTCGGACTTGACAGTGAGGATCTCCTGGAGGGTGTAAGCCGCGCCGTATGCCTCAAGCGCCCAAACTTCCATCTCACCGAATCTCTGACCGCCGAACTGGGCTTTACCGCCGAGAGGCTGCTGAGTGATGAGGGAGTAGGGCCCCGTGGAACGTGCGTGGATCTTATCGTCAACGAGGTGGTGGAGCTTGAGGTAATACATGATACCGACGGTAACGGGGTTATCGAAGGGTTCTCCCGTTCTTCCGTCATAAAGCTTCGTCTTACCGTCAACAATGCGGAGCTTATCTTCAGCGATGAGCGCCTTCTGATAGTCCTTATCCGCCTTTTCTTCAGCGGTAAGCACGCGATACTTTTCCCTGCCGTCAACAACGTCGATGAGCTCGTAAAGCGGCTTGCCGTCGTAATTTTCATTTGCAAACGGAGCACGTCCGAGACCTGCTTCAGCGAGGCACTCGGTGATATCCTTTTCGTTTGCACCGTCAAATACGGGGGTCATAACCTTCCAGCCGAGGGTTCTTGCCGCCATACCGAGATGGACCTCAAGCACCTGACCGATGTTCATTCGGGAAGGAACGCCGAGGGGGTTCAGGACGATATCAAGCGGTGTGCCGTCGGGAAGGAAAGGCATATCCTCGGGAGGAAGAATACGGGAAACGACACCCTTGTTACCGTGACGGCCCGCCATCTTGTCTCCGACGGAGATCTTTCTCTTCTGTGCGATATATACTCTTACGACCTTGGTGACACCGGGAGCGAGGTCATCGCTGTTTTCACGGGAGAACACCTTAACGTCGATAACGATACCGTTTTCACCGTGAGGAACACGGAGAGAGGTATCTCTTACTTCACGGGACTTTTCACCGAAGATAGCGCGGAGGAGTCTTTCCTCTGCGGTCAGTTCAGTCTCGCCCTTAGGCGTTACCTTACCGACGAGAATATCACCGGCTCTGACCTCTGTACCGATCTTAACGATACCCTCAGCGGTAAGATCCTTGAGTGCATCTTCACCGACGTTGGGAATCTCGCGGGTGATCTCTTCCGGTCCGAGCTTGGTTTCTCTTGCTTCGTGGGAGTATTCCTCAACGTGGATGGACGTATAAACGTCATCGCGAACGAGACGTTCGTTGAGGAGTACCGCGTCCTCGTAGTTGTAGCCTTCCCAGCTCATAAAGCCGATCAGAGCGTTCTTACCGAGGGAGATCTCACCCTTATCGGTAGACTGACCGTCGGCAATGCATTCGCCCGCTTCAACACGCTCGCCTACCTTAACGATAGGACGCTGGTTGATGCAAGTGCTCTGGTTGCTTCTCTTGAACTTGGTGAGGTGATATGTTTTCTTTGCGCCGGAATCGCCGTGAATGGTGATCTCATCTGCGCTTACGCGCTCAACGAAGCCGCCTTCCTCATTGATAACGACCACACCCGAGTCCATAGCCGCCTTGTACTCCATACCTGTACCGACGATGGGGGAATCGGTAACGAGAAGCGGAACTGCCTGCTTCTGCATGTTCGAACCCATAAGTGCACGGGAGTTGTCATCATTTTCAAGGAAGGGGATCATCGCCGTAGCAACGGAAACGACCATCTTGGGGGACACATCCATAAAATCGACGTTTTCGTGAGAGGTCTCGATGATCTCTGCGCGGTCACGTGCGGCAACTCTGCGATTGATGAAGAAGGAATCCTCGTCGAGGGGTTCGTTTGCCTGAGCCACAACGTAGTTATCTTCTACGTCAGCGGTCATATACTGGATCTCGTTTGTAACGCGGCTCTTTACGACGCCCGTTTCAGGATCCTTGATGTGCTCGACCTTGCGGTACGGAGCTTCGATGAAGCCGTAATCGCTGATGCGAGCGTATGTGGAAAGATAAGAAATAAGACCGATGTTCGGACCTTCGGGAGTCTCGATCGGGCACATTCTTCCGTAGTGCGTGTAGTGAACGTCACGGACGTCGAAGGATGCACGGTCACGGGACAGACCGCCGGGACCGAGAGCAGACAGACGGCGCTTGTGAGTAAGCTCTGCAAGCGGGTTATTCTGGTCCATGAACTGAGACAGCGGAGAGGATCCGAAGAATTCGCGGATCGCCGTTGTCACAGGTCTGATATTGATAAGCTGCTGAGGAGTTACGGTCTCGTTATCCTGGATAGACATCTTTTCCTTGATGTTCTTGTCCATTCTGGAAAGACCGATTCGGAACTGGTTCTGCAGAAGCTCACCGACAGAACGGAGACGGCGGTTGCCGAGATGGTCGATATCGTCCATGGAGCCGATCTCGTGAGTGAGGTTGAGCAGGTAGTTTACCGTTGCGAAAATGTCCGCCTTGGTGATATGCTTCGGGCAGAGCTCATTAATTCTGCGCTTAACGAGAGATTTGATCGTTTCTTCATCGCCGTCAGCCTCTTCGATGATCTCGGAGAGGATAGCATAGTCACACTTTTCGGAAACGCCGCAATCCGCAAGAGAGTAGCCGAGCACGTTGACGGGATCAACGGTATTATTGGAGAAGACCTTAACGGTTGCACCGTCGGATGCCTCGAGATAAACCGTATTCACGCAGGAATTTTCGATCTCGGTAGCTCTTTCAAACGTGAGGACTTCGCCTGCTTCCGCAACGACTTCACCCGTAACGGGGCTTACGACATCAGCGGCAAGCTTGTGGTTCTTGATACGCTGAGCGAGCGCAAGCTTCTTGTCGAACTTATAGCGTCCGACGGGAGCAAGATCGTATCTCTTGGGATCGAAGAACGAATTATTGATAAGGATCTGAGCGCTTTCTACGATAGCGGGCTCGCCCGGACGCATACGCTTATAGATCTCCTTGAGCGCTTCTTCGCCCTCGGTGGTACCGTTTTCGAGCGCCTGCTTTGCAAGCTCGTCCTTGCGCGCGGACTCGAGAAGTATCTTTTCCTCACCGAAGTACTCAACGATGTCACGCTCGGTTTCAATGCCGAGAGCGCGGATGAGTACGGTGATGGGGAGCTTTCTGTTTTTGTCGATCTTGACGTAGAAGATGTCGTTTACGTCCGTTTCGTATTCAAGCCATGCTCCGCGATAGGGGATGACCTGAGCGGTGTAAAGACGTTTACCCGTCTTATCGATCTGGGAATCGTAATAGATTCCGGGAGAACGGACGATCTGCGAAACGATAACGCGCTCCGCGCCGTTGATGACAAAAGTACCCTTTTCCGTCATAAGCGGGAAATCGCCCATGAAAATTTCGGACTGCTTGACCTCGCCGGTCTGCTTATTGGTGAGACGAACGTTTACCTTAAGCGGTGCGGCGTAGTTGGCGTCGTGTTCCTTGCATTCTTCAACCGTATACTTCGGCTTAGCTTCAAGGTTGTACGACACAAAATCGATCAGAAGATTGCCGGAATAGTTGGAGATAGGGGAAATGTCACGGAATACTTCCATGAGGCCCTCCTCAACGAACCATTTGAACGACTTCTTCTGCACCTCTAAAAGGTTCGGAATCTCGAGAACTTCATCGATTTTCGAGAAGCTCATTCGAGTGTTTCTTCCGAGTTTCTGGGGTTTTACCATGTTGATCGGTCACTCCTTCTTATATCTTTCAAATACATTTTTGACGCATATTATTATATAATTATATCATTATATAAGCACAAAACAATGCAGTTTATTATTTTAGCACCCACCCCTCGGATTGTCAAGAGATATTCAACAATTATTATATAATTGGGCGGATTTTGGCACCAATTTACACTTTGTTTTTTGATTGTTTACACTCTTTTTACTTGTTAACATTTTGTAAATTTTAGCGTTCCCGGAGCTTTTTTCGAAAAAATATTAAGTTTTTTTCAAATTAGGTATTGCTATTTTCAAAAGACCGTGGTAATATATATCATTGTGAAGCGAGAATGCGCTCGACGCACCCTCTCAGGCGTCGGCAGTTCATCTGCAGAATATCAAAACACAAATATTATAGGAGGAACAGACCATGCCTAACATCAAGTCCGCGAAAAAGCGCGTTCGCGTAAGCGAGAAGAAGAACCTTCAGAACAGAATGTTCAAGTCGGCTCTCCACACTTCCATCCGCAAGTACAATGCTGCTCTCGAAGCAGGCGATAAGGAAGCCGCAGCGGTTATCTACCGTGAAACCGTTAAGAAGATCGACCAGGGTGTAGCTAAGGGTATCATCCACAAGAATACCGCAGCTCGCAAGAAGAGCCAGTTCACCAAGGCGCTCTCCCAGCTCGCATAAGTAAATAAACAAGCCGCACGGACACGCCCGCTCACAGCGCGTCCGTGCTTTTATTTTCCAAACAAGGAGGCAACATATGGACATAACCTTCAAAACGCCCGAAGGCAGATTCAACTATCGCGTATGTGCCGTGATCCTGCACGACGGAAGGATCCTCGCAATGCACGACGAGCGTTCGCCGTATTATTATCTGCCGGGTGGGAGAGTCGCACTTCACGAGACAGCTGAATCGGCAATTTTAAGAGAGCTGAAGGAGGAGCTTGAGATCGACGCAGAGATCGTCCGTCCGCTTTGGCTCAATCAGAGCTTTTTCACCGAGGACGTAAACAAAGAGCGCTTTCACGAGCTCTGTCTTTATTTTCTCGTCGATGTCTCAAAAACTCCTCTGCTTGAAAAAGGAGAGCGATTCACTCTCCGTGAGCGGCACCACGTCCACGATTTCGAATGGCTCGACGTCAATCATCTGAAGGATGAATATTTCTATCCTTTGTTCATAAAGGACAAGCTCGATTTCCTTCCCGAAGCTTTAAAGCTCCACACAGAGATCGAATAACAAAAAGCCCCTCACGTGAGGGGCTTTTTGTTAATCATAGAAATAATGTCCGCCGAGCTTGTAAAGGAAAGTCCTGTTTTCAGCCGCCCAGCTGTCGCCGGTCGAATCGAAGAAGAGAATACGCTTATCGTATCTGTAACCTTCAAGTATCATTTTAGCTGCGATGAGACTGTCCGCATTCGGCTCGTCATCAAACCTCGACGAATCAACGACCGAAAACTGATTTTTCTGATAAACGACGCTGTAGACCGTGTCGGGGAATTCACTGCCCGCAACGCGGTTCATTATAACACTCGCAACGGCGAGCTTGCCGTTAAAGCTTTCGTATCCCGCCTCAAGATTGACAACGTGAGAAATGAGATACAGCTCCTCGGCATCGTAAAATTCGTCACCGGACTCGATGTAAGCGCTCGAGGATGAGACGTAAACACCGTCCTCTTTCTCCTCAACAGAGGAAACGAACACCTTTGCAAGCACAGCCACGGGAGCCGCAACATTGCCATCTATCAGCGTAACCGTCACAGACGGTTTACCTGATTTTTGAAGCGGCAGTGCTCTGCCGTTCGCAATTATGTAAGGATCGCCCACAGACGCAGTGACGGAAAGGCCTTCCGCCGTCACCTTTGCGGTGTCTTTGTTGTCGCGCAAAGAGTGCTCCGCATCATCGACCGCCGTCGCAAATCCGCAAACAGGCACAAACGCCGTGCCGTTTACGTATGTTACCTCAAGGGACGAAACAAGCGTTCCGTCGACGTAGATCGGCAAGCTTTCAACGGGACCCGGCTCGGGATCATCCTCCTTCGTGGTTGTCTCCGTCGTTGTTTCGGGAGGCTTGGTCGTTGTTTCAGGGGGCTTGGTTGTCGTTTCGGGAGGCTGCGTTGTTGTTTCGGGAGGAGTCGTTGTGGTTTCGGGAGGCTCCGTTTCAGTTTCAGTTTCCGTTTCAGTTTCAGTTTCAGTCACAGTTTCAGTTTCAGTCTCAGTTTCAGTTTCCGATTCAAACTCCGACTCGGATTCGCCGTCACTAACGTCATCCTCTTCCGTCTGCGTGCCGTCCGGCACAGGCTCAGGTTCATCGAAATCGGGCACGGGCTCAATCTCCGCACCGCCATCGGATCCGCTCGGAAAATCCGAGTCAGATTCTCCATCCGCATTACGGAACTGCGCGCCGACGAAATACACCGTCACCATAATGATCGCAATTATGAGCGCCGCGACAAGAAGCACGCTTCCGCTCAGGGCGTCGTCCTTTGATTTTGGTCTTATTATCATCCTCGGTTTTCCTCCTTTCCGATTCAGTTTATGCCAAAGAATGCCTTTGCATTCTCCGACGCAAGATATGCCGCTTCATCGGCTGTGATGCCGAGCAGCTCGGCAAGCACCGCCGCAGTATGAGACATATATCCAGAGTAGTTAAGCTTACCTCTGTGAGGCACGGGTGCGAGATACGGGCAGTCCGTTTCAAGAAGCAGGCTTTCACGGGGGACCGCAAGAGCCG
Source organism: Eubacteriales bacterium (assembly GCA_045594085.1). Taxonomy (GTDB): domain Bacteria; phylum Bacillota; class Clostridia; order Oscillospirales; family CAG-272; genus DTU064. Next base: position 50,874 of record JAZNXW010000023.1, on the reverse strand, counting down.
CTTCCTTCGTTTTAGCCGCGTTTTTGAACGTCAAAACACCGCCGAATGAAAACGAAAATCCCATCTCCGCATATTGTCTTGCCATTTCGGCACTTCCGGAATAGCAGTGAAGCATAATCTTTTCGCCGCGATGCTTTTTCAGTATGTCAAACGTATCACCGTGTGCGTCGCGTGAATGGATGACAACGGGTAAGCCGTGCTTTTTCGCAAGCGCGAGCTGTGCCTCGAAAAGCTCGTGCTGTGCGACTTTATCCGTGTCGGGATAGTGATAGTCGAGACCGATCTCTCCTACGGCGACGCATCGCGGATGCGAAAGCATCGCTTCAAGCTCTGCCATAGCGGAATCGAGACTTTCATAGGAGTCTGTCTCTGAGGGATGAATTCCCGCAGAGACGTAAATTTCGGGGAGAGTTTCGTCCGTATCGGACAACTCTGCGAGAGCAAAGTTGTTTTTCGACGTGCGAAGGCACGAGCCCGAATTTACAACGTACATCACGCCCGCATCACGTGCGGCACGGAGCGCGCCGAGGGCGCCGCCCTCAAATTCGCTCTCAAATCTGCCGTCGTCGTAATGTGCGTGGGAGTCAAAAAGTATCATTATCTTACGCGTTCTCCGAGAGGAGTATCGTCAGCAAGGAATACGACTCTTACCTCGTCCTCGCCCGATGCGAGGATCATTCCGTTGCTCTCGATTCCGCAAAGAGTTGCGGGTGCAAGATTTGCAACGACGATTATCTTCTTGCCGATCAGGGAGTCGGGCTGATACCACTTTGCGATACCCGAAACGACGGTGCGCGTCTCATAACCGAGATCGATCTTCAACTTGAGAAGCTTTTTCGCCTTCGGCACCTTTTCACATTCGAGGATCTGTGCCGTGCGGAGCTCGACCTTCATGAAATCCTCAATGCCTATCCGAGCAACGCCCTCGGGACGTTCCTTCTGCTTAGCTTCCTTTTCAGCAGCCTTGATCGCAGCTTCGCGTTCAGCCTCGATCTCTGCAAGGAACTTCGCCTCATCAATACGCGCGAAGAGCGCCTTTGCCTCGCCCGTGGGAACTCCCGATTTGAGCGCGCCGAACGTCTCGAGCGTGTCATAATCACGTTCGGACGTACCGAGCTGAGTCAGGATATCCTCCGCTGTCTGAGGAACGAAGGGCACAAGAAGAACAGCCGCAATTCGGATCGCCTCGAGAAGATTGTAAATAACGGTACCGAGACGTGCGATCTCAGCCTCGCCGCCCTTTGCGAGCGACCAGGGAGTTGTCTCGTCGATGTACTTGTTTGCGCGACGGAGCGCAGTGAAGATGGATTCAGCCGCATCCGCGATGTGATACGACAGCATATAGTTATACACCTCGTCCACAGCAGTCGCGAATGCATCCTTGAGCTCACGGTCGAGTTCCGTTTCCTCTGCGGGAGCGGGAACGATGCCGTCGAAGTATTTTTTCGCCATAGAAAGCGTGCGCTGAACGAGATTTCCAAGATTATTGGCAAGATCGGTGTTGTATCTGTTGACAACGGATTCCCATGTGATGCTTCCATCGGATGCGTAAGGCATTTCGGCAAGCGCGTAGTATCTTACGCCGTCAACACCGACTTTCTTCGCCATATCGTCCGCGTAGATGATGTTGCCCTTGGACTTTGACATCTTGTCCGCGCCGAAGTTGAACCACGGATGGCCGAAGACCTTCTTCGGGAGCGGAAGCCCCATCGACATAAGGAAAATGGGCCAATAGATCGTGTGGAAACGAAGAATGTCCTTACCTATAATATGCACGTCTGCGGGCCAGAGCTCGCGGAATGCCTCAGGCTGCTCATCATTATCGGGATCATATCCGAGCGCGGTGATGTAGTTGGACAGCGCGTCAAGCCAAACGTACGTGACGTGATTTTCATCAAAGGATACGGGAATTCCCCACTTGAAGGACGAGCGCGAAACGCAAAGATCCTGAAGTCCGGGAACGAGGAAGTTGTTTACCATTTCCTTTTTGCGTCCTTCGGGCTCGATGAAGCCGGGATTTTCCTCGATATGCTTCATAAGCGCAGGCGCATATTTACTCATACGGAAGAAGTACGCCTCTTCTCTCTTCTTTTCAACGGGTCTGCCGCAGTCGGGACACTTTCCGTCCGTTATCTGCGTATCGGTGAAGAAGCTTTCGCAAGGTACGCAATACCAGCCCTCGTAATGACCTTTATATATGTCGCCCTTTTCATACATTCTGCGGAAGATATGCTGTACGGCTTCCTCGTGATTCTTGTCCGTTGTACGGATGAAATAATCGTAGCTCGTGTTCATCAGGTCCCAGATGCCCTTGACCTCGGAGGCAACCTTATCAACGTGCTCCTTCGGTGTGATGCCCGCGTCCTTGGCGAGATTTTCGATCTTTTCGCCATGCTCGTCCGTACCGGTGCAGAAGAAGACGTTCTCTCCGATCTGACGGCGAAAACGCGCTATCGCGTCTGTCATAATGACCTCGTAGGTGTTTCCGAAATGAGGCTTGCGCGATGCGTATGCTATCGCGGTGGTAATGTAAAATTTCTTATTTTTGTGTTCGCTGTAATGCTCTCTCACGGTGATGATCCGCCTTTCTTTCATTACTTATATGCCGCAAATGGGCAGCATATACTTATCCATTATACTCTCGGATTATAACACCATATTTTATATATTGCAAGGTTTTCGGGCGAAAAACACGGATTTTGCACCCTAAAGTGCTGTTTTTCGCCCCATTTTCGTCCTTTTTTCGCCACCGACGTACATTTCAGCGATTCCGATAATACTCATACGCATCAAAATATATCACCGTCGCGCCCGAAAGCGCCACATTCACCGAGATCGACCGCGCACTTTCTTCCGTCTCAGACGGAGGCGCAAACTTGAGCTCCGCCACGTCACCGACAAGCTCAGCCGAGTATAGCTCCGCATCCTTTATACCTGCGTCGCGCAAGAATCTCTCCGCCGACAAAGCGCACTGTTCGACCGTTCGTTTTTCCGCGCTTCCGATCGGGAATTTATACATACGAATGAGTCTGCCCCCCATACGCGTCACCTCAGCCGAAGCATTGCCGTTCACGTATGAATACACGAGCGGAAATGCGTGACTTTCACCGCGTCTGACCTTTCCTCCGCCACCTATAAAGCGAGCCGCTGTCTTTGACGCCTCCGTCTCCTTCACCTCCGGAAGCGATGAAAGCCACCTCCATCCGCCGCTGTCGCGTTCCGATGATATGGTCGGATCCTTGCCCCACTCAAGCGCCGTTTTTATCGCCGCGGATACGGCTTCATCGCGCGTGCCCCCCTCCGAAAGCACGCGCAAAAGCTCCTCCGCCTCTTCCTTCCCCACTTGCCCCGACATAAGCAGGCCGCGGAGCGCGTCAGCGTCCGTTTCAATATCCGAAAAAAGGACGTAGCGCGAAAGCGCCTCGCCCGCAGCCACCGACGCATACGCCGTCTCTGTCCCGTCATCCGATTCTGCGATCACACCGAGTTTTTCGCAAAATGAGAGATACGCCTCATATCCGCACGACTCCATCGCAGAGCCGTACATACGCTCCTTTGTGCCCGCAGACACATATACCGCCCACGCAAAAAGCAGTGCCGCCACCGTTATAGTCAGCATCAGCCACGTGAGCGCTTTGTATATGGGATGCGTTTTGTATTTCACAGTTTTCTTCATATAATTAATATGAGATGTAAAAATTGAAAGTAAACGTAGAAAATAATGTTTTTTCGGTTGCAATCGGCGCGTTAAATGATATAATTATCTTGATTTTTCAAAAAGGACATTATTGCAATGAACAGACCAACCGCCGCAATCATCACCCTCGGATGCAAGGTAAACCAATACGAAAGCGAAGCTATCGCGGAGCGTCTTCTCTCCCTCGGATTTGACGTGCTTGATCCGTCCGAGTCTTGCGACATTTACATAATCAACACCTGCACGGTGACGGCAGAGGCAGACAGAAAGAGCCGACAGACTATACGCCGCGCAAGGAAAAAGAATGCGGATGCATCTGTAATCGTTTGCGGATGCTTTTCCGAAAGCGACGCAGACGCCGCCGCCAATATCGATGGCGTTGCGTACGTCATCGGCAACAAAAACAAGCTCTACGCCGCCGATGCCGCGCTTTTCACAGTGAAAAACGGCGCGCCCGCCGCGCCCGTCATCCTTGCCGACGGAAAGATCGCGGAGGAATACTCCATCGAGCCGATGCGCATCGATCACGCGCCGCGCACCCGCGCTTACGTCAAGATCTGCGACGGATGCGACGGAAAATGCGCGTACTGCATCATTCCTTCGGTCCGCGGACGCGTCCGTTCGCGCACAATAGCGGACATATACGAAGAGGTCACCTCGCTCGTTGAATCCGGATGCCGCGAGATCGTGCTTACAGGCATCGAGACAGCCGCATTCGGCAGAGACACAAAGGAATCCCTTGCAGATCTCATAAAAAAGCTCGCTGAGATAGAGGGGCTCGACCGCATCCGTATGGGCTCGCTCGAGCCGACCGTTATGCGTGCCGATTTCATAGACGCGCTCGCAAAAACTCCTAAGGCTGTTCCGCATTTCCATCTGTCGCTTCAGAGCGGATGCACACGCACGCTCGGCGCGATGCGCCGCAAATACACGGCTGAGACAGCAATGCAGAAGCTTGAGGCACTGCGCGCCGCGCTCCCCGACGTGATGTTCACAACAGACGTGATCGTAGGATTCCCAGGCGAGACAGACGCGGATTTCGAGGAAACACTAAATTTCGTGCGCCGCGCTCGCTTCCTTGATATGCACGTCTTCCAATATTCCAAGCGACGCGGCACTCCCGCCGCAACGATGCCGGATCAGATCCCGGAATCCGTCAAGCACGAAAGATCCGCCCGTCTGATCGCGCTCGCAAAGGAGATTTCAGAGGCGGTCGTGCGCGATTTCATAAAAAACACCCCCGAATGTGACGTGCTTTTCGAATCCGATATTGACGGTATGCACTCGGGACACACCGCAAATTTCGTCGAAGTAAGAACGCCGATTTCGGGCATCGCCTCCGGCGAGATCAGACGCGTCCGATTCACTGACGTGAAGGACGGGATCGCACACGGAGTCATCATCACAGAGTAAACTATGAAATTCACGTATAAAACAACCGTTTTCGCCTGCTTTCTCGGTTACATCGTACAGGCGATCGTCAACAATTTCGTTCCCCTGCTTTTCATCACCTTCATAAGCACCTACGGCATCCCTCTCTCGCAGATCACGCTTCTCGTAACAATCAACTTCGCCGTACAACTCACAGTTGATCTTCTGTCAGTTAAGTTCATCGACAAGATCGGCTACAGATGCGCAATGATCCTCGCGCACGTCTTTGCCGCGCTCGGCATTCTCGGACTCACCGTTTTGCCCGACGTTATGCCCTCACCGTTTACGGGAATTCTCACCTCCGTCATCATCTACGCCGTCGGTGGAGGTATCCTTGAGGTGCTCGTAAGTCCGATCGTTGAAAGCTGTCCTTCCGAAAACAAGGAAAAAACGATGAGCTTGCTTCACTCGTTTTATTGCTGGGGACACGTCGGCGTCGTGCTTCTGTCAACTCTCTTCTTCAATTCCGTCGGAATCGAGAACTGGCGCATACTCGCGTACGTATGGGCACTCTTTCCGATCGCAAACATAATCATCTTCGCCCTCACCCCGATTGCAAGCCTGATTGAGGAAGGCGACATCGGAATGTCTCTTTCGGAGCTGTTCCGTTCGCGTATATTCTGGATACTGATGGTGATGATGGTCTGCTCCGGCGCGTCCGAGCAAGCGGTCAGCCAATGGGCGTCCGCATTCGCGGAGCTCGGTCTCGGCGTAAGCAAAACAGTAGGTGACCTCGCAGGGCCGCTCACATTTGCCGTAATGATGGGCATCTCGCGCACTTTTTACGGCAAGTACGGTGAGAAGATCGACCTCGACTCGTTCATGACAGTCAGCTCCGCCGTCTGCGTTGCAACTTATCTTGTTGCCTCGCTTTCGCCCTCGCCAGCTCTATCTCTCCTCGGATGCGCACTGACGGGACTCACCGTCGGCATTATGTGGCCGGGCTCGTTCAGCCGTGCCGCATCCGCTCTCAGACGGGGAGGCACCGCGATGTTCGCGCTTCTTGCGCTTGCGGGCGATCTCGGATGCTCTGCAGGCCCGTCGCTTGTGGGATTCGTCTCGGACCGCTTCGGTGACAATTTGAAGCTCGGTATCCTCGCCGCCGTTATTTTTCCGCTGACTATGACGGCAGCCCTTATAATAATGAAGAAACATTTGAAAAAAACATCGGAAAATGCAGATTCCGCCCTTGACATACGTTAAGTGCGGCTGTATAATTAACTAAATTCAAAAAAGGAGCAAACGAAAGCAATGAAGCGCACCGTTATCAATAACGTGCCCGTCATGTCCGTCCCCGCTGTTTATTATTGGCAGTCGGCCGGGCTTTCGCGTTATGCTCTGATATAAATTTATCTGTATTTTTATATTTATAAGCAAAACAGTGCAAGTCCGGGATCTCTCATCTCCGTCTTGCGCTGTATTTTTATTTATAAGGAGGAAAACCATGAACGCATTTGATTACTTGAACGACTACTACACCGCCTACGACGAAAACGGACGTCTTCTCACACGCCACGGCCAAGTCGAATATCTCACAACGATGAAATTCGTCGAAAAATATCTCACACCGGGTGCACGCATCATCGAGATAGGCGCAGGCACGGGGCGCTACAGCCACACGCTCGCGCGAATGGGATATTCCGTCGATGCCGTTGAGCTGATCGAGCACAATATCGAGATATTCCGCAAAAACACATCAGAGGGCGAAAACGTCACCGTCACGCAGGGCAACGCAATCGATCTTTCCGATTTTGCGGACGAAACCTACGATATCACCCTGCTTCTCGGCCCGATGTATCATCTTTTCACGGAAGACGAAAAGATCCGTGCGCTCGCAGAGGCTGTCCGCGTTACAAAAAAGGGCGGCGTCATCTTCGTCGCGTACTGCATGGAGGATTCGTCGATAGTTCAGTACGGGTTCATTCGCGGCGGACTTCCGAGTCTGCTCGATAAAGGCATACTTGACCTCGAAACGTTCAAGGCTTCGTCAAATCCCGACGATCTGTTCGTGCTTCACCGCAAATCAGAGATAGAGGATCTGCGTTCGCACTTTAACGTAACGCACCTACATCTCGTCGCAACCGACGGCTACGCTAATCATATGCGCGCCACACTCGCGGAAATGGACGATTTCACCTACGAAATATACCTCAGATATCATTTCGCCACCTGCGAACGGCAGGATCTCATCGGTATGTCCAACCATTCGCTCGATATTTTCAGAAAGGAGTAAGATATGCTTACACACAAAGGCACAATAACGATCAAGACTCACCGACTCATTCTGCGCCGATTCTCCCCCGATGATGCGGAAGCGATGTTCGCAAACTGGGCAAGCGACGAACGCGTTACGCGCTATCTGACGTGGACACCGCACAGCTCCGTCGAGTTCACACGTCAGCTTCTCACAGCTTGGTGTGCGGAGTACGAACGCAACGATTACTATAACTGGACGATCACCGAGGGCGGAACACCGATAGGCAACATCAGCGTTGTTCTCGTTAACGACAAGCACGAATATGCCTGCATCGGCTACTGTCTCAGTCACAACCGTTGGGGGCGCGGAATTATGACAGAGGCAGCAAGCGCCGTCATCGACTTTTTATTTGACGAGGTCGGATTTAACAGAATAGAAATAAGCCACGCAACGAAAAATCCCGCATCAGGCAAGGTAGCACGCAAGTGCGGATTGACTTACGAGGGCACAAAGCGCGAATTCTATCGCACGCCGTCCGGCGAGATGCACGACATCGCGTTTTATTCCGTGCTCAAGCGCGAACACGGGGAGTGAGGAAAAAGGAGCACAATTCGTTAATTCGTGCTCCTTTTTCAGCTATTCAATATTAAATATCTCATCATACGTTACGTTAAGAATTTGATGAAGCAAAATTATTTCATCGGGATACAAATGCCTTTGCCCGACCTCTATTTTCGCAAGTGCACTTCTTGTAATATCACAGCCGCATAGCTGCAATTTAGCAGCAAGCATTTCTTGCGTCATTTTCCTTGATTCTCTTATTTTTCTGATGTTCTGACCTATTACGGTCTCAATAGCCTTATTCATGCCAAGCCCCCTTTTGCTCCCATATCGGAACAATCATCTTGACATTATTTTATGAAGATATTATAATAAAGTTGCACCTATACAGGTGCAACTGCGTTATTTAGGAGGCTTTTATGGCTATTATTCCGTGCCCGGAATGCAAAAAAGATGTTTCATCATTTGCCGCGTTCTGCCCTTCTTGCGGATATCCGATTTCAAACACTCCAGATATTGGATATGTAAAAATCAAAACTCCTTATCAACTCGAAAAATTCACACATTGTTCGTTACAAAAGCATTGGGTCACGGTCTCGACAAAAACAGGGAAGACTTGGGTAGGTGAGCTCGGAGAGGTCGCCCGGTTAAAAATTAACGGACCAACAACAGTGATTATAGATCTCGGAAAAAATGCATTTACCGTTTCAGGAACAGTGTACCCGAATGCAACGTATGATCTCGAATTCGTTCGAGACATATCCGGGATCGCAGAATACCGATTAGTCGAAATATGATTCGCAGTCACCCATCGAGAGAGAGATCACGGCGGGGGGCTTGCTCCCGCCATTTACGTATAGCAAAAACGGACCGTAGTGTTTGCCTCGGCAAACACCGACGTCGGTCCCTACAGTGGCGGCGACGCTGGCACCTCCCTCACGAGGGAGCCTTGATGCCCACCCCAACAAAAAAGCACCGATCGCTCGGTGCTTTTTTTCATTTTAACTTTAGAATCTTCTTCCGCCGTTGTTGTTATTTCTCGTCTTCTTGAGAATGCTCATAAGATCGTCGAAATCATCGTCCGTGAGGTTATCGTCAGTCTCGCCGACCTCGTAGTTTTCTACGGGAGTCTCGATTGCGGGAGCTGCCTTTTCTTCAGCAGAATAGATGTTGTCCTCTGCGAAAAGATCCTCGCCGTCGTCCTTAACGGGGGCTGTTTCTACAGGTTCAGTTTTTTTTACAGGGGCTTCATAGCGGGGCTTGGATTCGGGCATCGGAGCAACGTGACGCTGTACGCGAGGGTCGCCTTCCTTCTTTGCAAAGCCTGTCGCGATGATGGTGACCTTCATCTTGTCTTCAAGATTAGGATCAATATTAGCACCCCAAATGATATTTGCATCGGGATGAGCCTCTGCGGATACCATGGTGGAAGCCTGGATAACTTCGTCGAGTCCCATATCGGGAGAACCGGAGATGCTGACGAGGATACCGGTTGCGCCGGAGATAGAGGTCTCAAGCAGCGGGGAGGAGATAGCAGCCTTCGCTGCGATCTCTGCTCTGTCCTTGCCGGTGCCTTCGCCTACGCCCATGTGAGCGAGACCTGCGTCCATCATAACGGAGGAAACGTCGGCAAAGTCGAGGTTGATAAGTCCGGGGACGTTGATGAGCTCGTAAATGCTCTGCACACCGTGGCGGAGCATATCGTCTGCGATTTCAAATGCGTTGATGAGAGTGATTCTTGCGTCGGATACCTGAGCAAGTCTTTCGTTCGGAATAACAACGAGAGAGTCAACGTACTGGCTGAGATTTTCGATACCGCCTTCGGCCTGAGCCATTCTGCGTCTGCCTTCGAAAGCGAAGGGCTTACTTACAACGCCGACGGTGAGAATTCCCATTTCCTTAGCTGCGCGTGCAACGATGGGAGCCGCACCTGTACCGGTACCGCCGCCCATACCGGCGGTGATGAACACCATATCAGCACCGCTGATAGCGTTCTTGATTTCTTCAAGGTTTTCCTCGGCTGCGCGTGCGCCTACCTCGGGATTGGCACCTGCGCCGTGACCCTTGGTGATCTTTTCGCCGATCGGAATTTTATTTGTTGCGCTGGAATGGAGAAGCGCCTGCTTATCTGTATTGATGCAGATGAATTCAACACCTCTGATAGAGGAGATCATTCTGTTAACAGCGTTTCCGCCGCCGCCACCGACGCCGACTACTTTAATATTTACGCCACTTTCAAAGTTATCGTCAAGTTCAAAAGCCATTTTTTGTTCCTTTCCGCAACCGACTAACCTGTCGGATGCATCACATCATTTATTTTTTACGTTTGGCTAATAAAGGCGGATGCCTAATTTCGCTTATGTTTCTTCAGTAATATAATAAAGGATTTTTTCTTGTTTTGCAATAGTTTTTTTGTAATTTTCTTTGATATTTCTACATTTTTCGGATTTTTTTGCGTTTTTGGCACATTTTTGAGCTTTTCCGCAGCTTTCAAACGGCCACAAAGTTCACTCAATTGTTATACTGTTGTCTATAATAACGCTCGGACTGCTGACATTGTCTAGATAAATCAGCCCCTTATTGCCTCCGGAGAAGACCTCGTCCTTCATTATCTCAAACGCGAGTGTCAGCTTGATTTCGATGTCATTGATATCGCCTATCATAAGCTTGTACCTGCCCTCAAACGCGATCCAGATATTGAATCTGTCCGAGATATCAAGCACCGACGTCCCCTCGCGCATACTGTCGGAGCACACCGCATCGGCGGCTTTTTTTGCGACGTCGAGCATATTCGTTTTGAACTCGATCACTTCACCCTCTATCGCATTTTTTACGTCGGGCAAAACGAGCTTGATATAGTCGCCGGCAGGCTCCGTCGGTGAAAGCTCGAGCACCCTCAGCTCCTTCGAAAGCAATACGTATTCACCGTATATCTCGGACACGAAGACCGCCATTTCCTCCGTCACCGTTATCACGATGCGGTCCGGTATGACGCGCTTCATCTCGACGCTTTGTATGTACGGAAACTGCTTTGTCAATTCCGACGCGAGCTCATCTTCATCGACGGCGAGGGCGTACATTTTATCTCCGACCGAGATACCGCTTGCCACCGCGATCGCCTCTGCGGTGTAGCGTTCGTTTCCCACGACCTCCACCGACGCAACCACAAGCACGTACGAGTACAGGACGTACATTGCCAGAAGAAGCACAAACGACGCCGTTACGAGAAGCGTCAAAAGACGCCATCGTGCCTTGAAGTAAACGCGCTTTTCGTGCTTTGCCGCGACAGCCACATTCTTCGCAAATGCGGTCTCGTCCGACTTGCGCTCAAGGCTTTGCTTCGCAAGCGCGCGTAATTCAACGTCGAGCTTCGCCCGTTCCTCGGGGCTCTTTTTATGATATCCAGCCTGACGTCTGAGACGTCCGAGGAGTCTTTTTTCTTCCTTCGTCAGCTCCTTACGCTCAGCAAGGGCAACTTCTTTTTCGTCTGTCATTTCAAACTCCGTTTATAAAAGCGGACTCAGACCAGCTTTCTGATCTCCTCGATAATGAGTCTGTTTGCGTCCGTGACGGCAAATTCGCCCGCACGGCGTCCCATTTCGACTCTCCCCGACTCATCCTCAAGCAATCCCGACGCAACCTCCGTCAGACGCTTGCCGCCGTCGAGGTCCTTTTCCTCAATGATAACAGCCGCGCCCTTTTCCTCGAGGACACGTGCATTTTTGTACTGATGATTCTCGGTAACGTTCGGAGACGGGATAAAGATAGTGGGCTTCTGCATCATCGCGACCTCGGATATGGTCATCGCTCCCGCACGGCAGATAAGAAGATCTGCCGCCGCCATCTGTGCGGGCATATCGTAAATATACTCAAGCAGCTTGATGTTCGGTGCATCTGCAAGTCCGTAATCGTTGAACATCTTTGTAGCGTCGGCAAGCTCGATGGAGCCTACCGCGTGTACATGAAGCACCTCGGGGTGCTTCTTCGTGTAGTCGCGCATCATCGCGAGAACAGCCTCATTGACGTACTGCGCGCCGAGGCTTCCGCCGTACGAGAGGATCATCTTTTCATATCCGTCGGCGCCTATGGCTTTTTTCGCCTCCCTGATGTCTGCGGGAGGAGTGAATCCGTTGCGAAGCGGATTGCCCACGGTTACGAGCTTTTCCTTCGGGCATTTGAGATATTCCGCGCTCTTATCAAAGTTGAGAAGGATCTTATCAACACACCCGGACAGCATACGCACAGCAACGCCCGGATACGCGTTCGCCTCGTGGAGCATACAAGGCACCCCCATCATCGACGCAGCCTTACAAACGGGCCACGAAACGTATCCGCCCGTACCGATAACGATGTCGGGCTTGAATTCCTTGATTATTTTTTTCGCACGGTAGGGAGAGGTAAGTGCAAGATACGCCGCGCGGATATTTGCGGGCGAAAGCGAGCGTCTGATGCCGCGCACGTCAACGTGATAGAGCTTATATCCTGCCGCAGGTACTGTTTTATTTTCGATTCCGCGGGGAGTACCGACAAAAGCAATCTCCGATCCGGGAAAATTCAATTTGATAGACTCCGCTATAGCAATAGCGGGATTAACGTGGCCGCTTGTACCGCCGCCTGTCATTAAAACTCGCATTGTTCCTCCAAAAATATCAATGTCAGTTTTGTATGTGATATGATTTGTCGCCTATGCCTTTTTTTGTCGCGAATGGCGTGAGATCGAAAGCACGATTCCCATTTCCGTCATCAGCATTACGAGCGACGAGCCTCCGTACGAGAAGAACGGCAGAGACACGCCCGTGTTGAAGAAGGAGTCCGTTACTACCATAATATTGAGCACCGCCTGAATGGTGACGTGGCTCATTATGCCGTACGCAACAAGCGATGAGAAGACATCGGGTGCACGGCGCGCGACAGTGAATCCGCGCCAGAGAAGCGCAACAAACAACGCAATCACGAACAGCGCTCCGATAAATCCGAGCTCCTCGCAAAGTATCGTGAATATGAAGTCGTTTTGCGGCTGTGAAACGTAGCCGTATTTCTGCCTGCTCTCACCGAGTCCCAATCCGAAAAGACCGCCCGATCCGATCGCAAGAAGCCCCTGCGTCGTCTGCCAATCCTCGTCGAGAGCGTTTGCGTTTTCATCGAAGAAGGTCATAACGCGCTTCCACGCGTACGAGTTGAAATAAAGGAAGAGTCCGCCGCCGATAAGTCCCACGGGCAGATACGTTCCGATAAGCATGCCGAGATTTGCTCCGCCGATGAAAAGAATGATACAACCGATCATAAATATGATCGCCGTGCCGGAAAGATGCTTTTCGAGAAGCACGAGCGCGCAGGTCGGAAAAAGAATAAACGTCGGATAAACGGTTCCGTACAAAAACTGAAGCTTGCCGGACGTTTTCTGCATCATATATTCGGCATTGATGCTGACGTAACGCGCCATAACAAGTATAAGCGCGACCTTCATGATCTCGGACGGCTGCATCGAGATACCCGTTCCGGGAATTACGAGCCATCTCTGAGCCTCACCCTCGCTTACGCCCATAACAAGCACAAGCACCAGAAGCGCCGCCGCAATCGCATATGCGATCCACGCAACCTTCTTATAAAAATCGTAGGGGATCTTCGACGCGATCGTCATCGTGACAAATCCGAGAGCCGCGAACACGACCTGACGCTTGAGATAATAGTAGCTGCCGAGGTTCTGACTCACCGCATACGGATAGCTTGCGGAAAAGACCATCAGCGATCCCATACAGACGAGCATAAAGATGATAACGATAAGGATTCGGTCGGGCGAGGTCTTGATACGCTCGTATTCGGTCTTTTTACGTCCCGGCATAACTTCCTCACGAACAGCGGGAAGCTCCGCTTCCCTTTTCACAAGCTCGTTACGTGAGCCTGCCGTGCCACGTGCGCTTTCGGATACCGAAGACACATCCGGTCTTACGTTGCCGGGTGCTCTTTTACGGCGGTGCGCGCTGTCGTTTACGTTACGGTCCAAGCATTCGCCCTCCTTTCGTCAGATTTGCAATTTGAATTAATTACATTACGGAATAAAGTCCGAAATATGCGAGGATCGAGAAGATCAACGTCGCCGCGGCGAACACTGCAACGACCTCGTTTTCGCTCCATCCGCATTTTTCGAAATGATGGTGGATGGGTGCCATCTTAAAGAAGCGTTTTCCGTGCGTCAGCTTGAAATATCCGACCTGAATAATCACGGAAACAGCCTCGAGAATAAACATAAAGCCGTAAACGATGACGATCAGCGGATTATCGAGCATGATCGCACCGCCCATAACGAGCGCGCCGAAGAAAAGCGAGCCCGTATCGCCCATAAACACACGGGCGGGGTGGAAATTGTAGACAAGGAAGCCTGCAGCGGCACCTATCATACAAGCGCCAAGCACACCGAGCTCGGATGCGACAGCGGTGATCTGTCCGTATTTTCCGAATGCGGCGGCGATGAAGAATGCGCCGATGACAAGCACCTCGGAGGATGCGAGTCCGTCGATTCCGTCACCGAGATTGACGGCATTGTTGACGCCGACGAGCATAAACACGACAAATGCGTAATAAACGATACCGAGATCCTCTATCCACACGTTAAAATACGGGATGTAAAGCGAGCTTCCGATGCAGCCGAAGTAAACGAGTGCCGCGGTGTACGCGCTCGACGTTACGATCTGAAGTGTGAGCTTCTGGATCGCTGTGAGCCCCTCATTCTGCTTTTTGCGGAGCTTCGCGGAATCGTCTATGCATCCGATAAACGCGCAGGAAAGCGCGTAAACGAAGGTTGCCGTTAGCATCACGGGAACCTTTTCGTTTTTGACCGACAAAACGACGATCACAACAATCATCGCCACCGTCATCGCGAAGATGAAGGCGATGCCGCCCATCGTGGGCGTGCCTTCCTTGGATTTATGCCAACGCGGGCCGATATCGAGGATTTTCTGTCCCATCTTGCGGCTCTTGAGAATGGGAATAATGATACGCGACAGAATAACTGTCAGTACAAACGTGAGAATGCCGCTTACAGCCGCCACTATGTAGATATATTTTTCCATTGTTGTGACCGTTCCTTTCGGTATGTTGAACGTCTTTTATTTAGGAGAGTTTTTTCTTGATGTATTCGATGACCTTCTCGGCAGCGACAGCCCTCGATGCCTTGACAAGAAGTACGTCGCCGGGCATTGCCGCGGAAAGTATCATATCGCCGGTAACACTCGGCGCGTTTGAATCAAGATTGACGTAGACATTTTCGGCTCTGACTCCGTTGGTGATCGCGGATTCTGCGATGTTTTCTGCAAGCTGACCGTAAGTGTAAAGCACCTTGACACCCGCCTTTGCGGCATAAACGCCTACCTGCTGATGCATCAGCACCGTATATTCACCGAGCTCCTTCATATCCCCGAGAAGCGCCGTTGCACGTGTTCCCTTTGTCTTCGCCATTGATGCAAGCACGTCGATGGAGGCTCTCATCGATTCGGGACTTGCGTTGTAGCAATCCTCGATAACGGTAATATTGCCCACCTCATAAATGCGCTGACGCATTGCCGCGCCCTTGTACGACATAAGTCCGAGACGTATATCGGATTCGCTCATACCTGCCTCGATACCGACGGCAAATGCATAAAGCGCATCGTATACGTTATGCGCACCGAAAACGGGGATCTCCACGTTCGCCGCAACGCGATTTCTGTAAATGAGGTCAAACACCATTCCCGTCGCTACCGTGCGGAGATTGAGTGCTCTGTAATCTGCGTTTCTGTTACGAAGTGCCGCCGTTACGACGCGTCCGTGATTTTTGACCTTTTCGGATTCTGTCAGAAGCGGCTCATCCGCATTGATGACGAGAAGTGCGTCTGTGGACATTCCTTCCGTCAGCTCGAGCTTCGCCTTTGCGATGTTCTCGCGCGTACCAAGCTTTTCAAGATGCGAGGATCCGATATTCGTAATAACACCGATATCGGGACACACGATCTTCGAAAGATACTCTATCTCACCGAGTCCGCACATACCGCATTCAAAAACGGCATATTCGGCATCGGGCTCGATCTTCAGCGCCGTTTCGGGCAGACCGATCTCGTTGTTTTTGTTGCCTTCCGTTTTCTGTGTTCTATATTTCTGCGACAGAACCGCATGGATGAACTCCTTTGTCGTCGTTTTGCCGACAGAGCCCGTCACAGCAACAGTTCTGACTCTGCTTTCGTAAATATAATGCTTGGCGAGCTTGCCGAGCGCGATCACGGAATCGGGTACAACTACAAGATCAGCCCCCGGCATATCGGCAGGATATGTGTCCGCGCGCTCGCAAAGGACAAGACGCTTGCCCTTTCGCACCGCGTCCTCGATGTATGCATTGCCGTCAAAGGTCTCGCCATTGATTGCAACAAACATACCCGATTCAAGCACGACTCTCGAATCTGACGTGACGTACTGTATTCTTCCGCCGAAGCCTCCGTTCACACGGATAAGCTCTCCTTCGGTTATTCTGCACACGGACTCCGCGTCCAGAGGCATAAGTGTAAGCTCGATGTAGTTTTCTTTCATAGCGGTTGCGGTTTTTCCGCGTCCTTTCATATTTTCAGGATCCGTTTATTTTATCGATCACCTCGCGGACGATCTCACGCTCGTTAAAGCGTGTTTTTTCGCCGTTTCGGTCCTCATAATCTTCGTGCCCTTTGCCCGCAAGCAGGATCACATCTCCCTTGCTCGCGATCTTCAACGTATATTCTATCGCATCTTTTCTGCTTTCTATGACGGAATATGACGAAGCCTGCGCCATCCCCTTCAGAATATCGGAAATGATATTCTCCGCGCGCTCCGTTCGACTGTTGTCGGATGTAACGACAACGTAATCGGCATATTCGGACGCAACAGCGCCCATTGCGGCGCGTTTCGTCTTGTCTCTGTCGCCGCCGCAGCCAAAAAGCAGGATGAGCCTGCCCTGCGGATGCATACGTCTCGCAGACGTAAGAAGCGCCGAGAGCGCTTCTGGAGTGTGCGCAAAATCTATGTACACGGACACGCCAAACGAGCCCGTATCCACCTTTTCCATTCTTCCCCGCACGCCGTGAAAGGTACCGATCGCCTCCGTCACCGTCAAAGGATCGATTCCCGACGTAAGTGCCGTCGCCGCGGCAAGCAGAGTGTTTTCCGCCATATAAGCTCCGATGGCGGGGCATCGCACGCGAAGCCTCAAGCGAGAAGAGGATATCAGATATCCGACTCCGTCCGCGCCGTACTCTATGCATGACGCGCCATAATCCGCGTTATCTCCCACGGTAATGACGTGTCCAAGCGCGGCATCAGCCATTCTGCGTCCGTATCTGCCGTCCACGTTGATGACGGAACATACAAAGCCAAAATCAGTGAACAGACGCGACTTAACCCGAAAATAATCCTCCATATCGGCGTGATAATCGAGATGCTCGGGCGATAGATTCGTGAATATCGCGCTCTTCAGCGCACAGTCGGTGTCAATGAGCCCCGCAAGCCTTCCTTCCGCAATTCCATGTGAGCTCGCTTCGATAATTATATACTCCGCGCCCGCGCACGAAAGTTTGCCGATCTCACGGTAAAGCTCCTCGGGTACGGGAGTCGTCATTCCGTCGTAGGACGGCGTCATGTTGCCGTAAAATCCCTTACCGACAGTACCTATGACTGCGGTTTCAAAGCCCGCAGACGCAAAAATATGCGCCGTCGCCATTGCGGTTGTGGTTTTGCCGTTCGTGCCCGTCACTGCAATGATGTTTGATGCCGCACCGTCAGCATACATCCGCGCACACAGACGTGAAAACACCGTTTTCACATCGCGTACCGAAATCACGGGCACCTCTGCCGCCGCTGAGATGCGCTCGTCTGTCAGAACAGCAACGGCGCCTCTCTCAACGGCATCGTTTATAAATTTGTTTCCGTTATGCCTTTTGCCGCAAAGCGCCGCAAAAAGCGTTCCTTTTCCCGCCCGTCTGCTGTCGGCGGTCACATCCGAAATTTCAACGTCCGTAACAGAGAGAGCACTCGCGCAAGTTATATCGCACGTAATCCCCCTCAAAAGCTCGAAAAGAAGCTTCGTGGGCGTTTCCTCCTTTATCAGTCGGTATCGGAAAGATGCATAAATTCAAGCGTGATAACAGTTCCCTCCGGAACGACCGTTCCCGCCACGGGATACTGCGAAATAACAGTCGCGCCGCTTCCGCTTGTGTAGTTTGCGGCACCGTCTATGCGTATGTTGAGATTTTCGTTGATGACAAGTCGGTTTGCCGCTTCCGCGGACTTGCCGACGACGTCAGGCACCTTTACAGTTGCCTCCGGCTCTTCGCCGTTTGTATAAATGACTATTTTCTTGGACAGTTCGGATACAATCGTGCCCGATGCGGGCCACTGACCTGTTACGGAAGCACCGTCTCCGACGATGGTATAGTCATATCCGTTTTTGTCAAGCAGAGAAACCGCTGTCGTAAGAGTAAGTCCCTTGTAGTCGCTCACGGCGGACTCAACGGACGCCGCTTCGTCCTCCGTATACTGCGGCTCAAATCCGAGGTACGGAAGAACGTATGAGAGGAGCTTCGAAACGTACGGCGCCGCTACAACAGAGCCGTAGGA
The DNA here is from genome assembly GCA_045594085.1 of Eubacteriales bacterium. Lineage (GTDB taxonomy): Bacteria > Bacillota > Clostridia > Oscillospirales > CAG-272 > DTU064. The sequence goes on along the minus strand of JAZNXW010000023.1, from coordinate 32,377 downwards.
ACTGCCCGCAGAGGGCTCATCGACGAGGATGAGCACCGCTATCTGCGGATCGTCCGCAGGCGCGTATGCAACGCATGAGCCGACGCGGAGAGATTCGTCCGCTTCGTCTCGCTTCTGGGACGTACCCGTTTTTGCCGCGACAGCATAGCCCGCAACGTACGCATTTTTCGCGCCTCCGTTGCCGGAAACGCCGTCCTCAAGGATCATCGCAAGAGTTTTGCACGTCGCCTCGGAGAGGATCTGACGCTTTGACGAAACATCATAGCTGTCAATTACATTGCCGTCATCGTCGATTACCTCGTCAAGAAGATGAGGCGTCACAAGATAACCGCCGTTTGCAACTGCCGCGATAGCAGACAGATGCTGAACGGGCGTAACCTTAAACGTCTGACCGAAGGAATAAACCGCGAGAGAGACGTTCGAGAAATCCTTATAATTATGATAGATCGTCGTTGCCTCGCCGGGCAGATCGACTCCGGATTTTGAGCCGTAGCCGAACATTTTAAAGTAATTGTAGAAGTTTTCACGTCCGATTCGCATGCCGATCGTGACAAACGCAGGGTTGCACGACTGCTGCAGCGCCGTCTTGAAATCGAGATCGCCGTGCCCTGAAAGCTTGTGGCACTTGATCGGATCGGAATATCCCTCCACCTTGATCCTGCCGTTGCAGGTGAAGTGATCCGACAGCTTACCGACGCCAAGCTCAAGGGACATCGCGGTTGTTATGATCTTGAACGTGGATCCGGGCTCGTAAAGCTCTGTAACAGCCTTGTTGTTCCACATCGTATAAAGCTGATCGTAGAATTCCTTTTTATATTCTTCACTGTCGGGTGAATATCCCGACGCATCGAGTGCCGCCTGATAATACTCCGTAAGCTCATACGGCTGATTAAGATCGTATCCGCCTACAGTCGCCATCGCGAGAATGCCGCCCGTATTGACGTCCATAACTATGCCCGCGACGCGGTTAGCCGCCGCGTTGACGGTCATGGTTTCCTCAAGAACGTTTTCAAGCTCATACTGGATGTAGGAATCTATCGTCGTTATAATATTGTATCCGTCCTGATCGGAAAGATAGCTTTCATATGAATCGGGTAGGTCGTTACCCTTGCCGTCCGTTGCAGTTATGTACGAGCCACTGCTGCCCTTGAGCACGTCGTTATAGTACGATTCAAGACCGTACACGCCGTCTCCGTCGGAGTTGACAAATCCGACTACGTGGCACGCGAGCGTTCCGCCCGGATAATAACGCTTCGTCGATGCGGAAAGGTAGATCTGCTCCTCAAGTCCGTATTTATCTATGAATTCACGGACGAGATCAGCCTCTTCCTTATCTACGTTCTTCTTCACAACCTCATAATAGCGGTTCTTTTTCTTTGTGAGGTCCATTATTTTTGTGTACTCGACGTCAAGGATCTCGGAAAGTCCCTTGGCAATGAGTTTATCCATCGTGTACGAGGATGAAACTCCGTCCGCATCCGTATAGATGTAAAGTCCCGACGCTTCATGAAGCGCACCGAGATAACCGATTGCGCCGATGTTATGACTTCCGTCCTCCGTTGCAAGAGCGTACATCGAAAAATCGGATGCCATCGCGTCGATTATATCCTGCGGAGAGATGAAAATAAGCCAGACAGTCTTATTCGCCGCAAGCAGATTCATATTCGCGTCATAGATCTCGCCGCGTTCGGAGGTTACCTCCGTCTCCTTCGTGATCTGATTTATTACCTTTTCCTGATACTCCTCGTATGAAAGTATCTGTATGTTGAAAAGCACGGCGCAAAGTGCGATCCACATAACTATAAAGACAGCGAGAACGAAATATGCTCTTCCGGTTATAGTTTTGTTCGTATTATTCATATTCGCTCTCCTTTCCTTACAGTTTTTCTTTCAAATTTCGACCTTATTCGAAATTATGCCCTTCATTCAAAAAGAGTAACGAGCTTAAAATGTCAAGTCTCCTTACTCTTTTGATGGGTTTGTATATTATATTTGCAAGCGGCACACTTTATGCCGAGGCAACGGCTCACTGTCCGTCAAAGAATTTGGACAGGCGGCGGCTTACCGCACTGAGCATCGTCGTGACCGGACCGTAATCGTCCTCTTCCGTTCCGAAATTTTCAATGATATCGCTATGGTTGAGACTTATGTATTTTTCTTCAATGCTGTTGCTCTTTATCATACCGATCTCTTCTGCGCGACGCTCGATTTCGGCAAGATCGTCTCTTTCCTCGAGATCAAGACGAAGCGATTCGGCGCGGCTGTTAAGGCTGTCAAGTTCTGCCTGAAGCGCCGTGATTTCACGCTGATATTCGAAATTCTGAACAACGCTCTGTATCATCAGGAAGATTATGATCGCAAACATAAGGATCATAAAGACAAGCTTCGGGAACGGAACGTTCTTGAGTGCGACCTCGCGAGGTCCGGACTCCGCAATCTGTGTGCCTGCGGCAGGACGGCGGAATTTCACTTCCGTGGACGCGGGAGCTCTCTTAACGGGTGTCTTAACGGGCGCTTTACGCTCTGATGCCGCGATTGCGGTATTCTGTCTATGAGGCGGACGCTGAACACCTGCTGCAGGACGCGCCTGCGGCTGCTTCACCTGAGTCTGCTGTACGGGACGCGCCTGCGGCTGTCTTCTCGCCGCACTTACGTTTACGTCCGAATACGGACTGTACTTATCATTGAGCGTGGGAGCAACCTCACGCACGTTTGCGGTCGGTCTTGTCGGAACTGTCTTGTATGCATCCTGCATAAGATCGGAAGACGGAGCGCGATGATGCGGTGCATTTGCGCTTCCGCGCGAGCGAAGCTTCGTTACGAGCTGAGTTGTGGCATAGTCCGCCCCGGGATACTCGCGGCGCACCTCGGACGCAACGGGACGGCGAGCCTTCGCCTGATTCATATTCTGATGTCCGTTAACGCGTTCGTAAGTCACTTTTTTCAGCTTCCTTTCAATAGATTTTATAAATCAAAGCTTTTCTGCGATGCGGAGCTTCGCGCTTCTCGCTCTCGGATTTTCCGAAAGCTCGTCCGCACCGGAAACGATAGGTTTTTTGTTCACAAGCTTGAGTGTCGGTTTCTTTCCGCAAACGCAAACGGGAAAGTCGGGCGGGCACTCACAGCCCTTTACTCTGTCAGCGAAGATACGCTTTACTATTCTGTCCTCAAGCGAATGGAATGTGATCACCGCGATCCTTCCGCCGGGCGCAAGCGAGTCAATTGCCGCGGTAAGCGCGGGCTCGATACCGTCGAGCTCTCCGTTGACCTCGATGCGTATCGCCTGGAACGTACGCTTCGCGGGATGCGATCCCTTCTCCACAGATGCGGCGGGAATCGCAGATTTGATTATATCCGAAAGCTCCGTCGTCGTTTCGATCGGTGCTTTTTCTCTTGCTTCCACGATCCTGTCAACGATACGTGACGCGAATTTTTCTTCGCCGTATTCGTAAAGGATCCGTCTGAGCTCCGACGGCTCATATCCGTTGACAACGTCATACGCGGTGAGTCCGTCGTCACGTGACATTCTCATATCGAGCGGTGCGGGCTCGGAGGCACTGTACGAAAATCCTCTTTCGACTGTGTCTATCTGATGTGAGCTGACACCAAGATCAAGGAGTACTCCGTCAAGTCCCTCTATACCGAGCGCCTCGATAATGGATCCGAGGTTGCGGTAGTTGTCGTGAACGAGAGTGACGCGGTCACCGAAAACGCCGAGACGTTTTTTGCAAGCCGCTATCGCATCCGAATCACGGTCGATCGAAATGAGACGTCCGCCGTCAAGCCTTGACGCTATCTCGTAAGAATGACCGCCGCCTCCGGCGGTGCAGTCGGCATACACACCGTCGGGCTTTATAGCGAGCCCCTCGATGCATTCGTAAAGGAGAACCGATCGGTGCGAGAAGGTCACTTCCGCACCGAGGTCTCCGTCATTATCCGTCGTAATCAAACGCGTGCGTGCCGTACCGCACACGTTCTCGGTTTTGGTCTTTTCTTTGCGACGACGAGCCATATCAGATATCGTACTCTCTCATGATGTCGAGGATATCGGCGATATTTTCGTCAGACTGATCGCGGTCGCGTGCTTCCTTATCCCAGATCTCGATGTGATCGCCTACGCCGATAACGTAAATGTCTTTTTTGAGCTCGGCGTATTCAACGAGCGGCTGAGGAATGAGCACTCTGCCCTGCGAATCGCACTTGGCATCCGCGGACTTGGAAAACACGAATCTCGCGATCTTGCTTCCGCCCTTGCTGGACGGGATCGCTCTGATCTTTTCGGTGAGCTCTGCCCACATCTCTTCGGAATAAACGGTAAGGCAACCGTCTACGTTTCGGGTTATGTATATTCTCTCGCCGAGTATTTCGCGGAACTTGGACGGGATAAAGACTCTGTTTTTCGCGTCTATGACTTGTGCATATTCACCGAAGAAGCTTAACACGGTCGCGCTCTCCTTTCACCGAATTTGTGGGTTTTGTGTGGCACTTTGCACCACTTTCAACCACCTTGAAATAATTGTACATTAAAATACAATACAAGTCAAGACAATATTAAAATTTTTTCGGAACTATTTTCCGACTTTTTCTTGATATATCGACATTTTCTCACAGATTGCAGTATCTTTCGGCAAGAGGATGCGCCGAGAAGCGTGACATTTCGCCATTTTCGCCGCCGAAGAGTCAAAAGCGCATCTTTTGCGCGCATCCCGTTTACGACAGTTAATCAGCAAAAAAACGCCCCGGCAGGAAATTCTGTTTCCCGTCGGGGTGTACGTTTTTTATTCGATTTTCCTCATTCCGCAGAAGCGGGAGTGAGGAGAGTGATGTGCGCCTTGCTGTAGTTAGACGCTCGCATAACTTCGTATTTTGCTTCAAGTACCGCGTCACCGCCGAACACGTTTCCGTCTGCACTTTCGCAAACTATGATCGCATTTTTGTTCGCGATGCCGCCCCTCGAGATGAGCTCAAGCGCGCGGGGCAAAAAGCCGCTTTTGTAAGGCGGATCAAGGAAAATTATATCAAAGCTTTCCTTTCCCGCGGAACGTTTGAGAAATGCCTCAAACTCCATTACGGATATTCTGCATTTGTCAAAAAGCCCCGTTGTTTTGGCGTTGGTTTTGATTATTTCGACAGCCTCGGGCGATGCATCGAGGATGACCGCCGACGCCGCGCCTCTCGACAGGGCCTCAAGTCCAAGCTGTCCGGAACCGCCGAACAGATCGAGAACACGTCTGCCCTCAATGTCGAACTGTATCATCGAAAAAACCGCCTCTTTGACACGCTCGCCCGTGGGACGCGTGTTTTCGCCCTCGAGCGTGATGAGTTTTTTTCCTCTCGCTTTGCCTGTTATGATTCTCATTTCAATACCTCACATAAAATCAACTTATTTGTCATCGGGGTGCAAAAATCCGTAGATCGCCTCCGCATTCGCTTCGGAAATTCCGGATGTTTCCGCAATCTCGTCACGCGTTGCCGCGCGCAGATTCTTCATCGTGCCGAAACGAGATATAAGCGCCTTCGCCTTCGCCGGGCCGATCCCGTGCACGTTCGTCAGAGACGAACGGGACAGCGTTTTCGATTTCGCCCTCTGCATGCTTGAGACCGTAAATCTGTGCACCTCTTCACTGAGCTTATATACGAACTGGAACACGCTCTGTTCCCTCGCGATGCTGATCTCTCCGTCATCCGATGCGATAGCACGGCTTTTATGATGCTCGTCCTTGACCATACCGAAAACAGGGATGTCACATCTGAGCTCCTCCATCAACGCTCTGATGACGCTGACGTGACCGCGTCCGCCGTCAAGCAGGATCAAATCAGGCATATCGCCCCATTCGGGATGCGAGAGCCTGCGGCGTATCGCCTCCGACATAGCCGCGTAGTCATCGGGAGCGCTTCGTCCCTCGATCGAAAAGAGTCTGTACGCAGATTTTTTGAGCTTACCGCCCTCCGACACGATCATACCTGCCGTGATATGCTCTGCGCCGAGATTTGATATATCGTAGCACTCTATGCGCTCGGGCACCGTTTCGAGCCCCAGCATCGATGCGAGCTTGACAGACGTTTCAAGATCCGATCTTGCTCTCGCCTTATACTGCTCTGCGGCGTGGCGCGCGTTATCAACGGCGAGACGCACGAGCTGTTTGCCTTCGCCGCGTTCGGGTGTTCTCACAGTCACTCGATGTCCGGCACGCTCGGAAAGATACTCCGTCAGAAGCGATTTTTCATCGTCCGTAAGCGCAAACGAAACGAGTACCTCGTGCGGTATATATTCACGTGACGAATACAGGAGAGTGAGCAACTCCGCCATTCCGTCCGCATCGGGGATGCGTTCGGCTCCAAACTCGAAATTCTGTCTGTCAGCGACGGCGCCGCCCCGTATGACGAGAAGCGTCATCGACGCAGAAACTCCATCCTCGTCCTCGTAATATCCGATGATGTCGCGTTCGATTTCGGGTGAGGCAACAACATTCTGACGCTCCTTCAGGCGCTCGAGCGCCTGTATGCTGTCTCTGCACCTTGCGGCGGCTTCGAAATTCTCCGATTCCGCATATGCCGTCATCCTTTCGCGCAGTTCGGACGCAGCGGCACGGATGTCGCCTTTCAGCGCTGTTATGACTGCGCGCAGATTTTCCTTATACTCCTCGGATGTAATACGACCTCTGCAAACGCCGCAGCAGCGCCCCATCTGATCGTACACGCACGATCCGACTCTGCCGATGTCGCGCGGAAATTCGTGTCTACAGGTCGGAAGAGAGAAGATCCTCTCCATCGATGTGATGATCTCCCTGACAGCCGCCGCAGACGAATACGGTCCGAAGTACAGCGCCTCCGTCGATTTTTCGGCACCGCGCTTTCTCGTTACGGTCAGCCTCGGAAAATCGTCCGCAACAGTGACCTTTATATAAGGATAGGATTTTGCGTCCTTGAGCTTGATGTTATATTTCGGCTCGTGACGCTTGATCAGCGATGCTTCGAGCGTCAGCGCCTCCATTTCCGTCTCACAGACGATCGTTTCAAAGCTCGCGACCGACGAAACCATACGCTCCGTTTTAATTTGATGCACGGTGTCGGAAAAATACTGCGAAACGCGATTCTTGAGCGCACGCGATTTACCGATGTATATTATATTTCCGTTTTTGTCCCGCATAATATATACGCCCGGAGAGAGCGGAAGCTCGGATGCTTCGCGGAACAGCGCGCGGCGGCGCTCTTTTCTGTTGTTTGTGTTTTTTACGTTTTCCATCACTGATATTATAAATCACGAACGTGCGTTTCTGCAATAGAAATTATGAAAATCGGGTAGTACAAAAACGGCAGATGCATCGCATCCGCCGTTTTTCGCCAATTTTGTCTTATGTACCGAAAACTTATTCAGAAAATCCTGTTTCGATCAATGCGGTAAGTCCTTCGACTGCTTCATTTTCGTCAACACCGTCTGCGATGATCTTCACAACGGTACCCTGATTGATCCCGAGGGAAAGAACGCCGAGCAGGCTCTTTGCGTTGACCTTGCCGCAATCGCACTCGATCCAAACGGAGCTCGCATAGCTGTTGGTCTTCTGAATGAAATATGTTGCGGGTCTTGCGTGAAGTCCCACGTTGTTTGCTACCGTGACGCTCTTAGAAATCATCCTAATCTCCATTCTGCCGCTCGCAGCGGCAATTTATATACTCAGATCCTCGATAAATATCGTAAAAATTCGGCTGAACCGACATTTATATTATTTCTAATATTATAACAAATACAAAGGAGAAAATCAATTGTACATATTAATATATTTTCAAGTCGGCTCTGCACACTTTTATGCAATTTTTCACTATTTTTGCGACATTCAAGGACAATCAGGAGATCGGAGAGATATCAGTTATCAGCGCGCTTACGCTGATCTTTCCGTTCGTAAGGGTGACAGTCATCCCCGACGTCACGATCGTTTCGCCGTCAATATAATAGACGCCGTCGCGGTAATAGCCGTTGACCTTGACCGCACCGCGGCAGTCGATATTGCCGTTTTCCTCATCGTGATAAGCGATCACAAGCTCACCCGCTTCGTTTTCTTCATAATACTCTGCGGGAGTTACGATGAAATCCGCAATTATCACGCCCTGATATTTTTCATCTGTAAGCGTGAATTTGCCGCCCTCCACGAAATGCTCCGCAGACGTGCCCTCAATATCCGTGACGAGCACGGACAAAGCCGCCTCCTGATATTCGGGAGTATTTGCAAGTATGCCGTTTTCCTCCGTGAGAAGGTATCGCGCCGCAACACCGATCACCGCGACGACAATGAGCACGGCAAAAAATATATCAAGTGCGGCGACAGATATTTTTCCGTTTCGCATATCAAACCTCCGGTCTGCCGCCATCGGCGGCATAAATATAGTATCGTAATCCTCGATTGACGTCATTCGCCTACGCTGATGCAGACACACTCAAACGAAAAGTCCGCCGTACGTATCGAATATTCGCCCTCTACGAATATATCACAGCCCGAGATGCTGACCGTTTCGGGATCAGCGGAAAGCGCTTCGACCGTCACGTAAATATCGGATCTGCCGGGCACACGCTGTCCCGTTTTGTCTCTGACAGCGACAGTCACCTCGCACGCCTTGACGGTACCGATCTCAACTCCGTTCGAGGAAAGATACAAGATGTCGCCCGCGGCGATCTTATCCGCAAATTCATCGCGGATCTCGGAAAGCTTTATTACGTAGCTGATCTCGTATGCCTCGTCGTCAGCTTCAGTCGAAAAAACGTAACGCACGGCAAGAAGGCACAGAACGAGCGCCGCTGCGATTATAAGCACATCGACGGCTGTCACCTTGATGCGCGGGGATTCGGAATTGTTTTTCTTTTTTCCGTTATTCATCACATTCTCCATTCAAGCACTTCGTAAAAGGTCTCGATATCACTCGAATTCGATGTCCTTAGCAGCGGCCTTTTCGCTGTTTGACGGCATCTTGTCAAGCATCTGCTTCGGCGTCGGTCTGACAGCCGTATACGACGAAACAAACGCCGCATACGTAAAGAACAGCAAAAACATCTTCGGATCCGCAAAAATATCAACTGTTACACCGATAAAAACAAGCGAAACGACGCCTGCAAGGATAGATACCGCGGAGCTGTCGGAGCTAGTTTTTGCGTACGTGTACATCTTTACCAGCAGCAGAGCAAGCGCAATTACAAAGACAGCAAGTCCTGTCACACCGAGTGCAACTCCCACACCGAGGAAAAGATTCTTCGCACTGTCAGGGTACACGCCCGAGTTGGTGTACGCGGCATAGAATGAGGAAAAGACTCCGTCAGCGGATCCGATTCCGCCGATCACATTATCGAGCAGTATACGGATCGAATCCTCACGCACGTTTACGTTTGCAACAGCTCCCTCTCCCGAAAAATCAAACAGACGCTTGACGTATACGTCGAATCTGTCGGGAAGGATCAATATAGATAACGGCACCAAAGCCGCAACCGACGCGGGAATAATTATAATTTTTTTGTTCACAAACACAAGCAGGACGGAAAAACCGACAGCGGCACCAAGCCAAAGGCTTCGGGATCCGCTCACGATCACAGCCGTAAGAGTCAATGCTGCGCAAAGGGCAGCTCCGCCCGCGCGTTTTCCGCCGTAACGTCCCGTCACGGACACAAGAAGCATCGGCAGGACAGCCGATGTATAGAGCACCGCGGCATCCGCGGTCTCCATCAGAGTCAGAAACGTGTTTTTTATGCCTTCAAGAGTGCCTGACGCAAACGTAAGCGACGCGACACGTTCGGGCAGATAACAAGACGCGATGAAAAGTACCGCCGTAAGAACTCCGCCGAAGGCAACGGCAAATCTGCACGTTTCTCGCCATTTGTCATTTCTCACGAGATTGACAATGAGGAAATAAACAGCGATGAGCGCAAAATGCGATCCCGTGCCGATATCTGCTCCGTTTCCGTAGTGGATGAGATCTCCGAGAACGATCAAAAATGCAAACACAAGCATAGCCGAATCGGCAAGATCAAGCTTGAACGTGCGTCTGCCCGTTGCAAGCTTATAAACGTAACCGAGGAAAAGGAGGGCGATGTATATTTTAGCCATATGCATCGGCATTATCGGAGCAAGCGCGATAAACGCGGCAACTCCGCCCTCCGGCACGGTCAGTATGAAGTAAATCGCCACCACTCCGAGAATGCCCGCAACTATAGACGAAATATCAACGTAAAACGAGCAAAGTCCGAACGCCATTCCAGCGATCATCGAAATGTCACAGCGTTTGATAACGGTTTTGCACGCGACTGCAGCTTCAGGTCTGTAGCCAAGCAGGTCAAACGCAATAAGAGCTCCGACTCTGCTTTCAATCACTGCATCCGCAAGCGTTTTTCCCGACAGCAAAAGCGGGATCGCGGCGAGCATAAGCACGCCGCCGTAAACGAGCGAATCCGTATCCGTTTCAAGTGTGGACGCGATCGCCTTTATGACGCAGACGAGCGCTGAATAAAATCCGAGAGAGAAGATGAACGTTCCGTATGCGCGAAGCGTAACGGACGGAAGCGCGGACACAAAGCGTCTCACGACGCCAAGAAGCATACTCTTTTCGGAGGAGCGCGCGATGCGCTTTCTCACGGATGCAACGGCTCTTGACGCGGATGCGCGGTAAGAGAAGCGCGACACCGCGCTCTTTTTCCACCTCTCCGCCAGCTTTTCGTATGAGGTAAAAACATACTCGAAAACACCCATCGACCTTTTATTCAGTTTTGATATTTTCTTTTCGCTCACATTCTCACCTCCGTTTCGATTATTTTTCCAAAAGGTCGGGGCGTTTCTCCTGCGTTACCTTCAACGCCTCGTCCCTTCTCCATTTATCTATATTTTCGTGATGCCCCGAGAGAAGCACGTCGGGCACGGCAAGTCCGCGATATACGGGCGGACGAGTATACTGAGGATACTCGAGAAGTCCGTCCTGCAGACTTTCCGATTCGTAGCACTCGGGTGCGGCAAGTACGCCGTCAACAAGCCTTGACACGGCATCGACAACGATGCACGCGGGGATCTCACCGCCCGTCAGCACGTAATCTCCGACGGAAACGTACTCGTCAACGATCAAATCAAGCGCGCGCTGATCTATCCCCTCATAATGGCCGCACAGGATCACAACTGCATCGTTTTCGAGCAGCTCTTCCGCCTTTTTCTGCGTAAAAACCTTCCCCTTTGGTGACATATAGAGCGTTTTCACACTCGCCCCCTCGGGAAGCGTACTCATTATTGCTTCGTGACAGTCAACGACGGGTTGCGGCATCATAAGCATTCCCTTGCCGCCGCCATACGGCGTGTCATCGACTCTGCGGTGCTTATCGAGGGTATAATCCCTGATATTATGTGTATTTACGGTTATGTGTCCCGCCGACTGCGCACGTCCCGTGATGCTCGAATCGAGCACGGAGCGCACCATGTCGGGGAACAGCGTCATTATCTCAAATCTCATTTTCAGTCAAGCATTCCCGGGATCGGACGGACAAAGATCGCGTCGTCCGTCATTTCTGTGACGAACTCGGCAACGGCAGGCATCATTCGCTCGCCGCCATCGGTGTCGATGACGTATATATCGGATGCACCGCGGTTGATAACGTCGCGAAGCGTACCGAGCGTTTCCTTTGTATCCGCGTGGATGATGGGAAGACCGATAAGATCGGCAATAAATCTGTCCCCTTCCTCCATAAATTCAAGAAGCTCCTCGCGCGCGGCATATATGACGGTTCCCTTGAGCGCGATAGCGGCGTCAATATCATTCACTCCGTCCAGCGTCAGAAGAACAAACCCCTTCTGTATCGACGCGGTGATGATGTCGAGTCTGTTTTTGCCGTCCGCATCTGTGTAAACGCATTCGAGCGAGGCAAGTATTTCGGGCGCGTCACAATCGGAGCGTGCCTTTACGACTCCTCGTACGCCGTGTGTATTTATGATCTCTCCGCACTGAAGAAAATCCGATCTTTTCATGTAATGTGTTATCCTTTCGGCGGAAAAGCGTCATTTTCCGCAAGCAGACTTATCTTTATATACTATATCACATTTTTTTGCAATTTACAAGGGGATTATGATAAGGCGCACGGATTGCACACACAAAAAGCAACCGCACCCGGAGGCAGCCGGAAGGATGATATAAATATGTGTAAAATTCTAAAAATATGTGTAATCGAAAAAATCGCAATTCCAAGCAAATGATGTTATAATATTCTTGTAAGCACACAATAATTCCAAGATCGGAGGCAACATTATGAACACCATCGACCGCAAAGCTTACCTAAAAAAAATCGAAGACACCATCGCAAACGGACGATTCAAGGATACTTGGGACTCTCTCGCGCAGTATGAAACCCCGAGATGGTTCCGTGATGCTAAATTCGGAATCTTCATCCATTGGGGCGTATATTCCGTTCCCGCATACGCATCCGAATGGTATTCCCGCTGTATGTACATAGAGGGAACACGCGAATTCGAGCACCACAAAAAAACCTACGGCGATCACCGCGACTTCGGTTACAAGGATTTCATTCCGATGTTCAAGGCGGAAAAATTCGATCCCGACAAATGGGCAAAGCTGTTTGCCGATGCAGGCGCCGGTTACGTTGTTCCCGTTGCCGAGCATCACGACGGCTTCCAGATGTACAAGAGCGACCTTTCCGAGTGGAACGCCGCCGAGAAGGGACCGTGCCGCGACGTTCTCGGTGAGCTTAAGGCATCCGTTGAAGCAGAGGGTATGAATCTGTGCGCATCCTCGCACAGAGTTGAGCACTGGTTCTTTATGGGTCACGGTAAAGAGTTCGACTCCGATATTAAGGATCCGATGCAGCTTGGCGATTTCTATTGGCCCGCAATGCCCGAGCCCAACCATCAGGACCTTTTCTCCACCCCCACCCCCACTGACGAGTACCTTGAGGACTGGCTGCTCCGCTGCTGCGAGATCGTAGACAGATATGCACCCAAGCTCTTCTACTTCGACTGGTGGATACAGCACTCCGCAGTCAAGCCTTACCTGCGCAAATTCGCCGCATACTACTATAACCGCGCCGAGGAGATGGGCTATGAGCCCGTTCTGTGCTATAAGCACGACGCGTGCGCGTTCGGATGCGCAACCGTCGATATTGAACGCGGACAGTTTGCAGATTGCAAGCCTTATCCGTGGCAGACAGATACAGCCTGCGCGCACAACTCCTGGTGCTACACCAACGGCAACCGCTTCAAGGATCCCGTTGACATCGTACGCGATTTCGTTGACATCATAAGCAAAAACGGTTCCCTCCTTCTCAACATCGGTCCGCGCGCCGACGGCACCATCACCGACGAGGATACAAACATCCTGCTCTCTATCGGTAAATGGCTCAAGTCAAACGGCGACGCCGTATACGGATCCCGTCCGTGGCGTCTGTCCGCAGAAGGCCCGACAGAGATCCCCGAAGGTCAGTTCACCGACGGCAAGAAGAAAAACTTCACTCACGAGGACATCCGCTACACCTGCCGCGGCTCCTCCATCTACGCATTTGCTCTCAACTATCCCGAATCGGGCGAGATCGCGTTGAAGTCGCTCGCAGACAGAGATGCATCCTCCAAGCCCCACTTCCACGGCATCATCAAATCCATATCCGTGCTCGGCTTCGACGAAACGCCCGAATGGACGCGTGACAGCGACGCACTTCACATCAAAACGAAGAACGTCTCCTCCGATATGCCCGTTGTCTTCAAGATCGAGACAGAATAAATCAAATGCAGCAAAAAGCGGTCCGCTTTTGCAGACCGCTTTTGCTAAATTGACTGTCATATCTGACGCGATGCCATCGCGTTTTCGCGGTAAACACGCGGCGATACCCCAAACTGCGATTTGAACGCTCCCGAAAAATAGTTCGGGTCGGTAAATCCCGTTTTGTAGCAGATCTCCTTGACGGAAAGCTCCGTCGATTTCAGAAGATTTGCCGCCGCCGTGAGGCGGACGTGGCGCACGTACGTCGAAAATCCCATTCCGACAGCCTCAACGAAGCGATGTGAAAAATATGCGCTCGAAAGTCCGACACGTCTCGCCGTTTCACCGAGCGTGATCGGCTCACGGTAGTTATTTTTCACGTACACTATCGCGCTTTTTATAGTCGGATGGATCTCGGCACCCTTGTTTTTCTTTTCCATTTCCCCGATGATGTCGATGCAGATGTTTTCTATGAGATTTCTGATCTTCAGCTCGTACATCGGGCCCTTTTCCTCGAACGCGGAAAGGAGCTTATCGAAATCCGCGACGCGGCTTTCGCATTTATCCCCATCAAAGTAAAGAGCGATCGGCTCGGAATACGAATAAAGCCGCGATGCGATCTCCTCGTTTATGCGTGATTGACGAAACTGAATGCAGTAAAAGTCGAGCGTTTCATCCTTTGTGAGCGAGTACGTATGATAATCCGCGGGCGTCGTAAGGAAAAGCGCACCGTGAACCGCTTCGTATGAAATGTTATTTATTTCGTAAACGCCTTTACCGGACACAATGAATTCAAGCTCATAAAAATTGTGATAATGCACGTTGTTGTTGTATTCATTGTCCTCCGAGGCAAAGTCCTTTGTCACATATGCGTCCGAGTAATCGGCTACCGTCGGATTTTTGACTATTTTGAATTTCTTTTTGGCAGTAGACACTGTAATCACCTCACATAAATTTTACATCAAAGCTCTCACTAAATCAACATAAAAATAAAAAATAAAAGGAGACCCCTGTATGAAAAAGCAATTATTCGCTCTGATCCTCGCTATCGTAATGCTCCTGCCCTTTGCGGCATGTGCCGATTCATCGGACAACGGAGACGGCACGAACGTTCCTTCCGGATCCAACACAGTAGGCGTTGAAGATGACAGCACGAACTTTGAAAAAGCTCTCGCTGCGCTCGGCTCCTTCGATGTATCCGGAAGAGAATTCAAGATCCTCTCTCCCGATCCCGGCAAGCACTTCTACGGCTACAGCGGAGCCGATGAGAACGAGATCTACTATGCAGAGCCCTCGTCCGAAGCGCTCCCGAACGCCATTTACAAGCGTAACCTTGAGGTTTCGGAAAAGCTCGGCATCGAAATCGTTCCCGTATGGGCAGGCGATACAGGCAACATCAAGGACATCGTAAGAACCAACTACACTGCAAACGACACCGAGCAGTACGACGTGGTTCTCTCCCGTCTCGACCACGAAATCACCTTTGCAACAAACGGTATGCTCCGTAACTTCTACGAAATCTCCACGATGGATCTCGAGCACGGTTGGTGGGATGAGCAGATCGTCGATACCTTTACCATCAACGGCAACATCCTCTACACCCTCTCCGGCGACATCAACTACTACGATGACTACGCCGTACAGATCATGTTCTTCAACAAGCAGCTCGCAGCCGAAATAGGCAGCGGCAACATCTACCAGATGGTAAGAGACGGCTCTTGGACAATGGACAAGATGTACGAGCTTGCATGTGCCGCGGCATATGACAACAACGGTGATGGTACATACACTCCCGGAGTTGACATCATGGGTCTTGGCGACAACTACGACGCAGTGCCTCATTATATGTTCTGCTACGGACAGAAAATGAGCGAAACCAACGCTGATGGTATACCTCAGGTAGTTTGGCCCAACGACACCAACACCGCCGTCCTCGATAAAATCTACTCGATCTTCTCCAACAAGGAAGCCACCTCAACGAGCATGAGCGCATCTCAGTTCATGAGCGACACGTTCCTCTTCTATGGAGAAATGCTCGGTATGATCCCCAATTTCAGAGATATGGAAACAGATTTCGGTATCCTGCCGATGCCCAAGGGCGATGAGTCTATGGAACGCTATTGCGCATACGTTTCCAACGGCTGGACAACCGCATACTGCATACCGATCGGCGTTACCGATGAGGACGCAAACACCTCCGGAATCATCCTCGAATGCCTCTCTGCATCATCCGCTGACCACGTAACACCCGCACTTTATGATCAGCTCCTTGAATCAAAGTACATCAGAGACGAGGAATCCAAGGAAATGCTCACCTACATCCTCAACTCCAAGGTATATGACTGGGCAGGAGACCTTGATTGGGCATCCTCGCTCCGCGGAGCATATCAGAACGTGCTCAACGACGGTCCTTCTTCGTTTACCACTACTGTTTCCGGCAGTAAAAAAATGCTTGAAAAGCAGCTTGAAAAACTCTGCGAAAGCCTTACCGACGTATATTAATTTGCAAAACGCCTGCGGTTGACCGCAGGCGTTTTTGTAGATATATTTTCATTTTTCTCATCAAAACCGAGGCACATCAAGAATTTATGTGCTATAATCAAAATACATATCAAACTATGCTGCGTTATGCGGCGGAACGGAGATAATATTATGCTTAACGTAGCCGTTGTCGGCACAGGAAATATCGCGCCCGCTCACGTCGGTGCCCTGCTCACCTTTCCGGAACGATGCAAGATAGTCGCACTCTGCGACATTTACCCCGAAAAGGCAGAAGCTATGAAGGCACGTTTCGGTCTCGACTGCGAGATCTTTGACGATCACGAAAAAATGCTCGCATCGGGTCTGACAATAGACGTCGTTCACGTCTGCACACCGCCCTACACCCACGCCGAGATCGCGATCAACTCCATGAACGCAAAAAAGCACGTTGTTGTCGAAAAGCCGATGGCGACCTGCCTTGCCGAATGCGATCTGATGCTCGAGGCAGAGCAAAAAAACAGCGTAACTATGTGCTGTATCGCACAAAATCGCTTCGTTAATCCCATCAGCAAGCTCAAAGCCCTCGTTGACAGCGGCAAAGCGGGCAAGCCGCTTATGGCACACGTTAATTCGCTTTGGTGGCGCGGGCACTGTTACTATGACCTTTGGTGGCGCGGCCTTTGGGAAAAGGAGGGCGGCGGATGCACGCTCAATCACGCCGTGCATCACATCGATATGATAAACTGGTTCCGCGGTGAGCTTCCCGTTGAGATCACCTCCGTTCTTTCCAACGTCGCACACGACAACGCCGAGATAGAGGACCTCTCCTTCTCAATCCTGCGCTACGCAGACGGATTTATGGCTGACATCACCGCCTCCGTCGTTCACCACGGCGAGGAGCAGGGACTCGTTTTCCAATGTGAGCACGCAAAGCTCGAGACTCCCTTTGACGTGTTCGCGTCAATCTCGCGCCCGAACGGATTTCCCATCCGAAACGAATCGCTCGAATCGGAGCTTCGCACCGATTACGATGCGATCCCTCCCCTTCCCTATGAAGGACATACCGGCGAGATCGACAACTTTATGAGCGCCATCGAAAACGGCACACATCCGATGATAACGGGCGCGGACGGCAGACGCACCGTTGAGCTCATTACCGCGATATACAAGTCGGGCTCGCTGAAGCGTACGGTGTCTTTGCCCATAACCCCCGACGATGAATTCTACACCTTCGAAGGACTTCTCAAAAACGCACCTCATTTCTATGAAAAATCCGCCGCCGTTGAAAACTTCGGTGACGGAACAATAACCCTCGGTAACTACAAAAAATAACGGAGGCAACCAAAATGGCTAACAATATGGACGGTATGAATTACATCCCCGAAGGGCTGCCCGAGCCTGTCGTTAAGCCGGGCGAGTTCGTCATCGCCGCAATCGGTATGGATCACGGTCACATCTACGGTATGACGGGAAGCCTCATCGACGCAGGCGCTACGCTCAAATGGGCGTACGATCCCGATCCCGTCAAGCTTACCGCATTCCTCAAGCGATATCCTCAGGCAAAAGCGGCTCGCTCCGAGGACGAAGTCCTCTCCGATCCCGAGGTCAAGCTCGTCGCATCCGCTTGCGTGACAAGCGAGCGCGCCGCGCTCGGTATACGCGTCATGAAAGCGGGCAAGGACTATTTCGTTGACAAAGCTCCGCTGACAACGCTCGATCAGCTCGCAGACGTGCGCCGTACCGTCGCAGAGACGGGCAGAAAATACGCGGTCTGCTACAGCGAACGACTGCAAAACGAGGCCGCCATCTATGCAGGAAATCTCATTGAAGCAGGCGAGATCGGCAAGGTCATCCAAGTCATCGGTATGGGACCGCACAGACTCGGTGCCGCAGGACGTCCCGATTGGTTCTTTATCAAAAAAAACTACGGCGGCATCCTTTGCGACATCGGAAGCCATCAGATCGAGCAATTCCTTCACTTCACCGGCGCAAAATCCGCCAAGATCGTGAACGCCAAGATCGGCAACTACCACCATCCCGAATATCCCGAGCTCGACGATTTCGGTGATGCAAATCTCGTCGCGGACACGGGCGCATCCTGCTATTTCCGAGTCGATTGGTTTACTCCCGACGGACTCGGCACGTGGGGCGACGGACGCACCTTCATCCTCGGCACGGACGGATACATCGAGCTCCGCAAGTACATTGATCTGTCCAAATCGCGCGGCGGAAATCACGTCCTCTGGGCAAACAAATCCGGCGAGCATTACGTAGACGCTACACGAAAAACCGGATTCCCCTATTTCGGAAAGCTCATCCGCGACTGCATCGACCGCACCGAAACGGCAATGACGCAGGAGCACGCTCTGCTCGCCGCAGAGCTGTGCGTCCGCTGTCAGCTCGAAGCAACCGAGCTCACGGGAAGAAAGATATAAACGGTAAAAAACCACCGCGTTGCGGTGGTTTTTCGCGCTCAAATATTAAAAAGCTCGTTTATATCAACCGAAAATATCTCCGCGAAGGCTTTGAGCTCGTAATCCGCGATGAAACGCGTACCCGATTCGATGCGGCTTATGCTGTCGCGTTCAATAATAATACCCTTGACCTGCAGACGTGCCGCAAGATCGCTTTGCGACATTTTTAATTTCAATCGCTCGAGCCTGATCCTGTCTCCACACATATTTTTTCTGCCGTTGTAGTCGTATATTTTCATAATTCGCCTCGCTTGTTGTGTTAAAGTTCAACATTTTTCTTGACTTTAACATCAAACAGCGCTATAATTGTGTTAAAGATCAGCAAACTGAAAATATTATCGCTTTTTGATTAGAAATTATGCGTACCGAAGATAGAACATATCTAAAAAGTCGTATCGCCATAACAAAACTGTGTCTGTGCACCACCTCTCTTTTTGTCGGTGGGATGTTCTATGTTCTTTTTAGAGAAAACACTTATGTGTCCGATTTTATCGAACGGTTTGTAAATGTTGATTTCATACGCGTTCGTATGTCATTTCTAGAAAACAATTTTACGAAATTTTATTTTTCGGATTTTTTATGGGCATTCAGTCTTTGTTGCGGACTTTCTGCAATTTTCCCTAAAAAAGAACTGCTATCTGGAATTATTTCATTTTTATGCGGAACTTTTTGGGAATTTTCGCAAAAAGTGAATGTTGTCGACGGTACAGGAGATGTTTGCGATATCATTATGTATCTGGCGGCATGTGCAATTGCCGTAATGATAAACAAATACATTTTAAGGAGTAACAAATGAAAAAACTCAACATTATCTTAGCGATTCTTTTAATCGCATCATTTGCGCTGTTTGCAATGGGCAGCGGGGAATCAGATTCTTCTTCGGATCAGGGTACGGGATCTGTCGAAACAAAAAAAGAAGACAATGCTAACATCGGTGACTATTCCGTTGTTATTGACAGTTGCCGACTCGCCAAGGACTTTGAGGGCAAAGATGTGGTTATCGTTAAATACATTTTCACTAACGTATCGAGCGATGAATCTACAGCTTTCTACACAGCATTTGATGAAACCGTATATCAAAACGGTGTGGGGCTCAACGAATCTTATATTCTTGACGACAGCGCTGATTATTCCTCTGACAATCAGACAAAAGAAATAAAAAAGGGAGCCTCCCTTGAAGTAGAGGTCGCATATGAACTTAATGATACGACAACCGATATTGAAGTTGAAGTAACCGAATGGCTCAGTTTTGATGATACCAAGGTAACAAAAACCTTCAAGATTACAGAATAACGCAAAAAAACCACCGCGTTGCGGTGGTTTTTTGTGTTATCATTTTCCTTTCGTGCCGATGCGATCGTCTGTCAAGCGGTCGAAATAGACTGCCCACTTGACGGTGTGGCGCGGATCGGGAGAAATTGTGAAATTGTAGAGTCTGCCGCCGTGATAGATATCGAATCTGTCAGAGACCGTGATCGGTACTGCGGCAATATCTGCGGTGGGAACGGAGAACGAGACGTGCTCACCGAAAACCTCGCCGTCAAATGTGAATGCGTCGCGGTCAACGCGGCATCTTCCGAAGCCGGCGCCGCGGATCATAATGCCGTCCTCATCTGTGGTACCGACGGAGGCATCACTTTCAAGCGGAGCCGTAACGTCAAGATCCGCGTACTGCCATTCATACCACTTGTTGATCGAATCAAACGGACCGTTTTCGATAACGTAATACTCGCTGAGCGTCGCGTCAAGTCCGCAGGTACATTTGATATGACCGTCCTTCGTCGCAAGCGTGAACTCGCCGCCGCAGACGGGACATTTGAACAGGATCCCGTCAAGTCCGAGGGCTGTATCGGATGACTTATAACGGATGCCGCGGCACGCTTCTTCGTCGTCATGACGGAATGCGTCTGCCATACGGAGGAAGATCTCGTCCTTTGTGAGAGCCGGGATCTCGTCGGCGGTAAAAAGCGGCTCGACGGTGACCTTGATCTTTCCGCGTCGGGGCGCCTTTGCCCATTTCGGGAACGTAAGCGCCGCGCCTGCGGGAACGATGCGGTAGACGTTGACCTTCAGCTTCTTGATGAGGTCGGCGGTGCCCTCCGTTATGCGCATCGAATGCGCGTACCAGGTCAGTCTCCCCTCGGGAAACAGCACGACGGAATTGCCCGCGCGGATCGCGCGCATGATGTTAAGTACAGAGCCCGCATCCGAGTCAAACATACGCTTTGTAATGACGTGCATCGCCTTCAGTATGGGACGCAGAGTACGATTCATCATAAAATGCGCTGACAATACAAACGTAGGACGTATCGGCGTCAAAGCGAGTGCGGTCAGGTAATGGTCGCGATCCGAAAGATGATTGGACAGGATCAGCGACGGCTCTGCGATCTTGCCGACGGCTGATTTGTCTACGGTTACGCCGTAACGAAGGCGGAAATATATCCTGACGAAGAAGATCGCGGGATAATAGATAAGCGCAGGCGGCTTTGGAAAGGCTTTTTTGCCCTGTTTCTTTGCTTTTTTCATTGATATTAACCGATTTTATACGTTGTACCGTTGGGCGTGTCGATGAGAGTAATGCCCTTTGCGGCAAGCTCTGCGCGGATGCGGTCAGCCTCTGCGTAATCCTTGTTAGCCTTTGCCTTCGCACGTACTGCGATTGCGGCAAGGATCTCGGGATCTCCGTTTTCGCTCTGACGTGCAAGCTCATCGCGCTCGCGCTGTGCCTTTGCATTTGCGATCAGATCGAGCGAGAGAACTCGGTCAAAATCGGAGAGCAATGCGAGCTTTGTCGCGTCACTTACGGGAGCCTTCAGGACGTCATAGACTGCTGTGACCGCGAGTGATGTGTTGATGTCATTATCGAGAGCCTCGACGAAGCGGGCCTTATACTGCTCAAATGCATCGGGGTCGACATCGCTGCCTTCCTTGAGGGTGGCGATCTTCTCAATAAGCTTATTGTACGCGCCCTGCGCGTTGTCAAGTCCTTCCCAGGAGAAGACGAGGGACTTACGGTAATGCGACTGCAGACAGAAGAAACGATATGCCACGGGGAGGTATCCCTTTTCTTCAAGCAGAGATACGGTGAGGAACTCGCCCGAGGACTTGCTCATCTTGCCGCTCGTCGTGTTGAGATGAAGCACGTGGAACCAATAGTTGCACCACTTGTGTCCGAGGTAAGCCTCGGACTGCGCAATCTCGTTTGTGTGATGCGGGAATGCATTATCGATACCGCCGCAATGGATATCGAGATGCTCGCCGAGATGCTTGATGGAGATCGCGGAGCATTCGATGTGCCATCCGGGATAGCCGAGTCCCCAAGGACTGTTCCATTTGAGCTCCTGATCGTCAAATTTGCTCTTTGTGAACCAAAGTGCAAAGTCACACTTGTTGCGCTTGGATTTGTCCTCTTCAACGCCCTCACGAACGCCTACGGCAAGATCCTCCTCATTTTGCTTATTGAAAACGTAGTATTCCTCAAGCTTGGAAGTATCAAAATAGACGTTTCCGCCCGATTCGTACGCGTATCCGTCAGCGATGAGCTTCTTTATCATCTTGATATAGTCGCCGATACATTTTGTCGCAGGCTCGGTCACGTCGGGCCAACGGATGTTGAGCTTTTTGCAGTCCGCACGGAACGCGTCCGTGTAGAATTTCGCTATCTCAAGGACAGTCTTCTTCTCGCGCTTTGCGCCCTTGAGCATCTTGTCCTCGCCTTCATCGGCATCGCTCGTAAGGTGACCGACGTCGGTGATATTCATCACGCGCTTTACGTCGTAGCCGGAGTAGCGCAGATACTTATCGAGGATATCCTCCATAATGTAAGAGCGGAGATTGCCTATATGAGCGTAATGATATACTGTCGGGCCGCAGGTATAGAGGCTGACTTTACCGGGGGTGTGCGGGATGAACTGTTCTTTTTCATGTGATGTGGAATTGTAAAGATAAAGCATATTGTCAGATTCCTTTGTCGTTTTCGTTATCTGTTTCTTTTTGTGCGGGACCGCTTGCGATGATGACGGCGCAGATCGCAAAGATCGCGGAGCTCACAGCGACGATGATGAACACCTCACCGAAGGTGGTATTCTCTGTAATAATGGGCAGGTAGTTTGCGCCGTTGAATGCCGCGTGGAATATCATCGGGATCACGACGGAATTGTATCTTTCGTAAAGATACGTGAGCACAAGACCGAGCGTGAATGCGTAGACGACGGAAATGATATGTCCGTGTGCCACACCGAAAATGAATGCGGAGATGAGAGCCGCCGTCAGCGGCTTCATCGAGCGGCGCAGACGCGAATGTATGCATCCGCGGAAGACGAGCTCCTCGACTATCGGCGCGAGCACGACTACGGCAATGATCTCGAGCCAGAGCGGACTTTCGCCTATGAAGGCATAAAGCTCATTGTAGCTTTCAATGACACTTTCGGGGAACGGGATTATGCTTATGATGAAAAGCACGATGCTGTGCATAGCAATTCCCGCGGGGATCGCCGCCCATGCGCGCGGATTTTTCAGCGGAGCGAAGTAAAGCGACGTATGATCGCTGAACTTGCGGCGCTTATATTTGGCAAGCACCAAAAGCGCAAGAACGACCACAACAGACGCAACGGCGCTTATCATGTTCGTGTCAACGGCGAGCATCGCGTCCATCATCACGGATTCGGATTCGATCGTGATCGTTTCGATTATCTCGAGGTATTCTTCGTCCGAGAGAGCTTCGATGTTAATGCCGTGTTCCTCGAAATAATTGTTTGTATATTCCGCCGATGCGGCGAATGCTGCCACGAGCTGAAATCCCGTTGCTACGACGCTTTGGATCACTAAGAACAAAATGAAATAGCATATCGCGTGAAGCATCGAGGAAAAAAGCTTACCGATCGGTGACTGCTCGCGCTCCGGTTGAGCGTATGTCTGCTCTGACCGATAATAATATGAGGTCGGACCGTCGTTCCAAAGATTGATGGGCTCCTTTTCTTCCGGCGCTCCACCGTGAGCTTCCGTTTCGGGAGCCTCGGTGTCTTCTGCGTTCGTTTTTTCATTCGGTGCATCTTCAACGTCATCAGCGAAGGCTTTTCCGCAGTACGGGCAAAAGCTCATATCGTCGTCAGACAGTCTGAAACATCGTTTACAGATCATATTTTACGTTCCTTTCGTTGATTTACTCTTGATCCGCCTTCCGTTCCTCAAGCTCGGAAAGGCGTTTTTTGATCGCACAGAGCTCCTGCGCGATCGGGTCCGGAATGTGGACCTGGTCAAGCTTATCGATGCGCTGTCCGTTCATACGGACGGGACGTGCGGGAATGCCGACTGCGGTGCAGTTTTCGGGAATGGGCGAAAGTACGACCGCATTCGCCGCGATCTTAGATCCGGATCCGATCTTAAAACCGCCGAGCACCTTTGCACCCGCGCCGACCATAACTCCGTCTCCGAGAGTGGGATGACGCTTGCCCGTTTCCTTGCCCGTACCGCCGAGGGTGACTCCCTGATAGATCGTGCAGTTGTCACCGATCTCGGCAGTTTCGCCTATGACAACGGCGGCGCCGTGGTCGATGAAAAGTCCATGACCGATCTTCGCACCGGGATGGATCTCGATGCCTGTCAGGAATTTCGCCGCCTGACTGACGGCACGTGCCGACGTGTAACGCTTTTTTTCATAGAGCTTATGCGAGATTCGATGCGCCCAGATCGCGTGTACACCGGGATAAAGCAGGAGCGCTTCAAGATCGCTTTTTGCCGCAGGATCGCGTTCACGAACGGATTTTATGTCGTTTTTGATCTCATCACCGATTTTTTCGGCTTTTTCATTCATCTTAAGGAGCGCAAGACCGATGTCGTGCGCGAGGACAGCTTCTATTGTTATCTGAATCTTACTCAATGTAACGGATTCCTTTCAAAAAAATAAGCCTCCCGTGATATACACGGGAGGCGATATTACCGCGGTTCCACTCCGATTTGTTGCTTTTGTCCGCGTAACGTGCGGTGACGCGGCGCACTACTGTTATTTCGCGCGTCAAGACTCGCGGATGCACATTCGGAGCTCGATTCCGTCCGTTTCAGCGGCAGGACGGTCTCTGTAAATCGGCTTTTTCCGTTTTCTTTCCGGTCATAGTCGTGATCATATTAACTTACAATACATTATATACAATCACGGCTGATTTGTAAACCCTAAAACGGAAAATTTACTTTTACTTGATCGAATCGCAAACTCCGATGAAGATGGGGAAGCCATAGGAATTGACGATCATATAAACGAACGGACGGTCGAAGATCACCGGTACCTTCTCAGGCTCGTGAATAAACTCTTCCTCGGATTCCTCTGTAAGCTCAACAATCGTCGCCGCGGCGGCACGTGATCCCTCTTCATCTATTTCAAATGCCGTTTTATGGATGACCTGCGACACAAAAAGTTCAATCGAGTCGGTGATGCGCGAAAAATCTGCGCGCAAATCAAACGCGGATATAATTCCCGTTTCCTTAAGTGCATCGCTCAATTCAAGCGAGGTCTCGGATTTGAATTTCGGCAAAGATTCGGCGGCACAGCGAGAGTGTCGCGTTTTCCTTCCGTTTTTCATTGCTTCTGCGATACTGTCGGAGTCGAGCGAGGAGATCACATCCTCGATCGTACAGCCTTCGTTCGGCAAAAGAGCCACAAAAGAAAGCTCGCATGAATAATCCTTGCAGATGCCCGTTGCATAATCAAGCTCGAGCAAGGCTGACTCTCCGTGCATAAATTCGCCCTCGGCTTCAGTGCCGTCGGAGGAGATGAACGTCATAGTTGTGTTTTTGCTCTCATAGTACGGATCCTCCCACTTGCCTGCGAACAGCAAGGTGTTGATGATATATGCGACAACGTCCTCCGGGATTTCGGTCAGTGCTTCGGGGATCATTCCGTCCGTATTGTCGGACACCCATTTGTTAATGTCATCGAGCGTTCCGTCATCAAACGGAGCGGCGAACACGCCTGCGTCATAATACGCGTCAAGGTTGATAAGAAAGTCCGGCTTTACGGTAAAGCTGCCGTTTCTCATCCAAAACGAATTGGCGGAATTAAGATATTCGCATCGGTGATTGTACGACATAATAAGCTCGTTCATTTCGTCTACGGTGAGACCTACGGCAGATTCGATCTCTGCTCGCGTCTCACCGTCTGCGCCGTTGGCTGTCATTGCGAGCGCGGCGATAATGGAATAAGGTGAGATGAAAACGTTTTCGCCCTCGTATGTCTTTGCGAGCATATCAAAGGCGAAATCGGAAGATCCGTCAAAGAGGTGCTCGAGTGCATACGAGACCTTTACGTTCTCGGACTGCAATCCATCAAGCAGATTCTGCGTGATGGAGCCTGACGAAACCTCGACGCCGTCGATTTTGAGCGAGTCATCGTAAATTTCGGGTGGAACGATGCCCGCAGTCGGCTTTTCGGTTCCGAGCGTTGGATTATCGACTCCGTTGATTACGGGAGTGTCGGCGTCGGGTGTCAGCTCGTTTTTGAAGTAAACGGCAGTTACGGCGAGCATGCATACTGCGAGCAAAAGAGACGTTACCGCAGTCAGTGCGTACCTGCGTGACGCGCGCTTTGCCTTACCTTTTTCTGCTTTTTCGTATACGGTAAGGAGAAATTCTTTATTTGATCTCATATCTGTTTCCTTTCGGTGCGGAGCCGTCCTCCAGCCTTGTGCGCAAAGTCTTTTTCGCGCGGTACAGAAGATTCTCCGTTTGCTTTTTCGTTTTGCCCATAACAGACGCGGCCTCGGCGCAGGACAGCTCCTCAAAATAGACAAGATGGAGGACTGTTCCGTAATCAGCGGGAAGCGACGCAAGCGCTCTGTGAAGCTCTCGCTTTTCTTCCTCTGCAAGCACGGACGCTTCGATCGTTTCCGCCCACTCGGAATCGGTCACAGCATCGACACTTGCGAGGCGTGCGCGTTTCCGATAAATATCGACGGCTTTTTTCTTTGCGATCGAGAAAAGATACGTCTTAAAGGCAGTTTTAAAATCATATCTTGTCGGATTGATTATGAGCGCGGCAAATGCCTCTGCTGCGGCATCCTCCGCGTCCTCAAAGACGGAAAGATAGCGCAGACAGAAAAAGATGACGTTTTCGCGGTAAAGTCCGACGAGAGTCTCAAAGGCTTCCGAATCTCCGTCGAGATACGCCCTATAAAGCTCTGCACCGCGGTCATTTGCGTTTGTCATCGCACACCTCCGTTTTTGTAAGCTTACACCATTTATTCGTCAAAAAAGCGCGATCCACTCACCTACTGCAAAAATTTTATCATAACATTCCGATTTCTTCAATTTCGGCAAGCGAAAAATGTTAAATTTTTCGTGGATTTCTTGAATCCGCTCGCGATGCGTGATAAAATGAAAACGATAAGCTGAAATTTCATTCACCGAAAGGAAAAAAACAAGCTTGAATCCAAAAAAACGCTATATAATTACATCTGTGATATGCGATACGCTCGCTGCTGTCATCGTGCTTTTGTCTTTTTGTTATTTCCATCACGTCAAAAAAATGACGGACAATGATGAGGGCGGCGGAGTTATCATCGGCGGATCGCATAACGGTACCGACGAGGACAACGAAAATGCAGGCAATTCCTCAAAGGGCGATTTTGCCGCAACTCTTCCGGACGTTTTTCTTGCCGAGGGCGAGGTTGAGTCCGGAGACGGCTACTACCGCAGCCATGACATCAATCTGACAGTAACGGAAATCATCGAGCCGATCGACGATTACGTTGCAAGATACATAGTGTATGACGTTTACGTTCGCAATCTCGAGAACCTGTTTACGGTTGCAAGCACGGAGCGCGTGCCGTTTACGGATCTCGTAGCCGCTGCAGATCCCATCGCGGCAATCAGCGGTGACTTCTGGGGCAACTCCGCATCCGTGGCGATTCGCAACGGAACTGTGCTCACGTCCGATAACCGCCTCGAAAACGATATTTGCGTCCTTTACGGCGACGGAACGATGGAAATCGTGTCTCCTTATACGTATTCCGCCAACTATTTTGACGACAAGGACGTTTATCAGGTATGGGACTTCGGCCCGTCGCTGCTTGACCCTTCCGGAAAAGCTTACGGAGAAAATGATTTCCAGCATTACAGCGACATAACCTCGCGCAATCCGCGCTCCTCGATCGGCTACTACGAGCCCGGCCATTACGTTTTCATCGTCGCTGACGGCAGACTTGATATTGAATATAAGGGCGAAATGGTTTATTCCAAGGGAATCCGTATGCACGACTTCGCGGACATATACGAAAAGCTCGGTGTTAGACTTGCGTATAACTTGGACGGAGGCGATTCGGCGTTCGCCTATTACGATGGCGAGATCCTTCGCCAGGATTACGAAAGAGCGACCACACCCGACGATGAGCCAAGAAAGATCTATGATATCATCGTTATCGGAGAGGTATCCGAATGAAATTAGCAGTAAAAATGCTCAAAAATCTGATCGCGCACTTGACGCTCGTTTATTCGGTCCTTATTTTGTTTGTTGTATTCGCCCACGCCGCCATGCCTGAGATGATGTACGTCAACTCGACAGATTCGGGCGTGATCTTTCTTGTTTATGCCGTATTCGTTGTCGCTTCGGCAATTGTATATATTGATTCAAGCTACCGTCTCGGCAAAAAGGATCCGATCTCGTCCGTGCTGTTGCCGCACGGCTCACTCGTGCTTTCCGTCACGGTGCTAACCTTGACAATAACGAACTTTTTCAACCGCTCCATGGGCTTTGTCACAAGCGACCTTTCCATTATGCTGATGCTGATCTATGCGGCTGTAGGACTTTTCCTTTCAATCGGAAACGTTGAATATCTTTATTCGGAGTGCGGAAATTGAAGGCTGTTATTTTCGATATGGACGGACTTTTGCTCGACACGGAGCGTCTCGCCGCCCTCGCATATGACTATGCCGGCGAGGCAACAGGCATCGGTAAGGCGGGATATATGATCAAGGACGTGCTCGGACTTACGGTGACGGCGGCGGACGCTGTCCTTTACGCAGAGTTCGGTGACGGATACTCCCCGCAAGCCTTTGCGGAGAAAAAACGCGAGTTCACGCTCGACTACGAAGCAAAGCACGGCGTGCCGGTCAAGCCGTACGCAAAAGAGATCATCGCGTATCTGAAAGCTCGCGGCGTGAAGATCGCACTCGCATCCTCGACTTATTCGGAGACAGTGAAGCGTCAGCTCACCTCCGTCGGAATCTACGACAGCTTCGATGCGATCGTTACCGGGGATATGGTCGCATACTCGAAGCCCGCACCCGACATTTATCTAAAAGCATGCGAACACCTCGATGTCTCCCCTGCGGACGCCATCGCGCTTGAGGACGGCAAAAACGGCATTCTTTCCGCACACGCGGCAGGATGCGACGTCATCGCGGTACCGGATCTGTGGCAGCCCGATGATGAGGCAAAACAAATTGTCCGAGCTGTTGCGAGCAGCCTCGGCGACGCGATCGAAATGATGAAAATGATGTAACTCCGTCTGATCCAAGACGCAAAAAAAAGAGTTCCCGAGGGAACTCTTTTTTTATTGTCCGAATTATTCGGGTCTTTCAACTGTGCCGGAGGGGTAAACTTCGATTTCGAAGAGACCCATACCGCGAACGGAAGGATCCTGAGGAGCGTCTTCAGCCTCGGTGTCGCCCTCGTAGTCAGCGTAAGCGGAGAAGCCGTAGGTTGCATCTTCATCTTCCGTGAACTTGATGAGCGTGAACTGGAGAGAGGTTGTGGTAACTTCGTCGAAGAACATTACGTTCATAACGTCCTCGGCAACCTCGCCGCCGACAACACCCGTTACGTCAACGTACTCGCTTCCGTTCCAGTACTGAACTGTGTACGCTGCGGGCGGGCAGATACCGCCGCCTGCGAGCCATGTGTCGCGGTCTGCGGAGTCGCGCCAGAAGAACATACCAATAGCGTCAACGGTAACCTCTTCTTCCCACGTATAAGTGATGGTTTCGGTTACACCGGACATACTCCAGGAGCCGTATGCTGTTCCGCCGGAGGCTGCAAGGAACGTTGTATCGTTCCACTGACCGTCGTTAAGAACTGCGGAGGATTCCCAGGACGAGCAGAAGGGCGCGTCGATGGTAGCCTTGGGAGAGAGAGACGTACTGTAAGTGAAATCAGGGTTGAAGAGCGAGAAGCGGTGTGTACCTGCAACGTAAACTTCAACGGTCTCACGTTCAACGGTAACACCTACGGAGGACCATTCGCCTACTGTAAGCGGGCAGAATACCTTAGCCGCAACGGATGTCTTTGCGCCGTCCACTACCTGATAGCAGTCAGCTTCTTCGCCGCCCTCGTTAAGAGAGAGAACGTAATAGTTGTTTTCGTCTGTTACGAGGAAGTAAATGTTGATAACGGTAGCTTCGTCAACAGGGAGCACCTTAACGGAGAACTGATAGTAGTTCCACTTGGTGTCACCGAAATAAGCCATAGAAGTTTCGCCTGTGTAGGAGAGTGCGTGGTTGGGCTCTTCCTCTTCCTCTTCGAGCGGGTCGATCGCAATAGACCAATCATCGGCAGATCCGATACCGTGAGTCATTGCGGGAGCTTCGCCTTCGATCTCGTCGTAGTAAAGCTCTCTCTTGGATACCTTATCAATAACCTTGAGGTTATCGAAATAAGCGGCACCTTCTTCAACGCCGATACCCACAGAGCCTGCGTGCTTTGCTTCGAGGTCGGGCTGATATACCCAGTCGTCTTCGCCGGGATCTTCTTCGCCGCCTTCGGTTTCAGCATCTGTACCGCTGTCGGGAGTGGGAGTGCCTGTGCCGTCAACAATGGGAAGCTCAGGCTCATCGCCGCAAGCGACAAGAGAAACGAGCATCATCATTACGATGACAAGAGCAAGAATCTTTTTCATAAAAAATCCTCCTGAAATAATAAATATTTCCACGTTACATTATAATATCAATGCAACGGATTTGACAGTAATTCATCCGAGAAGTGCGATTACACCCGCAACCGCCGTGGCAGACATAGCAACACCGACGGACGCCGAAGGCTCGTCTTCCCCGCACGGCAGGCCGTACACCTCGATCTCATATATACCGATCCCGCGAAACGCGAGCTCGTCATCGACTGTTGCGACGTACCCTTCGTCGGGATACGTTTCATCGTAATACTTTTGCGTCTCGTACACGGCAGACGCAAGGGCATCGCCGTT
The DNA here is from genome assembly GCA_045594085.1 of Eubacteriales bacterium. Taxonomy (GTDB): domain Bacteria; phylum Bacillota; class Clostridia; order Oscillospirales; family CAG-272; genus DTU064. The sequence continues at coordinate 1,515 of JAZNXW010000023.1, read as the reverse complement.
ATATTCCGCATCCGTGACCTTGTAAAACACAAAACGGATCGAATCTGTTGTGACGCTGTCAAACGTCGTGACATTCATAACATCCGTCTTCACATCAAGACCGGCCGCACCGCTAACGTCGACGTATTCGTCTCCGTCACGGTACTGCACCTTATACACCGCAGGCGTATGGAGTCCACCCTCCGCGAGCCACTCGGCGCGCGTTCCGTCAACAGCGAAATACACTCCGACAGAATCGACCGTAACCTCGCCTTTCCAAAAGTAAGTCAGCGATTCGACGTTTGACGCCGCGCTTCCCCACGAGCCATAGCGTGCGATGTCCTGTGCCGCAGATGACGACGGGATCACACCGTCGCAAAGCGCGTCCGGAGATTCCCAATAAGAGCAGTAAGGGGCATCAACCGTTGCGTCCGGAGCGATATTTCTGCCCGAAGCAGCACACACTCGGACAGGCATCAAGACAAGCACGAGTGCCAACACGGTGAAGGAAACGACCTTTTTCACGATTGATTCTCCAATTGATCTCTATGGATTCAGTATACCCATCAAAATCCGTTTTGTCAACAGTTTCGGTATCGTTTTTTCATTGTTTGTTCATATTTTTCTCAATTTGTGTCTAAACAAATCACAGCCGCGACAAAACAGCAAACAAAAAAAAGACTCTCCTCGGAGAGTCTTTTTTTAAGTAAAATTAGTGCTTCTTGGAAACGATGTAAGCGCCGGAAGCGATTGCCGCGATTGCGAGAGCGATGGTAGCAACACCGGTTACAGGAGCAGAGCCTTCTTCAACTTCCTGCATGGTGTAAACCTTTACGTTGTCGATCTGAACGCCCTTGGGCATATCACCGTATACGGTACCGCCAACGAATACGAGCATCTCATCGGAAAGAACGTTGTTGATTACATCAGCATTGTTGGGAATCGGAACTTCTACACCGTCAATCTTGAAGGTAACGTTAGCCTTGTCGCCATTCGGAAGAACGGTGAATTCAAGAGCATACGCCTTGCCGTTTTCGAGATCTTCAGCAGGGTCGCCGCCCCAAATATCAGCCATACCTACTCCCATAAACTTGAACTGAAGATTAGTAGCAGTCCACTTCATGTTGCAATAGTAGCCGCCGAAGCCTTCGGGAAGAGCTGCAGTACCATCGAGATCAAGGATGTCTTCAGTAGCGCCTGCTGCGGAAACAACATCCACAATGCTCCAAACCCAAGGCTGGTCGCCGTCAACAACCTGCGTGGAATCGAAAGTAACATCAAGTGTTACCTTGAAGCCGTCGGTACCGTCGATAGCTGTATCGGAAATGAATGCACCGTTGCCGGTTACGAACTTGCCATCAACAATGTTTGCGGACATGTCAGTAGCAGTAGCGTTGCACACTGCAACATCACCGCTCCAGCTTGCAGTATAGCCCTTGAGGCCATCGGTGTTGCTGAAGTCAAAACTCTGAACTTCAACAAAAGCTGTCTGAGCAGCGAATGCGGGAACTGCCATAACAGCGAGCATAAGAGCTG
>JAZNXW010000022.1:0-16361 GCA_045594085.1 Eubacteriales bacterium | reverse complement strand
CCCACAGCTTTAAGCTGGTAAGGTCGCATGCAGACTACATGTTTGATAGGTCGGAGGTGGAAGCACAGTAATGTGTGCAGCTGACCGATACTAATTGACCGAGGGCTTGAACTACTTTAGTTCAATTTCTTACAGTTCGATTTAGTCGATTTCTTCTCCTTTTCGGTTAGAAAAGATACGCACCTTTAGCTCAGTTGGTAGAGCAACTGACTCTTAATCAGTGGGTCCCGGGTTCGAGTCCCTGAAGGTGCATATTTTTTATTTAAAAATAAAAAATACGGTTCGCCTCCTTAGCTCAGTCGGTTAGAGCATCTGACTGTTAATCAGGGGGTCTCAGGTTCAAGTCCTGAAGGGGGCGAAGGAGAAAAGCACTTGCGAAAGCAAGTGCTTTTTTCGGCTTTCTTCCAAACACAACGATTCGATGATATTACAACAACTGATTGGTAATTGATATTATTACTTGAGAGTGCTACACTATAATCACACCGGTGATAATATTGAAGTGAGGTGCTTTAGATGAATGTAAAAATAGGAAAACATATTAAAGCGTTGAGAAAACGTTATGATGTGACCCAAGAAAGTCTTGCCGAAGCGCTTGGTGTAACAAGTCAGGCAGTTTCAAAATGGGAAAATGAAATGGGATATCCCGATATTGAATACATTGTAGCAATCGCAAACTTTTTTAACGTCACTATTGACGAGCTCTTTGGACATAACAAAGCGGAAAAGGAACGGAAAATTCAAGAGTATTGCAAAAAGTATGATGAAATGTATCGTAATTGGGAGGCTGAAGGTGATCGTGTTAAGCTTATGAGACAAGCGCTTGCGGAATATCCCGGAGAAGAAAAACTACTTGTTCGCTTGGCAACGGCGCTGTGGTATAAATGGTGTAATGAGGATTTTGACAAGTATTCCCTCATCGACGGAAAATATCAGCACGATGTCAGCAAATACAGAGCGTCTGAAGGATGGAAGGAGCCTGCAAAGATTATGGATGAGCTTCTTGCCACTTCTGTTGATGACGAAATACGAAGTCAATGCCGTCATATATTAATCAGATTATACGGACAAATTGGTGAAAAGGAAAAAGCATATAAGCTTGCCGAATACTGTCCTGATTGTAAAGCTGCCAATCTGTTTTCTGCTTTTAACGGAATATACGAAGACGAATCGAGAGTTCACAGTCAAAGATTGTTACAAAGCGGTCTTTATTATCTGCGCGTGCACTTGATGAGACAAACGAAGGATATGTCTCTTAAAGCCAAAGCAATTGAAAAACTGATAGATCTGCATAAATTTATATTTGACGACGGAAATTATGAGTTTTATCACGCCAGAATGGAATTGTTATATCTCGACTATGCTGAAATTTTGTTACATCAAAGACGTATTGATGAGGTTTTTCTGATGCTGGAAAAGGCGTACGAGCATGCGAAAAAGTTTGATATTTATCTTGATGAAATTCGCAAGAACGGAGAGGTGTGCTATACATCAACCTTTACGAACGCATTGAAGGATGTGTCTGATGACGTTTACGCAACAAAATCACTTCCGCAATTGTTGAATTTTACGTTGCTTGATGAATCGGATATTTACTACAAGACGCTTTGTTGCGACCCGAGATTTGATGACTTGATCGAGCGCATCCGAGATGATATCGGTGAGAATTGTCAATAAAACTTACACAAACATCCAAGCTTTTCGGCTTGGATGTTTTCATTTTTACCGCATACCTTTCTAAAAACGCCGCATAGCGAAAAGCTGTTGACTTTGAAAAAATATTCTGTAAAATGTAATTGTCGGGCGGGAAGCCTGACATCACGCGTGAAATTTTAATATGGAGGTAGAGATGAAATATAAGATCGAAATAAAATCCGGGCAAAGCGAGGATTTCCTCGTGTATGCGAAGCAGCAGTCGCAGACTCTCGATAAGATCAAGTCTTTGCTCTCCGAATCCGATGAGGCGATCTTCGGATATTCGGACGGCGACGCCGTCAAGCTTGATTCGTCGAATATATATTGCTTCTTCGTTGAAGCTGGCAAGGTCTATGCTATGACGGACGAGGGAAAGCTTCAAATCAAAGACAGACTTTACAGACTTGAGGAGCTTTTTTCCGATATCTTCGTGAAGATTAATCAGTCTTGCCTCGTCAACGTCCGAAAAATAAAAAGGTTTGATGCGTCGATCGGCGGATCGCTTTCTGTCGTTTTGAAAAACGGCTACAAGGATTACGTCTCGCGCAGACAGCTTAAAACTGTTAAAGAAAGGATAGGTTTTTGATATGAACAAATATTTTAAGGCATTTTTACATCGCGGATTGATGTTCGGAGGCTTTGGACCGATGATAGCAGGCATCGTTTTAGCAATACTTGACTCTACAATCGAGAATTTTTCACTCGGCGGAGTCGAGGTGCTGATCGCGATAGTTTCTACGTATCTGTTAGCTTTTGTGCAGGCGGGAGCCAGCGTTTTCAATCAGATCGAGCATTGGCCGATCGCCAAGTCGCTGTTTTTCCACTTCTCGCTGCTTTATCTTGCATACGTAGGGGCGTATCTTGCGAATTCGTGGATCCCGTTTGAGCCTGCAGTGATCGCGATCTTCACCGCAATCTTTGTTATCGTCTATTTCATCATTTGGATCTCGGTTTATCTTGTTGTTAAATCGACGGAGAAAAAGCTGAACGCAAAAATGAAGTAAAATTCCGACATATAAAAAAAGCACCGACTACTCGGTGCTTTTTTTATTCAGCGAAATTGTTAGATTGAACGCGATTTATCACTTGCGGAGGAGAATATACCGTGATATAATGGACACATAAATATGTGTGGGAGAAACGAAATGAATAAATCAAAGTGTATCCACATCGCTAAAGAGTTTATAATTATTACTTTCGGAGCATTTTTGGCAGCTGTGGCGATATTCTTCTTTATGCTTCCAAGTCACGTCGCTGTCGGAAGCGGATCGGCACTTGCGATGGTGTTGAGCAATTTCATACCGTTGCCTGTTTCGACGATCATGCTCATTTTGAACGTTGGACTGCTCATATTGGGATTTTTCCTCGTAGGTCCCGAATTTGGTATAAAAACTGTCTACAGCGCAGTTATGGTACCTGTGTTTATGGGAATTATGGAGAATGTATTTCCGAATTTTCAATCTCTGACGCAGGATCCCCTCCTCGATGTGCTCTGCTACATACTCGTTGTAGGTATGGCAATGGCGATCCTGTTCTCGCACAATGCATCCTCCGGCGGACTTGACATTGTTGCGAAGATCATGAGTAAGTTTTTGAGAATGGATATTGGACACGCCGTCTCTGTTTCCGGCATCGCGGTTGCACTTTCGTCAGCGCTTTGCTATGACACCAAAACAGTCGTTCTCAGTGTTATCAGCACTTATTTCGGAGGAATGATCCTCGATCATTTCATTTTCGGCCTCGATATAAAGCGCAGAGTTTGCGTTATCTCACCGCGTCTTGACGAGATAGTGAATTTCATTCTTCACGATCTGCACAGCGGTGCAACCATCAATGAAATAACGGGTGCGTATGACAATACACCTCGCAAAGAGGTTATTACGATCGTTGACAAGCACGAATACAAAAAGCTTATGGATTTTGTTATGAAGATCGACCCGAAGGCGTTTGTGACAGTCTATTCAGTCAGTGCGATCTCGTATCAGCCCAAGGTCAAAAAATAAATACGTTCCCTCCGAAAGCCTCGGAGGGAATATTTTTCCGGCGGCTCACCATTGCTTGCGCACGGGACTGATTTATGATATTATTATATAAATGACGAATTTCGCCGCTCCGTGACGGATTTTGCGGCGCTATGAGGTAACCAATGCTTAAAATCATCCATACAGGTGACATACATCTCGATACACCATTTTCGGGGCTTGACGAACGCCGTGCCGAGGTACGAAAAACCGAGCTCCGCGGTACGTTCTCGTCCTTGATGACGTATGTGCGCCTGAATTCCGTAGATATTCTTCTCATCGCGGGAGACTTTTTCGATTGCGGATTTGTGACGCGCGAGACGGTTGCGATCGTGCTGCGCGAATTTTCGCGCGTGCCCGAGTGCAAGATCATAATCAGTCCCGGCAATCATGATCCGTACACTGAGGACAGCGTATATGCGAAGGTTAAGTGGCCGGATAACGTGTACATTTTCCGATCCGAGGAAATGACGCGCTTTGAGTTCCCGGAGCTTAACTGCGATGTCTACGGCTACGCTTTTACGGGCGAATCTATGACGGAATGTCCGATCGCGAAAACGGAGGACAACGGACGTATCAAGCTCCTGTGCGCACACGCGCATCTCGGTGTGCCGACCTCGACTTATGCTCCCGTTTCTGCGGCGATGCTCGCGGATTGCGGATTCAATTACGCCGCACTTGGTCACGTGCATAATGCGGATCCGATAGCGGAGCTTGACGGATGCGTTTACGGCTATTGCGGATGTCTTGAGGGCAGGGGCTTTGACGAATGCGGCACGAAGGGAGCTGTTTCGGTCGAGCTGGACGTCGGAAAAATGTCCGTCCGAACGCTGAATTTTGCAAAAAAGCACTACGAATCAATCGAGGTGTCGGTTACGGGAGCAAACTCCCTTTCGGATATAATAGAAAAAATCCGATCTGCTGTCAAGGAACGCCATTACGGCACGGACACAGTCCTTCGCGTCACGCTTATGGGTGAGATACCGCCCATGCTTCTGCCGTCTGTGTCTGTGATCGAATCGGAGATAACGGATGTGTTCTCGCTCGAGTTGAAGGACGAAACGTCCGCGGCACTCGACGATGCGTACTTGATGCAGGATCCGACCGTCAAAGGCGAATATTACCGTCTTTTGAAGCCGAAACTGCTTGATTCCGATCCGGAGGTCAGAAAAACGGCGCGTCTCGCGCTCAGATATGGATTTGCGGCGATGTCCGGCGAGAGCATCACGGACTAAACGAGGTTTGCGACAATTATGTATATTGAACGAATTGATATAAACAGCTTCGGTAAGCTTGTCGGATTTTCGGTCGAGCTTTCCGAGGGAGTCAACGTGGTTGAGGGAGCGAATGAATCCGGTAAATCGACGCTCGCAGAGTTCATCAAATTTATGCTGTACGGTATGCAGTCGAAGGCGACGGGCGACGCGATGCTCTCCGAGCGCAAGAAATACGTAAGTTGGAATTCATCCGTTGCATCGGGATCGATGACGGTTAACAGCGACGGAAAACGCATACTTATCGAGAGAAGTCTTACTGCATCAACCGATTCGTCGGGATCAGTTTCATATCGCGAAACGCTGAAAATGACGGACACCGAAACGGGAGCACAGCTCCATAAAGGTAAAAATCCGGGAGACGTTCTGCTCGGCGTGCCCGAGGAGATCTTCCTCGGCACAGCCTTCGTGCGTCAGCTCGGCGGTACGAAGGTGGACGGTGAAAAGATCTCGTCGTCCGCGGAAAATCTGCTTTTTTCCGCAGACGAGTCTGTCAACACAGATAAATCCATTGAGCGTCTCGATCTTGTGCGACGTCAGCTTCTGCATAAGAACGGAAAAGGCGGCTCACTTTATGAAAAAGAACGCCAAAAGGCGGAGCTGACATTAAAGCTTGAGGAAGCGAAGCGCACCGCGGGCGAGATCATCTCCACGGAAACGTCTGTTTCGGAGTTGACCGAAAATCGCGAAAACGCTAAGATCAGACGTGATGCGGCGCAGAAAAAGCACGAAAACTACGAGGCTGTCAAAAATCTGCACAGATTTGACAAGCTTCACGCAATAGAGGACGAGCTTGCCGCGCTATACACGGAGCGTGAAACGGTGCTGACCGAAGGTCTCGTCGGCGGTCATTTTCCCGACAGGGCGTATGTCAACGAGCTTTACAAGCTTTCGGACGGTCTTGCCGCGGATACCGCGGCGATCACGTCCTTGTCGCGACAGCTCACGGAGACACAGCGGGAGCGCGGAAGCGATGAGGACATCAAAAAGCGCGAAGCGCTTTACTCCGGAGAGCTTACGTCCGAAGCGATCATCTCCGAGGCGGAGAAAGCGGAGAGCTCCTGTAAGCTGAAAAAGAAGCTCGCGATAGGATTTTTAATCGCGGCGCTCGTTTTCGGCGCAGTCTTTGCCGTAACAAATTGGACCGCGATCGCAGGTGTGATCGTCAAGCCGCTGCTCACGAATAAGGCGCTTGCGTCTCTCGCGAAAACGGCGTCGCTTGTCGGATTTTTGACTTGCGCGATTGCGTCTGCAGTGATGTTTGCGCTCGCGTCTGCGGGCAAAAACAAGCTTTATGCATACATCGGTGAATACGGTGCCGAATCTATGCAGGCGCTCCCGATCGTGCTTGAGGATATGACCGAAGCGGCACGCCGCGACGCTCAGCTCGAGCGCAGGATCGAGTCGCTTGAGGCTGATCTCGCCGATCAGTATGAAAAATACGACGAAAAAACAGCAAGAGCCGCAGAGCTGATCGCCTTGCGAGGAGTCAATGCGGACTCAACGGAGATATCGGAAAAGCTCCGTGAGGTGCTCGCAGATTCCGAGGAGATCTGTCGCCGCGAGACGCAGCTTTCGATCCGTACTGAGGAAAAACGCGCCGCTCGCGACGAGGTCAAGTCACAGATCGGTGATGCGGACGAGGACGCGGTGCGCGCAGTTACGTCCGAGCTCAATATTGCCGAATATGATTCTATGAACTATTCCGCGATCAAGCTTGAGCGCGATTATAACGAAAACGCAGTCACACGCCTCACGGAGGCGATACACGATCTTGAGGTAAAGCGCGTGCGTTTGATGGCGCAGCGCGAGGATCCCGCCGAGCTTGCCGTCAAGCTTGACGAGATCGATGCGGAGCTCGATCGAGAAAGAACGCGCTACAATGCGTGTCTGCTTGCGATGGATACGCTGTCCCGTGCGGGCGAAAGCGTGCGCGAAAGCGTTGTGCCGCGCATCCGTGAGCTCGCGATGACGTATCTTGCGTCGATAACGGATGGCAAGTACGAAAACGTCAGCGTTGACGGCACATTTTCCGTCACTGTCAATGCGGACGGCGCATACAGAGAGCTCGAATATATGAGCGGAGGCACCGCCGACGCCGTTTATCTTGCGCTCCGTCTTGCGCTTGTGCGCATACTGTATCGCTCGACGATGCCGCCGATGATGTTCGACGAGGCGTTCTCTCATATGGACGATGCACGTGCCGCGTCCGTTACGGAGATGCTGACGACGGGATGTGTTCCGCAATCGCTCATATTTACCTGTCAGAGCCGTGAGGGAAAGGTGCTCGATTCACTCGGACTTCGGGAATATAAGCACATAAAAATGTAAGTTTTGAAAGAAAAAGCGGCGGAACGCCGCTTTTTCTTTGTGTTTATTTGTAAATAAATAATAAACAGCGCTAAAAATGACAAATCCCCCGTGACAAAGGCTTCTTTAGGGTGTATAATTATCCGTATAAAGACTTTTTATGCTCGGACGGAATATATGATCGAAGATGTTTTAACTTATTTGAGAAAAAATCTTAAGATCGCGGTGAAAAACGTGTTTGCGAATTTTTCGCAGTATGCGTGTTTTTTCGCCGCGCTTTTTATTATCCAGATCTTCCTCGGCACGCTGACGGTCATTCTTTTCAACAATGACTCGGTCGAGTGGGATCACGTTCAGGAGGAGTACGATTATCATTTGATGGTGCACGGTCTGAACGATTATCAGATGCTTCTGATTGAGAATAACGCCCTTGCAGTCTTTTCAAACGACTTTGTTTTTGATATAGTGCGGGTTATTGAGCACGAAAGTACGTTTGACGGCACGGTGGATTATGATCTGTACATAATGCTTCACGGAGATACGGACGAGGAGATAGAATTCTCGCTTGACAGATTCGTCTCCAAATATCTGAAGGAGCTTTCCAAGCACTGCGAAGAGGGCGAAAAGATAACGTATACGAAAACTCCACTCCTCAATTTTGACAGAAATCTGCTCGTCAACCGACTTATATACGCAGTTTCGATCGCTGCGCTTATGGCGCTGTCAGTTTTCCTGCTCGTTGTGCTTTACAACATCAGGATCAATCATTACAAATTCATCTACGGTATATATATGAGCTTCGGTGCCGATTTCAAAAAGCTGTTTGAAACGGCATTCTGGGAGATGTGGATCGTAGCAACTGTTACGTTCTTGCCGGCAACGGGCGTTTCGGTACTCATCTCGTATATCATTCTTAACGGTGCGGGACTTCCGTTCTCCTGTCCTGTATGGATGCTGGCACTTACGGCTGTATACGGACTTATCATTCTGCTTTTCTCCGTCTGGTTCCCGATGAAGCTGATGGCGATCAAAACGCCGATGTCACTCATCGTTTCGCAGGATAACTCGAACCTTGTTTCCTCGCCTCGCCGTTCGCTCAAGCTGTACGGCACAAAATTCCCCTTCCATTACGAGTTTTTCTCAACATGGCGCTTCCGTAAATACAATTTGCGCCTGCTCGTTTCAGCCGTAATTTTCACGTCTCTGTTTATTTCGGGACTTTACATAGCGGAGATCACGCGAGTTACCCTCTCGCACGAAAAACCGCAGTTTGAGATCGATCTTTCCAATACGTACTCCGAGTACGATGACCTGATGCGTCAGGAGCTTTATGCGATCGACGGCATCACGCTTGTCAGCAAGTCCAATACCGAGACGGCAACGAATATCTCTACACATATCAGAGTCAAGTCCGAGCATACGGTGGCGTTCTCCAATCTCGTCGTTCCCGAAAATGCAGACGGATACAGAGTCACGAATGAGGTGCAGTTCCGTACCATTGACGAGGATATCGTCGCTGAGCTTGAAAAATACGAGTACACGGGCGATCTTTCCTGCGTTCTCAAGGACGAAAATACAGTCATCGTTGCCGATTCGATCAATAACCTCAAAAAGTTTGACTATGAGGTAGGAGACACGATCGAGATCGCAACCATTTCAAAGCGATACAGAAATCCCGATACAAATATGACGGGAATCAACCTCCTGAAGCAGCAGCTTGACTGCTTTGAGTTTGAATACCACGAGTACACCATCGGCGCGATCATCTATGACATACCGACCCTGAAGATGCCGATCTATATGTCGGATAAGACGTTTGAAACGGTAACGGATCTTGAGGTTTCGTATAAGAACCTTGAGGTATACGTCGATCAGACGCTGACAGCACCGGAGGTGCTCGAGATCGAGACAGAGCTCCGCAACTGGGGAATTATGCTCGGTGATACGCTTATCACAAACACGCATAATCTTCATATGAGCATCGTCAACGAGGATAAGCAGTACGACGAGATCTTTACGCTTGTCGCCTCGTTGCTCCTGTGCATCTCACCGATGATCTGGTTCTTCTCGCAGACGCTTTACTACTTCAAGCGAGAGAACGAGTTTACGATCCTTCAGTCTATAGGAGCTCTCGGTTCCGATATACGAAAGCTTTACATCTGCGGCGGTATTTTTATGAGTATACTTTCGCTGATCTTCTGCATCGGTCTCGGTTATCTTCTGAGCTTTGGTCTTTTCAGATTCGTAAACGTCACTATTCCGCAGTGGACTCTCAGCTACATCAGATATGAATTCTATATGCCGTGGTACGCTATCGTGCTAAGCATCGTTGTTTCAGTGATGTGCGGCTTCCTTTCCTCGTATCTCCCCTATCACAGCTTTATGAAACGCAAAGCAAAGACGCTTTCCGTCGAGTACGGCGAAGTATCGGAATAATCAAACTCCTAATTGAGGTATTAATATGAACGACGTAAAATCCAAATATATTTTACAGACAGAGAGCGTTATCAAGCAGTATAAGCAGTACGATGAGACGATCACCGCCGTTAACAGAGTCGATCTGAAGGTCGAGGAGGGCGAGTTCGTCGCTATTATCGGTACGTCCGGCTCGGGTAAGAGTACGTTTTTGCAGTGCTGTGCCGGACTCGATAAGGTCGATGCAGGTCACATCTACGTAAGAGGTCAGGACATTACAAAGATGTCGCACGACGAGCTCGGACGATTCCGCGGCGAGAATATGGGCTTCGTTTTCCAGCGTCACAACCTCATTCCGCAGTTCACGGCGCTTGAAAATATCCTTATCCCCACGCTTATGTGCAACAAGCAGGACGGATCCTATGACGAACGCCTCCGCCGTCTCGTCAAAACGCTCGATATAGCAGACAGACTCCATCATTTGCCGAGTGAGCTTTCGGGCGGTCAGCAGCAGAGAGTTGCGATCGCGCGCGCGCTCATCAATATGCCTCAGATTCTCTTCGCCGATGAGCCCACGGGTAACCTTGACCGTGCCAATGCGGACGAAGTTCTCGATCTTCTCATCAAGACGAGAGACTCTATCGGTCAGACGCTCGTTATGGTAACGCACGACCTGCAGATCGCGTCCCGCGCGGACAGAATCTTCCGTATGGATAACGGCGTGCTCAAGCTCGAGCGCGATTATCTCGACGGCAAGCGCAAGACCATCACGGGTTATTGATTTTCATCCGAAAAAAGCCATCGCATTTGCGACGGCCTTCCAACAGAAAAAAGCCATCGCATTTGCGATGGCTTTTTTAGGTTGCTCGGCGTTAGTTTCGGCCTTTTTTACTTTTCTATCGTGAAAAGTCCGTTTGTCATGAGCCAGAGCTGGGGAAACCAACGCATACCGTTCCAGACGGACGGGCCGACGAGCCCGTATTCGTTTATCAGCGAGAGCTTCGCTCCGATGCTGCGCGGATCCTCAAACCATACGATGTGATCGCTGGGTGTACCTGTCGCATCGGGTGCGTAATAGGAGAAGAACGGCGCCGCCGATTTTTCATCAAAGCTGATGCGAGATCCCGTATCGACGGCTATGCGTACCGCCTCCTCTGCGGAGAGGGAACGCGCCATCGACTCGCCTTTGACATAGGGAAGCGTCCAATCATAGCCGTAGCTCGGTACGCCGAGAAAGGCTTCGTTCGCCTCCATTTCAGTCAATGCGTATTCAACAACGCGTCTGACCTGATCGATGGGCGCGACCGCCATCGGCGGACCGTATGTGTATCCCCATTCGTACGTCATAAGAAGCACTCGGTCGGCGGCGTCCGCAAGTGCACCATAGGGATGCCCTTCATAGAGAAGTCCCGGTTGATCTGATGACGTTTTCGGTGCGAGCGCGACGGCGGTGAGATAGTCACCGCGGCTGTCAAGCGCAGAATTTACGTTTCTGACGAAATTAACGTACTCGTCGGCAAGTTCTCCGCCTATGTACTCAAAATCGAGGTCAACGCCGGAATATCCGCGAGAAACGATCGTGTCGGTAAGCTCGCGGATCACAGCGTCTTCGATCGCGGGATTTGTCAGCACGTATTCGGCAAGCTCGTTTGAAAACGTTCCGGCTTCGGTCAACGTCGAGAGGAGCAGAAGAGGTTTGACGCCGTATTCGCGCGCGAGCGCGATGATCTCGCGTTCGTCCGCTTCACTTGGCGGGATCAGCGCTCCGTCGCGCGTGATACCGTAAGTGAATATGGTGAGATACGTGAGATATGGAAGCGTCCTGCGTAAAACGTCGCGGTTGACGTAGGGGTAAACGTATGCGTTCGTTTCGATCGTGCCGTAGGTGGGAGGCACGTCGCCCGTGACGAGAGTCTGACCCGGATAGAGCGCGGGTAAACCGCCGAGTGATGGATTCAGACGGTAAAGTGCGTTTACGTCAAGTCCGAAGCGCGACGCAACGGAGGCGATGGTGTCGCCCTCTGCAACCGTGTAGATCGAGGTTGGCTGACGAATCAAAAGCGCCTGACCAATCGCAAGAGCGCCTGTGTCTGTCAGTGCGTTATCACCGATTATAACGGAGGGCGGTACGCCGAACTCATCTGCGACGGAATATACGGTGTCACCCGCCTCGACAGTGTAAATGAACATAAATGATCCCCGTTTTTCTTTTTTTACAGTATATGAGCCGACGTGCAAAATGTTCTGCTTTTGCTTGTATATAAGTCTGCGAAACGGGAAAAATAATAACCAAAAGGGGAAATTTATTTTATTATTCGGAGATAATTATGAATCATAACGTAAAATTACCGTCGATTGCGGCAGTCTCTGCGCTTGAAGTGCTGGATTCGCGCGGAAATCCCACAGTCAAGGTCGCGCTTGCGCTCGATGACGGAAGCTGCGGTGAGGCAACGGCACCGTCGGGGGCGTCCACGGGCAAATATGAGGCGCATGAAAAGCGCGACGGGGGCGTTCGCTACCGCGGACGCGGCGTTGCGGGGGCGGTCAGTGCAGTCAACGAGACTGTCAGCGAGGTTATCTGTGAGGCGGAGATCAAATCTCAACGTGAGCTTGACCGTATGCTTTGCGATCTTGACGGAACAAAGAACAAGGAAAATCTCGGTGCAAACGCAATTTTGCCCGTTTCAATGGCGTATGCGCGCGCGTGCGCGGCGCATTACGGATTGCCGCTGTACCGTTACCTCGGGGGCATCATAGGTGAATATGCGCCGATGCCGTGTCCGATGATGAACGTGTTGAACGGCGGTGCGCACTCGAAAAATAACGTTGACATCCAGGAATATATGATCGTGCCTGTCGGCATCGCAGATCACGGCGAGCGAGTACGCGCCTGCGCAGAGATCTATGCAGAGCTTGACAGAATACTTGCCTCAAAGGGACACATTACGTCTGTGGGAGATGAGGGCGGCTACGCGCCGATGCTCGAGCATGACGAGGAGGCGTTCGATCTTCTCTATGCAGCGATCACAGAGGCGGGATACGGAGACAGCGTGCGTCTTGCTGTCGATGCGGCGGCGAGCGAGTGGGTTGCCGATGGCGGATACAGATTGCCGAAGCGCGGACGTGAATATGACAGTGACGGACTCATTTCGTATTGGCAGGCACTTTGCCGCAAGTATCCGATTATGTCGATCGAGGATGGGCTCGGTGAGGACGACGCAGACGGATGGAAACGTATGACGTCGGCGCTCGGAGGCGAAATAATGCTCGTTGGAGATGATCTTTTCGTCACAAATAAGGCGCGCGTGCTTGACGGAGCAGCTCACGGACGCGGAAACGCGCTTCTCATCAAGCCGAATCAGGCGGGAACCGTCACGGAGACGGTCGAAGCAGCGATGACGGCGCGCAATGCAGGCTTTGAGCTTATCGCCTCGCACAGATCGGGAGAGACCTGCGATACGTTTATTTCGGATCTCGCCGTTGCGCTTGGAGCGGGCTTTATCAAGGCAGGCGCTCCGTGCAGAGGCGAAAGAATCGCGAAATATAACCGCCTTTTCGAGATTGGTGATGAAAGAGGCGACTATCCGAGAGGAAATTGCACTGCTGATGCGTGCAGGATATAAAACGTAAAAAGCGATGCTTCGGCTTGAGTGCCGAGGTCATCGCTTTTTTCGTTTTATTCAAATAAGTTTTTGTGGACTTTTGGCGGCAAATGTGACATAATATAGTCAAGAGGAATTTTTATTCGGAGACAGCTATGATAAAGGAAAAGGATTCGAGACAAAAATATCTGTTTGAGCTTGCCAAGCGTTACCCGAACCGCAATGCCGTGACGGGTGAGATCATTAATCTTACGGCGATCCTTGACTTGCCGAAGGGAACCGAGCACTTTATGAGCGACCTTCACGGCGAATATGAGGCATTTCTGCACATCAGGCAGAGCGCTTCCGGTGTTATCAGAAATAAGATTGACACGCTTTTCGGCAAAACTGTCACGGCGCGCGAGCGCGCGGAGCTTGCGACCGTCATATACTATCCTCGTGAAAAGCTGGAGGAGATTCGTCCCTCGCTGACCGATCCCGATGATTGGTACAGAGTCACGCTTTTGCGTCTGCTTGAGCTTTGCCGTCTTGTAAGTGCAAAATATACGCGCTCCAAGGTCAGAAAATACCTTGCAAGGACCGCGGGCGGCTACGATTACATAATCAACGAGCTTCTTAATCTCGATTACGATGCCGACGCCAAGACTAAGTATTACGAAAATATCATAGAAACCATAGTTAAGCTCGGCGCGTCCGAACGCTTCATTATTGCGTTGTCCGAGGCTATAAAAAGCCTCGTTATCGATCATTTGCATATTGTCGGTGACATCTATGACCGCGGGCCGCGCGCAGATATCATCATAGACGAACTGATGAAGGAGACCTCCATTGATATTCAGTGGGGCAACCACGACGTGCTGTGGATGGGCGCTGCCGCAGGCTCGCGCACGTGCATCGCTGCCGTCTTGAACAATTCGATTACATATAAAAATCTCGACGTTGTCGAGATCGGCTACGGCATCTCGCTCCGTCCGCTGACAAACTTTGCCGCAGAGGTGTATTCAGCCGCCGACGTTACGGGATATATGCCGAAGGGAACATCCGAGGGAGACTTCCTCCGTCACGATGACGATAAGCTCATCGCACGTATGCATAAGGCGATTGCGATCATTCAGTTTAAGCTCGAGGGGCAGATCATCTACCGCAATCCCGGATTTGGTATGGAGCACCGCCTCCTTCTCGATAAGATCAATCGCGAAAAGGGGACTGTTACGGTGGAGGGCGTCGAATATCCCCTTAAGGAAACTGATTTTCCGACCGTCGATCCCGCTGATCCATATAAGCTGACGGAACGCGAGCGCGACGTTATGAAATATCTCAAAAATGCGTTTATGCGTTCGGAAAAGCTCCAGCGTCACGTACGTTTCCTCTACGAAAAGGGTGAGATGTACACCGTTTTCAACAACAATCTGCTCTTTCACGGATGCATTCCGCTTGATGAAAACGGAGATTTCCTGTCGATCGGTGCGGCAGACGGCAAGAGCGGACGCGATCTGATGGATCACTGTGATCGTCTCGCACGTCAGGCATATTTCGCTGACGAGGGTACCGAAACGCGTCAGGAAGGTAAGGATTTTCTGTGGTTTTTGTGGTGCGGTAAGGATTCGCCCCTCTGCGCACGAAAGAAGATCGCGACGTTTGAACGTCTGCTCGTCGCAGATAAAACATCCTGGAATGAGCCGAAGAATACGTACTACAACTGCTGGAACGATCCCGAGATCGCGGAGCGCATTCTGCATGAATTTTCGCTTACGGACGAGTCCGCACATATTATAAACGGTCATATTCCGATCAAATCGGGAGATGAGCCCGTCAAGGCGGGCGGAAAGGTCATCGTCATCGACGGCGGCTTCTGTAAGGCATATCAGCCCACAACCGGTATCGCGGGCTATACGCTCATATATAACGCCGAGGGTATCAGAATCTCCGCGCACGAGCCCTTCCGCGGCACGCGCGATGCAATTACCAACAACGTCGATATCCTCTCCGATACGGTAGTTTTCGAGCACGCCGCAAAGAAGCTGCGCGTCAGAGACACCGACATCGGTAAATCGATCCTTGAAAAGATCGAGGACCTCACCTCACTCCTGCGCGAGTACGAATCCGGCTCGCTCAAGGAGATCGTGAGATAATGAAAAAGGAAAAAAAGCCACCCCGTGGGTGGCTTTTTTTATTTTCCTTTGATCTCGTCGAGGTAGTCCTCAAAAAGGTGCTCGAGATATGAGGAAACTCCGCTGTAACAATAGTAAGAGGTGTCGAAATACCAACCGTTTTCGCCGCGGACGAGGACAGCGGTGCCTGTTTCAAGTTCACCCCACGGCTCTCCGCCGTAAAAATCCTGATAAGTGCACGTAAGCGTGATCTTGCCTTCTTCAACCGTCATATTGCAGGAGGTGTTGCAGAGTGGAGAGGTTCCAATTCCCTGATCGGGGAAGAAGAACCATCCTTCCACGTTTATCATAGAGTCATCGAATAATTCACCCAACAAAAGCTCCTCGTTTTTTACGTAGTTGTCGTAGTATTCGATCTCTCCGTAGCGCTCCCAGGTGTAAGCATTCGCTTGGAAATATCCGTTGCGGAGGTAGACGGGAATATATATCTGATATCTGTCGTAATCGCCTACGTTATATTCTTTGGAGGTGTAGTAATACTGTCTGAGCTCGGATGATTGATACAAATCATCAAGGCATCTGAAGCGGTAGACCGCTCGTGCGATAAGCTCGTCGTACACGTCCTTGCCCGAAAGATAGTCCGACACGAGCTTGTCGATCTCGGCGTTGTCGTCCACGGCGATATAGACCGATCTCGGCTCGCTCTTAGTCCATTCGTTCAGCTTAACACCCTCGGGATAGTAATGGTTCGGGAACTTGCCGTCATACCATTCGATGAAGATGTGACCGTGCTCGACGGCATATTCGCGTGCAAACGTGTCTTCGTAGCCGAAGATGCGGAAATTGAGCGGATCGTCGACGGAATCAAACGCGCCGTCCGCGATGCCCGTGATTGGGATCTTGTCGTATGAGGGGGGAATAACGGCTTGCGTA
>JAZNXW010000021.1:0-1525 GCA_045594085.1 Eubacteriales bacterium | reverse complement strand
CCGCCCTCAAGATAAGAGCCGTCAACAACGAAGGAAACCGTGTCATCGGTTACGTCAACGATCTCAAAGCTACTGTCCGAGGGGGCTTCCGCATACAGCTTTTCCATTTCGGCATAAGGGATCTTTCCTTTTCTGATATCGGTACGGTAGGCAGATTTGCCCGAGCCGCCGAAGGTTTCGTACATTCGAATAATTGTTATACAAGGTTTATCCATAATTCTTCTCCCGTTTGATAAATCTATGTGTTTGAGCAGATCTTCAACTCCCACTCCCGCACTAACGGTTCTGCCACAATCAAGGCAGACAGTTTTTTCGGGGCGTCGGTCAAATGGATTTCCGTTATCGCCGCCAACATTTTGCGTGCGGGGAGATCCGCAATAGGGACACTTTAATTTCATTGTCGACGCCTCCTTTTGTAATCTGTCAGACGATGCTCAATGCTTTTTCGTAAAGCTCAATGAGCTCTTGCAGCTCTTCGATCAATTTGTTAAGCGAAGCATCGTAATCCACGTGGCGAACCATTCCGTGCTCAATCGCATAGTTCTGCCACGCCGCCGCGTCAAGCCGTCCTCCGGACAAACCGTCAAGATCATAATTCGGTGTGGGATAGGGCTCGGCGCCAAGAGGACCTTGTTCCTTTAATTTGTGTGCCTTTGCCAAAAGCTCATATAAATTGTCATTATACGGTGCCAGATCACCAAGATCGCGGCAGCAATCCTTTATGTTCGACCTTCTCCGACCAACAAAGGGTATATCCGTACTATCATCGGCGAAAATGGGTTTTCCGTATTCACCTACGCCGATCACAGCCGTTTTTGCGGGATTTCCGTTTTTATCAAGAGTAAGCACCCACGTATCGGTTTCGGAAAAATCGACCACGCCCCGTTCCTTGTACTCCTTGATCTTTTTATAGTTTCTTTCAAGAGCATTCTGATAGCATTCTATCATTTTCTGCTGATACAATAAAGCAAACTCCGGATCCCTTGCCGTCTCTGTCCATTTGCGAATCAAGTAATACGAGCGGCAAAGCTCCCAGACGATAGAATTTAAATCTTTTTCCCATTGATCGGCTTCTTCACAATACTCAAGTAGCTTTTCGTATTCGCCCTTCAAAAAGTTCTTTGCGTCGATGTACTTCCATCGATTATTTACGGCTTCATCCTCGGGGTCTCTGAATCGATTATACGAAACGTAAGCCTCACGGGCTTCCATGGAAAGGCCCGCCGTTTCCTTCAAAAAGCCGTCACGTACGCCCATGTATTCGGGAATACTGTCAGGGGAAATGCGATCGGAACAGCCAGTCTGAATCATTGCAAGCTCTTTGATCGTAAAATATGGCGAAGCAAATACCATATCCGCTTCGTTTCCCAGCGGAACGTTCCCGTCAAGACTATCGTCTTCTTCCTTTTTCACCTCGTCGAGCCACTCGTAATAATAGTCGTCGTGACTGATGGCGTCGGATTTTGCAGGCTCTATATGACGGCGGATGAAAAGTTCGGCAGCACGATTGATGCGGTTAGCAAGA
>JAZNXW010000020.1:0-71877 GCA_045594085.1 Eubacteriales bacterium | reverse complement strand
TCATCGTTTTCCTCCGTGAGTATAGCATTCTCGGGCGCATCTCGGTTTTCTTCTGCCTTTATTATACGCCACCCGGGCCGCCAGAGCAAGAGGCGCGGGAAATTTCAAGGAGATTTTCCCGCCTTGCGCCAAAAGGCACGGGTGCGGCGTGATTTTTCCGGGAAAAAGCGAAACGGGTATTGACAAGAGGCCGCGGAATATGGTACAATAATCGGGCAAATTAAATCGGGGTGTGGCTCAGTTCGGTAGAGCGCTTGGTTCGGGACCAAGAGGTCGCACGTTCAAATCGTGTCACTCCGAGAGAAAGAGGATGCAGGAGCATCCTCTTTTTGTTTTTGCAAAATGACATAGGTGCGCGAATCGAGAGGGACCAAGGGGTCGCACGATCAAATCGGTGAATGCTTGCATTCACTTCACGATATGAAAAAAAGGATGCAAATGCATCCTTTTTGTTTTTGCAAAATAATCTCACATCAGTTTCACTTCATCAGCTCGTCTGTCAGCCTAAGTATCTCCGGCGCGATCTTTTGACGCGCTTTTTTTACTATGCGATTGTATACCGGATATGCACAGCATACGAGCACGATTCCGATGACACCGATGACGGCGCCGACGATTATTCCTATGGCACTGTCCATACCGAATGCCTCCGAAAGCTCTGTCATCGAAAGACTCATGCCAAATCCCAAGATCAACGCGCCAATGACGCCGAGTATAAGAGAAACGACGGTCGCTTTTTGTGTAACGCTCTCGTCCAGACGGCGGAGACGTGCCATTTTGTCTTCGCTTTCTTCGGTGGAAGAATATTTTTTGCGGATTGCTTGTATTTCTGCCTGCTCTTTTGCGGAGTAGGTGTAATTGAATGTTTCTGAATTTTTATTTTCCATAGGATTGTTCCTTTGATTTCTTTAACAACTGTATCTTTTTTGTTCCTTGTACGATCATATAGATCGCCATAGCGATGATAAACGCGGATATCGCGCATCCCGAAGCTCCAAGTAATATGCGGCGCTCCGTCAGAGTCATTGTGCCGTCTCCGAATGTGGTGAGCATAGTTGATTCGAGAGTCAGCATTGAAACACACGCTGACGAAAGACTGATCGCTTTGGATGCTGAATAAACGGGACTGTTATATTTGCGGTATTTTACAATATTTATGATAGCAAGTGTAAAGGAGGTAAAGGTGTACGCCGCTAACGCGATAGTCGTGATCTCGTGGTGGTTGAAGGTCCTGTTCCAATACACCATAAAAAAGATCATCAGCGCTAAAGTCAGGTTCATCAGGAGAAATACGATGCCGCACGCACGGTATTTGCGCAGCTCCTCAAGCATCAGCTCACCCGGGCGATGTTTTCTTGTATGTCGCACCAAAAAGAAACGCATAACGGCAAGCGAAATGTAATATCCCGCAAGTGAATAAAACCAAAACGTGTGATGCCAAATGCCCATTCCCAACTGTAACAAAGCATAAGCTGTATTGTAAATCAACGTTCCGTAAAGAGATACGTTTACTCTGAGTCGTGTATCGCTTTGCCAGATTCTCACATACTTGTTCTCGTTCTTGAACTTCTTGAAAAACTTTATTAAATACGGTATCTTGAAACACCAAACCGTCAAAGTATAGAAGGCAAGAATGTACGAAATGATCGCGGCGACGGATTCCGTTCCCAAAAACACCATCGAGTATACGAGAAAGACGGTTGAGATCGGGATAAGGATTATCATAATGGCGATGTGAGGGAAAAGCAACGCCTTACCGAGTTTTTTTATAACCATATTAAGACCTCCGTATTGTCACGGTGAACGTGGAGCCTTTTCCGACAACGCTTTCTACGCCGATCTCGCCTTCAATAATGTCAACCACTCTTTTTACAAGCGCAAGACCGAGTCCGTTGCCCTGTACCGAATGAGACGTGTCGCCCTGATAGAATTTTTCAAAGATGTGTGCGCCGACCTCGGGCGGCATACCGCAGCCCGTGTCCGCTACCTTGACGGTTGCGTAATGCTCATCGGAGGATAACGTTACTGTGACCTTGCCGCCCTGCGGCGTGAATTTGAACGCGTTTGAGAAAAGATTGTTCCAAACGTGAGCGAGCAGCTCTGCATCAGCTTTTACAGTAACGCTTTCTGCGATGTCGGTATCTATTTCAATATCTGCCTTTTCCCATACGCTTTCGTATTGCAAAAGGCATTCGCAAAGTTGCTCTCCGAGATCAAACTCGGTCGCTTGCGTATAAATCTTCTGATTTTCGAGACGGTTCAGCTTGAGTATGTTTGTCATCATATCAGCCATGCGGCGAGAGCCGTCCGTAACGCCCTTGGCGTATTCGATCCGCTTGTCCTCGGACAGACCGGGAGCCTGCAGGAGCGTTCCGTAGTTTTGCATAACAGCAAGGGGTGTTTTCATTTCGTGGGATACGTTGGCAATGAAATCCGTGCGCAATGTTTCCACGCTACCGAGTTCTTCTGCCATTTTATTGAAACAGTCTATAACCTGATTGAAGGTTTCATCCGTGCCGAATTTGCTTTGCGGTTTTACACGGACTGAAAAGTCGCCTTGTATGATTTTTTCTGCCGCATCGGCAATACGCTTTACCGGACGTTCCACTGTAAACTTTCGGCGAAGCGAATCAATAATCGTAAAAATAAGGCTCAAAAGTGCAACATTCCAAAAAGTCAGCTTTGCTGCGGCAGCGATATGTGCATCGGTAAAATCAATGCCTAAAGATTCTCCGAGCGCTGATACGAACAGCATTGTACAGCAAGTAATAACAAAAGCAACAAGCAAAAAGAATACAAAATAATGATTGAGCCATTTCAGAAAGCTTTTAATTCTGTAACTTTGCTTCACTTTATCACCGCCTTATATCCAAGCCCGTGAACGGTCACGATCTCAAAATCCTTACAATTTGCGAGCTTTCCGCGGAGCTTGGTCATATAAACGTCAACGGCTCTCGGTGCCGTTTCGGTGTCGGCATCCCAGAATTCGTCCATAAGCTGTGTGCGAGTAAAGGTCTTTTTCGGATACGAGAGGAACTTATAGAGTATGCTGAATTCGCGGTTTGTCATCGGGATCTCGTCGCCGTCAAGGTATGCGGTGTGCTCGTCCGCGTCCATAGTGAAGCTGCCTATCTCGAGCTTGCGGCTTGATGCGATCTTGGCACGGCGAAGAAGTGCGCCGATGCGTAAAAACAGCTCGTCAAGGTCGATGGGCTTGACCATGTAATCATCTACGCCGATGCGGAAGCCTTTCTGCTTGGAGGCAATATCGTCGCGGGCAGTCATAAACAGGATCGGTATGTCATCGTTAAGCTCGCGCACGTTCCGGGCAAACTCAAATCCGTCAACTCTCGGCATCATAATGTCGGAAACTATAAGATCAAACATATTGGAATAAAGCGCGTCGTAGGCTTCGTTTGCATTAAGGCATCCGACGGCTTCGTAGCCGTTGTGATTTAAAAATGAGCAGACTGTTCGGTTCAGCTCTCTGTCATCCTCAACAACCAATATCTTAAACATAGCATTACCTCCGCGTATACTTTAATTCATTATACAGTATATCACCCAAATGTTAAAGTTTTGTTTACGTTTTGATTTTTTTAATGTTGATTCCCAAATAAAGCAAGGCAACGCGAAAGAGCGTTGCCTTGTTAATTATACCAAGCTTGTTTTTGCCAATATTTTTGTACTGATAGCACCGAGTCCTGCACTGAACAATACGCCACCTGCAAGGCAGAGGATAACGTTCATTAATGTAGAGCCAAGAGGGGTGATCATAGATACCATCATAAAGAGCAGCATTCCCGCACCGAGAGAGCCGCAGAGACAAAGCCACGCCTTCTGCTTTGCACCAACGCTTACGATCACGTCGATGGCAACAAACACGAGCATCAGGAAGATCTTTGCGATCATACACAGCACGATACTTCCCGCATTCAAGCCGTGCAGATCAAAGGAAAGTCCCGCAATCGCACCGCCGAGCATAGCACCGATAAAGTAAGCGATCAGCATAAAAGCTCCGCAAACAAAGCCTGCAAGTGTTTTGGAAATGACGTAATCGCCCTTTTTTGCACGGACCGTGAACAAATTTTTTGCATATCCGCTTCTGAAATCATCCGAAACAAACAGGCAGATGAAAACGGCAACCGCCATAAACATCATATTGATGTTGCACATCATAAATACATCGTTTCCGCCCATGGCTTCGCCGCCGGGAAGTGTACCGATGTTTTGCCAAGTGTTTTCGGGACCTACCATCACAGATTCTTCGCCGGTCTGCGGATTAACTGAAACGGAGCCGTCCATCATAGCCATCATTACCGTCATAAGGATCGGCATAACGAGCGCGCAGGCGATCAAAATGTAGAAGAGTCTTGATCTCCACATTCTGCGAAAATCGACCTTCAGCATACTGCCAAGTCTTTTTCCAAAGCTGACGGATTCAAATTTTACTGCGTTTTCCATTGTTATTTGCCTCCCTTCATAAGATCGATGTAGTATTCCTCAAGCCCGATCTTGTCGGTTTTTATTTCTGTAGCCGGGATACCGTTTTCGTAGAGATATTTTACGATCTTTTCCGGGGTGGTCAGATCGTACACACGAATGTAACCTGCTTCATCTTCCTCCACACGGGAATATTTGCAGCCGAGAAGCATTTTGGTACGATTCATTTCGCCCGACTGAAGGGCAACGTAAGTGCGGCAGCTTGCGTCAAGCTCGTCCGCCGTCATTTCCACGATCATTTTTCCGTGACGGATAATGCCATAATGCGTCGCAACCTTCTGCAGTTCACCAAGAAGATGGGAAGATACAATAATACTGCGCTTGCCATCGCTCACCACATCGAGAAATACCTCACGCATAATGCGCATGCCGTCGGCGTCAAGTCCGTTTAACGGTTCATCAAGCACGAGAAGCGTGGGATTGCCGAGGAGTGCCATTGCAATGCCGACTCTCTGCTTCATGCCGAGGGAGCAGTTCTTGTACTTGTTGCCTGCGGCGCCCTCCATTCTTACTGTTTTGAGCACCTTGACGACCTCTTTTTCTGCGTCGGGGATCGACAGATTTGCCGCCTGAAGCATCATATTATCCCAAACGGTAAGTCCGGGAAAGCAACCGGGAGATTCAATCAGTACGCCGACCTTGGCTCTAACCGACTGATCCGTGTAATCCTTGCCGTACAGCTTGATCGAGCCGCCGCTCGTGGGGATAAGTCCGCAGATCATTTTTTCTGTGGTGGATTTACCGGAACCGTTTTCACCGATAAAACCGTAGATGGCACCCATCGGAACGGTCATATCCAGGCCGCAAACAGCCTGTTTCGGGCCGAAGTTTTTAGATAGATTTTTAATTTCAACTGCATTCATCTTGTGCCGCCTCCTTAATACACGTCGCTCTTATTGAGAATGTGCGTACCTGCAAGATTATAAATAACCGTCCAAGCCAGCGATACAACAAGGCAAATGATGAGCGTACCGATATTGCTCGTAAGGCACGCATTTACGGAAGAACCGTAAAGGAAGATATTGAGGAAGCTTGAAGGAAGCGACAGACCTTCAACGATGGCGGCCGCACCAATAATCAGTATGCCTGTACCGAAGAAGAAAGATGAGGCAATGGAAATGCCGAAATATCTTCTGAAAATTATGTTGAGGAAGGTGTAAAGGCTTGCCCAACCGAGGCTCATAACAATTTTACCGAGAATTGCAAGAACCAACGAACCGATATTCACTTCAAAGGAGGTTCCCGCAACAAAGCCTGCGCCAATGGAGGCAAGGAGGTAGGATATGCACATACAAGCCATTGCAAAAGCACAGACAACGGTCTTTGAGATCATATAGTCCTGCTTCTTTGCGTGTGTTGTGAAAAGCTGCTTTACGTAGCCCGATTTATAATCGTGACCGATGAATATGGACACCATGATACCGCCAAAAATGAATACCATGTTCATATTGGCGTATTCACCGATCTCATTGATTACATAAAGCGGACTGTCTGCTGCAATGATGTTCCACGTGTTTGTATAAAGCGGAGGAGCGACCACGCCTGTTTGCGGATTTTCCATTCCCGTAGTACCAAGGATCATTGCAGGGATAATTGCCGCTATCAGAACAAAAATATAGAACAACGGCGTGTGAAAAAGACGGTAAAAATCCACGCCGAGCATTCCCTTCAGCCTTTTTCCGAAGCTCGGAGATTCAAATTTGAGTTCACGAGTCATATTACTTTCTCTCCTTCTGCGACATCAGTTCAATGTAGTATTCTTCGAGACCGATCTTATTCTTTTTGATCTCGCTGACAACATGACCGTTTTTCATCAAAAAATCTACGATAGCGGCAGTATCGTCCACGTCATAAACACGGATGTATTCGCCCTCGAAACGGACGTCCGCAAATTTGTCCGCCAAGACTGCCTGAGCACCCTTCATATCCTTTGTCTTCAGAGAAACAAAAACCTGCGCTCTTGAGTCCATTTCTTTGGCGGACAGCTCCATGATCATCTTTCCCTGACGGATAATGCCGTAATGGGTGGCGATCTTTTCAAGCTCACCGAGTATGTGTGAGGAAATGAGAACAGTACAGCCATACTTTTGCGTAATATCTACAAGAATTTCACGCATAATGCGCATACCGTCGGTGTCCAGACCGTTAATAGGCTCGTCCGGAATAAGCAAAGCCGGATCACCGAGCAGAGCCATAGCAATGCCGATCCTCTGTTTCATGCCGAGAGAACAACTCTTGAACTTGATATTTGCATTGTCTTCCATACGGACGATTTCGAGAACTCGGCGGATCTCCTCGTCACGATTTTCAATGCCGAGATTTATACACTGCATCATGAGATTCTGATATACACTTGATCCGGGGAAGCATCCTGCATTTTCGATGAGTGCGCCGACTCTCACACGGACGCCTGGGTCATCGTGATCGCGTCCGAAAAGCTTGATCTCGCCTTCATCGGAAACGAGGTGACCGCAGATGAGCTTCTCGGTCGTTGATTTACCCGAACCGTTTTCGCCGATGAATCCGTAGATCGCTCCGACAGGAACAGTCATATTAAGATGATCTACCGCATACATACCGCGAAAGCTTTTAGAAAGATTTCTTATTTCAATAGCGTTCATTTTCTACTCCTTTTTTGTTCTTTTTTAAGCGGGAAAAGCGAGACTGTGCGCCTCGCTGATCCGTTTGCTTTTACTTTTTCTTTGCTGCGTCGTAGCGTTCGTTTGCCGCTTCGGTTCTTGCTTTTGCTTCCGCGATCTTTTCGTCGCGTTCTGCCGGAGCCTTTTCGGCTCTCTCAGCAGGGCTCATGTGAGCATCATCCCAGCTCTTCTTAGCGTCGGCTTTTGCCTTCGCATAGGTGTTGTGACCTCTGTTTTCCTCAAAGTTTGCTTTTGCTTCTGCCTTTGCAGCGGCAAATTCAGCCTTGTCAACCTCGTGCTGTGCCTTTGCGGATTCCTTCATGTCACCGAATGCCTTCTTAAAAAATGCTTTGATACCCATTATTCTTTTCTCCTTTGCTTGATTTGATTATTTGTTGAGAATTTTGTTGCTGAGATCCATGATTTTGCCGGCGAATTTCTTCTTTCTTGCGCCGAGGATGCCCTTGTAGATAGGATAGTTGATGATAGCCATAAGCATACCGACAATACCGATCACGATGCCGGGGATCATTGTTTCGGTCATGCCGAGCATGGAGCCGATGTCGGTCATTACGAGACTCATACCGCTTCCCATAACGATAGCGCCGATCGAGCCGAAGGTGTATGCGAATACGTTTGCGGGACGCTTTACCTTTGCATCGAGTGTGCGGAGCGCGTCGAGCTCCGTTGCTTCCTTTTCCGTGTACTGTGTACGGATCTTCTGTACGAGATATTCCTGATCGTTTCTGTTCATTTTCTTTTGCCTGTGCCTTTCTTTGTGCTGTTTTTCACTTACGGGCATATTATATTTCTCCGATGTTTTTTTGTTGTTTGCGAAATGTTTGAGAAATATTAAAATCGCGATCGGATGCAAAAATTAATAATTGTTAAAATTTGACCGTCTGATATTGCAATCCGAGAAGATTTGTGGTATGATAAAATTCCTATGAGGGAGTAGCGAACGGCACAGCCGTAGCAAGCCAACATCACGACCGAAAGGTCCGGTTTTGTTTTAATTTGCGAGACTCATATATGACCTGCGGTTATATATGAGTCCGTTTTTTTAGCAAAAGCTCCCGAAACGGACACAGAACGAACCGCAAATAATATTTTTACGGAGGATCTGCAAGTGTTACTGCACAGCAAATCAAAAGAAGAAGCCCTCGCTGAGCTTCAGACAGAACAGACCCGAGGACTGTCGTTCGAGGAGGTTCGTGTCAGACAAGAAAAATACGGCGAAAACAAACTTAAGGAAAAAAAGAAAAAAACGACACTCGAGCGTTTTCTCGATCAGTTCAAGGACGTTATGATCCTTATCCTGATCGCGGCGGCGATCATTTCGTTTGTCGTTGTGTGCGTTGAAAAGAATTGGGGCGAGCTTTTCGAGCCCGCGCTCATACTGTTCATCGTCATACTTAACGCGGTCATGGGCGTTTACCAAGAGGGGAAAGCCGAAAAAGCTCTTGATGCGCTGAAGAATATGTCCGCGCCTCACGCACGCGTTATCCGTGACGGTGAAGAAAAGATCATCGACGCATCCGAGCTCGTTCCCGGTGATATCATCCGCCTTGAGGCGGGAGATTTTGTACCCGCAGACGCAAGACTCTTGCACAGCGTCAGCCTCAAGTCCGAGGAATCCGCGCTCACGGGTGAGTCTGTTCCGTCCGAGAAGGATGCGAACGCGGAGGTCGACGATAAGGCACCTATCGGTGACAGAACGAATATGGTATTCTCCGGTTGTTCGATAACGTACGGTACGGCTGTAGCCGTTGTTACCGCTATCGGCATGGATACCGAAATGGGTAAGATCGCGAACCTGCTCGACGGTGAAGGAGAGGGACAGACTCCTCTTCAGCACAAGCTCGCACAGCTTGGCAAGTATCTCGGTATTGTCGCAATACTCGCCTGCGCTATCATTTTTGTCGTTGGCCTTGCAAACGGAATCCCCGTTCTTGAGATATTTATGACAGCGGTCTCTCTCGCTGTTTCCGCTATTCCCGAGGGACTTCCCGCGATCGTAACGATTGTGCTTTCCATCGGCGTACAGCGTATGGTCAAGAAAAATGCGCTTATCCGACGTCTTCCCGCTGTTGAAACGCTCGGAAGTGCGTCCGTCATCTGCTCCGATAAGACGGGTACGCTCACTCAGAACAGAATGACTCTCGTTAAGGCTTACGTTGACGGCGCCTCTGCCCCCGAATCGATCACATCCGACTGTACCGATGACGTCAAAAATCTCCTTATGTACGCGTCGCTTTGCTGTGATGGCTCCGTTGTGTTCCACGATAACGAGGAACAGCATATAGGCGACCCGACTGAGACTGCCATAGTCCTCGCAGCTCATAAAAACGGACTTCCCAAAGAGGACATCAACAAAAAGCATCCCAGACTTGCGGAGATCCCGTTCGATTCGGACCGTAAGCTGATGACAACTGTCAACCTTATCGACGGTGAAAACGTCGTTATAGTCAAGGGCGCATTTGATATGATGGCTCCGCGCTGTATCTCGGGAGATCTTGGCACGGCAAAGGAAATGACCGAAGCAATGAGCCGCGATGCTCTTCGCGTGCTTGCGGTTGCATATAAAAAGATAGATTCTATCCCCGAGGAGCTCACCTCCGAGGAGCTCGAATCCGGTCTCACGTTTATGGGACTTGTGGGTATGATCGACCCGCCGCGTCCCGAGGCGAAGGAGGCTGTTGCCATCTGCCGCCGCGCGGGCATCAAGCCCGTTATGATAACGGGCGACCACGTTGTGACCGCGTCTGCAATCGCACGTGAGCTCGGTATCCTTCTCGACGGCGACCGCGCCATCACCGGTGCGGAGCTTGACGCCATGACAGACCGTGAGCTCGATGAGCAGGTCGAGGAAATCAGCGTTTATGCGCGCGTTTCGCCCGAAAATAAGATCCGCATAGTCAAGGCTTGGCAGAGAAAAGGTCAGGTCGTATCCATGACCGGTGACGGTGTCAACGACGCTCCCGCGCTCAAAGCCGCAGATATCGGCTGTGCAATGGGTATCACCGGCACCGATGTCGCCAAGGGCGCGTCCGATATGACGCTCACTGATGACAATTTTGCCACAATCGTTGATGCAGTCCGCGAGGGCAGAGGAATCTATTCGAATATCAAAAAGGTTGTCGGATTCCTGCTCGGAACCAACATCGGCGAGGTTATTACCGTGTTCGCCGCAATGCTTCTCTGGCACAAAACTCCGCTTCTTTCGATGCAGCTTCTCTGGATCAATCTCGTGACAGACTCGCTTCCCGCCATCGCGCTCGGTATGGAGGCTGTCGAAGCCGACGTTATGGACAAAAAGCCGAAACCGAAAAACGAAGGTATCTTCGCAGGCGGGCTTGGCGTTCGTGTTGTGCTTCAGGGCTGTATGTTCGCGCTGATCACTCTCATCGGCTTCAAGCTCGGTGAAATTGTGACGGGTACGCTCGAGGGCGGACAGACGCTCGCGTTTATGATTCTTGCGCTTTCGCAGGTCGTTCAGGCGTTCAATATGAGAAGCGAGCATTCGCTCTTCCGTATCGGACCGTTCGGCAACAAAACCCTCAATCTTGCCGCGATCACGTCCACTCTTCTCGTTGCGCTCGTGCTCTTCACGCCCGTCGGAATCGCATTCAAACTTGTAACTCTTCCTTGGCAGCTTTACCTCATCGGACTCGGACTTATTTTTGTCCCGCTCGTTGTGATGGAGATCGGTAAGCTCATCGGACATCTGAAAAACAGATAAAAACAAAAAAAGCTCCTCGCACGAGGAGCTTTTTGTTTTCTTTTATCCGAGCATAACGTCAAAGACGAGCATCAGGCAGAATCCGACGAGAAGCGAATACGTCGCGCCGCGTTCGGCACCGTGCGCGTGCGTTTCGGGGATCATTTCGTCGCTGATGACGTAGAGCATGGTTCCGCCTGCAAAGGCAAGCGCGAAGGGAAGTATTGCGGATGAGATGCTGACAGCAAAGTAACCGAGCAGAGTTCCTACGACCTCGATCACGCCCGTTGCGGCGGCGATGGCGAGGGTGCGTCCGCGGCTTATGCCCGACGCGAGCATCGGACCGATGATGACCATGCCCTCGGGGATGTTTTGCAGTGCGATTCCTCCTGCGATCGTGAGCGCTTCTGCGGTGTTACCCGTTCCGAAGCCTACTCCCGCGGCGATTCCCTCGGGCAGATTGTGTATGGCGATCGCGATGACGAATAAGAGCACCTTGCTCAGCCGTTCCTGACTTTCGGGATGCGCTTCTCCGTCGCCTCCCGTCAGCTTGTGCAGATGAGGCACGATGCGGTCGATCACGTTGACGCAAAGTGCACCGCAGAAGACGCCCGCGACCGTTACGGGAAGTGCAAATCTTCCGCCGTAATCAAGTGACGGAAGTACGAGTCCGATCACGGCGGCTGCAAGCATAACGCCTGCGGCGAATGAGAGGACAATGTCGGAGAATTTGTGGGATATTTTTTTGAATATGAATCCGAAAAGCGCACCGATCACGGTTGCGCCGCCGACTCCGAGAGCTGTCAAAAGTACGGGTTGCATTTGATATTATACTCCGCAGAATACAGTGCGGACTCCTTTTTATGAACGTTTTTATCATTATAACAGAAAAAACGTCCGAGGTACAGCCTCAACTTTGCCAAAAAGATTGATTTTGCGGCACTTGTGTGTTATCATAAATTAATGAAATATGATTTTCGGATGAAAGATCCGAAAAAAGCGGAGGAATTTATGAAAGCATTGCGGAGTATGATCGCCCTTTTGCTTGTGTTCGCCATGACTGTGCTGACGGCTTGCGGCAACGGCGAGGTTGTAGATACGGATCAAGTTACCGGCGAAGCTGCAAATACGGAATCGGATACGGAAGCGCAAACAGACGCGGAGACGGACGCCGGAAAAGATCCGGAGCCGACGGTCGATAAGAAGACGGCGGTATTCGGTGAGGCGGGTGAGATCGCGAAATACGATCCCGAAAATGCTAACTATACGATCGGAATCAATGCCGCAGTCAGAGTACACGACATCAGCGATCTTCTGTTCGGCATATTCCTTGAGGATATAAATTTTGCCGCAGACGGCGGACTTTACGCCGAGATGGTGAAGAACCGTTCGTTTGAGTTTACCGAGTACGCGGACGGTGACGAAAAGCACGGCTGGCTCAACGTCGGTGATGTCAAGGCAAATGTCGTGACCAAAAATCCCGATGGCTCGCTGAACGACAACAATCCGAACTATATGGTCATCGAAAATACCTCCAATGCACCTGCGGGCATTGAAAACGTGGGATTCCTTGACGGTATTTCCGTTGAAAAGGGCAAAAATTATAAATTTTCCGTTTACGTTCGCGGCATCGATGGCTACACGGGTCCCGTGTACGTCAGCATCGCACGCGGAAACACTCTGCTTGCGGAAGGCAAAATAGACTCCGTTACTTCCGAATGGACGAAATATGAACTCACGCTTACGTCAAATGCAACGAATTACTCCGGAGTGAGACTGCGCGTGACGATCGACGCGGGCAAAGCCGCGTTCGATATGATCTCGTTGTTCCCCGAGGATACATATAAGGGCAGAGAAAACGGACTCAGAGCGGATCTTGCAGAAAAGCTCGAGGCGCTCGAGCCTGCATTCCTCAGATTCCCCGGCGGATGTATCATCGAGGGCATGACTCTTGATACTGCGTACAATTGGAAGGATTCCGTCGGTGCTGATGAAAACGGCGATCCTTATTCTTGGAACGGAACCTACGGCGACGTCGCCGCAAGAACGCTCGGTTTCAATCTTTGGACTAACGAAGGACTCACCGATGACCAGCATCCCGTGTATATGACTTACGGACTCGGTTTTTATGAGTATTTCCTGCTCGCAGAGGACATCGGCGCGATAGGCGTCCCTGTGCTTAACGCGGGTGTTGCGTGCATGGGTCAGTCCTCAGGCGAGCTTGCACCTCTCGGCTCTGACGAGATGGAAAGATTCATCAAGGATGCGCTCGATCTCGTAGAGTTCTGCCGCGGCGGCGCGGACACCGAATGGGGTGCGGTCCGTATCGCGATGGGACATGAGGAACCGTTTGAGCTCAAATACATAGGTATCGGTAACGAGCAGTGGGGCAACGATTTCTTTAAGCATTACGAGGCGTTCGTGGACGCTTTTGCGGAAGCGAAGGCGGCGGATCCCGAACTGTTTGAGGGAGTTGAGCTTATGTTCTCCGCAGGCGTTGATGACGGCGACAGCGGATGGCATTACATGGCGGCTTACGAATACGCGGAGAAGTGGATGAAGGCAAATCCCGATAAGAATATCGAGGATTTTGCGGGCGCCATCGATCATCACTACTATAACGAGCCCGAGTGGTTCTTTGAAAACGCAGACTACTACGACGAGGACAATTATTCCCGCGATTCGTTTACGGATACGATCTTCGGCGGAGGAATACAGGTGTTCCTCGGTGAATATGCGGCAAGATCAAATACTCTCAAGGCGGCACTTGCCGAGGCGGCGTATATGACGGGACTCGAACGCAACGGAGACATCGTCAGAATGGCGGCGTATGCGCCTCTGTTCGGTAACCTCACGGGACTTCACTGGGCGCCCGACCTCATTTGGTTCAATAATCACACAGTAACATCGTCAATCAACTATTACGTTCAGAAGATCTTCCTTACGAATGCGGGCACGGAGCTGATCGAATCCGAGCTTGTCGGTGCCGAAAGGGAAGAGGACGGCTTTGTAGGTAAGGTCGGAGTGGGAACGTGGAGCACATCTGCGAAGTTTGACAACGTAAAGATCGTGGATAATGAAACGGGCAAGGTTCTCGCAGAGGATACGTTTGATGACAAATCTTCACTTGACGAATGGACGAAGGTATCCGACGGCGCATGGAGCGTCAAAAAGGGCGCATTGATGCAGACGTCAACTACAACGAATACCGACAAATACGGAACGACCGGTACAGTTATGTATTTCGGTAACAGAAATTGGACTAACTATACCTTTACGGTTGACGTGACCAAGACGGGCGGATCCGAGGGATTCCTGATTCCGTTCTCTGTCGGTGACAAGGACAATAACTATTTCTGGAACATCGGCGGATGGAACAATACCGTCACCTGCCTGCAGCAGGTCAAGGACGGAGCAAAGACAGATCCGCTCGTCGGTACTGAGCGCAGCTTCTCCGTTATTAACGGACGTACGTACACTCTCAAGATCGTTGTAACAGATTTTAACGTCAAATGCTACATCAACGATAAGCTGTACATCGATTACACTATCAGAGATTCCGCCGACGCTGACGCGTATCACGTAGTCAGCACGGACGAGACGGGTGACATCATCATCAAGCTTGTCAACGTGACGGGTAAGGTAAAGACCTTTGCAATCGACATTGTGGGACTTACCGACGTTTCCTCTACGGCGGAGGTTGATCTTGTTGCGGGTACGAGTTTGAAGAACGATAACATACTCGGCGCCGAGGAGGACGTCAGCATGACGAGCTTCGAGCTCGACGGCGTCTCCGAGCAGTTCAATTATACGGTGCCGAAATATTCGGTCACCGTTATCAGGATAAAATCGGAGCAATGATATTGGAAAAGGCACGCGGAAACGCGTGCCTTTTTTGTGCGGGTAAAGCGCGGCGGTGCACAGTGCATCACACGCGAATGTTAAGATTTCCTTAATACTAAAATTTTTTGTTGACATATGCTGCCCGCGGCTGTATTATATAAGTGTACTACCCGGAGTAACACACTTTTTTGAAACGGAGGATGTTTATGCTTGAAATAAAGAATCTGACAAAGATATATAAACCGAAAAAAGGCGTGCCTGTCACCGCACTTAACGGAGTCACGCTCAAATTTCCCGAAAAGGGAATGATTTTTCTGCTCGGTAAGTCGGGATCCGGTAAGTCTACGCTTCTGAATCTGCTCGGCGGACTTGACAGCTACGATGACGGCGAGATCCTCATCAAGGGAGTTTCCAGCCGTGACTTTACGCAGTCGCGCTTCGACTCATACAGAAACACATACGTCGGATTTATTTTCCAGGAATATAACGTGCTCCCCGAGTTTACTGTCGGCGCAAATATCGCACTTGCGCTTGAGCTTCAGGGGAAAAAAGCCACAGACGAGCTGATAAACGAGATACTCGAGCGGGTCGATCTTTCCGGCTACGGCAATCGCAGACCGAATGAGCTTTCAGGCGGTCAGCTTCAGCGAGTTGCCATCGCGCGAGCGCTTGTCAAAAATCCCGAGATCATTATGGCAGACGAACCGACCGGTGCTCTTGACTCCAACACGGGCAAGCAGGTATTTGATACGCTCAAGAAGCTCGCATCCGATAAGCTCGTTATCGTAGTCTCACACGACCGCGAGTACGCGGAGCACTATGCGGACAGAATTATCGAGCTTGCAGACGGAAGCGTTATCGATGACGTTGAATATGACAGAACGGCAGACGAAAACGTCGTCGAGCTTGAGTATGAGGGAGATACAGTAAAGATTCCGATGGGATATCACCTCACCGAGGAGGACAGAGTTGCCATCAACGCATATATGGACAGTCTTTCGGGGAAGGCTATGATACGCTTTGCGGGCAGAAGCAAAAAGTTCCGCAAAACGGACGAATCGGTTATCAAACCTCACGATCCGTCCGCGTTCAAACTCATCAAATCAAAGCTTCCGATGAAGTCTGCGTTCAAGATCGGCGCAGGCGGACTCAAGCACAAGAAATTCCGTCTTGTTTTGACGATACTTTTGTCCGTCGTCGCGTTTACGCTTTTTGCGCTCGTTGACACGTTCAGCGCATACAATCATATCGAGACGTGCACGAGCTCAATTATCGACACAAACATAAATTATGCGTCTATGGCAAAAGCGAAGCGCATCGGTGAGGGAATCGACAGCTATTGGCGCACGTGGGGCTACAAGCTCACGGACGAGGACCTCGATTCAATAAAAAACGGAACGGGCATTGACGTTAAGGGTGTCTACGTTCCCGATACGGGGCTTCTCGATTTCAGCGCGTACACCTCGTCAGATCAAGATCTCTTCACAAACGGAGATTACGTCATTCATTCCGTGGCGGCATCGGGCTTTTCCGAGATGACGGAGGATGACGTCCGCAACCTCGGATACGACGTCACAGCAGGCAGAATGCCCGCAAAGGAGGACGAGATCGCAATCACGTCCTACATCTGTGAGACATTCAAGATCGGCGGTTTTCTCACAGACGTTACCGTTGACGAAAACGGAGCCGAAACGGTACATTACGAAAAGATCACCTCCGACGGCGATATGATCGGCAAAAAGCTCGTCTTCTGTGAGACAGAATACACCATTGTAGGCGTTATCGACACAGAATTCGACCTTTCCCGTTACGAATCGCTCACCGAGGAAGCGGAGGGGGATTCCACGGCAGATCAGTTCGTTGATTATTTCCTTTTTAACGAGCTCCGCTACGCCCAGAACTACAGCTTCCACAATCTTTTGATCGTGTGCGACGGTGCCGTTGACGCTATGGTTGAGTCAGGATACAAGACGTATCCGTTCAGCACCTCATATATGTGGTTTTACCACGACAGCGGTGAGAATTATGCTGAGATAAATCCGGACAGAATCGGCAGCTACAGCGATCTTGATCCCGACCGCGTCATCTGGGCGGACGGCAAGGCGCCCGGCTCTCTTGCCGAAAACGAGATCGTCGTTACCGTGGACCGTGTCGGTTCGTCAATGTCGTTTATAGATGAATCCGTCGAGCCCGAAACCGACGAAAACGGAAATCTCATCTATAAAACGGATTATTCCTCACTCTTTGAGCTTGAATTTTACGCTTACGGCAACGCGTGTGACGAATACGTTGAATTCGAGGGCTGCCGAGTTGTCGGCGTCATAGACAATGTATACGATCCCGTCGCAGGCGAGTCGCCCGCAAGCGTCTACGTCTGGGATGAACTATATAACAAGGTCACCGCGGAATCGAACGGAACCTACAGTTTCGCCGTCGGCGTTATGCCCGAGAAGCGCTCCGATATAAAAACTCTCGTCGAGTATTGCTACAGCGAGGATTCAAACATCAGATATCCTTTGCAGAACTCCGTGACCTACGAGCTTGATATGGTAGACGAAACGTTCGAGATGCTTTCCGCCGTATTCTTCTGGATCGGCTTCGGATTTGCTCTGTTTGCGTCCGTTATGCTCGCAAACTTCATCGGAACGAGTATAGCTTACAAGAAGCAGGAGATAGGAATTCTCCGTGCGATCGGCTCGCGCAGCAACGACGTGTTCCGTATCTTCTTCTCTGAAAGCTTCATCATCGCGATGATCAATTTCGTGCTTTCGGCGGTGGCAACGTGTATCCTGACAGCCATCATCAACAGCGTGATACGCGAGGACGTGGGACTTCTCATAACAGTCCTTACCTTCGGAATCAGGCAGATATTCCTGCTGTTCGTCATTTCCGTCGGCGTTGCGGCAATTTCGAGCTTCATCCCTGTGAAGAAGATCGCGTCGAAGCGCCCCATAGATGCAATAAGAGACAGATAAAAGTAAAAAAGCACCGCGAGAGCGGTGCTTTTTTGCGCCCACGTAAGGTGTGAATAAGCCCGTCCGCGGACGATAATGCTCTCATTATCCCGTTTTTTGACGCAAATTGGCGATTATAATGCAAAGTTAATTGAATTATTTGAAATTATACGCTATAATTATGCGAGAGATCTTTCCCGAAAGGCAAAATAAACGGTTAATATGTCAGAAAAGAATACGTTAAAGGCAAGGCTCCGAGGCGAGCTTGCCGAATTGAATATATTGCTGAGGTCGATACCTGCCACTGTTGTGACGCTGTTTGTGGTGAGCGTCATTTGTATGAATCTGCTTGCGAATAAGACTTTACTGAGCCTTGACTGGATCGCACTTGACGGCGGAATCCTGATCTCGTGGCTGTCCTTTATGTGCATGGATATCATAACGAAGCACTTCGGCCCCAAAGCGTCCAATCTTATATCGGTGCTTGCGGCGATGATAAATCTGCTGACCTGCCTCATCTTTTTTGTGGCGAGCGCGATCCCATCGAATGCAAACGATTACAGCGCGTTTGACGGAATTTTCCGCGGAACGTGGTTCATACTTCTCGGAAGCACAACGGCGTTCCTTGCGTCGGCACTCATAAACAATTCGCTCAACTGGATGATAGGCAAATGCTTCCGAAGCAATCCGGACGGCAAGCTCGCGTATGCGATGCGATCGTACGTTTCGACGTTTATCGGTCAGTTTTTTGATAATTTTATCTTCTCGGTGATAGTGTTCGTTGTGTTGGCGCCTGTCTTCTGGGATGGATTTCATTGGACGGTGCTCCAGTGCACGATGTGCGCCCTGACGGGCGCCGTCGCGGAGCTCTTGATGGAGATCGCGTTCTCTCCGATAGGCTATAGGATCACGCTGAGATGGAAGTCGGAGTCTGTCGGCAAGGAATATGTTGACTATATTGAAAGGGAATCGAAGCAATGAAGATATTGATAACGGGAACGTCGCAGGGAATAGGAAAAGCGACGGCGGAGCTGTTCCTCAAAAAGGGACACACCGTCATCGGCATCGACAGACAGCCCGCCGGCATCGCCCACGACAGCTATACGCATTGCGTGTGCGACGTTCGTGATACGGAGCATCTGCCGCAGGTGGATGACGTTGACGTGCTCATAAATAACGCAGGCACGCAAAACGAGGCTGACATAGACATCAATTTGAAGGCGCTTATAACCGTAACCGAAAAATACGGCGTGCGCGACGGAATAAAATCGATTCTTAATATCGGATCGGCGAGCGCACATACGGGATCGGAATTCCCCGAATACTGTGCAAGCAAGGGCGGTGTTTTGTCGTATACGAAAAACGTCGCGATTCGAGTTGCCGCATACGGCGCGACGTGTAACAGTCTCGATCCCGGCGGAGTTCTGACTCCGCTGAACGAGTGCGTTATGACGGATCCGGAGCTTTGGGCGCAGATTATGGACGAGACTCCGCTGAAAAGATGGGCAACGACGGAGGAGATCGCGGAGTGGGCGTACTTTTTGACCGTCACGAATAAGTTCTGCACGGGGCAAAATATCCTCGTTGACGGCGGCGAAGCGATAAATTATAAGTTTGTGTGGAAATGATGCCGAAAAAGGTGAGCTTATGTCGAACATCATAAAAATAGATAGCCTCTCCGC
Organism: Eubacteriales bacterium; assembly: GCA_045594085.1. Taxonomy (GTDB): domain Bacteria; phylum Bacillota; class Clostridia; order Oscillospirales; family CAG-272; genus DTU064. The sequence goes on along the minus strand of JAZNXW010000020.1, from coordinate 52,535 downwards.
CCCCGAGCTTGACGTGTATGCAAGGCTGACGGAAACTCAGCTTGCATCGGGACACGGAATTGAGCATAAGCTGTTCATTGCCGAAAGCCCCAAGGTCATTATCCGAGCGCTTGACGCAGGATACGTGCCCGAATCCATCCTCGTTGAGGAACGTCACATCAAGGGTGAGTCAGCGGATGTGCTCGAGCGCGTCGGAGACGTGCCCGTATATACGGCGCCGTTTGACGTCTTGACGGAGCTGACGGGCTACAAGCTGACAAGAGGACTCCTGTGTGCGATGAGGCGCCCCGCGCCTTTGCCCGTGTCGCAGATCATAAACGGCAAGGCACGTGTTGCCGTGCTCGATTCGGTGATGAATCCGACGAACGTCGGTGCGATCTTCCGCTCAGCCGCCGCTCTCGGAATGGATGCAGTCATATTGACTCCCGGATGCAGCGATCCCTTGTACAGACGCGCCGCGAGAGTCAGCATGGGAACCGTGTTTCAGATACCGTGGACTTGTGCGGACGAAAATTGGATGTCGGAGCTGAAGTCGGAGGGCTTTAAGCTTGCCGCGATGGCGCTCGATGACGATTCGGTGGCTGTAGATTCACCAGATCTGCGCCTCGAGGAAAGACTTGCCGTCGTGCTCGGCACTGAAGGAGACGGACTTGCCGCGTCAACGGTGGAGGACTGCGATTACACTGTGCGCATCCCGATGATGCACGGAGTGGATTCATTAAACGTAGCCGCGGCGAGTGCGGTCGCGTTTTGGGAATTGCGCCGACGCTGATGCGTTTAAATATATATTACGGAACAAATATGAAAATGAAAAAGAAATCAAAAGTCAATTACATAATTCCGATCGCGGCGATGCTGATCGTCGCGGCGGTTATAGTTATGCTTGCATTGTTTGTGAAGGATCACGAAACGGGAAAAGGTACCGATGCGGAAACAACCGACACAAACGCTCTTGCGGATACTACTTGCACGGAAAGCGGCACTGAAGAGGAGTCGCTCTCGGATGATACGTCATCGAGAGACACATCAGATGAATCTGGTACCGATGACAAAACAACGGATGATGCAACGACGGACAGCGCACTTCCGCCCTCGGTAGACGATACGGACGGCGGGATCGTGATCTGCCTTGACGCAGGTCACGGATTTGATGACGTCGGATGCAGTACGGAGCTCTTGGATGACGTCGAAGCTGTGATAACGCTTGACATTGTTGAGCGCGTAAGCGCAGAGCTTTCGAAGCATAACGTAACGGTTATTCTTACTCACGACGGAAAAGTATTTCCGTCAGCATCGGAAATAAGGAGTATGTCGGATAAATACGGCTTGGAATATGACAGCGGACGTATCATCGACAACAACATATTCTCCGCGTACGAGCGCGTCATTTATGCCAATGCGGTGAACAAAGAAACTCCCATAGACTTTTTTGTGTCGATACACGTCAACAGCATTGTCGGATATCCCGAGATAAGCAGATATGAGATGTTTTATTACGAGGGAAGTCCGTACACAGAGCTTCTGACCGAGTTTACGGACAGCATCCGAGACGTGCTCGATAACGATTCCGTAACTATCGCGAAGGGACCGACCGATGCGTATACTGTCACAAGATGGGCGGATTTTCCGTCACTGCTGATAGAAACGGGATACGCAACGAATACGGACGATGCGGCAAAGCTTAACTCCGCCGATTGGCGTCAAAGTTTTGCGGAGCTTCTTGCGGCGGAGATACTTGAGCTGCTTGGAGCGGAATAAAAATGTGACCGCAAAATAAAAACCTCCCGTACGGGAGGTTTTTTGTTTGAATGAGCGCACGTTTCAACGGCCGGAGGATCTTTTTCTGTAAGCTGCAGGCGTTGTTCCGCACATCTCCTTGAAAACACGGTTGAAGCTTTGCTGACTTTGGAATCCCGATCGCATTCCGATGTCAAGGATGCCGAGATCGGACGAAAGCAAAAGCTCTTTTGAGTAGTTGATGCGAAGCGTGTTGACGTATTCGCAGAAGCCAACGTGTAGCACGTGAGAAAAAATGCGTGACAGATAAAATCTGCAGATTCCGAGCTCGCGCGAAAGCACATCAAGTGTGATCGGCTCACGGAAATGCTCCGAAATATAAATGAGCGACGAAACGGCAAGGTCTGATGCGGGCTCACGGGATCGGCTTGATACGCGAAGAGAGGGAAGAAGTCTCATCCACAAAAGCTGAAAATAGTTGTCGATTATGTGAGAGGAGGGCGATTCCGTTATCTCCTCGTAAAGCGCAAAAAACATATACCCGACATCGGGATGGAATGACTCAATGGGCGAAACGGGATTTTCAACGTAAGCTCCCGCATATTTTTTCAGCAAAGCGTTCTGCGAAAGCTTGCCGCATATCATAAAGTAAATCTCCGTTTCCTCGGATGGCGATACGGACTGATACGAATGAATGATGTTCGGCAGAATAACGGCAAGATCACCCTTTTGAAGAGTATATTCCTTTGAGTCGATGCAGACAGTGAGCGCACCTGAGCTGACGTAAACGAGTTCCGGACATCCGTGAAGATGAGGAGGAAAGTCAATTTTTGAGGTTGTCCAGGCTTCGGGCTTCGTTTTTGTTTCGTGAAAAGGCAGTGGCATGGCATCTCCCTTGCGTCTGATTTTCGTGATGCGAAACAGAGCAATAATTGAGTAGTGTTGTGAGCTTTATTTGTTAGACATTATATACCATCAAATGGTACAATGTCAACAAGGAAACAGCCGAAAGGAAGGTGAAATTTGTATGAAATATAATCTTGCACTGATCGGATACGGCGGCATGGGCGGTTGGCACCACTCATCGTTAAAGGCGAACGTACCCGAGATCAATGTGACGGGCGCGTACGATATTCGCCCTGAAATCAAAGAAAAAATCGAAGCAAACGGACTTTATTCCTACGGCTCCGCGGAGGAGCTTTTGTCAGATCCCGCAATTGACATAGTTACTATTGCGGTCCCCAATAATTTTCACAAGGATTATGCAATAAAAGCGCTCCGAGCGGGCAAGAATGTTGTGTGTGAAAAGCCTGTAACGATGAATTCCGCCGAGTTAGAGGAGATCATGACTGTTGCGGCGGAAACGGGAAAGCTTTTCACGGTGCATCAGAATCGACGCTGGGACAGAGACTACAGAATCGTAAAAAAGGTCCTCGAAAGCAAGGTCATCGGCGAGCCTTATTTCATTGAATCACGTGTTCAGGGCTCAAGAGGCGCTATGTTCGGCTGGAGGGGGTATAAGGAAAACGGCGGAGGAATGCTTCTGGACTGGGGCGTTCATCTTCTCGACCAGCTTCTTTTCCTCGTTCCTTCAAAGGTCGTGTCTGTTTCGGGACATCTCAAGACCGTATTCTCCGGCGACGTTGACGACAACGTAAAGCTGATGATACGGTTTGAAAACGACGTCTCCGCAATAATGGAATTCTCCACAAACTGCTTTGTTAACCATCCGCGTTGGCACGTATCCTGCACGGCGGGAACGGCTGTGGTTGAAAACTGGGACTGCAAGGGCCGCATTGTGAAGCTTGCGGAAAATGCGGAAGCAATGCAGTGGGAGGATGACATCGTTTATACCTCCGCGGGACCGACGAGAACGATGGCGCCCCGTCCCGCGCATACCACGTCTGTGCTCGACCTGCCGGACGAAAGACCTGATTGGAGCGAATATTACAAAAACATTGTCGGCGTGCTGAACGGCACGGAGGAGCTGATCGTCAAGCCCGAGCAGTGCCTGCGCGTTATGAATATCATTGATATGGTGTTCGCATCTGCTGAAAACGGCGGAGCCGTTTCCTGTTATATTTGACCGTAAAATACACTGAAAAATATCAAGGAGGAACACAATGAAAAAAGTATTGATCTTTCAAGGCGGCTGGGATGGACACGAGCCCAAGCTGACGTCTGCCCGTTTTGCCCGCATTATGCGCGAAGAGGGCTACGAGGCGGAAATATACGACACGCTCGACTGCCTTGCGGACCGCGAAAAGCTTGCGGAATACGATCTGATCGTGGCGTGCTGGACAATGGGTGATCTTCCGTGGCATTACGTGCAGAACCTTTCCTATGCGATAGGCAAGGGAACGGGACTTGCGGGCTGTCACGGCGGTATGTGCGATTCCTTCCGCCAGAATACGGAATGGCAGTTCATCACCGGCGGTCAGTGGGTGAGCCATCCCGGAGGCGACGGACAAAACTACACGGTAAACATCAATCACGGATCAAGTCCCATCACAGAGGGGCTGGAGGACTTTGAGGTGTGCAGCGAGCACTATTATCTGCACATCGACCCTGCCATTGAGGTGCTTGCCACCACACGTTTCCCGCTTGTCAATTACTATCACATTTCAAATAAGGTCGTTGATATGCCCGTCGCATGGACAAAATTCTGGGGCAACGGCAGAGTCTTCTACACGTCCCTCGGTCATCACGACGACGTTTTCGACAAGTCTCCCAATGCGGAGGTGATTATGCGTCGAGGCATGAAATGGGCAGCAGAGGGCAAGCAGTACGCGATCGATAACGGTCTCACCACCGATCGCTTCCAGAACAATGCAAAAATGTATTGATCCAACGTTCCGAAAAAGGAGACAGTGATTATGGATACAGTAAAGATAGGCATAGTCGGCGTTGGCGCCATCAGCGGAATATATCTGAAAAACATAACGGAAACGTTCAAGGAGATCGAGATAATCGGCGTTTGCGACCTTATCCGTGAGCGCGCCGAGAACGCAGTTGCGAATTACCCGATCCCGAAGCTTTATGATGATATGTATCAGCTTTTCGCCGATCCTGAGGTCGATATCGTCCTCAATCTCACCCGCCCCTACGAGCATTACGACGTAACCAAGGCGGCGCTCCTTGCGGGCAAGCACGTTTATTCGGAAAAGCCCCTGGCGGCATCTCTCCACGAAGGAACAGAGCTTATCGAGCTCAGCAAAAAGCTGGGACTTATGCTCGGCGGCGCGCCCGACACCTTCCTCGGAGCAGGCATACAGACCTGCCGCAAGCTAATTGAGGATGGATATATAGGCACTCCCGTCGGTGCTGCGGGCTTTATGATATGCCGCGGACACGAATCGTGGCATCCTGATCCCGAGTTCTATTATAAGTACGGCGGCGGACCTATGTTCGATATGGGACCGTACTACCTCACAGCTCTCGTGAACCTGCTCGGCAATGTCGAAAGCGTTTCCGCGATGACGAAAAAGAGCTTCCCCACAAGAACGATCACAAGCAGACCTCATTTCGGTGAGGTCGTGGACGTTGACGTACCCACGTATATCACGGGAACGATGCAGTTTGAGGGCGGCGTAATAGGCACGCTCTTTACGACCTTCGACGTTCACTATCCCTACCAGGCGAGACTTGAGATTTACGGCTCCGAGGGCACTCTTTTCGTGCCCGATCCCAATACGTTCGGTGGTCCCATCAAGCTTCTCCGTCCCGAAGATGGAACGGTCCGAGAGATTCCTCTCACGTTTGATTATAAAGACAACAGCCGCGCGTTGGGTCTTGCGGATATGGCAAAAGCGCTCAGGACGGGCAGAGGCTTCCGTGCAAACGTAGATATGACCTATCACGTTCTTGAGATAATGGAAAGCTTCACAAAGAGCAGCGAGGAAAACCGTCACATTGAGATCATGTCGCGATTTGACAAGACGCCGATCATGAACAGATCCTGCGTTCACGGCATCCTTGACTGACGGGCATCGGCTTGAAATTCAAACAAAATAAAAAATAGAGCCCCCAATCAGGGGGCTCTATTTTTTGACCCGTACGAGATATCGAGACAACATTCTCGCAAAGCTCGAATGCTGCAGAAGTTCGGGCTTGTTCAGCGAATAAGTCTGTCACCTGCGAACTTCCCCGAGTTCGATTAGCGAAACAAGATAAAAAAATAGAGCCCCAAAATTGGGGGCTCTATTTTTTTGACCCGTACGAGAATCGAACTCGTGTTACCGCCGTGAAAGGGCGGTGTCTTAACCGCTTGACCAACGGGCCGTGTAGCGGAAATTGGACTTGAACCCATGACCTACCGGGTATGAACCGGTTGCTCTAGCCAACTGAGCTATTCCGCCACGCGTTACTGTTTTTTCGCAGCTTGATTATTATAACAAAGGATTTGCCTCTTGTCAACACCTATTTTTCAAAAAATAAAATTTTTTATCCGAAAATTTTTCGACGCATTTTTGCCTTTCATGTCACTATTATAATCAATATGGCTGTTTTTATGAAACACTTGAAAAAAACGCTCCGATATTATATAATAAAAAGGAGGATGGGATACTGCTTTATGGAGGTGTTTATAATGGCGTACGTTTTTCGCGGCGGTATATATTTCAGTGACAATAAAAAAACGCAAAATGCAAAAACGGAGCGCATAGATCCTCCAAAGCGTTTACGCATACCTATGCTTCAGTCAAAGGGTAAGCCGGCAATTCCGACAGCAGAGGTCGGTATGCACGTTTTGCGAGGTGACATTATCGGTGCGCCCGCAAACGATGACGCAATTGCGGTGCACACACCTGTTTCCGGCACCGTTACCGCTGTCGATGAAACGATCTTGCCCGACGGCAGGCGCACACTCTTTGTCGAGATCGCGAACGATATGCAGTATACGCTTTCAACGGCAGTTGAAAAATGCGAAAAAAAGCTCGCGGACTGCGAGCCTGACGAAATCATCTCCGCTGTTCGTAATTCCGGTGTGTGCGAGCCGGACGGAACGCCCTCGCATCTCTTGCTGCGAGACTCGACCGAGCGCGCGGAATACTGCATTGTAAACTGCGTTTTCGATGAGCCATACGTTGCGGGCGGATACAGGATCGCGCTTGAGAATCCTGTAGCCGTTGTTAACGGACTTAAAATCATACTCAAGGCACTCAAGCTTCGCCGTGGAGTCATTGCTGTCGGTGAAAATAAAACCGAACTCATAAAAAAGCTGGTCGCGCTTACGCGTAAGGATAAGCTTGTCACGGTCACTCCCGTGAGGGCGAAATATCCGGCGGGGGCTCCGCGAGAGCTGATATATGCCGTAATGGGGCGTGAGCTTGGCGAAGGGAAGACTCCTCTCGATGCGGGAGCTGTCATTTTCAGCGCGTCATCAGCGGCGAATATTTTCTCCGCCTTTGCGTCAGGTGTGCCGTATACGGCAGTCGCCGTGACTGTCGGCGGAAGCGCTGTCAAGGAAACGAAAAACGTCATGGTGCCGATCGGAACTCCGTTTTCGGATCTCGTTGCCTTTGCGGGCGGCGTGACCTCCGAGCCCGTGCGCATCATCGAGGGCGGTCCTATGACGGGAATCGAGATGGAAAATCTCGAAGGCGTCGTTACAAAGACGACATCGGCACTTCTTCTTTTCACGGAAAAGGAGACGGACCGCTATCCCGAGCCTGCGGCGTGCATACGCTGCGGAAGATGCGTTTCCGTTTGCCCGATGAGACTCGTGCCGAGTACGCTTTATAAGCTGTCGGTTGAGGAAAAATATGAAAAAGCTATCAAAAACGGCGCACTTTTGTGCGAGGAATGCGGTTCGTGCGCGTACGTTTGTCCCGGCAAGGTCCCGATCACGGAATACATACGCAGAATCAAGCTTGATGCCGCAGAATCCGCTTCGGAGGTGAAGGAATGAACGTTACCGCCCCCTCCATTAAGCGCGCTCCTTATATAAAGCATCCCGATAACGTCAGAAACATAATGGCGGACGTAATAATAGCGCTGTTGCCGGTTGTTTTGTGGGGCGTGTACGCGTTTGGTGCACGTGCGCTTTCCATCATTGCAGTGTCGGTGCTCGCGTCCGTGCTGACGGAAACGATCATCACGTTTGTGACGAAAAAGTACATCACTGTGCTTGACCTTTCGGCTGTAGTTACGGGACTTCTGCTCGCGCTCGCTCTCCCTGTGACAGTTCCGCTGTACATTCCCGCTGTCGGCGCTGTTTTTGCCGTCGGCGTAGTCAAGTGCACATTCGGCGGACTCGGCGGAAATTTTGTAAATCCCGCTCTCGCGGGCTACGTCTTCTTGAAGCTCGCTTTCCCTGAAAAGCTTGCACTTTCGGCGGTCCCCTTTACCGACGCAGTGACGGGCGCAACTCCGCTCGTGTCCTTGAAAGAGGGACTGCTGCCGGAGACCTCACTTTACGATATGCTCGTCGGTAACTCTGCCGGATCGATCGGAGAGATATCGACGGTTCTGATACTGATCGGAGGTATTTATCTGCTTGTCCGCGGCATAATCGGCTGGCAGATCCCAATCGCTGTCATCGGAAGCGTTGCGGCGCTGACAGTGTTCTTCTCGCAAAATGCAAGCGGAATGATGTTTGTGCTCGCAGAGCTTACGTCAGGCGGTCTGTTCCTTGTCGCATTCTTTATGGCGACAGATCCGGTCACCTCCCCGATGCGTCCTTTCGGAAAGCTGATTTACGGTGCTTTGATCGGTGCTGTTACAGTGCTTTTGAGATACTACGGATCGGCTCCCGAGGGAGTTGCTTACGCGGTTCTTTTGGCGAACCTTTTCGTCGGAGTCATTGATAAGATCACGACTCCCGCGCGCTTCGGCGGAAGCAGGCGTGATGCACATGCGGCCGCTGATGTTTCAAAAGACACATCCGAAGAAACGGAGGTGTCGGAATGAACGAAAAATCAAAAAAGATACTTTCGGTGGCGATTCCCTCCGCCGTCGCGGCGATCATGCTGGTGATAACGGTCATCGCATCGGGATTTGCCGCGTATGATACGGGTGAGGATTCTGTACCGGGTGTTACGGACAGCGGTGAAACGAATACGCCGCGCCCCGACACGGAGGATTCCGTGTCTGTAGACAATTCAGAGTCAGACCCCTCTGCCGATACGTCTGCGCCGCCCGAATCCGATACGGAAACCGAAGGTGATACTCAAACGGATACGTCGGATGATACATCCGACGAAGTGTCAAGTGACACCTCCGATGACGAGACAACGGACAAAAAAGATCCCGAGGACACAAAAAAGCTGTCAGCAGGAGGAAAACTCGGCATAACGGATCCGGAAGAAACAACAACATACGAAACGACGATCGAGCGTGCACCGGAGGAATTCTGGCCCGAGCCTGACCCCGACGACACCACATCCGACGACACAACGTCCGACGATACAACGTCCGATGACACAACGTCCGACGATACAACGTCCGATGACACAACGTCCGACGACACAACGTCCGATGACACAACGTCCGACGATACAACGTCCGATGACACAACGTCCGACGATACAACGTCCGACGATACAACGTCCGACGATACAACGTCCGACGATACAACGTCCGACGACACAACGTCCGACGACACAACGTCCGACGACACAACATCCGATGATACAACGTCCGATGACACCACACCCGTTGAAGAAACGACGGGCGCTGCCGATCAAAGTGAGGTGGCACCGTGACGGATATGAAAAAGCTCCTTCGAGAGACTCTGATAGAGAAAAACGTGCTGTTTTTCGCTACGGGAGGCGTCTGTGCCGCCGTTATTGCAACGGCTGATGTAAAAAATGCCGTTATTTGCGCGGGCTTGGTTTTGATCGCTGTTGTTTTGGCATCGACCGCGGCGGCGTTTACATCGCTTGTGTCGGGACGCTTCGGAGTGTGGACCGTTTATATTACCGTTTCGTCGGGAGTGATGGCTGCAGGCGCGTCCGCGGCATCTCGTTTTGTGACGGAAACGGCAGATACGCTCGCAACGTCGCTTCTTGTTGCCGCTGTCAGCGGAATCGTGCTTTCGTGTGTGCCGAAAAAGGACGAGCAGATCGCGCACTCCGTGGTGCGTGCAACGCTTACATCGCTGATGTATGCACTTATTCTGACAGTACTTGCGTTCGTGCGTTTTGCGATTGGCTGTTACGTTCCGTTTGCGGCATCGCCCTCCGTGACGCTGATCCTGATCGGATTTACCGTCGCGGCTGTCAATTTTATTTTCGTTTCTATAGCGGAACGAAAGGAACAGAGATCAAAGGAGGTGACGGAAGATGACCGTTGACCTTCTCATAACGCTTTATACTGTATTGCTTGCGGAAAATGCGCTTTTTGTGTCTATGTACGGTGCCGATGAACTGGACAAGCTCACCGATGACGTGCGTAAAATGGGCATATCGGGCTTGTTTTTCTTCATTTCAACCTTGATTTCGGAGATAATTGTTGTTTTGACCGCCCGATACGTCTTGCCAAATCCGCGAGATACGCTTATAATTATTATACCGATAGTGACGTTTTTCGTTATGAGCGGTATGCTTTTAGCACTGCATAGGCTGAAACCCGACGTTTACGCGGAGCTGAAGCTGCTTGCACCCGTTTTTGCCGTGAATACGGCAAGCGCCGGCATCATTTACGAGTCTGCCGTCAGCACGGCGGGACTCACCGACGCTTTGACCGCGTCGCTTCTGGCAACCGTGAGCGTCATCCTTTCGTTTGCGCTTTTTGTAAGCATCAAGGAAAGGATCATCAAGGCAAATCTGCCATCGCCGATGAGGGGAATACCGATCCTGCTCGTTACCGCGGGTATCATCGCGATGATACTGACGGGATTTGCCGAAATGCGGTTCTGATCCGCACCGAAACAGATAATCTAACATTAATGGAGGATAAATTATGAAATCCGGAATCTTTTCCGTACCTGCCCCTCAGAATGAACCCATCAAGGGCTATCTGCCCGGTTCCCCCGAAAGAGCAAGCCTCAAAGCGGAGCTTGCACGTCAGTCCGCAGAGGTGGTTACAATACCGCTCATCATCGGCGGAAAGGAAGTTTACACAGATACATATGCACAGATCGTTATGCCTCATAATCATAAGCACGTCCTCGCGCGCTATTGCGTTGCGGGAAAAGACGAGCTTCTTGCCGCAGTAGACGCCGCTATCGCCGCAAAGGCAGAGTGGGACAAGATCTCGTGGGAGCACCGCGCCGCGATCTTCCTTAAGGCGGGAGATCTTATCGCAGGGCCTTACCGCGACAAGATCAATGCCGCAACGATGCTCGGTCAGAGTAAGACCGTTTTCCAGGCAGAGATCGATTCCGCTTGTGAGCTCGCGGATTTCTTCCGCTTCAACGTGCACTGTGCCGAGACTATCTATCAGCAGCAGCCGAACAGCACAAGAGGAGTCTGGAACAGAGTTGAATACCGTCCTCTTGACGGCTTTGTAATGGCTATCTCGCCCTTCAACTTTACCTCGATCGGCGGAAATCTCCCCTGCGCACCTGCGATTATGGGCAATACAGTCCTCTGGAAGCCTTCCTCTACGGCAGTTCTCTCGAACTACGTTATTATGGAGGTCCTCCGCGAAGCGGGACTTCCCGAAGGCGTTATCAACTTCATTCCTTGCCGCGGATCCGAGGTCAGCAAGTATATCCTCACGCATCCCAAGATGGCGGGATTCCACTTCACCGGCTCCACAGAGGTTTTCTCCGGTGTTTGGAAGACAGTTAGCGAAAACATCAAGAATTACGAATCTTATCCGCGTCTCGTAGGCGAGACGGGCGGAAAGGACTTCATCTTTGCGCACGCATCAGCAGACGTTGATGCACTCGCGGCAGCTATGGTAAGAGGTGCGTATGAGTATCAGGGGCAGAAATGCTCCGCCGCATCCCGTGCGTTTGTTCCCGCGTCCATCTGGAGCGAGGTCAAGGAAAAGGTGTCCGATATCGTTAAGCGCCTCAAGGTTGGCGACGTTGCTGACTTCTCCACGTTTATGGGCGCTGTCATCGACAGAAATTCCTTCGAAAATATCAAGGGCTACATAGATCGTGCAAATGCATCCGAGGATGCAGAGGTAGTCTTCGGTCATTATGACGATTCCGTCGGATATTTCGTATATCCCACGCTTATAGAGGCGAAAACTCCCGATTATGAATCTATGGTCAAGGAGATATTCGGACCCGTCCTCACCGTTTACGTTTACGATGACGATAAGCTCGATGAAACACTCAAGATCTGCGATACCGCGTCTCCCTACGGACTTACCGGCGCGATCTTTGCGAGAGAGCGTTCCGTAATTCAGCATATGGAAAAGGCGCTCACCAACACGGCAGGTAACTTCTACATCAACGATAAGCCTACCGGTGCCGTAGTGGGGCAGCAGCCGTTCGGCGGCGGAAGAGCCTCCGGCACGAACGACAAGGCGGGAAGCGCGCTCAACCTCTACCGTTGGGTAAGCCCGCGATGCATCAAGGAAAATTTCGTGCCGATTTATGCGGTCGAATATCCTTATATGTGCGAGGAATAATTTGATACTGATAAAGATCGCGGACGCGGCGACAGCCGCGGAGCGCGAGTTCAAGCCTTCGGATTACGCGAGCGAAAAACTTTCGGGCTGCGTAAACGAAAAAAGACGGCGCGAGATCATTCTCGGTGATTACGTGCGCGGATCGCTTCTGCTTGACGCTTCGGTGGAGGGCGAAACGATCGCGCTCGGGCGTCACGGTAAGCCGTATTTGACCGATCGAAGTGACGTTACCTTCAACGTCAGTCACAGCGGAATGCTTGCGGTCGGGATCGTCGCAACAGACGCGGAGGGCGAGGTCGGCATTGACGTTGAGCGGATCGACCGTTCACGCGGAGAAGACAGGAAAAATCGCATAATGCGCCGCGCATTCACTGATGCGGAGACGGCAAAAATCGACTCCTCACGCGATCCTGTGGCGGAATTTTACGCTATGTGGACGAAAAAAGAAGCGTATCTCAAATATACGGGCGAGGGGATTACACGTCCGCTCGTCTCCGTCGATACAGAGGCGCGGAATCTCCCGTGCGCTCTTCGCACCTTTACCGTAACGGGCTCTGACGGCGAAGAATACGCAATCGCGTTCGCTGTGCCTGCCTGTTTTGCGGATATTACCCCGAAAATCGAATATATATGAATTTCATAGAAAAATAAGGAGGAATCACAGTGTCGAACAGAGTAATTACCATAGCGCGCCAGTACGGTGCGTCAGGAAGATTTACGGGTGAGGTGCTCTCCGAGCTTCTCGGCATCCCGTGCTACGAAAGAGAGCTTATCACGCTTTCCGCTGACAAAAGCGGAATGAAAGAGGACATCGTCAAAAGCTATGACGAAAAGGCGCAGTCGAGTCTGCTCTATACGCTTGCTGTCGGCTCTGTTGATTACAGTGCCGTAACAACGCCCTACAATATGCCCATCAGCGACAAGCTTTTTATCCTTCAGTCCAATATCATTAAGGAGCTTGCCGATAAGTCACCCTGTATTATCGTCGGACGCTGTGCGGACTACGTCTTGCGTGATCACAACAACAAGGTGTCCGTGTTCCTGCAGGCGGACCTCGACGTGAGAGCGGAAAGAGTCGCGGAAAGACATAGCCTTTCCTTGAATAAGGCGAGAGATCTCTGCGTCAAGACGGACAAAAAGCGCGCAGCTTATTACAGCCACTACACAGGTCAGAAATGGGGACGACCCGATCTTTACGATCTTGTGATCGACACAAGCACGATCACGGCGAAGGGCGCTGCCGCTGTCATCAAGGCGTACTGCGACCAGCTTGATAAATGATAAAGACGGGAAAAGGCGTATATGAGCCTTTTCCCGTGTTCTTTATGAGGTGATTATGAACGTGAGAAATGCCGTTTTGGCTCTTTTGATCGCCGCTGTGCTGATTTTGTGCGCGTGCGAGGAAGATCGCTTCGCCGCAAATGCCGACGACGGCGTTTTGACAGTGTACTATTTCAACGTCGGTCAAGGCGATGCGGCGCTTGCCGTCCTTAATGACGTCATGATCCTATTCGATGCGGGCACAAACGAAAGCGAGGAGAAGCTTGCTGCGTATCTTGACCGGCTCGGGATCGAAAAAATCGACTGCATGGTGCTTTCGCATCCGCACGAGGATCACATAGGCGGAGCCGATCTTGTCGCAGAGCGGTTTGAGGTCGGATGCATCGTGATGCCCGACTCGGATTCTGACGACAGATGCTATCTTGATCTTGTCGATGCGGTAACGGCCGCGGGAATCACGGTTTTCGAGGCGACGTCAGGCGACTCGTTTGCGTTTGGTGAGTTGACGCTCGACGTGCTCGCGCCGTTTGAACTGACGGGCGACGCAAATCTTGATTCCGTCATCGCCAAGCTTACGTATGGGGAGGCCTCGTTTTTGTTTACAGGTGACTGCGAGGGCGAAGCGGAGACGCGTCTTGTCGAAAAGGCAGGCAATCTTTTGGAGGCGGACGTGCTCAAGGTCGGTCATCACGGATCAAATACCGCAACTTCGGAAGCGTTTTTGGAGTGTGTACGTCCCGTTATAGCCGTTATCTCGTGCGGACAGGACAATGATTACGGTCATCCTCATTCGGAGGTGATCTCACGCCTCGACAGCCACGGAGTGACGGTGGGGAGAACAGATTTCGGCAAAAGCGTGACGGTCTCATCCGACGGAAAGGATGTTTGGGTGGGGAGTGAATAAATATGAAAAAACGCTGAGCGCACGCTCAGCGTTTTTTTGTTATTCAATTTTCATCATTCGTTTGACCGAAATGATATCGGATGCTTCGATGTCGGTGTCGTATGTAAAATTGTCGGGAACCGTGTCCGATAGGATTATGTGGTCCATCTCACTCGTTTCGGGAAGCTCCCCGATCGATGTGACCTCGGCAAAATATACGCGTCCGTTGTGCCTGTGTTTGCCGTTCGGGAAAACGTGAACGTAATCCCAAACGGGCTTGATGACAGCATCCGTCACGCCCGTTTCCTCGTACAGCTCGCGCTTTGCGGCATCAATTGCCGTTTCTCCGCGCTCAACATGACCGCCGGGATGCTCATAGCTGCCGCGGCGCTTGTGATAGCAGTATATCCATTTTCCGCGGTAACGCGCAAAGATGGCGACATATTTGATGTCGGAGAGAAAATCGGGGGTGTATTTGAAGCTCACGTTGTGTTTCCTTTACTTTAATCGAAGCGTACTTTTACCGTGCGCGAAAGCTCAGGCAGATCGGGCAGATCAAGATGGATCTCCGCCGTTTTGCCGCTTTCTCCGCGCACGTAGACGAGCAAGCGTCCGTTGTTGACTGTTCTGTGATGCTCGCTGTAGGAGGTAAGATCGCGGATGTCGGCGTTTTCCATTGCCATAAATTCTCCGCCGATAACGGTGACTCTGACGTCGGGGCGATGCGGATCCTTTATTTCGGGCTGAGGTCCCCACATTCCGCCGCGAGCCGCATTAACGACGGGCGCGCCGTCCCTGTCATAAAGACGGATCTCGAGCTGGCATACCTCGTCGGTTACTGTATAAACATCGCCGCAGAAGGTGGAATCCCACGGAATCGCTGTCATAGACGCGGGCGCGCCCGAGGATGCACGGTATACGTCAACGGAAATTCCGTCCGCGGATGTGATTACAGCCTTGAACTCGGCGTCGGAAGACTCATTTTCAATGTTCCAACGGCACATATAATGCTCGGGAGTCATAACTCCGAGAGAGCGTCCGCCGCAGAAAAGCTCAGCGGAAGCGCCGTTTGTGAAGCAGAATGCCTCGGGAACACGCGGACCGCGTTCAGGATGGCGTGACGGACGGTTTTTTGGCGGATAGAAGGTGTGAAGAACGCCTGATATGCAGTCCGTCCACATCATTTCTCGCTGATAGAAGCGCATCGTCTCAAATCCCGCGAGGTCAAGCAGACCTGCACCGAAGCCGCGCACGGGCCAGCCCTGTGCTTCACCGAGGTAGTCGATGCCTGTCCAAAGGAACTGACCGCAAATGTATTCGTGATCGCGCACAGCCTCCCACGCCTCGGCACTGTGGCTGTTTTCGGATCCGTAAATGAAGGCATTCGGGAACTCGCGGTGATGCTCTTCATAAAACTGTTCTTTGTAGTTGTAGCCTGCAACGTCGAGTGCCTGCATATAGCCGATGCGCACTGACATTTCGGGATATGCAAGCGCTGACGTAACGGGACGGGACTTGTCAACGTCCTTTACCCAGCCGACGAGACGCTTTGCGATCTCTGTCAGTCGGTGCGCGTCGGGACGGTTTACGTCGTAACGGCGTTCATCCTCGCTCTTGCCTGCGTCGTTGTTGCCTGTCATCATATCGAATCCCGAATAAACGTACGGATCGTTCGGGTAATCGACCTCGTTGCCGACGCTCCACATAATGACACACGGGTGATTGCGGTCGCGAAGCACCATCGTCTTGAGGTCACGCTCCCCCCATTCGATGAAGTCCTCGTAATAGCCGTTGAGCTTGGGCGGACGGACGTTATGTCCCTGCCACCACTTGTTCTTCGGGGCTTCCCATTCGTCGAACGCCTCGTCCATAACGTAAAGACCGAGCTCGTCGCAGAGGTCCAGAAGCGTTGTATCGGGCGGATTGTGGCTCGTACGTACGGCATTCGTGCCGCATTTCATAATGTTTGTGAGTCTGCGTCTCCAAACCTCCTTCGGAACGGCGGCACCGAGTGCGCCCGCGTCGTGATGCAGACATACTCCGCGGAGCTTAGTGTGCTTTCCGTTGCAGAAGAAGCCGTGGTCAGGATCGAAACGGAGACTGCGGATGCCGAATTTGGTTTCGGTGCAGTCCGTGACCGTTCCGTTTGCGAAAATTTCGGTTTTGAGCGTGTACAGATACGGGTGACCGAACTCCCAAAGCTCGGGAGAGGGAAGGGTTACGGATGCGTCCGCACCGCTGAGCACGGCAACGACGTTGCCGTCTGCGTTGATGATGGTGTTTTTGATCTCACCGCTGCCGACGGTGGCGGTTTTGACGTTTATAACCGCGGCGTCCGCCGACACCTCGGGTGTTGTGACGAATACGCCGAAATCATCTATGTAAGGCTCGCCGGTAACTGTTACGGTGACGGGACGCGTGATACCCGAACCCGTATACCAACGCGAATCTGCGGTTTCGGTGTGGAGCACCTGAACGCTTATCTCGTTGTCACCGTCGGGGGCGAGAAATTCGGTTATGTCGTAAGTGAACGTGCTGTATCCGAAGGGGCGCTTGCCGAGATAGTTGGAGTTACACCATACCTTGGAGTTGTTGTAGACTCCGTAGAAGGTGATACGTACACGCTGTCCCTGTTCGGGCTTGCAGTAAAAGCGTGTGCGGTACCAGCCTTCGCCGCCGATGACGTAGCCTGTGCCGCTTGAATTTTCCTTCGAAAATCCGCGGCTTATTGCCCAGTCGTGCGGTATGCGAACGTCTTCCCATCCGCGTTCGTCGCCGCCTCGATACCAACCGTCCGAAACGTGACCGAGCTTGAATTTCCAGCTTTTAAGATCAATCGTTTTTCTCATAAAGACCTCCTTGATGCGCACTTGTACAGTTTCGTATATATCATACCATAAAAGTGCGTTAAATTGCAACAACTACGGTAATATATCACAAAAAACATTAATTTTGTCTTGTATTTGACTTGCCCTTGATATATAATTGTATTAATATCGTTATCCGGCGAAATTATATTAAGCGGAGAGAGACTATGAGCAAGAAAAACAAGTTCGGTATAATAATCGGGAGAGCTGCAACGGTGACGGCGGCTTTGCTTCTGACAGCGATGCTTTCGTCCTGCGAAAAAGAACCCGATCTGCCGATCGGACTTCCCGACAACAGCGGTCAGACAACGGATGCGCCCGAGACGGATGCCGTTACTGAGTACGTTCCCGTTATTGACGATGATGCTGACAGAGTTGACGGTATCGCGATCAAGTCTGCGCAGGAGCTTGCCAAGATCGGAGTTGATCCCAAATATCCGCTTAACGGCGATTACGTTCTGGTTATAGATATCGACCTTTCAGAGATAGAATCCTGGACTCCCATCGGAAATTCACCGGATTCGGGCGTATTCTCGGGCGACGGCGTTTTCAGCGGTACGTTTGACGGACGAAATCACGTAATCAGCGGACTTACGATAGAAGAAACGACACAGAATAATTCTTTCTGGGGGCTGTTCGGATCTGTCGGCGGTAAAACGAAGAAGAATGCCGCTGTCATCAAGAATGTAGTCCTCAAAGACGTTAATATAACGCTTTCGTCAACAGCGGGAACAGGTGTCGGCGCGCTTGCGGGTCAGGTAAACGGATTTGCTGAGATCTCGGGCATCTCGCTTCTCTCGGGGTCCGTCAGCTTCACCGGATCCGGAAGCCTCGGTGTCGGCGGCATGATTGGTCAGTGCCGTACGCAAAAGACGGGCACTGTATCCAATAATAACATCCACATTGAGGATGTGTTCTGCAATATTGAGGTAACCGCCGATAACGCCGGATGGAATACCTGCGGCGGTATCATCGGACGTATACGCGACAGTGCACTCGGAACGTTCCGCTACGTTTTGTCCGTTGCGTCTGCAAAGTTTGAAGGCGGGCTTACGTTTGCTATGGCGTCGGGCGATCACACGGCAAAGGTGATGTCGAATCTTTATTTCCTTGAAAAAATGGGCGTTTCCCGCGATAATATGGGCGAAGCCATGCCTGCGACAAAGCTTCGCGACGGAACCCTTCAGATGTCGGGACTTTGGAATGTAACAAGCGGAATTTATCCGCTTATAGCGGAGGTTGTTGAGCATCCCGGTTTCTCTGTGCTTGATCTGACAACGATCTCCTTCTCCGGAAGCGAGGATGAAACCAAAATCAAAAATAATTTCCGTTTGCCTTCCACAGCGGCGGGAATTAAAGTCCTGTGGGAATCGGATAATACGGACGTTATTTCGATCTCGGGATCGAATGCGGTCGTTAAACAGCCCGAAGAGGGCTACGTGGACGTCAAGCTCACAGCGACGAGCGGCTCTTATACAAAAATCTATAATATGAGAGTGGTCTCATCTAAAAAGGGATATTTTATCACCGAATACGTCGAGGCTGATAAACCGATCGAGGTGGGAGGCTATCCCGAAGGTTATTCCTTCAAATGGATCATCACAGATATGGCTACGGGCGCCAAACGTGTCGAAAAGACTGACGTCCCGTATATAACACTCAACGCATCCGATGTTGAAAGCCTCGTCACCGTCGAAGCAGACGGATACGACGACATTTCAATCTATTATAGCTATTTGCCTATAATCTATCTTGACAGCAGCAAAAAGTTTTCATCCGTCAACGCTTCATCTTATACAGATGTAGAAATGAAGGTTTGCGCATCCGATAAATATGCGGATTATCTCTATTCCGGCGATGCCGGAATCAGACTCCGCGGAAATTCCACCGCAGCCCTGGCGAAAAAGCCGTTCAAGCTTAAGCTTGACAAAAAGGCGAATCTTCTCGGAATCGATGAGGAGGGCGCGAACAAGCATTGGTGTCTGCTTGCAAACGGACGCGACCCGACACTTATGAGAAACGTTCTGCTTCAGGATTTCTCGAATGCGATAGGTACGGACGTGTACATGGCGTCGATGAACGTCGTGCTCATTTATAACGGCACATATCAGGGCGTATATCAGCTTTCCGAGCATGTCAGAGTAGACGAAACGAGAGTTGACGTCTTTGATTGGGAGGAATACGCCGAAACTGCCGCCGAGACCATCGCAGAAGCGAAGCTTGAAGCGGGCGAGATCGGATACGCAGATGCGACTCAGCTTGAAAACGATCTTCTCGAGCTGATGATGGAGGATTGGTCGTGGATGTCAACGGGAGAGATCAAGCTCAAGAAGACAACGTACGTCTTTACGGAGTGGGGACTCCCGGAGCTTCCCGAGCAAACCGGCGGATTCCTTCTTGAGATGGATTTCTGGAGCTTCAGCGATTCCAATCTTGCGAAAACCTACACCGCATATTCACAGCCTCTCTATTTCAATACACCTGCTCCCGAAGGCTACGGTATCGATTCGTTTACGTCAACTCCGCTTTACGATTATACATATAAGTATATTCAGTCCTTCGAATACGCTATCCATAGTGACGATTTCTTCTTCAGAAACAGCGATGAGCATTACCGCGCGGTAGTTTTCGACCGTTGGAACTGGATGTATGAACAGGTCGAGTATACGGACGATCTCAACGACGGCTTGCACTATTCCGAGCTTTTCGATATGGAGAGCCTCGTAAACAACTTCATCTTCTGCGAGTTTATAATGAACTGGGATACGATGAAGAACAGCTTCTTCGTATATAAGGACGTCGATGGACTCGCCTATATCGGACCTCAATGGGATTTCGACTGGGCGTGGGGCAACGTCCTTTGGAACGGCAACACGTGGCGTCCCACTGAGTGGCATTGCAGATGCACCGACTTTATGGTCGAGCAGTACTATCAGGAGGAGCAGTGGAACTGCCTTCTCATCCGCGATCCGTACTTCCTTGTCAAGGTGTGGGAAAGATGGCACGAGCTTCGCGATAATGAGATCGAGGATCTCATCGGCAAGGGCGGCATTATGGATGATTACATTGGATATATGCGCGACGCCGCACTGGCAAACGATGCGAAATGGGCAAGTCAGCTTACTTACGGCCTAAACTTCGATACGGAAACGGAAAGAATGAAGGAGTTTATCTATACTCGTATGGCTTGGCTCGACGAGCAGTTCGTAAGCGTTGAAAGTCTCGTCGATTCGCTCGGCGTGTACCACGCGTCCGATAAACTCAATGTCACGGATGTTTCCTACCGCACAAAGCAGTCTGAGATCAAGATCGCCGTCAACGACGACGAGATCAAATACGTTGTGCTTCAGATCAACGGCACAACAATGATCGAGGCAGAGGTGAAGGGCAAGACTGTCACCGTCAGCGTTGATTCTTCCGTGCTTGATTCCGACGGTTATAACTGCATCACGGTATATGCTGAAAATTCCGCTCATGAGTATATCATCGATGAGGCTCACAGCGATCACGGCAACTATGATACAGTAGTTTCCAACTATTATTATTTCACGCTTGATTAAACGATAAAAAAGCTCCCGTTTGCATTTCGCAAGCGGGAGCTTTTGCAACATTTTGTTCTTGAAATTGCAAAAAACTATTTACAAACGATGACAATAGTGCTAAAATAGAATAAACCTTAATCCGAGGTGTCGTTTATGAGAACTTGTTTCGTGTATCTCGCGTATTATTACCGCGCTTATTACGTAAGCGGGGTTATTTGAGCGTGCACGGAGACTTATATCATAAAAGATATACCCCAAAAGGACTGCAAGCCGCGGCGCTCACGCCGGGGCTTATTTTATTTTAACTGTAACGGAGGCCGTTATGGCAGTAAAAATCATTTTGCTTGTAGTTTTCTTTGCGGTTACGGTCGGTGTCGGTCTTTGGTGCCGACGTCACTCCTCTGACGTCAAGGGCTTTGTGCTCGGCGGACGCAACGTCGGACCGTGGCTCACATCCTTCGCATACGGAACGTCGTATTTTTCCGCTGTTATCTTCATCGGATATGCCGGACAGTTCGGATGGCGTTACGGTGCCTCTGCAACGTGGATCGGCATAGGCAACGCGCTGATCGGATCGCTTCTCGCATGGGTCATCCTAGGCAGACGTACACGTCTTATGACTCAGTACCTCGACAGCTCTACAATGCCCGATTTTTTCGGTTCGCGCTTCGGATCAAAAGGACTTCGCATTGCCGCCTCCGTAATCATTTTCGTGTTCCTCATCCCGTATACCGCTTCGCTTTATAACGGACTTTCACGCCTTTTTGAGATGGCATTCGGCATAGATTACGTTTGGTGCGTACTTGCTATGGCGGTGCTTACGGGCGTATACGTCCTTGCGGGCGGATATATGGCGAGCGCCGTCAACGATTTCATTCAGGGAATCATTATGCTCTTCGGTATCGTCGCCGTTGTTGTTGCGGTACTTAACGGAAACGGCGGATTTACAGAAGCGTTCAGATCTCTTTCGCAGATTCCCTCGGAGGCTGATCCCGAGCTCAGCGGCGCGTTCGTCTCGTTCTTCGGCCCTGAGCCCGTATACTTGCTCGGCGTCGTGCTCCTCACTTCTCTCGGTACGTGGGGACTTCCTCAGATGGTGGGCAAATTCTACGCGATCAAGGACGAAAGCTCCATCGGAAAGGGAACTGTTATTTCGACCGTTTTTGCATTCGTCGTTGCAGGCGGATGCTACTTCCTCGGCGGCTTCGGCCGTCTGTATGCTGACGTGATCGAATACTCCGCGTCCGGTACTCCTGTCTATGACAGTATCATCGTAAAAATGGTCGAAAGCCTGCCCGATATCCTTATCGGAATCGTTGTTATTCTCGTGCTGTCAGCCTCAATGTCAACTCTGTCCTCTCTCGTGCTTACGTCCGGATCGACCTTCACGCTTGATATCATCGTTCCCGCTTCCGAAACGAAGCCGTCCGAACGCACACAGCTTTCCATAATCCGCGTTCTCGTCGCGTTTTTTATCGCTGTGTCGTCAGTTCTTGCAATCATCCAGGCGAAGTCATCAGTGACGTTTATCGCACAGCTCATGGGAATTTCGTGGGGTGCGCTTGCCGGTGCATTCCTCGCCCCGTTCCTCTACGCACTTTACTGGAAAAAGACAACGAAGGCAGCTGTTTGGGCAAGCTTCGTGACGGGAATCGGCATTATGTGCGCGAATATGGCATGCAGCTTCACGGGAAACGTATTCATCAGCCCCTACTTCACGTCTCCCATCAATGCGGGCGTGCTTTCGATGGTGACGGGACTCGTTGTTGTGCCCGTTGTCAGCCTCTTTACAAAGAAGCCAGATACCGAAGCTGTTGACGGCATGTTCGCGTGCTACGACAGAATGGTGACGGTCCGTGCCACAACGGCGCTTTCCGACGAAGGAAAATAAGAAAAAGCACCGATTTTTCGGTGCTTTTTTGTGCATCCTCATCACAGGATGCGGAGGTTATGCTTGGTAAATCATCGACGTCGGTCGCAGGGGCATTTCACTTCAATCCGAAATGTGTTGCGAGAATGTTGAGGACTTCTTCGCGCGTATCTGTTTCAAAATCCGAACGTGTGTAGGTGAAAAATCCCGTGTGTGCCCAGTCCGTCTCAATCGGCGGATGATATAGCGCCCAGGAATTGAAATTTTTGAGCGTTGCCTCGGGATCCGGGCATCTCATTATCTGATCCATCATGAATTTTTTGTCGGGATCATCGCGATCAAAGAAACGTGTGGCGCAAATGTCGGGTGGATCGCACAGCATTATTGCTACGTTGTTGTATGATGAAATCTCGCGCAGTACATTGGGTGGAATGTTCGTGTCGACGATCACTTTTTTGTCGTCGGAGGCGAGCTTCAGAAGTTCAAGTATTTCGACTTCAATGCACTCCTGAGAGACGTTTTCCATCCAGTTGTAATGCTCCTCCGGAGTCATGTTGAGCCATTCTTCCCAACTGCGCATAGTGTCGAAATAGCAAAGCCCGGGTTGTTTCCAACGTGACAGCTTCTCACGCGGAAACGCGTCGTGATAATTTTCGCCGCAGAAGATCATATCGTAGCGCTCGGAAAGCATCCGAACCATCGTCGACTTACCTGCGTAGCTGTGTCCGTTTATGAAATAGACATTACGCAAATAATGCTTTATCAAATTATCACTAATCTGTATTTTCATATTGTACCTCCTTATAGTTGAAAGCTTTTGAAATGAGAGCGCGAGAGTGAAACTTTTCGAGAAAAGTTTCACTCTCATAAATCACTCGATAAATACAGCGGAATACCAGTTCTGCTCTTCGTTGTCTGCATCCACGAGGGTGGATATCGGCAGACCGAGCTGTCTTACAGTCTTGAATACATCGATGCCGACCGAATGGAACGCGGGACGTGCCATGTGCATGAATCTGCACGGCGCGTTTTCAACAGCGGCACATTCCTTGCAAAGCGCGCAATCGGAAAGGGAGAACGCGAAATAATAGCCGTCGCGGAACGCCTCTCCCTCAATCTTGAAAGAGATCTTCTGCGAAAGGCTCTTTTCGTGCGTGTGTACGATGATGCCTCCGCTGTAGCGCGATAACATCTCGCGGTATTCAGCCATTGACGGAGAGCCGGGACGTGAAGGGCAGGTGTGATTCTTGCCCCAGTCGTCACAGCCGTACATACACTTGAGAAGAGTGCGGCTGTCAAAGCAAATGTCGGATATGTTGAACTGTACAGCGTCTGTAGCCCCCATTCGGAGCGCAAGCTCCGTATATTTTGAGAAGTCTGCCATTTTATTCTCCGTTCTGCCGCATCGGCGGCAACTCTGTTATCATCTATACTTGATTATATCACATTTCGCCACCGTCGGCAATCCCAAAGCTGAAGTATTGCTCGATTTTTGTCGTCTTTTGCCTCCGCCTTGACAAAGACGTGAGTTTTGTATATAATATAGGTCACCGACAGGAAAGGAGGTCACCGCAGTGGCAGAAAAGAAGAAAACGGACGGCAAGCAGATTGCGGAAAACCGCGCCGCACGCCACGAATATTTCATAGAAGACACATACGAAGCGGGGATCGCACTTTTCGGCACGGAGGTCAAAAGTCTCCGTGAAGGTAAGACCAATCTCAAGGATTCGTACTGCCGCATCGAGGGCGGCGAGCTTTTCGCGTATGGGTTTCATATAAGTCCCTATGAAAAGGGAAATATATTCAATCGCGATCCGCTTCGTCCGAAAAAGCTCCTGATGCACAAGCGTGAGATCAATAAGCTGTTCGGCAAGGTCACTCAAGACGGATATACCCTCATCCCGCTGTCACTGTATTTTTCGGGCTCGAGAGTGAAGATGAAGGTCGGTCTTTGTAAGGGTAAAAAGCTCTACGATAAGCGCGACGACGACGCAAAGCGTAACGCGGAGCGTACGATGGAGCGTTACGTCAAGGGACGCGGTAAATACGCGGAGTAAAGACTGTGGCATCCTGGATGGTGCATCTGCGTGCGGCAGATGTGATAGCGAAAAAGTACGGTCTTTCGGGCAAAGCTTACGATGATTTTATCATCGGTAACATCGCGCCGGATTCGGGACGGATGAATGCGGACGGACTTTCGTATACGCCGCCGAAAACGGTGACGCATTTCAAAACGTCCGAGGACGGAGTCGTTGATCCGCACAGATTTGATTCCGAACAGATGAAAACAGCGGACGCGGACAACTTTTTCTTCCGTCTCGGCTATCTTTCGCATCTTTTAACGGACAGACTCTGGGCGCAGGAGGTATATTACCCCACAAAGTGCCGCTTCGGCGGCTCATTTTCGACGAAGCTCGACTACGTAACCGCCGTCAAGCACGATTGGTACGATCTCGACCGGTTGTTTGTGCGTGATTTTCCTGATTTTGCACCGCTTGCGGTGCTGTCGGAGTACACGGACTTTAACGAAAGAATGATAGACTTTGTTCCGACGGAGCTTGTTCGCGAAACGATTTGCCGTATCGTCAGCTTTTACAGTGAGCCGTACAGCCGCGACGAAGATGATCCGTATATCTATATGACGCCGGAGCAAATGACGGATTTTGTTGCATCCGCGACGGAGTGTGTTATTGATTATTGCAGAGATTACCTTGAACGCGCAAACGCAATCAGTGTGTAACGGGGTGTTCGCCCCGTTCATATACGGGGGCGTAAAGGTTTCGACGGGGATCTTGAAGTTTCATAAGCGGGCAGAGCATGGGGAAAGCTCTTTAATCCGGCCCTATTTTAAAATTAAACGCTAACGACGATTTAGCTCTCGCTGCCTAAGTGCGGCGCGTCTTCACCGAGGGGGACCACGACCTCGGTGCGGGCGTGACTACCGTGGTGCACGTGAGTCGCGTTTTCGCACTTGAAACGACCACGCATTAAAGTGCTGCCGCCTCCCGAGCGCGATCATCCGCGCGGGAGACGGGAGATAACGTAGGTGATCTACGCCCGTAGAAAGTGAAGTGGATGGGTTTTCGGACAGGGGTTCGATTCCCCTCGCCTCCATAGAGAAAAGGCACCCTTTTGGGTGCCTTTTCTCTATGGAGGCGAGGATTGATGAAAACGCCCTTAAACGCGTCGGAGACTAATGCAAATCGCTTGTTTTGACGCGTTTAAGAGAGGAAATGCGGCTGTGCCGCTTTTCCCGGGTTCAGATTCCCGAGGAAAGGTCTTTACTCGCTTAAAAGGCACCCTTTTGGGTGCCTTTTTTATACAGTCTTTTTCTTCCCGAACATCGAGATGATGTGCTGCTTTTCATCTTCGTTCGCGGAGAATCTCCAAACGAAAAAGACGTACACGGTGCTGTATGCGACGATGCCGAGTCCGAGCGTGATCCACGACGTGAAGTCTACAAAGATGAACGCGAGCGCGCCGAGCGTGAACGGCACGATCATTCCCTTTAAAAGCGAGAGAATGCTGCGCCAAAAGCGGAGTACGTCGATGTTGATCTTCTTGTGGTAGATGTAGTTCATTATCAGTCCGTTTGCGAACAGAGTCGCCGTACCTGTTGCGAATGCGGCACCGACGGAGCCGAAACGATGCGCGAGCAGAAGTGTCATAACGACGTTAGCGAATGCCATTCCCGAGTAAACGAACGCGCGGTAATAGTGACGGCGCTGTGCGCGCTGGATCTCAATTCCGACATTTTGTATCAGCGGAACTGTTGCGGGGAGCATACGCAGAACACAGACCGCGTACGCGTCCTTGAAGCTGTTGCCTGCCCAAAGTGTGATGAAATCGCGTCCGAAAATGATAAATCCCGATGAAACGAGCGCGAGTATCATAAACTGTATGCGTCCGATCGAGGTGAAAAACTCCGTCAGACGGTTGCGTTCAGCGTTTCTTTCGTGATCTCCGTCGTGAACGAGACGGTGGATCTTGGGAGTGTAGACCTTGGATATCGAGGTCGAGAAAAGTGTGTAGTACGAGCAGATCATAACGCCGACGGCATTGACTGCGACCTCAGCGGTGCCGCAGATGCGAGCAAGGATGACGTTGTCGATGTTGGCGTTGATCTGATCAACGATCATATTGAGCGCGATCAGGGAAGAGAACGCGAATACCTTTCCGAAAAGTCCGCGTTCGGAACCGGAAAAGACAGCGCGGAAGCGGAGCTTTGTCAAGGCGTAGATGACGATCGCGATGTCGCAGACGAGATTGACGGCGAAGCGTGCGACTGTCATACCGACGGATCCGAAGCCGAGCGTGATGAGAGGAAGCTGAACGAACGGACTCGCGACAGTGCGGATCAGGGAGAGGGATTCGGAGAATACGAATCTTTCCTGCGTTCTGATATAGGCAGAAAAGACGCCCGACACGAACGTGGTCAGCAGATTGAAGGAAAGCAGAAGCATCATAGTGCCTGCTTTTTCGTATTCAAGATCCGTAAGTCCGTCACCGAAGATGACCTCGAGATGGCGAAGCAGGTACGTTCCGCAGATGAAGGCTGTCGCGCCAATGACGGAATAAACAGTGATGAAAAGTCCGTTAAGACGCGAAACGGCGTCCTCTCCGCCCTCGTTTTTCTGGCGGAAGTAGAAATGTGTGTATGATCCCGTGAAGCCGAGATCGAGGATTGACAGCGTCGCAATAACTGAGCATACTGTTTGGTAAAGTCCGTATTCGTGCTTTCCGAGTATGCCGAGCATAATTGGCATATAGGAGAGCGCGATGATTATGCTTAGCGCTGTCTGAACGTATGATATTATCACTCCGGCACGCCGCTCGGAGCGAATGGCAAAAATATTATTCATTTTTATCTCCACTCGCCGCCGATGGCGGCAAAATTTGTTGATGTGAAGCTCTATTTGAGCTTTGAGCTTATTCTGTCTACAACGCGTGCGGATGCACACGTTTCCGATTTTGGCAGTACGGCGTCGGCGATCTGCTTTCGCACGTCTGATTTTGCGTCAATGCTTTCGCGTATTCGTCTGAGGAAAGCGTAAAGCTCATCCCGGGAGTATATTTTTTCGCCTGCGGACATAAAAAAATCAGTATCGATGCCGAAGCCCTCGCGGGCGCGGTATTCGTCTGTATCCTCCCAGATAAGACCGATCGGTCTGTCCAGGGCGAGATAATCGAAATAAACGGAGGAATAGTCCGTTAAAAGCGCATCCGCGGAGCGCAAAAGCTCATAATTGCCAACGCTTTTGCGTAAAAGGAAATCATCGTCGATGAAACGAAGATTGGATAGCGCATCTGATGTGACGGGATGAAGATCGTCCGCGAAATGAGGCTTTGCGACGATGAGGATCCCGTTTCCCTTCGCCGCCTCGCTGATCGCCCTTGCATCTTCGTGAGAGCGTATCAGAGGGATACGGGTCTCGCTGACGGACTCACCCGTAATCTTGTGATGACGGTAGGTGGGAAGCCAATAAACGAGTCTGTCGAACACGGCGTCGGGGAAAAGCGCGTGCGTGTCGATAGGCGGAAGCAGCAGCTCGTCGTTCCGAGGAAGACCGAGCGCGTAAGTATGCGAAGGCGGAAATCCGTGTGCGACAGCATCGGAGATGCGCAGCAGCTCAGACAGTACCGCCATTTCGTCAATGCCGTCGGGAAGCGAATATGAACGCATACGCTTGATGGCTGCGCCGTGCGTGATAAAAACGGAATACTGATTCTCTTTCAGCTTCGGAAGCGGACGGTTGCCCGAGATAAGCACGCGTGCGCGCGCCTTGATGAGCTTCAAACGCAGACTTCCGTCTTTGACGAAGCTGACGTTCGGAACGTCGAGGTCCGGCGTCGGATGTGGTGAGGTGATCCAATAAAAGCGGTACTTTTTGTTCCAACCGCGTCGTATCATCTCGTCGAAAACGGATTTTGTACTGTCCGAAAAGCACGGATAGCTCTCGAGCAGGATGACGTTTTTCGTCGGGATGAGCGCGGCGATCGCTTTTTTCGGTGAAAACGCATCGAAACGGCGCTTTGCGCGGTAAAGATGAGCCAAAACGGAGTAGATATCAGGCGATGATTCGTACAGTTGAATTAAACGCACGATTTTCCTGTCCGTGAGCTTGAGCTCGGGACGGAGCTTGTCGATGTGCGCTTTCAGCTCCGAGACTCGATCGTGCACCGCACGCGAAAGCGAGATCGCGTAGGCACATCCGTGGATGCATCTTGCATATTCATCAATGAATGCACGGCGAACGTTTGTATAAGCATCGGGCAAAGCCTCCAGCTTGTACGACGCGAGCGTAAGCTCGTCGAATCTGCGGTCAACATCGGAGACGTCCGCAGACGTGACGCTGGCGCTGTTGTCGTTATATACGTAGCCGCAATAATTCGTCAACGCGAGTGTGTATCCGCGCAGAAGAAAATCAAACATAAATGCGCCGTCCTCGCCGTAGCGAAGGGCGGGGAAGCGCAGATCTTTTATCGCATCTGCGCGAAAAAGCTTGCAGCAGACATTCGTCCAGTAAAATTCACGCCGTATGGCAATATCATACATGGCGTCACCGCCGCTGACGATCCTATTTCGGATCACGTGGACGGGGAGGCGGCGCCTGTCCTTGCCGATCTGCACGAAATTGCACGCGGCGGCGTCAGCATTCGTGATCTCGATCTCGTTAATGAGAACTTCGAGGTAATCGGGGGCAACGGCGTCGTCAGCATCAATGAAGGCAACGTAATCTCCGCTTGCGATCGAGAGCGCAGTGTTGCGCGCGTCTGCGGCCCCCTTGTTTTCGGTGTGGATGACTCGCACGCGGCAGTCTTGCGCGGCAAAGCTGTCGCAAAGCTCTCCCGATTCGTCGGTGGAGCCGTCATCGACAAGGATGAGTTCAAACGATCCGTACGTGCCGCGCAGGATGCTGTTAACGCAGTCTCTAAGGAATGCGGACGCATTGTAAACGGGCACGATTATGCTTATTTTCGAAGCGTTTGCCACAGCAGTCTCCTTTTGCGCTTATGGTTGTATTAGTTGATATAATCGTCAAAATTTGCAAGAAATATGCAGATACGTCCAAATCCGCAATCATAATATTATATCATGGACGGAAAGTTATGGCAAGAGTTTTTTGGGTTTTTGTAAACAATTGTACAAATTGTCGCAATAGTATTGATAATAATAAAATATTGTGGTAAAATGTTAACTTGATGAATTGTATATCGGAGGCAAAGGCGGTTCATGAAAAGCAAAAAGAAGGTAATTTGCATAGTTGTGATCATCTTGCTTTTGCTTGGAGTGATCCTTTTGGCAACAGCGCTGACAGTAAATGCTATCGTAATGAACGCCGCCTCAGAGCTGATCGTTGATTCCGATGACGTCGCTGACCGTATCGATGCGGATTGCATCCTCATTCTCGGTGCAGGTGTGCGCGAGGACGGAGAGCCGAGCGATATGCTTGAGGACAGACTCAAGGTGGGTGTTGAGCTTTATAAATCCGGTGCCGCACCGAAGATACTGATCTCGGGCGACAATTCACGCGTTGAGTATAACGAGCCTGAGGCAATGGAGCGCTATTGCCTCGAAAACGGTGTCTCCGAGGAAGATATCTTCGCTGATTATGCAGGATTTTCTACGTACGAGAGCCTTTATCGCGCACGTGATATTTTCTGTGCGGAAAGAATCATTATCGTTACTCAGGAATATCATCTGTACCGCGCGCTGTACGTTGCCGAAAAGCTTGGGCTTGAGGCAGTCGGCGTTTCCGCCGACGTGCGCACGTATATGGGACAGACCTACCGCGACCTCCGCGAGATCGCGGCTCGAAACAAGGATTTCCTCTACACGTTGTTCATGCCTTTGCCGACTTATCTCGGCGATCAGATCCCCATAAAATGACGTCCTGCCAGGCGGCAGAATCTTGATTGACTGAAAAGACGAATTATTATGTGTGACAGTTTATTCAAAAACAAAAAATTCACCTACATATACCCGACAGCATTGATTTTGCTCGCCATTTTGATTGCTTCGTTCAATCAGGAGGTGAACGGCGCTGTTCTGTATGTGTTTATCGTATCTGCGGTGCTTGTGATGTCATCGAGACTCACGGACGCTATGCTTCCGGCTATGCTTCTGGCTGTGTTTGTCACGCGATGCTATGACTCGGCAGACACCTTCCTTGCAAAGGCGTGGGCGGCTATCCCTCCGGTGTTCGCGGTGATATACCATTTTGTCAAGTACAGAAAACCGATCCGCATCGGCAAATCATTTTACGGCATCTGTGCCGTTACCGTGGCTGTAACGCTCGGCGGAGTAGGTACTATATCCACTTCCGAGTATTTCTACCCGACAGCGCTTTTCTATGTGTTCGGTCTCGGTGCCGGAATGGCACTGTTCTATCTGCTTGTTAAGTCACAGCTTACTGAGGACGCACCTCACGAGATCGCGAAGATCATGTACATAGTGGGACTTCTGGCGTGCTTCTGCGTTGCGAGATTTTATATCGAGGGTTGGGAACAGTTTCGTGCTACGGACAAGTTCCTCTATTTCCGTTCAAGCAACAATCTTGCTACGTTCCTTATGCTTGCAATGCCGTTCCCGCTTTATTACACGGCGAAGCGTCACGGAGATATTCTTTCTGTGTGCCTTATGTACGTCTGCACTGTATTTACGGGATCGCGCGGCGGAATCCTTATGGGATCTATCGAATTTGTGATACTGCTTATAGTTTGGGCGTTTATGTCATGTAAAAAGAATCTCAAATTCCTTGTGTGCGGTGCGCTTGTGCTTTGTCTGGTTATAGGACTTGTCTTCTGGGTGCCTTACGTTGCAGAGCTCTGCGGCGTGGACTTCGCGGAGGATGATGAGGATCTCACACTCAAAGAGTATATCGAAAAGATCTGCGAGATCTTCTTCGACAGGGCGAGAACAAAGCTTCTTTACCGTATGGTCAAGGACTTCAAGACGAATCCCGTTTTCGGTGTGGGCATCGGTTATACGGGAAATTCCGACGTATACAATCCCGTCAAGGGTGCGATGAACTGGTACCATATGTGGTTTGCGCAGGTCATTGGCGGACTCGGTCTTGTCGGCACCGCAGCTTACGGTTATCAGGGGATCGGAAGACTTATCATATTCTTCAAAAACAAAAGCAAGCTGAATTTCCTTTACTTGATCTCGTATTTCGGACTTTTCCTTATGTCGCAGGTGAATCCCGGCGAATTCTGTCCGATGCCGTACGCGGCGCTTGCCGTCACGTACTTCCTTATGATGGAGGACGGCAACGCTTTGACATCGGGCAAATCTGTGAGCTCTGAAAATAGTAAAAAAGGCGCTCCTGCCGAAGAAAAAGAGACTGAGCTTGCAGTCTTGTGATATCAAAACAAATAAAAACCTCGCAAAACAGCGTTTTGCGAGGTTTTTTGATGCGGTTTTAGTCAATAACGTCGAGCGAGTAGACGTCCGCGTATGTTTCGCGTCTGACGGCGAGCTTACCTTCTCCGTTTTTGATCATCACAACCGCAGGGCGTGGTATGCGATTGTAATTCGACGCCATTGAATAGTTGTACGCTCCCGTAGTCGCGACAGCGACTCTGTCGCCGCGGCAGATCGCTTTGGGAAGAGTTACTGCGGGCTGTATGATGTCGCCGGACTCACAGCACTTGCCGACAAGATCACAGGTTATTTCCTCGTCCGAATGCGTCGCGGGATAAACTGTGTACGCGGAGCGGTAAAGCGCGTAGCGCGGATTGTCGGTCATGCCGCCGTCAACGGCGACGTAGGATTTATATCCTGTGATGTGCTTGACCGTCTCAACTGTGTATACGGTCATACCTGCGTCGGCAACGATGCTTCTGCCGGGTTCCATGAGGATCTTCGGAGCGGAAACGCCGTTTTCGACGGCATAGGCTTTGATAAAATCAGCGATGCGTTTTATTCCGAGGGTGATGTCGAGGGAAGGATCGGATTCGGTGTAGCGCACGCCGAATCCGCCGCCAATGTTGAGATATTCGGGGTAAAATCCGAGGCTGTTACGGATCTCGAACGCAAAGTCGAGCATTACCTTTGCCGTGTCTGTATAAACGTCGGCGTCATCGTCGAACACTTGCGAGCCGATGTGACAGTGATAGCCGACGAGCTCAAGCGAGTCTTCGCAAAGCGCTTTTTTGACAAATTTCTGCGCCTGTCCCGTTTTGATCGGGAGACCGAATTTCGAGTCTACCTTGCCCGTCGCGACGGCTTCGTATGTGTGGGGGTCGATGCCGGGCGTGATGCGGAGCAGAACGCGCTGACGTATACCGTGGCGTCGCGCCGCGTCTGCGACAGCACGAAGATCATCCTCGTTGTCAATGACGAAATGACCTGTGCCGACCTCGATTGCAAAGTCAATTTCGGCGTTTGTCTTTGCATTTCCGTGGAAGAATCCGCGCGACATATCAAATCCTGCGCGGCTTGCTGTGTAGAGCTCGCCTGCCGAAACAAAGTCTGCGGACATCGAAAGCGACGTCAAAATCTTGTAAATGTACCCGAATGAAGCGGCTTTTCCGGCGTATATAGGATAGCTTCCATCACCGAAATGGGCGTTCATTGCGTTTTGATATGTAAGGCAATTGTCGATGATACGCTGCTCATCGTAAAGGTAAAGGGGCGTTCCGAAGCTTTCCGCAAGCTCGTTGACGCTTACGCCGGCGAAGCGTAGCTCGCCGCTTTTTGTGTAGCTGATGTTGTTGGATAACATATCGAAAATAACTTTCTACAATTGACTAAATCAGAGCATATGCTCGCGGAGATAGGCTCCGTCGTGGATGGAAAGCTCCGCCGGAGCAATATCGAACACGGTGCGTGCACCAACCTCGCCACGCGATGACAGACGGTGTACGGCGCGTGCATATGCGACAAGCACGGAGCCGGTGAATTCGGGATTGGAATCAAGCGTAAGCGAATATTCGATCGTCTGACGGGAAGAACCGTCGATACCGGTCACACCCGAACGGATCACGTTGCCGCCGTGAGGGAGGGAAGCATGATCGTGCTTCATTTCATCTTCCGTGATGAAATGAACGGTCGTGTCGTAATCGGCGAAATAATTGGGCATCGTTACGATCTCGCGCTCGATTTTCGCTTTATCCGCATCGGGCGCGGCAACGACGTAGCATTCGCGAGTGTGCTTTTCGCGCGTTGTGAGCGCGGGGCATTCGCCGTTTCTGACAGCTTCAAGCGCGGACGCAACGGGAACCGTGTACTGACGCGCGTCGATGACGCCGTCAATACGTCTGATCGCGTCGGAATGTCCCTGGCTGACTCCGCGTCCCCAGAACGTATAGCTTTCGCCTGCGGGAAGCACGGCTTCGCCGTAAAGACGCAGGAGCGAGAACATACCGGGATCCCATCCCGCGGATATGAGCGAGACGTTGCCGCCTGCCTTCGCCGCTTCATCTACGGCGGCGAAATGATGCGGGATCATTGCATGAGTGTCAAAGCTGTCGATGCAGTTGAAATGACGTGACAGATACGGCGTCATTTCGGGAAGATCCGTTGCGGATCCGCCGCAGATGATCATAACGTCGATATCGTTGACGTAGCTTGTCACGTCGGCGGCAGGGAGGACTTTCGCGCTTTTCGTGCGTATTTTGAGTGAATCCGGATCACGGCGCGTGAAGACCGCAAAAAGCTCCATGTCGGGGTTCTGCATTATCGCAGCCTCGACTCCGCGTCCGAGGTTGCCGTATCCGTAAATGCCTATTTTCATATAAATAACTCTTTTCGTTTATTTGTCAGTCGCCAAGCATATCGGGCATCGAATAAAGTCCCGCGGGCTTGGCACCGATGAAATGTGCGGCGGCGAGAGCTCCGTTTGCGAAAAGGGAGCGGTCGTGCGCCTCGTGAGTGAGGGTCAAGGTCTCTCCGGGAGTGGCGATGATGACCTCGTGGCGTCCGACGATGGCGGCAGCTCTGATCGAATGCATACCGATCTCGTCTTCAGTGCGCTTTTCAAGTCCGTGTCTGCCGAGCTTCATCCACGCGCGCTCGCGCACGGATCTGACAGCCTCGAAAAGCGTCTTTGCGGTGCCACTCGGAGCGTCGAGCTTGTTCTTGTGATGAGCTTCGACGATCTCGATGTCGGCGTCAGGGAACGCGGCGGCAGCTTTTTTTGCCATCTCGACCAACACTGCGATGCCAACGGACATATTCGATGCGAAAAACACGGGAACGGATTTTGCCGCTGCGTTGATTGCACAAAGCTCGTCTTCGGTGTGTCCCGTTGTCGCAATAACGACGGGAAGAGCGTGACTGACGGCATAATCAAGCAGGGCGGGAGTTGCCGTATGAGTCGAAAAATCGACGATGCAATCTGCCGTGACTCCGCAATCTGCGAGGGAATTGTACGTTCCCGCATCGGGGTCCGTTATGTAATCGGGGGAAACGAGCGCGACGGTGATGTCCGTCTCGGAGGCTTCGATGGCTGATGCCATCATAGTGCCCATACGACCCGATGCGCCATGGAGAATGATCTTCATAAAATATGATTCCTTTTCTTATATATATGACGCTTTTACGCGATAAGACCGTGACGGCGCATGATCGCGTAAAGCACCTCTGCGTGTGCGTCCTCCATTTCGGTCAGAGGCAGACGCAGATAGTTCTCGCAGAAGCCCATCTTTGCCATGGCAGCCTTAACGGGAATGGGGTTGACCTCGGAAAAGAGCGCATTGACGAGGGGGAGATAATCGCACTGCATCTTTGCCGCGCCTGCCACGTCGCCGTTGAAGAATCGGTGGCAGATTTCGGACGTTTCGCGCGGGATGAGGTTGGAAAGAACGGAGATGACGCCCGCGCCGCCCATAGAAAGGACGGGAACGATCTGGTCGTCGTTGCCGGAGTAGATGTCGAGCTTGTCGCCTACGAGAGCAACTGTTTCAACTATCTTGGAGATGTTACCGTTTGCTTCCTTGAACGCGGCGATATTCTCGTGGTCAGCGAGCTTTGCGTAGGTCGCGGGCTCGATATTCACGCCTGTACGTGAAGGAACGTTGTAAAGGATAACGGGCTTGGTAGACGCGTCCGCGATGGCGGAGAACATTTTGACAAGACCGTTCTGTGTTGCCTTGTTGTAGTAGGGGGTAACAACGAGGACGGCGTCTGCGCCGGCTTCACACGCGCAGCGTGTGAGATCAAGCGCGTAGTCGGTGTCGTTGGAGCCTGTGCCCGCGATAACGGGAACTCTGCCTGCAGTGCGCTCGGCACAGAAACGGATGGCGTCGCGGTGCTCATCGTCTGTGAGCGTGGATGCTTCGCCGGTTGTGCCTGCGACAACAAGCGCGTCGATGCCGGACTCGATCTGCCAATCGATGAGTCTGCCGAACGCATCGAAATCAATGCCGGACTCTGTAAGAGGAGTTATAAGTGCGGTCGCCGCGCCCTTGAAGATGGGATTTTTTGTCATGATGATGATCCTTTCGGTGTTTTTCGTTTTACTGCAACCGTCGGACAAATAATAAGACAGCCGAATGCGTTTTGCGCGTCGGCTGCCGTTAATGTCATTTGAGTAGGGTACTGCCGCACCCGTGCTCGCAATCACAATAGCTCTCCGCTTGCGCGACAGTCAGACGGATATTATCCGAAAGACCAGATGAGCTTCGCAGACTCATCTTCGGCGGCGGTCCCTTTTACGAACGGTAACGGCTTTGCGAAAGCCTTTACACCGAGGCTACTCTTGACTCACCGCGCCTCTATCCTATAATTGCAATATTTTATCGGTATTCCTAATTATATCAGCTTTTTTTGCATATGTCAATCGTGTATTTGCATCAGTGTGATGTGCAATCCACAGAAAATCCCGTCAAGCTCGGCGGTGCATATATAAAAAATGACTAAATGAAAAAAATAAAAAAATGTGCTTGACAATCGTGAAATTATGTGATATTATAGGTAAGCTCGATTGAGAGATGCGCTATTAGCTCAGTGGATAGAGTGCCCGGCTACGAACCGGTAGGTCGCAGGTTCGAATCCTGCATGGCGCGAAAAAGCACTTGCATTTGCGAGTGCTTTTTTGTTTTCCCAAACAAAAAAACGGCTCACGCCGTTCGAATAGAATACAAAAACAATGTGAGCCTTGACTGCATCTTAAATACTGCAATCAAGGCTCACTCCTGATTCTTGATATCTAACATCTTTTTTATTCCTCGTCTTTCGTTTATCTGTCTTTTACTCAGCCGATTTTCGGAAACGTATGAAACCTTATTTCTTCTCGATCCTGTCGTTTGATTTTGTGTCTTTCGATCACGTATCACAGGTTCGTTTTTGATTGGTCGGTTCTTTTAGTTTTCTTTCCGTAAAAGACGAAATTGTTTTACTTTCTAAAGAAGATTATTTGTTCCTTTTGATTTCTGATCCGGCTTTTTATTAGTGGGATCAAAACTTGTTCGGAATTACTTTAATCACCGTTTTTTCATTCGGAAGCTCGTTTAAGCGGCTTTTTTAAGGCCCTCGCTTTTCTCTGAAAGTTTAAGGTTAAGTCTTCATAGGCTTGTACCTTCCTTTCTGTGACTTTATTGTATCACATTTTTGCATCTATTGCAATATGGTATTTTGTATGAAATTCACGGTTCGTTTTTGTGAAAAACGGAGAAAGTATAAGAGATGCACAAAAAAGTGTTGCAATCCGTCGTGAACCTATGCTATAATTAAAATGTTGCGGGCCATTTGTCGGCGCTCGCAGCCGCGCCTTCGGAGAATGGGATCTCCGAGGGCTTTTTTGCTTTTGTAAAAAGGAATTTTATTTTCGATTTTACTTTACTATTTTCGAGCTTGGCTGTATAATTATATAAATCAACGTTAATTGGAGATGACAATGAAAAATCAACCGCTTGCGGACGTTATGCGTCCCAAAAGCTTTGAGGATATGGTCGGTCAGCGCCACCTTTTCGGAGAAAAAGGCGCGCTCCGCCGCCTTATTGATGCGGGACGCATCACAAATATGATATTTTACGGTCCTCCCGGTACCGGTAAGACGACGGCGGCGGATATCATCGCGAAGAATTCGGGGATGACGCTTTACCGACTGAACGCAACGACGGCGTCGCTTTCCGACGTCAAGGAGGTCGCATCCCGTACAAACGATATTTTCGGTTCGGGCGGCATATTGCTTTACCTTGACGAGATACAGTACTTCAACAAAAAACAGCAGCAATCTCTGCTTGAATACATAGAGGACGGACGCATCACTCTGATCGCGTCCACAACGGAAAATCCGTATCATTTCATCTATTCGGCGCTTCTCTCACGTTCGAGTGTGTTTGAGTTCCGTCCGGTTCCGTCATCGGAGCTTGTTCCCGCACTCCGACGCGCGCTTTCGTATATGTGTAAGTCGGAGGGACGCGAGGTAACGGCAACTGATGAGGTGCTTACGAAGCTTGCGGACTATGCCGCAGGCGACGTGCGTCACGGAATCACGCTTCTCGAAAATGCGTTTTATATCGCGGACGGTGAGCTGACGTCGGAGGATTTCGATGCGCTGTCCCCGTCATCTCTCGGCAATTTTGACCGCGACGGAGATGTACATTACGATCTTCTGTCCGCGCTTCAGAAGTCGATTCGCGGATCGGATCCCGATGCGGCTGTTTTCTACGTTGCAAGGCTCCTTGTGGGCGGAGATATCATTTCCGTATGCAGACGCTTGCTCGTTATTGCAAGTGAGGACGTCGGTGCCGCGTATCCGATGGCGGCGATGATAACGTATTCGTGCTGTGAGGCGGCAAAGCAGCTCGGTATGCCCGAGGCAAGAGTTCCGCTTGCCAACGCGGCAGTTATGCTTGCGACCGCGCCGAAATCCAATACCGCGTATTCCGCGATGAACGCCGCGATGGAGGACGTCAATGCTGGTCTGGGACAGAGCATTCCCGATCACTTGCGCTCACCTCTTTTCAAGGGATATAAGTACCCTCACGACTATCCGAATGATTATGTCCGCCAGCAGTATCTGCCCGATGAGCTGAAGGACAGGAAATACTACCGCTTTGGTGACAATAAGACCGAGCGCGCCGCGGCACAGTATTGGGAGCAGATCAAGGGCGAAAAGAAATAAAAACACCCAAGAGCACTTGTGTCGGTGCTTGCGGGGACATACATTCTTCGAAAAAATGCGGAAAGCAGCTTTTAAGGGAAGGAAGATGAATCAAAATGAAAATAGTTATTATCGGTCTTGGCACAATAGGCAAGACAATACTTAAAAATCTCTCCGGTGAGGGACACACCATAACGATCATTGATGAAGAGAAAAACAAGGTGGAGAGCCTCATAGAGAAATACGACGTATTCGGCGTTGTCGGAAACGGTGCTTGTATGGACATCCAAAAAGAAGCGAAGATGAAGGACGCGGATCTTGCCATCGTTTTGACCAACAGCGATGAGCTGAACGTGTTCGCTTGCCTTGTTGCAAAAAAGAACGGCGTAAAGAATACGATCGCCCGTGTGCGCAATCCCGATTACAGAAAACAGATCTTGGAGATGAAGGACGATCTCGGCATCGCAATGATCGTCAATCCCGAGCAAGAGATGGCAAACGAGATATTCAATATCATTAACCTGCCGTCTGTCAACGGAATCGAGCATTTTGCAAACGGAAGAGTGTCTCTTGTCGAGGTTGTGGCGGAAAAAGGCTGCTTGCTTGTCGGCGAGACTCTCATATCTCTCGGTCAGAAGCTTACGACAAAGGTTCTTATCTGTGCCGTA
This sequence comes from Eubacteriales bacterium, assembly GCA_045594085.1. GTDB lineage: Bacteria > Bacillota > Clostridia > Oscillospirales > CAG-272 > DTU064. Next base: position 13,102 of record JAZNXW010000020.1, on the reverse strand, counting down.
CAGCGAGGAGATGAGGTTATAATTCCTTCAGGTAATTTCAGAATTGAGGTGGGAGACAGGATCCACTTTACAGCAGACGCCAGATCTCTCGGTGATTTTCTGTCGGAAGTGAATCTCGTAAAGTCGCCCCTGAAAAATATTATGATTGTCGGCGGAAGACGCATCGGATATTATCTTGCCGATGCCTTGTCCAAAAAGAAGTATGCCGTCAAGCTGCTTGAAGACGATCCCGATGTCGCAGAGGAGCTTGCAGAGCTTCTGCCCCGTGCAACCGTAATTTGCGGCAACGGCACACAGCACGACGTGCTGCTCGAGGAGGGCATAGAGGCGATGGATGCTTTTGTCGCTTTGACAGGCATTGACGAAGAAAATATGATCGTTTCGATGTTCGCGAAAAAGAAGAAGGTCAAGAAATCCATTACTCTGATAAAGAGCGACGACCTTTACGGTATGCTCGATGAGCTTGGTATTGAAAACAACGTTTCTCCGAAGCATGTTGTTGCAGGCAGGATCATCAGCTATATCCGCGCGCTTGCCAACACGGTAGGCAGTAAGGTTCTGACCTTGTATCAGCTTGTCAATAACAACGTGGAGGCTCTGGAGTTTGCCGCAACCAAAAAAGAGGATTTCTACGATAAGCCTCTTCGGGAATTGAATATGAAAAAGAATTGCCTGATTGCATGCATTATCCGCAAAAACGAAGTCATTATTCCCAACGGTAATTCCGAGATCCGTCTGGGAGATAACGTCGTAGTAGTAACAACCCACAAAAACTTTGACGATCTGAACGACGTGATCGAGTAAGGCGGCGTTATGGAATACAAGAAATTAGGCAGGATCTTGGGTAAGATCATGATTCTGGAGGCTGTCCTGATGCTGGCGCCTCTGGCGATCTGCTTTATCTACAAAGAGTCATTTGTAAATATTTTAGCATTTTCGGTTCCTATAATCGCCTTGACGGTGATCGGATTGTTGCTTCAGATCCCGAAGCCCGAGCGAAACAATCTTTATCAAAAAGAAGGCTTTGCTCTTACGACAATGGTCTGGATCGTTATGACCTTGTTCGGTGCAATTCCGTTTGTTATCAACGGAGATATCCCCAGCTATGTGGATGCTTGCTTTGAAATTATGTCGGGCTTTTCAACTACCGGCTCAAGCATTATTACCGATATAACGGCGGTATCTCATTCCACGCTGTTTTGGCGGAGCTTCTCTCATTGGATCGGCGGTATGGGTATCCTTGTGTTCGTGCTGATTTTCATTCCGGAAAGCGACGACGGCTCTTCCATGCATCTGCTCCGCGCGGAAAGCCCGGGACCGCAGGTCGGCAAGATCGTTTCCAAGATGAAGGTAACAACGCGAATTCTGTACCTCATTTATTTCGGTATGACTGCGCTTCAGATTGTTGTTATGTGTTGCGGACCTATAACGGATTACGCTGCCATGTGTAACGATTTTGGCGTTGAAGCAGCCACCGCTTATCGGAACGATAAGGTGTTCCACGCGTTTCTTACATCTTTCGGATGTGCCGGAACGGGCGGATTCGGTTGTATCCCGAGCAGCGCCGAATATTTCACTCCCTTTGCGCAATACGTGGTATCGATTTTCCTCATCTTATTCGGCGTCAATTTCAGTTTGTATTATCTGCTTTTGATAGGTAAGGTCAATGATGTGCTCCGCAGCGAGGAATTCAGAAGTTATCTGTTGATAATCGTAGCGGCGGTTGGGTTCGTATTCTTGAGCCTTGTAGGAAAAATTGAAGCGTTCCCGCAGGTTTACACGACCGAAGAGGCGTTCAGACATTCGCTGTTCCAAGTCTCCTCGTTGATTACTACGGCGGGCTTCACCACCACCGACTATGACGTTTGGCCTATGCTTGCCAAGACCTCACTTGTCGTTGTTATGTTCATCGGGGGTATGGCAGGCTCCACAGCAGGCGGTATCAAGGTCTCCCGTATCATAATGGCAATGAAGGGAGCCTATATCAACGTCCGTAAGCTCATCAATCCTCGTTACGTGCCGAAGGTGAAGTTTGAAGGCAAAACGTTGGAGCAAAAGACCATCAACGACGTGTTCGCTTTTATCACGCTTTATTTCTTCATATTCGTGGCGGGAATATTCCTGCTGTCGTTTGACGGTATAAACGGTCAGCTCGTCACCGTTGCTTCGGATGCGGGAAGCTATGAGGTAGAGCACGGATTCTTCAGTAATTTTTCGGCAGTGCTGGCCTGTATATCCAACGTCGGACCGGCATTTGAAGCAGTAGGCCCGTATTCAAGCTTTGCGGGATACAATGATTTTTCCACAGTTATCCTGACATTTATTATGATGCTTGGCAGACTTGAAATTTTGCCTGTTCTGATACTGTTTAATACGAGAACCTGGAAAAAGGTATAAAGCGGACGGAGCTGACCACCGATCGCATATTTTCAATCACAATAACAAAAATCCGCCCGGGAGGGCGGATTTTTTTGTTTTGCTCTTTGCATTATTCAAGATCATGTGCGATTCTGTCCACAACGCTTTCCGCGTCGAGACCGAGACGCCGGAGAAGGTCGGATCTTTCGCCGTGCGGGATGAATTCGTCACCGATTCCGACAGCGGTAACGGGACGTTCGATTGCGGACGCGAGCTTTTCACCGACACCGCCCGCAACCGCATCCTCCGAAAGGACGTAGACGCGGCGCGCACCGTCCGTAAGACTTGCGACGGAGGAGGTATCGATGGGGTGGATCTTCGTCAGCTTCACTACGCGGACTTTGTATCTGTTTGCAAGCAGGGAAGCGGCTTTCACTGCCTCTGCGGTGATGATGCCGTACGTCACAATGACGGCGTCAACGTCTGTGTTGGGCAGAGTGTACTTCACGCCGTCTCCGACGAACGCGGATCTGTCGTAGTCTATCTCTTTCCCCTTCGGATAACGAACAATGCCGATTCCGTCTCCGCCGAGCGCGTCAAGAAGCGAGCTTTCAAGCTCCGCATACGTTTCGGGGGCATATACGGTGACGTTCGGTATGACGGAGAAAATCGAGACGTCATAAATGCCTTGATGTGTGTATCCGTCGCCTCCGACAAGACCGCAATGGTCGAGCGCGAGGGTGATGTGCGCACCCTGCAGCGATACGTCATGGAAAAGTTGATCGAAGGTTCGCTGTGCGAAGGTGGAGTAGAGCGCGCAGACGGGATTCATACCGCCGAGCGCGAGTCCGCCCGCGAAGGTTACGGCGTGCTCCTCGGCTATGCCGACGTCGCGGTATCGGTCGGGATAGAGCTCGGAGTAGCGTCCGAGACCGACTCCGTCGCGCATCGCGCCGGTTATGGCGTAGATCTTATCGTCCTTTTCTGCCTCGCGGCACATAATGTCACCGAAAACAGACGTAAAGGATGCGGATCCCGATGAGGATGTGCCGACGGAGGGGTTGAATTTGCCTGTTGAGTGGTAATGCTCGGGCGTGTTTTCGGCGTTTTCGTAGCCCTTGCCCTTTTTGGTGATGACGTGGACGAGAGCGCATCCGCCGCGGTTCTTTGTTTCCTCGAATACAGCCTCAAGCTTTTCGGTGTCGTGTCCGTCAACGGGACCGATGTAGGGGATTCCGAGATTTTCGAAAAGAGTGTCTTTGATGAATATGCTCTTGAGCATATCCTTCCACCATTTTAGGAATCGTGCGAAGCCCCAGCCGACGACAGGGATTTTCGAAAGGAAGCTTTCAAGCGAGTGCTTCAGATTGAGGTACCCTCGGCTCGTTCTGACGCGCGACAGATACTGCGTCATGCCGCCGACGTTTTTAGTGATCGACATTTCGTTGTCGTTCAGAACGATAAGCAGATTCAGCGATCTGCAGTCGGCGCAGGTGTTGATCGCCTCGTAGATCATACCGTTTGTGAATGATCCGTCACCGACGACGGCTACTGTGTAGCTGTCGTTTTTGGCGGCCTTGTTAGCCTCGGCGATGCCGAGTGCTGTCGAAACGGAGCTTCCGCTGTGACCGACCGTTACCGTGTCGTGAGGAGATTCGTTTCTGTCGGTGAAGCCCGAGATACCGCCGTATTTGCGGAGAGTGTGAAAGCGGTCGTATCTGCCCGTTATGAGCTTATGCGCATACGACTGATGGCTGACGTCGAAAATGATCTTGTCCTCAGGAGTCGAGAATACGCGGTGCAGAGCGAGAGTTGTTTCAACGATTCCCAGATTGGATGCGAGATGACCGCCGCCGTTTGACACCGTATCGATGATGACGGAACGGATCTCCTCCGAGAGGGAACCGAGCTGTTCATATGTAAGTTTTTTTATATCACTTGGTGAATGTATATTTTCAAGCATAATGCGCTCCCCAAATATAATTACACCATATCATACCACAGTTTGACGAAAAACGCAAGTCCGTGGCGTTTTGATGCGTTAGCGCAGCAGGAAATAACAAAAAGTTCAAGCTTTCTTCAAATATTAAATACCGATTGTCTTTGACAAGTATAGGTAACTGTGGTATAATATACTGATTAATTATATCATATCATACGGTATGAACGGAGACTTAAATGGTAATACTCGGCGTTGACCCCGGACTTGCTATTGCGGGATGGGGTGCGATTGAATACGATAAAGGTAAAATACGTGTCCTCGGGTACGGCTCCGCTACGACTCCCGCAGGAATGAAAACAGAGGACAGACTCGTTTCGCTGCACCGCGATTTCGAGACGATTATAAATCATTTTCATCCCGACGAGATGGCGGTCGAGGAGCTTTTCTGGAACACGAACCAAACAACCGGTATCAGAGTTGCGGAGGCACGCGGCGTTATAATCATGACGGCACGCAAACGCGGACTCGAGTTGTTTGAATACACGCCGCTTCAGGTCAAGAGTGCCGTTACAGGCTACGGACGCGCAACGAAGCAGCAGGTCATCGCGATGGTAACGTCGTTTTTGCATCTGCCCGCGCCGCCGAAGCCCGATGATACAGCAGACGCACTCGCTGTCGCGATCTGTCACGCGAACACGCGCGGATCGTTGATCGCAAAATACTACAACAACTGATTTACATAGAAAATGGAGACTTTTTATGTGGAAATCCGATAAATGGAAGGATTATGAACTTATAGATACCTCGGACGGAGAGCGTCTTGAAAGATGGGGTAAATACATCCTCGTGCGTCCCGATCCGCAGATCATATGGAAAACAGACAAAAAGCGTCCCGAATGGCAAAAGGCGCACGGCGTTTACAAGCGTTCGTCCAAGGGCGGCGGTGAATGGAAGGATTCGAAATCTATGCCCGAGCGCTGGGAGATCGAATATGACGGACTCCGTTTCGGCATCCATCCCACCGGATTCAAGCATACGGGACTTTTTCCGGAGCAGGCCGTCAACTGGGACAAGATGCGTAACCTCATCAGAGGCGAGAAGCGCAAGGTGTCCGTTCTGAATTTGTTTGCGTATACGGGCGGTGCTACTGTAGCCTGCGCGTCTGCGGGCGCATCCGTGTGCCACGTCGACGCATCCAAGGGTATGGTCGCGGAGGCAAAGGAAAACGCACGTTTGTCCGGCCTCGCCAATGCGCCGATAAGATATATCGTCGATGACTGCAAGAAGTTTGTCGAGCGTGAGATCAGACGCGGAAACAGATACGACGGAATCATTATGGATCCGCCCTCGTACGGCAGGGGTCCGTCGGGCGAGGTGTGGAAGCTCGAGGAGAGCATTCACGAGCTCGTCGCGCTCACGTCGCGCCTGCTTTCGGACCGTCCGCTTTTCTTCCTTGTCAACTCGTACACGACGGGACTTTCTCCGCTCACGATGGAGTATATTCTCCGCGTTGAGATCGCGGAAAAGCGCGGTGGCGTGCTTGAATCGGGCGAGCTTGCACTCCCCGTTACCTCCACGGGAGGGCTCCTTCCCGCAGGCGCATCGGCGTGGTGGACCTACAGAAAATAAATTTTACGGAATTTCGTTATGAACGGTGACATTTTCATCAAAACAGTCGGTTTGTCGTATTCATACGACGGATACGACACGGAGGACAGAGTTACTGCGCTTTCCGATGTCTCTCTCGAGATAGAGCGTGGCAGCTTTGTCGCCGTGCTCGGCCACAACGGATCGGGCAAATCGACCTTCGCAAAATTACTGAATATGATACTCATCCCCGATTCCGGCGAGATCTACGTGGACGGAGAGCTTGTGTCGCACGCGGGCGAGCCCGATGCGGACACTGTTTTTGCTGTTCGCCGTAAGGTCGGTATGGTGCATCAGAATCCGGACAATCAGATCGTCTCCTCGATTGTTGAGGAGGATATCGCGTTTGGTCCCGAAAATCTGGGAGTTCCGTCTGCGGAGATACGCAAACGTGTAGACGGCGCGCTTGCCGCCGTCGGAATGTCTGATTATGCGCGTCATTCGCCATCCCATCTTTCGGGCGGGCAAAAGCAGAGAGTTGCCATCGCGGGTATCATCGCTATGATGCCCGAGTGCATCATCTTTGACGAATCGACGGCGATGCTCGATCCCGTCGGACGCGGCGAGGTTATGGATACGATAGGCAGACTCAACCGCGAGCTCGGGATCACGATCATTCACATCACTCACGATATGTCCGAGGCGGCGATGGCGGACAGGATCATCGTGCTCGATCACGGACGCGTGTTCATTGACGGAACGCCTGCCGAGGTGTTCTCGCACGTCGCGGAGCTGAGACGGATCGGCCTTGACGTTCCGCAATCAACAGCTCTGCTTTATGAGCTCTCATGTCACGGATTTGACTTCCCGAAGGGCGTGTTTTCTGCTAAAGAGACGGCGGAACACATCAAAAACGAGCTTGACCGTATGAAAGGAGCGCGCCATGAGTGAGATCAGGATCGAAAACGTAAGCTATACGTACAGCGCGGGTACTCCTTATGAGAAAAAAGCACTTGACAATGTCTCGCTCACGTTCCGCGACGGCATCGTGACGGGCCTTATGGGACATACGGGATCGGGCAAATCGACGCTCGTTAATATGCTCAACGGGCTCCTTCGTCCCGACGAGGGCAAGGTCTATCTCGACGGACGCGACATCTGGGAGGATCCGAAAAAGATACGCGACGTCAGATTCCGCGTCGGTCTTGTGATGCAGTATCCGGAATATCAGCTTTTCGATGAAACGGTACGCGCCGATATCGCGTTCGGCCCGAAGAATATGGGACTTTCGGATGATGAAATCGCATCTCGTATCGCTGAGGCGGCGAGATTTGTCGGACTTTCCGAGGATCTGCTTGATAAATCTCCGTTTGAGCTTTCGGGCGGACAGAAAAGACGGGCGGCGATGGCGGGAGTCATCGCGATGCGTCCCGACGTGCTCGTGCTCGATGAGCCCGCCGCGGGGCTCGATCCTGAGGGACGCGAGTCTATACTGACGAAAATCAAGAGTTATGCGAGAGAAAGCGGCACGACCGTTATCATTGTGTCTCACAGCATGGAGGATATGGCTGTCTACTGCGACAGGATCGCAGTCATCTCCGACGGCAAGCTCTGTATGGACGGCACGCGTGAAGAGGTCTTCAGACGTCGCGACGAGCTTTGCCGCGTCGGTCTCGGCGTTCCGCTCGTGACCGAGATAGCAATCGAGCTCAAGCGTCTCGGCGTTCCGCTTGAAGACGATATATTTACAGTAAAATATGCGGGGGAAGCGATACTCGCTCTCCTCGGAAAAAACTGACTTTATGATTTATAATTCAACCGAAAGGAGGCGGTCAATATGCGCGATATAACGCTCGGACAGTATTTTCCCGGTGACTCGATCCTGCACAGACTCGATCCGAGAGCGAAGATCATTCTCGCCGTGATATATATAGTCGCGATTTTTACGGCAACGTCCGTTTCGGCGTTTGTCCTTATAATCGCGGTGTCGCTTTGTCTTATGAGTGTCAGCGGCATACCGTATAAGGTGTTCGCGAAGGGCTTGCGACCGCTTTTGTATATAATTCTTTTCACAACAGTCATTAATCTGTTCCTGACGAGCGGTGACGATCTTATTTTCAAGTGGTGGATATTCCGCATCTACCGAGAGGGAATAGTCAACGCGGTTCTTATGATACTGCGTGTGACTCTGCTCGTTTCGGGAAGCGGACTTTTCCTGACGTATACGACGTCCCCGATCACGTTGACGGACGGACTCGAGCAGCTTTTGGCACCGCTCAAGCATCTGAAGCTGCCCGTACACGAATTTTCGATGATGATGACGATCGCACTCCGCTTCATTCCTACTCTCGTCGAGGAAACGGACAAGATCATGAACGCGCAGAAGGCAAGGGGAGCCGATTTTTCAACGGGCAGCCTCACCGCACGTGCCAAAGCGCTCATTCCGATACTTGTTCCGCTTTTCGTCTCCGCGTTCAAGCGTGCGGATGAGCTTGCGGTTGCTATGGAATGCAGATGCTACCGCGGAGATGAGGGACGTACGAGAATGAACGTGCTTCACTTCACAGCGGCGGACGCTTTTGCTATGGCGCTCGGCGTGCTCGCTGTTGCCGCCGTCATCTGTCTTAATAAGTACGCGCCCGTACTTTCACTTTCACGCTGATGAAGCTTAAACTTACTTTGGCTTATAACGGAGCCGCATATTGCGGCTGGCAGGCGCAGTCAAATGCGGTCAGTGTTCAGGAAACGCTGACGAAGGCTGTCGCGGATACGTATAAAAAGCGCTGTCTTGTAACGGGCTCGAGCCGCACGGACAGCGGAGTTCACGCACGCGCATATGTTTGTACTGTCGAAGGTGCGGACGGAAGCGATATTTCGTCCGTTATCCCTACCGAAGCAGTGCCCCGCGCGATCAATTCGAAGCTGCCCGAGGATATTGCGGTGTTGTCTGCGGAGATCGTTTCAGACGATTTTCACGCGCGCTACAGCGTGAGATCGAAGACGTACGAGTACGTCTTTCACGATTCGTATGTCCGTTCACCGTTTTCGTCGGGGCTCGCGTATAACGTGCCGCCGATCTCGGATGAAATGCTCGACAGAATGGACCGTGCCGCACGCAAAATGTGCGGACACCGCGATTTTGCGTCGTTTATGGCGTCGGGCTCGAAAATCAAGGACACGGTGCGCAACGTTTACGATTGCCGTGTGTTCCGTCGCGACGGTATGGTTGTGTTTTCGGTTTCCGCTGACGGATTTCTTTACAATATGGTGCGCATAATGGCGGGAACCGCATATTCTGCCGCGACAGGCAGGATCGCGCCCGATGACGTCGATTCGATCATCGACGCGCGTGACCGTTCCCGTGCGGGACAAACGCTCCCTCCGCACGGACTCTACCTTTGCCGGGTAGAATATTGATACAGTGAAAATAATAAAATTGATATGACTAAGGAGGAGGTATGAGGGACGAAAAAGGGCTCGTGCGCCGTCAGGCTGTCACGGCTGTCGAGCTTCCCATCGAGGAAGCAGAGAGAAAAAATGAATATTATCTTTCCGTCGCAAAGCGATTCGGATATCTGCGCCTTCTTACGCTATTCATCCTTGTCATTTACGTTTTGCTGATGATAATGCTTTGCGGAGAGGATATAACAGTGTCGAATCTGAAATATCTTCTGCGTGATATAAACATCAGCTCATCTGCCGGGGAGGCTTTCTCGGAGGTAGACTATACGGCAGAACCGATCCAGCGCTTCGGTATCTATCGCGGCGAGCTTATGTACGTGACGGGAAGTGAGGTCAAGCTCTTCTCGGCAACGGGAAATACCGGACTCACCTCGTCTCTTTCGTATGAGTCGCCAACGGTGCTCACAACGGATAAATATGCGATGATATACGACCTTGGAGGTTATGGATTTTCCGTTTATAATTCCTTCTCGGAACTGTTCCGCGAAAGCACGGACGGTGCCATAATTTCGGCTTCGCTTTCCGAAAGCGGAAGCTTTGCCGTGCTCACCTCGGGCACGGATCACAAAAGCATCGTTTACCTCTACGACGATGATTTCAATCTCGTTTCAAAATACAGCAAAAACGAGTACGTGACTGACGTAATACTGTCCTCGGACGGAACGAAGCTCGCTATGTCGTCCGTTTCTGCGGCGGCAGGAGCGTTTGTCACAAAGCTGACCGTCTATGAAAAGGGAGCAGTGGCACCCTTGACGGAGGTGACTGTGGCCGGCGAGTATCCTGCGGGCCTACGACTGACGGATACGGGATTTGTGCTTCTCGGCACCGAAAAGGTGTATTTTTACGGCTTTGACGGAGTGCGTTCCGGCATTTACGCGCCGCCTGCCGAGATCGGTATGTGCGACGTAAACGGTAAGCACACGATTCTTGTCTGCCCCGAAAATACCCTCGCGAGCAGTAACCGGATCGTGATCCTCGATTCCGCAGCCACCGTCGTGTACGATAAGGTGCTGGATGAAAAGATCACGGATGCTTCCGTTTCGGAATACGGCGATGCGTTTATTCTGACCGCAGAGCGCGCCGTGATGATAGATATCGAATCATCTGCGGAAAAAGCGGCGCCCTCGGGCGGTACGGCTAAGCGCATAATAGCCATCGGAGATGAGACCGCAGTGATTTGCGCATCGGCATCCGCATCCGTTATGGATTTTTCTCAATTGACGTTTATTTCAGATTGAATCGGAGAATTATTATGAGTTTATTTCTTGATGTTTTGATAATCGTTGTTATGGTTGTGACAGTTGTCGGCGGATACAAGCGCGGATTCATCAAATCAGTTATGCATTTCGCATCCTCGATACTCGCATTTTTTGCCGCTGTGTTCTTCACACCGTACCTTTCAGTTTTCCTTTGCGATAACGTGTTTATGTCCGGTATATCAAAAGGTATCGCGGAGACTCTGCGCTCGCTTCTTGCAGTCGGCGGAAACGCTCTTTCAACGGAACAGCTCTTCACAGATATGCCCGACGCGCTGGCCGCGATCATCGATCGCTTCAATGTCGATCTTGATGCGTTCAAGGAGGCGTTTTCATCCTCCGAGCTCGCAACCGAGGCTACTGTTGCCGAAATGTCAGACTTTATCGCACGTCCTATTGCGGACGCGATCTCGTCGGTTGTCGCATTTTTGGTTATTTTTGTTGCCGTGCTCATCGTTTTGCGCATAGTTACAGCAGTTATCGGAGTTGTGTTCGAGCTTCCCGTGCTCAAGCAGCTCAACTCTCTTCTCGGACTTGTGTTCGGACTTCTTTGTGCCGTGCTTTACGCAATGGTGTGGAGCACTCTCGCCGTCGCGCTTGTCGATGCGCTTCATTCAATAGACCCCGTTTCTTTCTCGGAAGAGCTTATTGACGGAACGGTGATCGTAAAATTGTTTTCGGGGATCCGTATGACACTTATGGTGGAGATCCTCGGCTGATTCCCTTATCTGAAAGGATTTTGTTACTATGGAAATGTGTTCAAGATGCCATAAGCGCATAGCTGTGGTGTTCATAACAAAAATAGAAAACGGCGAGACCAAAAACGAAGGTCTCTGCCTCAAATGCGCCAAGGAGCTCGGACTCAAGCCTGTCGATGATATTCTCTCGAAGATGGGCATCTCGGAGGATGACCTCGAGCAGATGGAATCCGAGATGGAAAACGCGCTCTCGCAGGGGTTTTCAATGGAGGAAGCCGAAGGCGGCGATGAGACGGAGGACGCAGGCGCGCCTCCCATCGATATTCCCAAGCTTATCAAGGGTGGTATGTTTATCCCGAAGAGCAACAAGCCAAAGGATGAGGGGAAGGAAGGCGACGGCAAGGACTCCAAAAAGGAGCCTAAGAAGCCGAAGCGCAAGTTCCTTGACGTTTATACGAAGAATCTTACTGCAGAAGCAGAGGCGGGGCGCCTTGACCGCATAGTCGGACGCGACCGCGAGCTTGCGCGTGTGATACAGATACTCTGCCGCAGGCAGAAAAACAATCCCTGTCTGATCGGCGAGCCCGGTGTAGGTAAGACCGCAATTGCAGAAGCACTCGCACAGCGCATCGCGGAGGATAACGTGCCGTACCGTCTGCGCGGATGCGAGGTACAGCTTGTAGATTTGACGGCGCTCGTCGCGGGAACGCAGTTCCGCGGTCAGTTCGAGTCACGAGTTCTCGGACTTATCGGTGAGGTAAAATCCGCAGGTAACGTCATCCTCGTCATTGACGAGGTCCATAATATCGTCGGTGCGGGTGATGCCGAGGGTAGTATGAACGCGGCTAACATCCTGAAGCCTGCACTCTCGCGCGGAGAGATTCAGGTCATCGGTGCGACAACGCTGACGGAATACAGAAAGCACATCGAAAAGGACTCGGCACTCGAGCGCCGTTTCCAGCCCGTTACGGTAAATGAGCCTTCGATCGCGGATACGATCGAGATCCTGCGCGGAATCAAGCATTATTACGAGGGCTATCACGGCATAAAGCTGCCGGAATATATAATCGAACGCGCCGTTACGCTCTCCGAGCGTTATATCACGGACAGATACCTGCCCGATAAGGCGATCGACCTTATAGACGAGGCGCTCTCTCACGTTGCGCTGACTACGGATGTCATCAACGTCCGTATGGAAACGTCTGAGGAGCTCGCCCGCATCGATGCGGAATACGCGGAGCTTGAGGGCAAGGAAGCACCCGAGGGGGCAGACGCCGCCAAGGCACATTACGAGCATCTCGCCCGCATCAAGAGCGATAAGCTGCGTCTCGAAGCGGAGCTTTCCGAGCTTAACGCAAAATGTGACGCGCTCGAGCTTACAGTCGCGGATCTTGCCGAGGTCATCGAGATATGGACCGGTGTTCCCGCAACGGATATAAAGGAAGACGAATTCGACAAGCTCGCAGAGCTTGAGACAAGGCTGAAATCACGTATCGTCGGTCAGGATGAGGCTGTCGCCGCCGTCGCGAGAGCGATCAAGCGCGGACGCGCAGGCGTGCGCTATAAGCGCAAGCCCGTGTCCTTCATCTTCGCGGGGCCTACCGGGGTAGGGAAGACGGAACTGGTGAAGGTGCTGGCGGAAGATCTGTTCTCCACACCGGATGCACTGGTGCGGGTGGACATGAGTGAATTCATGGAAAAATACTCCGTCTCCCGGATCATCGGCTCTGCCCCCGGGTATGTGGGGTATGACGACGCCGGACAGCTTACCGAGAAGATCCGCCGCAGACCCTATTCCG
>JAZNXW010000019.1:0-21567 GCA_045594085.1 Eubacteriales bacterium | reverse complement strand
TTATTATAGAGTAATAAAAAGTGTCCCTTAAAAGTGTGAACTGTCCTTTCGAAATGAGCGACAGCGCCCTCAATCCTTTTGAAATGATATATGACTGTCTCTTCGAAATGACCGCGAAAATTTTCGTCAGCAAAATAATTTCATATGATTTTGGTCCGCAACAGCGGCGATGGAAGAAAAAAGTCTTCCGTCGCCGCTGATTTTTTGCAAATTTTTATAATTTTTGTGAAAATACCCCGTTCCCGTGAAGTTTTCTTGAAACTCGAATTTGACCTCCCCCATTACTTAAACAGAACACGCAAAACATCAGTCCCGGTTTTGCATGTTCGGATTTTAAGTGAAAGGGGGTGAGGCCGTGGGCACTCAGATAAGGTATGAGCTAACCCAAGCCCAGGCAAATCTGGCGGATGATCTTGCTATCCAGTTTAAGCGCGATATCGACAACACCAACAACGGATCAATTGAAACGAGAAAGCGGTATCACAATGCGCTGGAGGGCCGCTTTGCCAAATTCCTGGCAAGTGAGTTTCGTCTTAAAAATGTCAACAACATTTCCAAGAAACATGTCTATGCCTATGTTGGTTTTCTGCAGGCACAGGGAAAAAGTGCCGGGTACCTTGTGACCGAGCTGGCCGCGATCCGATTTTGGCGCAAGCATTCTAATTGCAAGAACAAGCTGCCTGAGAACAAGCAATTGGATTTGGAGAAGCGCGAGACCGGCAAGTACAACCGTGGGTTGCTTGATAGCGAGCTGAGCAAAATGGTTGAGATCGCCAAAAAGGGAGATCGGCGAGATATCGTATTTGGTGTGTATATTGCCTACTATTTTGGTCTGCGGAAAAATGAGCTGGTCACATTAAGGATCTACCAATTAGAAGAAGCTGTGGAAACCCAACAGTTACACATTCCCAACGGAAAAGGCGGTCAGAAAAGGGATGTTCCGCTTGATACGGAGGAGCAGACAGCTGTGCTCAAAAAGATTTTGAATATTGTGAAGTCTGAGGGAAAGAAGTCCAGCGACTATCTGTTCTGCGACAACCACAAGCATAGTGTGAAGAACCAAAAGAAATCTATGACTAATTGGATGAGCAATCACATTGACGAAATTCTGGATCCTGACAGAAAGAGCCAGGTCAAAGAGGGCAAGAAAGAGAGAGCCGATGGAGGCTACGGTTGGCATGCGATTCGTCATACTTACGCGCAAAGGACAGAAGAACGACTGATTGCCTGTGGCATGAGCGTACAGCAGGCCAGACATGAGGTCTCGTTGCGGCTAGGTCACTATCGCTCCGGTGTCACAAAAATTTATGAAGAGTGATCCGTATACACCTGCAACACCAAAAATTAACAGCTCACATGAAAGGAGGACGCTTCTTATGAAAAAAGAAGTTAAGATCGATTTGAAGTCCGAACTTCCCGAGCATGAGATTGAAGCACTTGCCAAGTGTTTCTTGCCCGATATCCTCGACTATTTCAATAGCGAAGAGGGCAAAAAAGAGTTTGAAGAATGGAAGAAAAACCGAATCGATAAGGTTTCGGACAAATAAACGAACAGCAGCAAAGGCAGAGAGCGAAAACTCTCTGCCTTTGCATTTTCTTAATTCAATGTGCCAATCTCATCTAATTTTATCGCAGTTAATATTACAGGTGCTGAATAAAAAGATTCTGAATAAGACATCCTTCTATCAAATGGTTGTTTCTCTATAACTGCTTTTAACTCATCAACTGTTCTAACGCCAAACAATGGCATTATTTTTTCGCAATACTGTTTTGATTTTAATTTTTGCCAGAGTGCCTGAACATGTTCGTGATAAACATAAGAGTTAGGAAACCAATAGTCAGATTCTTCATCACTTATCTCTAATACGCCTCCTAACTGATAAAGAACTATATCTGCATTAGATAATGTATCCTTTGTTAAAATCGGTTTCTTTTCTCTTTCTACGAGTATTTGCCCCGATAATGTAATCTTATTTTTAAATTGCGAATTTTGCTTGCAATGTCCTTCTATCGTCCTAAAGTACTTTCTAAATTTAAAATAAGAGTAGGGCTTTACTGAATTATTAAAATAAGAATCTCTGAGAAAATATGTGTGGCAAACTATGTCATGTAACGCTTTGAATTTTTCATAATGTAGAAGAATTGCTGTGCATGTAATTAACATTTCCCATATTATATAATCATAAAGTTCGAAATCAGCATCACAGTAACTTCTCTTTTGACTTGCATCATGCAAATCATTATACAAGGATTCGATCAACGTACATATAGTGTTGCTTATTTCCAACGAACTGTATATTAACGCTTCGCAAAAACTAACAAATACATCTCTCAATGGTTTAGTCGAGTTAATTGCGGGCAACAATGAATCCAAATCTGATGCTTCGAAACTCTTGGCAGCCTCTACAAATTGCTCGATGCCTTTTCTTAACAAAAAATCTGCCTTGGCCGTGTTGCTACCCGTATAGCCTCTGATTTGTTTAACCGTATCACGAAGTGCAGACAAATCAACCGTATCATTTTCTAACCACTCTGGTTGTGATCCTAATGCGGGTTTTTTGAATAGGGGCTTTTCATAAATGTTACGGAGTAATTTCTCATATTCGGTTTCATATATATCATCTTCAGTAGATAAATCTATATAAATGCGCGACTTTATATAGTGGGGACAATATGCTTTATTGTTTTCGTCAACTTCAAAAATTATTGGAATGAACTTTTCTTGCTTAACTTGTCCGTATACTTCCTGTGAAATAATTACAGTTTCGTCTCCAACCCCACCTTCTCGATTGTTTGCTTTTTCAGCATAAGTTTTATCGCATATAATTAAAACTCTGTCAATTGTATCATCATTAACAGACTGTTCCATAAAAGCATATTTGTCTTGTCCTTCTTTCAAATCATAAACATCAAGAACAACATCAATGCCGTTTGCAATGAGGCGTTCTGCCAATTCAACCACACGTTCTTGGACAGCCCAAGAATATGAAATAAAAACTTTTTTGGTACTACTCATATTTCTCAACCCCAATTCATTGTTTTTGTATATTTTATCACAAAAGTAGCGTTTTTTCAACATAACAATAGAAAGAGGGCATCTTAAACAGATGCCCTCTATAAATCAATCACTTGGTAAATAAACAATAAATCCGAACGCATCACCTATCACGGTAATTGAGTTCGGATTTATCGCTTTTGGCAGGGGCAGGAGGATTCGAACCCGCGACCCACGGTTTTGGAGACCGGTACTCTACCAGCTGAGCTATACCCCTGTATTGCGCCCCCTTTTGGGGACCGCAGGTTATTATAGCACAGCCAAAGCTAAATTGCAACAGTTTTTTTTGATTTTTACGGCGCAAGTTTCGAAAAATCCGCGGATTTTTGCCGATTATTTACCCTCTGTAAGCGCAACGGCAAGCTTCACGCAAGCTTCAACATCATCAACGTCGATCATTTCGACGGGAGTATGCGCAAATCTCGTGGGAACGGAGATGCATCCGGCGCTGCAGCCTGCGCCCGCAGACTGCATCTTAGATGTATCCGTACCGCCCATCGTGAGGATCTCGAGCTGATACTTGATCTTTTCGTTCTTGCAGACGTCGATCATTCTGTCAACAAGCTTGGGATCTGCGATAACAGAATTATCCTTGATCTTGATAGCGGCACCGCCGCCGAGCTTGACGTCCATTTTGAGAGAGCCGGGGGTATCGCCAGTCTTGGTGATATCAACTGCAACTGCGATATCGGGCATGATCGCGTAAGCGGCTGTTTCGGAGCCGCGGCAACCGACCTCTTCCTGAACGGTGAAGACATAATACGTATCATAAGCCGTTGTCTCGGCGCGTTTTGCTGTCTCAACGAGGATCGCACATCCGATTCTGTCATCGAAGGGTCTGCCGACGAGGCGCTTGGCGCCAATCTTTGTCACGCCGGAAACGACAGCAAATGTATCTCCCGTCTTGACCTTCTTTTCAGCTTCCTTTTTGGACTTAGCGCCGATATCGACGTAGGAATTGTTGCCGTCGAAGGTGGAGGCGCTATCGTTTGCGACGAGGACGCCGCGGGTACCGTTTTCAAACACTACCTCGTGATAGCAGGTCGAATTATAGCGGATTCCGCCCGCGTTGGAGAAGCGGACGTTGCCTTCGCCGTCAACAGCGGTGACGAAGAAGCCGATCTCGTCCATATGAGCGGCAAACATAAGCTTTTTTGCGCCTTCGGGGCCCTTTTTATGCGCGATGAGGTTGCCGAGCGCGTCGGTATAAACCTCGTCTGCGTAGGGAGCGATCTTTTCCTTGATAACCTCGGCGACGCGTGATTCACGTCCGGAAACTCCGAGGGGCTTCATTATATCTTTAATGAGAGAGAACATATTGACCTCCGGTTCAGAATTCAAATTTTCCGTCACGCGCGATCACGGTGACGAGCTCGAGGGTGGATGCGTAATCATCGGCGTGAATGACGTTCGACGCCGTATGTATATAGCGTGAGGGAGCGGAGATAGCGGTGACCTTGACTCCATCGCGGACGCGGTGAATATGACCTGCGTCATTGCCGCCCGAAACGAAACGCTTGGGCTGAGCCTTGATGCCGTTTTTCTTCGCTGTTTCGAGCACGTACTCGAACACGTTTTTGTTGTATATAGTCGAGCGGTCCATAAACGAGATTGCGGGACCGTCGCCGAGAACGGCGACCTTTCTTTCGTCTGGCTCACCCGTATTATCCGCGACAGCGGTGGACTCGAGGATGACGGCGAAATCGGGATCGACCTTATACGCCGCCGTCTTCGCGCCGGAAAGCCCCACCTCCTCGCGCACGGTGAACGCAAAATAAACGTCGTGATCGAGCTTTTCGCTATTCTTGAGACGGCGAATCAGGTCACACATTACCGCGCAGCCAAATCTGTCGTCGATCGCCTTACCCTTGACGAGCTTTTCGCCCTCTCCGAACAGACGGAACTCGGAATCAAACGTACCGAAGGAGCCGAGGTGGACGTATTTTTCCGCGTCTTCCTTATCCTTCGCACCGATATCGATATAAAGGCCATCGACGGAGGGCATTTTATCGCGTTCGTCGCCTCTTTGCAGATGTATCGCCTTGGACGCGATGGTACCCTTGATTCTGTTCGTTTCGTCACCGACCGTGACGCGGCGCGATCCGAGCGCATAAGGGATGATTCCGCCGACGAGAGAAAACTTGAGCGTTCCATCGCCGCAGATATCGTTTATCATAAAGCCCACTTCGTCCATATGAGCGGAGAAGAGAAGTCTCTTTTCCTTGTCTGTGCCGTGATTTTTGCCGTACAGGACCGCAACGAGGTTTCCCATCTTGTCGAGTGTGATCTCGTCTGCATGCGGTTTTACGACGCTTTTTATCGCTTCAGCGACGTTATCCTCGCATCCCGTGGGGCCGAAAGCGAGGGAGAGCTCACGAAGGAGCTCAAGTCCGTAAAGATTCTTGATTTCAGTCATGGCAGTACTCCTTAAGTCCCTTATCCTTAATGATGAGCGCGATCAGCTTTGCCATCTCTTCTCCATCTGCCGTGTCAAGAACCTCGCTGTACGTATGCATCGAACGGATCGGGATACCGAGCACAGTCGTGGGGATACCGCACTCAACCAAAGTGACGTTATCCGCATTTGTTCCGGTGCCGGACGGCTCAACGGAAACTGTGTACTTGATCTCGCCGTCGTCGCAGAGCTTCATGATCTTGCGAGTCAGCTTAACATTGGTGACAGCGGAATAGGAGATGATGATACCCGAGCCAAGCGCTGCGGCGCCGTGTCCCGAGGGCGTATCGGGAGACGTCGCGAATCCAACGTCAAGAATAAGCGCGATGTCGGGCTTGACGGCGAACGCCGCCTTCGCTGCGCCGCTCATTCCCGTTTCTTCCTCTGCGGAAACGGCAAGATACACGTCGAAAAGTCCCTTTTCGTCGCCAAGAAGCTCCATCGCTCTGATTGCGGCGGCTACGCACGCTTTATCATCATAAGCGGGGCCGCAGGTACGTTCGTTCAGCAGTTCCTCGGGTCCGTACGCGAAGCTGATGGGAGTGCCGATGCGTACGCCGTATTCCTCTTCGAGTGTTTTCTTGGAAAATCCCGTATCAACGAGCATTTCATCTATCGGCGGGACCTTTGTTCTGCCCTCCGCCGTCATAAGATGGGGAGGCGTTGATGCGACAACGCCGTAAACGGGCTTCTTTTTGCCGTGGACCGTAACCTCGCACGCGGGCAGGATCTTTCCATCGACGCCGCCGAGGCGTGTGACGCGGAGATTCCCCTCATCGGTAATGCCGGCTACGACAAGTCCGACCGCGTCAAAATGTGCGTCAAGCAGAAGCTTGGGGGCGTCCTCGACGCCGCACTTACGGACGAAAATGTGATTTCCGACAGCATCGCTCGTCCACTCGTCGAAATAAGGAGCGGCAAGCGAAACAAGCGCTTCCTGATCCGTCGTTTCGTGTCCGACAACGGACATCATCGAGGAAAGACGGTGAAGTATATTCATATAACCGTTCATAAAAGTGTTTCCTTTGCTGTAAATGGTCTACCCATTAATGATATCACAAACTTCCCGCAAATAAAAGAGACATCTTGAATTATTTTTTCGCAAAACGTGCAATCGTTCACAAGACATAAAAAGTCGTCGGAAGAAATGTCTTTATTTACATTCAAATTATTGACTTTAGCTTTGAGGTCGGGTAAAATAACTTTGAGCGGTCGGAACGCATCCGATCGGCTCAAACCCACAAATTCGAAAGGATCACTAAAATGAGCAAGCTTGTTATCAACACATACGACAAGGGCAGCCGTATTGATAAGAATATCTACGGTAACTTCTCCGAGCATCTCGGAAGATGTATTTATAACGGTATCTACGTTGGCGAAAATTCTCCCATCCCGAACGAAAACGGTATGAGAACCGACATCGTAAAGGCTCTCCGTGAAATGAAGCTCCCCGTGCTCCGTTGGCCGGGCGGATGCTTCGCAGACGAATACCACTGGAAAGATGGTATCGGTCCGAAAGAAAATCGCAAAAAGATCATCAACACGCACTGGGGCGGAGTTGTCGAAGACAACAGCTTCGGCACACACGAGTTTATGGAGCTCTGCCGTCAGATCGGCTGCGAGCCCTACGTAAACGCAAACGTCGGCTCCGGCACTGTTCAGGAAATGTCCGAATGGATCGAGTACATGAACTTCAACGGCGTATCCCCCATGGCAGCTCTCCGCAAGGAAAACGGACACGAAGACGCTTGGGGCGTTAAGTTCATCGGCGTCGGCAACGAAAACTGGGGCTGCGGCGGATCTATGACTCCCGAATATTACGCAAACGAGTATCGCCGTTATCAGACATACTGCCGTAACTATCCCGATGCACGTCTCTTCAAGATCGCTTGCGGTCCGAACGGCGGAGATCTTCACTGGACTGAGGTTCTTATGCGTGAAGCAGCTCACATGATGGACGGTCTGTCCCTGCATTACTACACCGTTCCCGGAACATGGGGCAGCAAGGGCTCCGCTACCGCGTTCGATGAAAAGGATTGGTACCGCACGATGCAGGCAACCCTCCGCATGGAGGACATCATCCGCGGACACGAACGCATTATGGATCGTTACGACCCCGACAAGAGAGTTGCTCTCATCGTTGACGAATGGGGCACCTGGTTCGACGTCGAGCCCGGCACGAACCCCGGCTTCCTCTATCAGCAGAACACGATGCGCGACGCTCTCGTTGCAGGCATCAACCTCAACATCTTCAACAAGCACTCCGACCGCGTAAGAATGGCTAACATCGCACAGCTCATCAACGTGCTTCAGGCAGTCATCCTCACCGACGGCGAAAAGATGATCCTTACTCCCACATATCACGTCTTTAAGATGTACGCCTGCCACCAGGATGCTACTCTCGTTTCCTCCTTCATTGAAACAGAGCAGATCGGCGTTGAAGCTCCCGAGCAGCCTCGTCATCCCGGCAGACGCGGTCCGAGAGGCGGAGTACAGGTTCCCAATCTCCACGAATCCGCATCTATCGACGCGGAAGGCAACCTCAACATCACCGTATGCAACCTCTCTCACGAAGACGAGGCTTACATCGAAGGCATCCTTGTCGGTCACAAGGCAGCTTCCGTTGAGGCTGAGATCATCACCAATAAGATGGACGCGTTCAATACGTTCGACGCACCCGATACCGTTAAGGCAGAGCCCTTCGACGGCGTTGAGATCACGGACGAAGGCATCTCCTTCGAGCTTCCCGCTTGCAGCGTAGTACGTATCACCGTTAAGAAGTAATCAAGGTGGAAACCGAATCAAATCGAACGCTCTGTAAGAGATGTCTGCTTTCCGAAATTGACCGCGACGGCGCTTACAAGACGGTTCTCGAGTACATCGCATCGCTCGATCCGTCCGTCAAGTGCAGCCGGGAGGAATATATGGCACGTCTTACGGTATGCCGTTCGTGCGAGCATCTTTCGGAGGGAATGTGTGCCCTTTGCGGATGCTTCGCCGAGGTCAGGGCTGTGAAAAAGCATCAGAACTGCCCCGACATCCCTCACAGATGGGAATAACGAAATCCTGCCTTACGGCAGTGTGAAATCGCGCTTTGGCGTGACGAAATCCGGCTTTCAGCCGGGTGAAGCATCGTCTTCGATGACGTTAAGGTAAAAAAAGCACTTGCAATTGCAAGTGCTTTTTTTGATTGATCTAAGGTGTTGGCGTTACGCCACGTTATAGAAATTTGTGTACCAAACAACCGTCAGTATAACACCGATTGAAAAGAACAGTAAGCCTATCACAAAAATACAATGATCGCCCGGTTTTTTCACCTTGCCGAGCTTTCGCTCACGGTACTGTGCGTACGATTCGTGGTATCTTCTTCCCATCGGGACGAAGGCCTGCACAACGTTTCTCATAACAAATCCTATTCCGACAAGTGCGCCTTCGCCGCTGACAAACATCATGCCTGCGAACAGCAAAAGCAAAAGTCCCGAAACAGAGAATCCGTCGGACAGGATCTGGATATTCACAGCAAGACTGTCCGTGAAAAACCCCTTTATCCAAATTACAACGAAGGTGATCAGCGAAGCGACGCCAAAACAAACGAGATATTTTGTTAACAATGCTTTCTTTTCCTGATTCACTGTGTTTTTACCGTCCGTTTAGTCTTTTAACATCTGCTTATATTTTGCTTCTTCCGCATCGTTGCAACGCACGAAATGTCCGGGCTTGATCTCACGGAAGGTGGGGGCATCCACGGAATAATCATGCTCTGCGAGCGGATTATAGGTTACTCTTGTGCGCTGCTTTTCGTACACGGGGTCGGGCAACGGAATCGCAGACAAGAGAGATCTGGTGTAGGGGTGCAACGGGTTTTTGAACAGCTCGTCCGAATCCGCAAGCTCTACCATATTACCGAAATACATAACGCCGATTCTGTCCGAGAAGTATTTTACGACGGACAGGTCGTGAGCGATAAACATAACCGTAAGTCCGAGTCTTTCTCTCAGGTCGTTGAGAAGGTTGATAACCTGCGCCTGAATAGAAACGTCCAGTGCGGAGATAGGCTCATCTGCAATGATCATTTCGGGCTGCATGATAATCGCTCTTGCGATACCGATTCTCTGTCTCTGACCGCCCGAGAACTCATGCGGATAGCGATCTGCGTGCTCGCGGACAAGGCCTACCATTTCCAATATTTCATATACCTTTTCGTTGATATAATCCTTATCGGTAACGCCATTGATAACCAAGCCCTCCGCGATGATCTCGCGAACCGTCATACGGGGGTCGAGAGACGCGATGGGGTCCTGGAAGATCATCTGGATCTGGGTGATCAGCTTGCTCTTCTTTGCAACGCGGCATTTGTTTTTGTATTCCTTCTTCAATGCGGCAAGAGCGGCCTTGTCGTCTCTTGCTTCGGCATCGTTGAACTTTGCATCATATTCCTTCTTCAACGCTTCAAGTGCAGATGCAACGTGCTGCTTGTTGACTTCTCTATCGTTCGTCTTTGCGGAACGGATCTGCTCTCTGTTTTCCTTGATTACTTCGTTGAGATTCGAATTGATCTGCTCGATCTCGGCCTTGATTGCGGCTTTTCTGTTTTCGTCCGCGCCCTTTTCGGCACGCAGGCTCTTGATTTTTTGGGAAGCTTCAGCGCGGGCGTTTGTTATAGCGTCCTTATATGAACGAGTTCCCGCACCGACTCTTTGGCCCTTGAAGTATACGTTACCGGAGGTAATATCGTACAGCTTGATTATCGAGCGTCCGGTCGTTGTTTTTCCGCATCCGGATTCACCGACGAGACCGAAAGCCTCGCCTCTTTTGATTTCAAAGCTTACGTCATCTACAGCCTTCAGATCCTTATGTCCCAAACGGAAATACTGACAAAGATGGTCTACTTTTAACAGAACTTCGTTATTATTCTCCATGTTTGCCTCCTCGTTCTTCCATTCGCTTGATGCGTTCGGTGATAATTTTGGGAATTTCCACCTTGGGAGCATTCGGGTGGAGCAACCAGGTTGCCGCATAATGTGTGGGAGAAATCTCATACATAGGCGGCTGCATTTCAAAGTCGATCTCCATCGCGTACTTGTTTCTTTCGGCAAATGCATCACCGACAGGCGGATAGATCATATTAGGCGGTGTGCCGGGAATAGCATCGAGCTTTTCGTTGGTATCCAGGTCGGGCATAGACGAAAGCAGAGCCCAGGTATAAGGATGCTGAGGGTTATAGAACACCTCGTTTGCCGTTCCGTATTCTACGATCTTACCGGCATACATAACGGCAATTCTGTCTGCCATATTTGCAACAACGCCCAAATCGTGTGTGATGAAAATAATCGAAAGATTATGCTCCTTCTTCAGCTTGTTGATAAGCTCAAGGATCTGTGCCTGAATAGTAACGTCGAGAGCGGTGGTAGGCTCATCGCAGATCAGGATATCGGGGTTAGCCGACAGCG
Organism: Eubacteriales bacterium; assembly: GCA_045594085.1. Taxonomy (GTDB): domain Bacteria; phylum Bacillota; class Clostridia; order Oscillospirales; family CAG-272; genus DTU064. The sequence goes on along the minus strand of JAZNXW010000019.1, from coordinate 10,607 downwards.
CAATCGCAATAACGATACGCTGACGCATACCGCCGGAGAACTCGAACGGATACTGTCTGAAACGGATACGAGGCTCAGGGATACCAACCTCTTCCATGAGCTTGATAGCCTTTTCCTTTGCGATACGCTTTGTAAGCGTATATACGACCTGGGAAGCCTTTTCCTTGAGATAATCGATAATTTCAACGCAGCGCTTATCAAGATCGATGCTTGCCGCGCCGTCAATGTCGGCACGGAACTTCTCTGCCACACGGTTGAGAACCGAAACGATAGTTGCGATCTGCTGCTCGGGCTCGATAACAGACTTGGGAACTACCTTCCACTCAACAGTCTTACCCTTTGCGATCAAAGCTTCTCTCTTTGCGGTCTGCTGTGCAAAACGAGCTTCTTCCTTAGGATTATTCTTGATGTAGAAGAAATACTTTTCGATTTCTCTCTCCAACGCGCTGCCAAACGTATATGCTACGTTATCCTTGACAACAGCAAGGGGATCGATAGCCAGGCGAACGCTCTTGCCAACGTTCTTACACATTGCATCCGCGTCGACGGCGGTGAAATTACCGGCCTTGAAGAACTCAACTGCATTTTCAAGCGCAACAAGTGCCTCTTTCTTATGCTTGAGCATTTTTTCGATCGAATACTGCACCGCGATCTTTTCCATGGCGATAAATGAATTCATATAATCTTCCATAAGGAACTTATACGACATTTCGTTTGCCTCGTCAGCGGGCATTGTGCTGAGATCAGCGTCGGGATGCTTAGTTACGTAATAACCGATTCTGAAGAAGTTGTATTCGGGCTGCTCCAGCATTTCCTTCGCAGTATTCTGAAGATCATTCAGAACTCTTACGGTTTCTTCAGCCGCGTCCTTACGAACGGTGGTCATTGTAACCACTTTCTTGATATGATCCGCCAAGGAAACTTTCGCCTTCTCCGCACGCCTTACATCCTTCAGCAGAGCAAGGTGAGCGTTCAGCTTTTCCGCATAACCGGAAGCAAAATATTTATCGTCAATATCCTTGGTCTTGCGTTCGATCAAGTTAATGGTAGAAACAACATCAACCTTCTGTTTCTTTTCAGCGAGGAAAAGGAACTCTTCGGTGATTGCGATCAGCTCTTCCGCTGCGGTACGCGCATCGTTATAGCTGTTTTCCAGCTTAATAGCCTGGATATTAAATTTATCGAATGTTTTGATATATTCATCGACGTCGCTGACGGAATATCCCGCATTGGGATTCTCGGCAAGAGCCTCTTTCATTGTATCCGACAGCGTTTTCAACGTTTTATTAAACGTCACGCGGCCTTCCTTGCGGTTAGCCTTGTTTTTGAGGAGCATTGCTTCGGTGATCTGCTTACCGATACGCATAATCGGGTTAAGAGAAGAAAGCGGATCCTGGAAGATCATAGCTATCTTGTCACCGCGAAGCTTGTGCATTTCCTCCTCGGGGATACGCAGAAGATCCTGACCGTCATAGAGGATCTCGCCGTTTTCATTGATGGCGTTTACTGCGGAAATACCCATAATGGCCTTCGACGTAACCGATTTACCCGAACCGGATTCGCCGACGATAGCCAAGGTTTCGCCTTTATAAAGGTCAAAAGAAATATCGCGTACAGCCTGCACCTTACCGGCATCTGTGCGGAAGGATATTTTCAAATTATTAACTGATAATTTAACTTCTTTACTCACACTTAATCCTCCGAACCTCTGAGCGACGGGTTGAACGCATCGCGCAAACCGTTACCAAACAAATTGAAGCTGAGCATCAACAGAACCAAGAACAAGCAAGGGAACAGTGCAACATAGCCCGCATTTGCCATAATGGATCTCTGTCCTGCGGCAATCAGCGTACCGACACTGGTGGTATTACCTGCTTCAAGGTTGATAATACCCAAGTAGGAAAGACTGGTCTCCGAATAGATCATAGAGGGAATGATCAGAGCGCAGCTCGTTACGATAGTACCGAGGCCGTTCGGGAAAATGTGCTTGAACATAATTCTCGAATCGCGTGCTCCGAGCGTTCTTGCTGCAAGAACGTATTCCTGATTCTTAAAACGGTAGAACTGCATACGGGTTCTGCCCGCCATGCCGATCCAACCCGTTGCAAAGAATGCAATGAAAAGAACCAACGCCTGGCTTGACGCACCCATATGATATTTCAAAAGGGTAATAACGATCATAGTCGGCACAGAGCCCAGAATCTCGGCAAATCTTTCCATAAAGAGGTCGATTTTTCCGCCAAAGTAACCGGAGATCGATCCCCAGATAACGCCTACTACGAAGTTTACAACTGCAACGATAATTGCGAAAATGAACGAGAATCTTGCGCCGTACGCAAGGCAAGCAAAGATATCCTTACCTGTTTCGGTTGTTCCGAACAGGAAGAGGGGCTCTTCGATACCGTCCTTCAGCACCTGAGTGTGCTGATAGATATAGTATTCATAGTACTCGGCTCTGATCTCCACACCGCCGTCAACTCTTCTGCCGTAGGCGTAGTAGTAAGTCTTGCCGTTTTCTTCGACGCCGTCCTCACCTTCGATTCTGAGAGAGTTGTATTCCGCCATCAGAACGGAAGGAGATTCAGCCTCATACTTCCAATAATTCGGGATAATATTGCCATCCGCATCAAGCTTCGGACGGATAGTGGACGCTCTCGGATTCTCTGTTACGTAGTAAATGTTAGCGTCGTACTTATTCTTTTCGAGCGTAGGTCTGTCTGCGAACTTTACGACAGGATAAAGCACCTGTCTGCCCGTTTCATCCTGATATTTCTGGATGTTTTGGAACTCTTCCTCGGAAACGATCTTATATTTACCGAAGCCGACACCGTAGTACGTGTCGTAACGGTACGTATAAGTAGAGCCGTCCTCACTGATGGTATACTCATCGTTTTTGATAACTTCTCTTCCCGTTTCGGAGGCGAGAGCATAGTCCTTCAGATAGCTGAGGTAGTTAACGGACTTTTCTTTACAGCCGTCCCAGAAATCGAGGTCGCTGTCGGCGAACAGATTTGACTTAGGAGTTACGTAGCTGTAGACCATATCATAGTATGCGGGTTTAAACGGCGTAAAGATAGGCGCTACGATTGCAAAAGTCACCAAGCACAGAATTACAACTGCGGCAACGACCGCACCCTTGTTATTGCAGAAGCGACGGAAAGCGCCCTGGAAATAGCTTACGGGCTTTGTATCAAATTTGCTGTCGTGATGAAGGTCAGATCTGTTAGCAAACTTAAACTTTTCCACGGGGATATTATTCATATTGTTTTCCATATTACTTAGCCCCCATTCTGATTCTCGGATCGATAAATCCGTAGCTGATATCTATAACGATTCCCGCCGCCAGGCTTATCAACGTATAGAAGCCGGACAGAAGCATAAAGAAATCGTAGTCCTGGAAGGTGATGGAGTTCAGATAGAGACCTCCAACGCCGTTGATTCCGAACATCTTCTCGATAATGAGCGAGCCGGAAAGCACGGAAATAAATTCACTTAAAATGGAGGGGAATATAACGACCATGGAATTACGCATTGCGTGTCTGTAGATAGCCTGTTTCTTTGTCAAGCCCTTTGTTCTCGCAAGAAGCATAAATTCACCGGTCAGCACCTCAGAAAGTTCCGCGCGTGTAAAGCGTGCATAACCCGCGATCGAGCCAAGGCAAAGAGCAAAGACAGCAGGGAGCATCGAATGGAAGACTTCCCACGTAAAATAATCATTACTCGTTGACATTGTCAACGGGAACCAAGCAAGCTTGAAGCAGAACACATACTGGAGCATAAGTGCCAGTACGATAGAAGGAACGGATATCAACAGGATAATAATAACGTTGATAACCTGGTCCTGCCACTTATTCTTTTTGAGCGCAGCCAAAATACCCAAACCGAGACCGATCGGCACTCCGATAAGGGTTGAATAGATATTGATCAAAACAGTCGGAGGAAGATGGCTGACGAACACTTCCCACAAATTCATATTGAGGTACTCACCGTAGGTTGTTGCAATACCGAAGTCGCCCTGTGTAAGGATTCTTTTGATATACGTGCCGTACTGGATAAGTATCGGAACTCTATCATATTCCCAGACGCCGTTCTCACCCTCACGGATGTTGGTGATCCAGCCTCTTCCCTCAAGAGTCTTCATAACGATCTCAGGGTCCTGACCCGGAAGAGCGTTAGTCGGGATAGGCAGAAGCTTGATAAGCACGAAACACATCGTAAAAATGATGAAGAACGTGAACAACATCAATCCCAGACGTTTCGTCACATATTTAAACATATACATAGGTTTTTCTCCTCTGTCTTGTTGTTTACCGATTTATAATTTTCAGCCTCATAGCGTGATATGACAGGCTTTGCGTGCACGAAAGCTGCACGCCGCACAATATATTGAACTGTTTATTGTCTCTTTGTTAAACGTTTTACCGTTTTGCCTATTGTTTTTTATCAATTAAACGCTGTTTTGCGGCGTTTTTACATTTTCGACACAATAAGTATCGTTTTTAATTATTTAGACCTTTCGCAAAGTCCCATAAAATAAGCAAATCAGCGGTGAGCGTTTTAAGCTCACCGCCGTTTGCTTTTAATTAAACAATCTTAAAAACCGTTTTAAGAATTATTCAGACTTCTTGTACTCTTCGGAAAGGTCGTTGTTGTTAGCCTTTACGAATTCATCCCATTCAGCGTCTGTGTAGTTAACTTCGATATATCTCATACCGCCGAAGCCCATGAAGGTATGTTCGTCAGCAGAGAAGTAGGAGAACTTAGCGCCGAGGAAGGATCCGCCGCCGTCAGCGATAAGCATTACGGAACGGGATTCCTTGATGGTGAGCTCTTCGAGAGCGGAGAGGATCATAAGTCTTGCTTCTGTGGGAGCAAAGCCTTCGCCCCAGTTATAGGTCTTGGGCTGGTTTTCAGTGCCGGCAAGGCCGTTAAGGCAGAAATACCAGTTCTGAACGCTCATGGTGATGGTTTCGCCAGCGCCTTCATAATCGCCTGCGGGCATTGTGAGGGTCATATCGATAGCGGACGTATCCCAGTACATGTGGTAGTTGAGATCGTCATCGGGGTTAACGAATGCGCCAACGATGTCAAAGGGGTTGAATGCATTACCGGTGAAGCCGTAACCGAAGCCGATCTGTGTGGCGCCGGTACGGAATGCTTCAGACCACTGGTTACCTGCAGATGCGTCGAATACGACGTCGATCTTATCTTCAAGAGCAGTGCCCTTGGTGAGATCGTCAAGGAGAGTCTGGATGTAATCAGCTCTGAATCTCTGCTTGTCGTTATCTACGGAAGAACCGTAAACGAGAGTGATGTTCTTGGAAGAATCGTAGCCGTACTTTTCAGGGTCAGCGTTGAGGATCTCGATAGCTGCCTTGATCTTTTCCTTAGCGAGAGTGGGGTTGTAGCCGGTGAGGGATTCATAAGCCTCATCAGTGGTGAGACCGGTGAGAGAACCGGAGGACCACTTGCCGGAAGCATCCTGTTCGAAGCCATACGCGCGGAGGATACCCTCTTTTGCGATGGTGGTGTTACGGTACTGACCGCCGTCAGCGAGTGTGGGAGCGTTTTCGATATCATAGTAGTATGCAACGTTCAGAAGACCGAAGCAGGGGATTGCTGTGCCGGGCCAGATCTTTTCAACAACGTCGCTTCTGTTGAGAGCGAGGTTGAATGCGTGTCTGAATTCCTGGATAGCAAGGATACCGTTGTTGTTTTCGCTTTCCTTAAGTACTTCGAGGTTGGAGTAGAGCTGCATACCGAAAGTACCTGTGGAGGTGGAGGTGAAGTAAACGTACTTGGAGTCGAGGTATTCACCAACGTTCTCGGTCTGGAGAGAAGCGGTATCAACTTCGCCTGCGAGGAAGCTCATCCACTGAGTGGAGAACTCTTCCATCTTACGGCAGTTAACAGCCGTGATGTTGTACTGGTTCTTGTACTCTTCCATGCCCCAACCGTACCAGTTCTCGTTCTTTTCGAGTCTGTAGTGAGAGCCTGCCTCGAATTCTACGAGCTTATAGGGACCCCAGCTCATAGTGGTCTCGAGAGAAGAATTGTAGTTAGAGGTCCAGAGAGTTGCGCCGTCTGCGGGAGCAATCTTGGAAGCTTCGTACTTAGCCTCGTTTACGAGGGGAAGTCCGGACATATAGTAAGGAGCCCATACGGAGAGTTCGCCTTCATCGGTGAGGAAGGAGTAAGCTCTGTCAAGGCAAATAACGATAGCGTTTTCGGAATCGATGGAGTAGATACCAACATTTTCCCAAGCTACGTCGGTGTGTTCGTTAACAACGAAAATGGTTGCATCGTAGCCGTAGCCAGCGCCTACTTCAGAGTAGGAGGTGGAGTAAGCTGCGTAGAGGTAAGCACCGGAAACGGGGTCCGGTTCGCCGTTGTATTCGCCGGTGTAAACGGTCTCGTCATTGTAAGCGAGCCATTCGGGGCAGGGGTTGCCGGCTTCGTCAACGTAAGTTTCGTTTGCGCCCCACATGTTCCATGCGTTGAAGTAAATAACTTCGCCTGCATCGACAGCTGCCTGGTTAGTAGCATAGCCGAGGCTTCCAACGGTCTCATAAGTACCTTCCTGGTTCTGGAAGAAGTAGTACTTGGAGTTCTTGATCATGAGAGTATCGTAGTAGGTGTTTGCACGATAGTTCATGAATTCGGGGTCGAGAAGCTGCTTCATGGAGTAAACGAAGTCTGCAGCCTTGATAGCTGTGCCGTCTTCCCACTTGAGGTCATCGCGAAGAGTGATCTTCCAAGCGTAGCCGCCTTCAGCCTTCTGCTCTGCAGTGTAGCCCCACTTTGCGTCAACGGAGGCGGTAACGTCCTCAAGCTTGGTTGCTGCATCGTAGTTGGTGGTGTACGCACCGGGAACGATGCCATCCTTGTTGATGGAGCCGTCTGCGTTGTACTTTTCGTCGTTCTCGAACTTATAGTCATAAGTGAAGAACGAAGAACCAATGTAGCTCAGAATCTGAGTATCATTGTTGTCCTGGTACGTAAATTCGTTCCAGTTGCTGGGCATTGTAGATGTGTAGGTGTTGTATTCAGCCTGCTTGAAAGTTGCGGGAGTTACTACACCGTTGTCACCGTTTGTGTCGGTGCCGGTTTCATCGCCGTTGTTGCCGCAAGCTGCGAACATGGAAACGAGCATTGTCATAGCAAGCAACATAGCAAGAACCTTAACAAAAAGTTTTGTGTTCATAACAAAAAATCCTTTCAAAAAATTTTGTACGTTTTATTATACAGTAGACCTTTTAAAAATGCAAGACGAAATCGAATTATTATTCGTTTTGTAACATTTTGTTCACAGTTTGTTCTTTATTTTAGCCTTCGTGACGAATTACGCAACCTCAAAAACTGCAAAAACCTCGCTTTAGGCACATTCGGCAACGTGTTTTTTGAAGAAATTCCCGTTCAATCTTTCATTTTAAGCTTTTTCACCCTTCAAGCGCGCACACAATCGCGCCCGCAAGACTGACATGCATATATATTAAATGAGGAGTTTTGTTCGACAAAAGCACGATCGGACGAGCCGTATCGGAGCTCGCAGAGCGTCCGCTCCCATAAAAACGAGCAACACAAATAAAAAATCCCGCGCGGTCGCGCGGGATTTTTCTGGGATAACAGGATTCGAACCTGTAACGAAAGAGTCAAAGTCTTTTGTGTTGCCATTACACTATATCCCAGCGTGCCCCATATTATACCACACGGGGCGTGAAAAGTCAATCGTTTTTCGGAACGTCCGTCAAGGCGGGCGCAATCTTCGGCAGGCTCCAACGGAAAACCGTTGCAAGCATACGGATCGCGAAAACGAGGATCATCGCAGACAAGGTTGGCACCGACGGATGCAGATCCATCCTCGACAGCAAGAGGTAAAACAGGCAGCCCGCAATCGATGCGAGGGCGTAGATGCGTTTTTTCAGCACGTAAGGCGTGGAATTTGTCATAACGTCGCGGAGCATACCGCCGCCGATGCAGGTGACGGTACCGAGCGACACGCAAAACAGCACGTTTTCGCCGTAGCCGGCAGCGATGGCATTTTCCGTTCCCATAACGGCAAACGCCGCAAGTCCTATCGCGTCGAAAATGTTGTTGATTACGTCTATGCGGGCGCGAAGCGCCGTATATCTGCCGCGAAGCGTATACGCGACGACAAAAACAACAAGCGACGCTATCGCGGCGATGAGCATCGGATACGGATTGACAAATGCAACCGGCGGGACTGCGCCAAGCATAATATCACGCATGATTCCACCGCCGACGGCGGTGATACAACCGATGAAAATGACGCCGAACACGTCAAGTCCGTGGTCTATTGCAACGATAGTGCCCGAGACCGAAAACGCAACGGTGCCGATCACCTCGGTGATAAATATTATAATCGCGGTAGCGCTATCCATAACGGCTTCCTTCTTTTCCTGAGATATTGTCATTGTAGCACAGCGCCACGCGTGTGTCAACGAAAAAAAGCCCCGACAGCTTTCGCTGTCGGTGGCTTTTCAATCAACGTTTTCTCTTACGGGGTATAGAAGTCCGCGAGGATCTCGGCGGTCGTGTCCGTTACGTAAGAGCTTGCCGTTACGCACGCGATGTAAACGCTCGATTTAACGACCACGATGGTCTCATACAGCTCGATATCATAGATCTCGCCCTTGACCTTGACAGCGGGGTGCTCCGTGCCTGCAAGCGTAACGGTCGTCTGTTCAATAACGACGTTTGTAAGGCCCACGGACTCAAGTGCATCCACGAGCATATCCTCGGACATATCTATATACTCCTGCTCGGTGAGCGTGAGTCCGTAAAGGATTCCGAGATTTTCAACCCCGACGCTGAGCGTCGTAAGTCCTTCATCCGCAGTCGCATAGATCGAATACGCAAATCCGCTTTCCCGAAGTGCCTCTTCAAACACCGCATCATCTATCGCGTCGGCAGTAACTCCGATGAGCTCCGCGAGCTCCTCGTCGTTTGCTATGTACCATTCTGCGCCGAAATCATACGCGAGTCCGAAATACGCATTCTCGTAATGAGTGCCCTCGGTAACACCAAGGATCGACGCGCTTTCTGTGGGCTCCGTATCTTCGGGCACCTCAGTATCGGGAGCGACCGTATTGATCTCGGCGGTAGTTTCGGGGAGAGTTTCGGTTTCGGTTTCGGGCTCTGTTTCGGTTTCGGTGCCTGCCGGATCCTCTTCCGTGCCGTCACCGGGATCGAACGTCATTCCGTCGTCTTTGACTTCGTCTTCGTCTTCTTCGTCTTCGATCTCGTCATCATCGCGATTGTCGAAGTCGTCGTCTGATCCGCACGCACAAAGTGTCAGAAGCATCGTGAGTGCAAGCAAAAGTGCAAGCAATTTTCTCATGGTTTTTCTCCTTTAATTATTATATTGGCATTTTTCACCGTCGAAAAATGGGCCGAGCTCACAGAGATACAGCTCGGGATCGACGAGATAGCTGAGTCCGTGTCCCGCACCGCTGACGACAACGAGCTGTTTTTTCTCTGACGCACAAGCGTCGTAGATTCGGCGGCCCATTTCGCACGGAACGAAATCGTCCGCATCGCCGTGGAAGATTATGACGGGAAGGGCGCATTGCTTCACCGCCTCGATCGGAGGCATTTCCTCGAGATCAAATCCACCGAACACGCGAGCCGCGAGCTTAACAAACGGATACGCCGCATCCGCAGGCAGCTTCATATCGTCTTTGATGACCTTTTTGATGATCTCCTCTGCCGAGGTATATCCGCAATCGGACAGCACGCCGATCACGTTTTTGGGTTGTGGATAGCCCGACGCCATAAGGACCGTTGCGCCTCCCATCGAGATACCCGTGAGAATTATCTTCACGTCATCTCCGAAGTGATCGATCATAAATTTGACCCACGTTTCGCAGTCTCGACGTTCGTTAACGCCGAAGGTGATGACGTTGCCGCCGCTTCTGCCGCTGCATCTTTGATCGACTATAAGCGCGTTGTGGCCGATTGCCATACAGCGCTGTACGCCGCCGCAGAGATCGCGGTCGGCATTTCCGCGATAGCCGTGGAACATCAGCTCCGTGGGAGCTGCGGGATCGTATTCAAAATATCTGCCGTGAAGGGTGATGCCGTCGAACGACGTTACGCTCACGTCTTCGTGGGGCATGGCGCGGACTTCCTTGATCCACTGTACCATCTGCTCGCGGTGCGGCTCATAGATCTCGCCGTCGGGAATGTCAAACTCCTTCACGGAATCGCGTTGCTTCTGCGTGACCAGGAACGCCTTGCTGAAGCAGTAATACAGGATGGCAAAAAAGATCAGCACAAGCGCAGACATCGCCGCCAATATGTAAAATATGGGGTTCATTTCGTCTCCTTTGAGTCAAAAAGAGGTCGGATTAGCCGCCCTCAAGGACATTATATCGCATTTTCGACTAAAAATCAATGTCAATTCGCGAGCTACTGTTCATTTGCGCGAAGCGCCGCGCTCGAATCCCTGCAAAAATTCCCCGGCAAAAACAAAAGGCACCCTTTTGGGTGCCTTTGTTTTTCCTGGGGAATAGGGATTCGTTCTTGCATTTTGCAAAGCATTTCGATTCCCTTTTCGTTATGCTTTGCAAAATGCTTCGGTCACC
>JAZNXW010000018.1:0-9346 GCA_045594085.1 Eubacteriales bacterium | reverse complement strand
AGCCCTTGAGGCCATCGGTGTTGCTGAAGTCAAAACTCTGAACTTCAACAAAAGCTGTCTGAGCAGCGAATGCGGGAACTGCCATAACAGCGAGCATAAGAGCTGCGAGAGCGATTACGAGAATCTTTTTCATTTTTGTTTTCCTCCAAAAATTTTGAAAAATGATGATAATAATTCATCTTATACATCCATAATATCACTTATGATGAACATTGTCAATATTTTTTAACATTGCGGCAACAATTTCGTTTGAATTTTCAACAGACATTATCATTTGCCACCGTTTGCATACGCAACGTCGCTTTGAAGAAATCTCCATCCGTTTTCACAGTCAAAGATCCGCCCTGCAGATCGGCAAGACTCTTCGCGATAGACAGCCCGAGTCCCGATCCGTCCGTGTGACGCGATGCGTCGCCGCGGACAAAGCGTTCCGTCAGCTCGTCCCCGTCTGCGGGAAGCGGCTCACGCGATACGTTCGTTATCGACGCGGTTGCATAACCGTCCGATTCCGCAAGCAAGAGATGGACGCGCGTTCCGGTAAGCGAATACTTGAGCGCGTTACCGAGCAGATTATCAAAAATGCGGAAGATCAGCTTACCGTCCGCAAAGACGGGGACGGGCACCTCCGGAATACGACTCACAAGCGTGAGTCCCGCGGACGCAAAGCGTTCCTCGTATTCCCCCGCCGCCTGCGCGAGCAGGATCGCGAGATCGCACGGCTTGCAGTCCACCGCGATCACTCCCGACGACGCCTTCGACGCCTCAACGATATCCTCCGTCAGCTTCTTCAGCTTTTCGGACTGGCGCTTCAAAACCTCGACGTAGGATTTTGCGTCCTCGTTTTCGAGTCCGCATTTATCAAGCAGATAGACGTAATTGATTATCGAGGTGACTGGTGTTTTGATATCGTGGGAGACGTTGGTGATAAGCTCCGTTTTGAAGCGCTCGCCCTTCATTCTTTCCTCAACGGCGGCACTCATTCCGTCACCGATGCTGTTGAGATTTTCGGCATGACGCTTGAAATCGTAAAGCAGATTATCCGTCGATATTTTGTAGTCAAGCTCGCCCGACGCAATGCGCTCCGCGCCCTTTTTGAGGCGCGACATATTGTAAGCAACGAATGAAACTCCCGCGATCATCACTATCCAAAGGAAGATATACGGAATCGGGAACTCCCCCTCCACCATAATCACAACAGAAACGAAATCAAGCACGGCTGCACCGCACGCGATCAAAAGCGCGCGCCAGAACATCGGCACAGCTCTGACTATCTTCACCGTGAGGCGCCATATCGCACGCACCGTCATAACCGTCACGTTATTTTTGATAAACGTACGTTTTTTCACACGCACGACAGAGGTCATAGACAGAAGCGTAAGCGTGATCGAACCAATGAAAATGCTGACACAGAGGGCTATCAACGTTAGCGCCATCTCATACCACCACGCGTCACAAAATGCATACAGCAAAAGCGCGAGCCAGAACTCGGCAAAAAGCATCACGTCAAACGGGATCTTATCGAAGAAGGTCATCACCGTCTCGTCCGTATCGCGGCGCTTGCCCGCGGCGGCAACCGCAAACGCATACGTCAGAACAGTCAAAATCGCGGATACGGCACATACGGCGATGACATTATATCTGTTTTTGTACGCGAAGCTGAAAAATTTGTCCGCGTAGTAGATATTGTCGCGGCAGGAGCGGAACGCGGGCACGTCGAGAGTAACGGTGTATTCTTCGGTGTTTTCGCCGTCAACCTCGTTATAATATTCGTTTCCGAGTATGGGTTCGTAATACATCACATAGTCGAAAGTGTACGCAATCTTTTCACCGTCGGGCACAAGTCTCGCGGCACACACTTCGCCATCCTCCTTCGTTACGGTATAGTAAAGCTCACGTCCCGCGGCATATGCGTCCGCGTGAGGATCGGCAATGATCGGTGAATAATCGTCGTCACAGCATTGAAAGATGTCATATGCGATGTCATATGCTGCACTGTAAACAACGTCGTATTTGAGTACGCTTTCCTTCTTTACAGCGGAGTACAGTCCGTAGTCATACATCTCTATCGCCATAAAGAACGTTACGAATGTCAGCACCGCAAAGATCGCAGACAAAACGACCGCGATCGCGCGCATGGCGCGCAGTCTCATCAGGCTGTTCATTTGAGTTTTCCTCCTTTGTTATATATGTGTCGGATTTTGTTATCTTTTGTCGGGGATGAATTTGTACCCCTGTCCCCAGACGACGCACAGATGACGCGGCTCGGACGGGTTGTATTCAATCTTCTCCCGCAAATGACGTATATGCACGGCAACGACGCTGTCTGAGCCCATGTAGCTGCTGCCCCAAACCTTCAAGTAAATGTACGAGGGCGTCATAAGCTCGTTCGGATGAGACATAAACAGCTTGAGTATGTCAAATTCCGTCGGCGTGAGCGAGACGGGCTCGCCATCACGTGTGACGGTGTGCGCTTTTTCGTCAAGGACGATCCCCGCAGACGCCCACACTCCCGTTTCCGCAGTAACGGACGCGCCAAGCTCCTTGTAGCGACGCAGATTTGCGCGCACGCGCGCCGCAACCTCCGTAGGATTGAACGGCTTTGTGATGTAATCGTCCGCGCCGAGATTTAGTCCCGCTATCTTGTCCGCATCCTCGCTTTTTGCCGTCAGAAGCAGCACGGGCACGTTAGAAAACTCGCGCAGACGGCGCATCGCGGCAAGTCCGTCCATCACCGGCATCATTATGTCAAGAAGAACGAGATGTATCTCGCCTCCGCGGACAGCCTCGATCGCCTCGGCTCCGTTATATGCTTTTATGACGGAATATCCCTCCGCCGTCAGATATATTTCAAGCGCCGAAACGATGTCTCTTTCGTCATCGCAAACAAGTATGTTATACATATCGTGTCTCCTTACTTCTTTCTGTGTTGATTTTACCACATTTTTCTTTAAGATAAAACAGCATAACACCTTAAGATTTCTTTAAGACTGCCGAAAAATTAATTTTTGTTAACTGTTCACATTTTGCAAAGCTCCGCTTTGTCAATTTCAACTATCAGAGTAGTCAATTTTTACCTATATATAACAAACTTTTTCCGCCAAACGCACAAAAAGGAGAACATTCTATGCCTATGTTTACAGTTAGTTAACATTTTGGCGTTTGAAATGTAGTATTATGATATATACCAATATATTCGCAAATACTTAGGAGGTATTTATGAAAAAGTTTCTGAGCATTCTGCTCGTACTTCTCATGGTTGCCATCCCGCTTGCGTCCTGCTCCGACAATCCGGACGATAACAAGGACACAGGCAACGCAGGTAACCAGACTCAGGGTACAGGCGTAGAAGTGGAAGACAAACTCGAAATCCCCGAAGGCGTTAAGTTCGAGGAATATGAGTTCGTTATCCTCACTCCCGAAGTAGTTACTTACAACTACACAATGACTGACTTTGACGAGCCTTCCGACGACCCCTACGAAAACGCACTCTACGAGCGTAACGTAGCTGTTGAGGAACTCCTCGGAATCACCATCACCGAAGTTGCTGCAGGCATCAGCGGCGGCGTATACGATCTTTTCAAGACTTCCGTAGACGCTAACACCTACGACTATGATATCTGCTTCAACAGCATGACATCCTCCTGCACCGCTACCGGTGCCGGTCTCTGCTATGAGCTTGACATGTTCGAGTATCTCGATCTCGACAAGTCCTGGTGGAACGCAGACTGCTCTGAGCAGCTCGCTCTCGGCAATATGCACTACATGGCAGCAGGTGACATCGCCCTCTCCGACAAGGAATGCATCTGGGCTATGTACTTCATCAAGGATCTCGTAACACAGAACAACCTTGAAAACCCCTATGAACTCGTAAAGAACAACCAGTGGACATGGGATAAGATGCACGAAATGGCATCCAAGGTTGCGTACGACGACAACGGTAACGGATCCCTCGACTCCAGCGACACTTGGGGTCTCTGCACACACGGCGAAAACTTCCCCGCAATGTGGGAATCCGCAGGCCTTAAGCTCGTTACACTCGACAAGGACGGCGTTCCTGAGGTTACTTGGAACTCTGAAGAATTCGTAAACGTATTCGAAGAAATCGTTGACGTTATGGGCGACACCGAGTGCGTAAGCTGGAAGAACACCGATGCTGTGTCTGACGCTATCGGCTTCATCACCACCGCTCTCAAGGACGGTCGCACTCTCTTCGGAACTGAAGTTATCGCATTCGTTCGCGACTACCGCGGAAACGACTACGACTTCGGTATCCTCCCCTTCCCGAAGTACTCTACTGATATCGAAGAATATCAGTCCTACATCGCAGTTAACTCCTGCGTAATGACCATCGCTAGCTCCTGCGACGACACATACCGCACCGGTATCATCGCTGAAACTCTCGCAGCTAAGGGCGCTGAGATCCTCATCCCCACTTACTACGACGGTCAGCTCTCCTCCAAGTTCGCTCGTGACGAAGAATCCGGCGAAATGCTCGACATCATCTTCGAACATCGTTGCTATGACCTCGGCGTATTCTTCAACTGGGGCTCCGCTTACTCCGGACTTTGCTCCACTGATGTAAACCCCTCCACTCTCTATGCTTCCGTTTCCAAGAAGCTTAACAAGGAAATCGAAAAGGCATTTGAGAAACTCAATCTCAACTAATATTTGCGAACTATTCGCGAGCAA
Source organism: Eubacteriales bacterium (assembly GCA_045594085.1). Classification (GTDB taxonomy): domain Bacteria; phylum Bacillota; class Clostridia; order Oscillospirales; family CAG-272; genus DTU064. Next base: position 4,657 of record JAZNXW010000018.1, on the reverse strand, counting down.
AGCGGCGTATATCGCCGCTTTGTTTGTTTAACCGCGCATAAGGAGAATACATTATGAAAAAAGCACTTTCACTTTTGCTCGCGCTCGTTATGCTCCTTTCCGTTTTTGCCGCCTGCTCGGATCCGTCAGACGACAACGGCACAAACGACACAAATGCGGGCGGAGAAGTCGGCGACAACACCGACAGTGCCGATGATTCCGACGAAAGAAGCACAAAGCTCGAGATTCCCGAGGATACGTACAACGATTACGAGTTCGTTATCCTTACTCCTACAGTTGTAACCTACAACTATTCCCTCTGCGATTTTGACGAGCCCTCCGACGATCCTTACGAAAACGCCATCTATGAGCGCAACGTTGCCGTTGAAGAAATGCTCCAAATCAAGATCAGCGAGCAAAACGGTACACTCGGCGAAGGAACGTACAATCTCTTCAAAACATCCGTCGATGCCAACACCGGCGACTACGACATCTGCTTCAACAATATGCAGTATTCCTGCACTGCGACAGGCGCAGGTCTCTGCTATTCAATTGAAGAGCTCCCTTACGTCGATCTTGACAAGGCGTGGTGGAACGAGGACTGCTCCGAACAGCTCGCGATCGGCGGTCAGCATTATATGATCGCGGGAGATATCGCGCTTTCCGACAAGGAATGCATCTGGGCTGTCTTCTTCATCAAGGAGCTTATCACAGCAAACAATCTCGAGAACCCATACGAGCTTGTAAAAAACAACCAGTGGACTTGGGATAAGATGATGGAAATGGCAACAACCGCAGTCTATGACGCCAACGGAAACTCCAAGCTCGACTCCGGTGACACGTTCGGCCTCTGCACACACAGCGAAAACTACGCTGCAATGTGGCAGTCTGCGGGCCTCAAGCTCATCACCATCGACGAAGACGGAGTGCCGCGTATGTCCTGGGATACTGAAGAATTCGTAACAGTGTTTGAAGCTCTCGCCGCGATCATGGGTAATGCGGAATGTGTTTCGCCTGAGGATGATAAGTTCATATCTACGGCACTTATGCAGGGTCAGACTCTCTTTGGCACCGAGGTTGTCGCTCATGTTCGCAACTATCGCGAAAACGACCACGATTTCGGTATTCTTCCCTTCCCGAAGTACTCCACCGACGTTGAAACCTATAACTCCTATATCGCCGTCAGCTCATGCGTTATGACCGTCGGTCTCGATAACGACGAGCTGTACAGAACAAGCGCGATCACAGAAGCGCTCGCAGCAAAGGGCCACGAGATCCTCACGCCCGTATACTACGACGGTCAGCTCTCATCCAAGTTCGCGCGTGACGAGGAATCGGGCGAAATGCTTGACATCATTTTCGAGCACCGCTCATATGACCTCGGCGTATTCTTCGACTGGGGCTCCGCTTACTCTGCGCTGAAGGATTACGAGGCATCTCCCGCAACCCTCGCGCCTAAGCTCACAAAGAAGATCGGCAAGGAGATCGAAAACACATTCGAAAAGCTCGATCTCGTGTTCTGATCCGAACATCAAAAAAAGACTTCCTTTGAAAAGGAAGTCTTTTTTGCTTTGTTTTAGTTGCACAAAAACGAGAGGCATTTTTTGGAATATATGTGTGTAGACAGGCGAGATGACCGTGTGATATAATAAAAATGGAGACGTATCGAAAAAATATTTGTAATTTTTTTAAAATCAGCGAAAGATTTTCGAAGAAAAAGCGAAAGTGACCTTTCCCCATCTCAGATTTACAAATCGAGAAAGAAAGATATCGAGGAAACGCTCAAGGAAAGCTGGTAATACATCGGGCTTTTCAAGCAAAAATAAACAGTTTAAGCCTCCGTTTCGTGCAAGCGGAGGCTTAAAAATGGGCAAAAATCGAAGATTTCGCGAGATTTTGTGAGAAAACTCGGGTGTAAATTGAAATTTTCGAATATTTTTTTCATTTTGCTATTGACAAGCCTATCCCGGCGTGTTATAATTCATCTCGCGCGGTCACAAAGGGGATATCTATGTCCGTTTGTGTCAGACGCGAAAATTACGTTTATTAAATAACGAATATATTTCGGAGGAATCACAAATGTCGACCTACATGGCAAAAAAAGAGACGGTTGAACGCAAGTGGTACGTTCTCGACGCGGCTAACAAGCCCCTCGGTAAGACCGCTGTTGCTGCTGCTACAATTCTTCGCGGCAAGCACCGTCCCGAATTCACGCCCCACGTTGACTGCGGCGAATACGTTATCATCGTAAACGCAGAAAAGGCAGTTCTCACAGGCAAGAAGCTCACCCAGAAGTACTACCGTCACCACTCCGGTTACATCGGCGGTCTCAAGGAAGTACAGTACAAGACTCTCATGGCAACCCGTCCTGAGCTCGCAATGCAGCTCGCAGTTAAGGGAATGCTCCCCAAGAACTCTATCGGTGCCAAGTCTCTCACCCGTCTGCACGTTTACCGCGGCGCAGAACACAAGCATCAGGCTCAGCAGCCCGAAGCTTACGAAGCATAAGTAAAGGAGGACGAATAAATGTATACAAGCGCTAAGCCCTATTTCTACGGCACAGGCAGAAGAAAAAGCTCTGTTGCTCGCGTTCGCATCGTTCCCGGTTCCGGTGTTGTAACCATCAACGGCCGTGACATCGACAACTATTTCGGCCTCGATACTCTCAAACTCATCGTTAACCAGCCCTTCGCTGTTACCGATACTGAAGGCAAGTTCGACATCATCGCCCTCGTTCGCGGCGGCGGTTACTCCGGACAGGCAGGTGCGATCCGTCACGGTCTCGCACGCGCTCTTTGCCAGGCTGATGAAAGCTTCCGTCCCGCCCTCAAGAAGGCAGGCTTCCTCCGTCGCGACCCTCGTATGGTCGAGAGAAAGAAGTACGGTCTCAAGAAGGCTCGCCGTGCAAGCCAGTTCTCCAAGAGATAAGTTCATCCCAAACGGGAGTACATCAAAAAAAGCGTTGCTTTGGCAACGCTTTTTTGTTTGCATATTCCGAGGATAGTGCTATAATTGAGGTATGAAAGCATGGGAGGCAGATTTATGTATCATTCTTTTGTCATGGGCGTTGACAGCTCTATAAAATCACTCGCCGGCGAAGGCTTTGACATAAAAGCCGACGGCGAAAATTATACAGTCAGTTTTCCGAAAGAAAAGCGTGCTCTCTGGGAAGAATTTATATCTCGTCACCTTGATGTCGGTTATTGGAACGAGTATTTGACCGAAAACGAGGTTGTGTTTCTGTTCCGCCTTGAAGACGGAATAAAGCGTTACGAGGTTTATGATTTCCAAAACGATGAAGTTCTCACACTATGCGAAAAACTGTGTGAATGTAAGATTGAATCGTTAAAGTCTATGCTGTTTGAAAACCATTTTTACAAACAAATTTTGGAGTCACACGAATGAAAACAACTGACAAAATGAGAAATATGGCGTCGATCTACCTTCTCTGCGGCGAAAAAATACTGCTCTTATACAGGCAGGGCTCGCGCATCGTCAACAATATGTGGGTAGCATCCGCAGGCGGTCACTTTGAAAAAGACGAGCTTAACGAGCCTCGCTTCTGCGCACTCCGTGAGCTTTACGAAGAGCTATCGCTCGGTGAGGCCGCGCTCGACGAGCTCAATCTGCGTTATATCACGCTCCGCAACTACAATGGAGAGGTGCGTCAGAATTATTACTTTTTCGCCGATCTAAAGCCCGAGCACGCAGACGGGCTCACCTCAAACGAAGGCATGCTCCGTTGGTTCGGTCTTGATGAGATTTCCGACCTGGAAATGCCCTTTTCGGCAAAATTTATGATCGGGCATTATCTTTCAATCGGCAGGCACACTGATTGCCTTTACGGCGGCGTTTCAAACGGCAAATCTATTGTCTTTACAGAGCTTGGCGAGGGGTAATCTCGCCTGACAAATAACATAACACAAAAAGGGAGCTTTCTATTGAAAGCTCCCTTTTATTTTGCCGTAAATATTACATCAGTCCTTCGTCATAGACGGCTCTTGCGCCGCCGACGAATTTGGCTCGCGTGCGCGCCGCCGTCAGATGCGCACTGCCGAGCGCGTCAACGGAAAGTCTGAGCGGCACAGCGACTACTTTGAGATGCATACCGATCAGCGTATCTCCGATATCAAGTCCCGCATCCGCGCGAATTGCCTCTACTGTCACGGGATGATCGAAGGCTTCATATGCCACCGTCGCGAATGATCCGCCCGCCTTTGGCTGCGGTACCGCGTTCACGATCTCAAGCCTGTCTCGATTAGCGAGTACTTTTTCCACGATCAGCGCTCTGTTCAGATGCTCACAGCACTGCACTGCAAGATATACCCCTTTTTCGGATAAAACTTTATATATCTCACCGAACACTGCCTCGGCAACCTCAAGGCTGGAGTCGCTTCCTATCTTCGAGCCTCTTACCTCGCTGGACGAGCTTCCCATTACCACCAGCATACCCTCTTTCAGCTTTGCCGCCTCGCAAAACTGCTCTGCCAGTTCTCTTGCTTCCATCTTTAATTTCTCGATCATTTTCATCTCTCCTTTTCAAAAAAGATCCTTACGCTTTAATTATAACACTCTCCGAAAAAAAACACAAGTATCTGCAGGAAAAAAAGCAGTATTTCCCCTTGTTTTTTTACCTTCCGCCTTTTCTTCTGCCTCCCTCTCCGCCGTCGTACAGTTC
>JAZNXW010000017.1:0-156737 GCA_045594085.1 Eubacteriales bacterium | reverse complement strand
GCTTTACCCGTGAAAAGGTTATGGCGCAGCCCCTCAACGTATACGAATTGCACCTGGGCTCGTGGAGACGTCACGAGGACGGGACGGTGATGACCTACGCCGAGATCGCACGCGAGCTTGCTCCCTACGTCAAGCAAATGGGATACACTCATGTGGAGCTGATGCCGGTGAGCGAATTTCCCTTCGACGGATCGTGGGGATATCAGGTCTGCGGATATTATTCTCCGACGTCTCGATTCGGACGTCCCGAGGAGTTTATGTACTTCATAGATAAGCTCCATTCGCACGGAATCGGAGTTATTATCGACTGGGTTCCCGCGCATTTCCCGAAGGACGAGCACGGACTTTACGAATTCGACGGTCATCCGACCTATGAATATCAGGGCAAGGACAGAATGGAGCATCCCGTCTGGGGAACGCGATTCTTTGACGTCGGACGCCCCGAGGTCCAGAGCTTTCTTATTTCAAACGCGCTTTATTGGGCACGTCACTATCACATAGACGGTATTCGCGTCGATGCTGTCGCCGCTATGCTGTATCTCGATTGCGACCGCGCGCCCGGCGATTGGGTGCCGAACGTCTACGGTGAGAATAAAAACCTCGAATCCATAGCGTTTTTCCGTAAGCTGAATGATACTGTCCACGGTGAATTCCCCGACGTTATGATGATCGCGGAGGAATCGACCGCGTGGCCGCTTATAACGCAGTCACCCGCTATCGGCGGACTCGGTTTCAACTTTAAATGGAATATGGGTTGGTCGAACGATATGTTCGAGTACGTTGCGTGCGATCCTATGTATCGCTCCGGATGTCACAGTAAGCTCACCTTCCCGATGATGTACGCATTTTCCGAGAATTACATACTTTCCGTCTCGCACGATGAGGTCGTGCACGGCAAAAAGTCGCTATTGGATAAGCAGTTCGGCTCGTATGAGAACAAGTTCAACGGAATGAGAGCGTTTTTGACGCATATGATGACCTTCCCGGGCAAGAAACTGATGTTTATGGGGCAGGAGTTCGGTCAGTTCCGCGAATGGGATTATGAAAATCAGCTCGAATGGTTTATGCTCGGCTATGACAAGCATCGCGAGCTGCAGAAATATACAGCCGCTATCAACCATTTGTATCTGTCAACTCCCGCACTTTGGGAGATCGACGGAAGCTGGGACGGCTTTGAGTGGATATCTGCTGATGATGCCTCAAGAAACGTCATCGCGTATAAACGCCGCGATCTTGCGGGAAATGAGGTCTATGTCATCATCAATTTCTCGGGCGCGGAATGGCAGGATTACAAAATCCCCGTTCCCGTCAAGGGCAAATACCGCGTCCTGATCAACAGCGCATGGACATGCTTCGGCGGAGCATATGAAAAAGATGATGTGCTTACCGCTGTGGACGTGTCCGCACCGGAGGATAAGAGCGAGCGTCTCGCACTTTCGATGACACTTCCTCCGCTTTCCGGTATCGTCATCCAAAAACAGTAACGGTCTATTACAAAAATAAAAATTTATTATTGAGGAGAGACTTCTTATGTACAAGAAAAAGGAATGCGTCGCTATGCTTCTCGCAGGCGGCCAGGGCAGCAGACTCTACACACTTACGGAAACAACCGCTAAGCCTGCAGTACAGTTCGGCGGAAAATACCGTATCATCGACTTTCCAATGTCAACCTGCGTCAACCCCGGCATCGATACCGTCGGCGTTCTCACGCAGTATCAACCCTTGGTCCTCAATGAATACATAGGAAACGGTCAGCCGTGGGACCTCGACCGTAACACCGGCGGTGTTATGGTGCTTCCTCCCTATCAGGGAAAAACGTCCTCCGACTGGTACCGCGGTACAGCAAATGCGATCTATCAGAACCTTGCGTTCATCGAGCGCTACGATCCCGACTATGTTCTCATTCTCTCCGGTGACCATATTTATAAGATGGACTACGACGAGATGCTTGCAGAGCACAAGAAGAACAATGCAGACGCAACGATCGCGGTTCTTGAGGTTCCGATCGAGGAAGCGTCCCGTTTCGGTATCCTGAATACTTACGAAAACGGTCAGATCTACGAATTTGAAGAGAAACCCAAGCATCCCAAGAGCACAAAGGCGTCTATGGGTATCTACATCTTTAACCGTAAGGCTCTCGCAGAATACCTCAGACGAGACGAACTCAATCCCGAATCCTCAAACGACTTCGGTAAGGATATCATCCCCGCAATGCTCAACGACGGCAAGATGATGTTTACGTATCCCTTCCGCGGCTATTGGAAGGACGTCGGAACCATCCAGTCTCTTTGGGAAGCGAATATGGATCTTCTCGGAGAAGAGCCTGCGTTTGTTATCAATGACCGTGAGTGGAGAATCTACTCGAGAAATAATGCAGAGCCCCCGCATTTCATCGGAGAAAACGCGGATGTCAAGAATTCGCTCATCACCGAAGGCTGCGAGATCTACGGCGTAGTTGAAAACTCCGTTCTTTCCGGCGGAGTAATCGTTGAAAAGGGCGCGTACGTAAAGGATTCCGTTATTATGACGGGAACAAGAATCGGCGCCGGAAGTGTTGTTAATTACAGCATTATCGACGGTGACACCGTCATCGGTGAAAACTGCTCGGTCGGCAGACCTAAAGAGGTCGCTGAAGGCATCGCCCTTATCGGCGCGGGCATCACACTCAAGGAGGGAACAGTCGTTCCCGCCGGCGCTATGATAGGCGCATCCGAAAAGTAAACTTTTGAGTAAATAACTTAAAAAGAAAGAGGAACGATATGTCTGCTACAGGAATTATTTTCTCCAATATACACGACGCCAACATCCCCGAGCTTACCCGTCTGCGTACACTTGCTTCCGTTCCGTTTGGATGCAGATACAGACTCATTGACTTTACTCTCTCGAATATGGTCAATTCCGGTATCACAAACGTAAACGTCATCACCCATTACAATTACCATTCTCTGATGGACCATATCGGAAGCGGTAAGGACTGGGACCTCGCCCGCGCACGCGGCGGTATCAAGATTCTCCCGCCCTTCATTTCCGCTTTCGCAAATAACGTAAACGCCCTCTATCAGACTCGTCTTGAGGCTCTCAAGAGCATCAACGACGCGATCTCTCACATTCAGGACGATTACGTTGTGCTTTCCGACTGCGACGTTATATGCAATATCGACCTTAACGATATTATCGACGACCACATCAAGAACGGCGCCGATATGACGATCGCTGTTAAGCGTATGTCCCTCACTCCCGAACAGGCAAAGATCAATACGCTCTTCAAGTCTGACGAAGAGGGAAACATCACCGATATTATGGCTTATCCCACGAATTTCTCCGGCGAAGCTGACGTTTCGCTCAATATCGTTGTTATGAGCCGTACATATCTGCAAACGATGGTGCTCGACTCCATCGCTCATAACTACGTAAGTATGAACCGCGATATCATCGGCAGAAATATCGGTCACGCAAACTTCCGCGTGTACAGATATGATGGTTATTTCGCAGTCATCTCCTCCATTTCCGATTATTTCGCTCATTCCATGGAGCTCATCTCTGACGGTGAAGCGCGTAAGGCTCTCTTCCATGAGAAGAACAGACCGATCTACACAAAGGTAAGAAATTCGCCTCCCGCAAAGTACATCGGAAATGCTACCGTTAAGAACTCTCTCATCGCAGACGGCTGCGTTATCGAGGGACACGTCGAAAACTCCATCCTCTTCAGAGGTGTTAAGGTAGGCGAAAATACGGTCGTTAAAAATTCGATACTTTTCCAGGATACATTTACCGGCGAAAACGTATCGCTTAACTATGTTCTTACCGACAAGGACGTTGTTATCCGTGACGGAGTAAATCTTTCCGGTGCACAGTCCATGCCGATCTATGTGGCAAAGGGAAAAATGATCTAAGTCCGACAGATCATCCGCGCCGCTTATAAGAAAAACAAAACGAAAGGAAACAGTATGAAGATATTATATGCAGGTTCCGAAGCCGTTCCGTTTGCCGCTACAGGCGGACTCGGTGACGTCCTCGGCGCACTTCCCACAGCGCTTAAAGCAAAGTATCCGGATAGCGATATCAGAGTCGTTATTCCGCTTTACGGCAAGCTCCCCGCAGCGGAAAGAGAAAAGCTTACATTTATCACCCAAACTGAGGTAAAGCTCGCTTGGCGTACGCAGTATTGCGGTATCTATTCTACCGAGCATCTCGGCGTTACATTCTATTTTATAGACAACGAGTATTACTTCAACCGTCCTGCGCTTTACGGCAGCTATGACGACGGTGAGAGATTCGCATTTTTCGGACGTGCCATCCTTGAACTGATGGACAAAGTGGATTTCTTCCCCGACATTCTGCACTGCAACGACTGGCAGAGCGCATCCGCAGTCATATACCTTAAGACGGTATTCTCCGGCGATGAAAGATACCGTAACGTAAAGGCAGTTTACACGATCCATAACATCGAGTATCAGGGCGTTTACGGCACGGAAATCCTCGGTGACGTGTTCGGCCTCGGCCAGAACATCCGCGGAATCATCGAATATGATAATGCCATCAACCTCACAAAGGGCGCGATCGTCTGCGCAAACGCTGTAACGACGGTTTCTCCCAGATATGCCGAAGAGATCCAGAGTGAGTTTTATTCACACGGTCTGTACCACGTGCTCAGACTTTACCGTGAAAAGGTCTCCGGAATCATCAACGGCATCGACACGGATCTTTACAATCCCGAAAATGATACGATCCTTGCCAAGAATTACACAGCAAGAGCTTATTCCGGTAAGCGTGCGTGCAAGGCCGATCTCCAGCGTCTGCTCGGACTCCCCGAATCTCCCGATACCCCCATCGTTGCAATGATAACACGTCTTGCAAAGCATAAGGGCATTGACCTCGTTCAGAGAGTTATCGAAGAATACCTCTGCGATGACGTTCAGGTAGTCATACTCGGTACCGGCGAACGCGAATACGAGGTATATTTTGCTGAGCTTGCCCGCCGCTATCCCGCAAAGGTCTCCGCACAGCTCCAGTTCAACCGTGAGCTCTCCAAGAAGATCTACGCAGGTGCAGATATGTTCCTTATGCCGTCTCAGAGCGAGCCTTGCGGTCTCTCTCAGATGATCGCATCCCGTTACGGCACAGTGCCGATCGTCCGCGAAACAGGCGGTCTTTACGACACCATCAAGCCGTATAACGAATATACCGGCGAAGGCAACGGCTTCACCTTCACAAACTATAACGCACACGATATGCTCCATACAATGAGATATGCTACCTCTGTTTACAGAGATAAGAAGCGTTGGACGTCTCTTATGCGCAAGGCGATGAAGGTTGATTTCTCGTGGAGTGCATCCGCGGAAAAATATATGGAGCTCTATGAAAAGCTCTGAAAATCAATACGACAGGAAGAAAACAGTAACACCTTATGAAAACCCAGATGACAAAGCGCGAGATCAGGGACGCGCTTAACAGAAAACTCTCACAGTACTTTAACACCACCGCACAGGATGCGACCAAAGAACAGATCTACAAGGCGACGGTAATGTCCGTCAGAGAGCATCTCACAACGATGCGCTCCGAATATAAGAAGGACACAAAAAAGGCAGAAGGCAAGAGAATCGTTTACCTCTGCATGGAGTTCCTTCTCGGAAGACAGCTCAAGAATAATCTCCATAACCTCGGCGTTGCTGAGGAATACCGCGAGGTTCTTGAGGATATCGGAGTCTCTCTTGACGAGCTTTACGAGCTTGAGCCGGACCCCTCTCTCGGTAACGGCGGTCTCGGACGTCTTGCGGCATGCTTTATGGACTCGCTTTCCTCTCTCGGCTACTTTGCAAACGGCTACTCTCTTTGCTATGAATACGGACTTTTCCGTCAGAAGATCGTAGACGGTCAGCAGATCGAGCTCCCCGATGTGTGGCTTCCCGGCGGTGAATGCTGGCTCGTCCCCAGAACAGATAAGACAATGACTGTCCGTCTCGACGGTCATGTCAAGGAAACTTGGGAAAACGGACGCTGCACCGTATATCTCGAAAATTGTACAGAGATCAACGCAGTTCCTTATGACCTTATGGTTTCCGGTGCGGACAGCAAGGCAGTCAATACTCTTCGTCTTTGGAGAGCACGCGGCACAACGCAGAACTTCAATATGAATCTCTTCTCGCAGGGTGACTACGTTCACGCAATGCAGCAGAATACCAACGCAGAAGCGATCACAAAGGTGCTTTATCCCTCAGACGAGCATACGGAAGGTAAGCTGCTCAGACTTACTCAGCAGTATTTCCTTGTTTCCGCATCGCTCCAGAGTGTCTTCCAGGATCACCTCTCTATGTACGGCACTCTTTCCAACTTCGGTGATAAGGTTTCCATCCATATTAACGATACGCACCCCGCTCTCGTTGTTCCCGAGCTTATGCGAATCCTCCTCGATGAGTATTCCTACTCCTGGGAAGATGCATGGGAGGTCGTAAGAAAGAGTATTTCTTACACCAACCATACAGTTATGCCCGAAGCGCTTGAAAAGTGGAACGAGGATCTCTTCCGCCTCAAGCTCCCCCGTATTTATATGATCGTTTCCGAGATCAACCGCCGATTCTGCGCAGACCTTTGGAATGCATACCCCGGCGATTGGGGCAGAATCTCCAGAATGAGCGTTATCGGCTACGGTCAGGTCAGAATGGCTAACCTCTCCATCGTCGCATCTCAGAAGGTGAACGGCGTTTCTGCACTCCATTCCGAGATCCTCAAGGATACCATCTTCCACGATTATTATAAGTACACTCCCGAAAAGTTCACCAACGTAACGAACGGTATCGCTCACAGACGTTGGCTCTGCTACTCGAACCCCGGTCTCACTGAGCTTCTCAATAAGACCATCGGTCCGAAGTATAAGAAGGATTCCTCCGCTCTCGCAGATTTCGCCGCTTATGCGGATAAGAAGGAAATCCACGAAGAGCTCGCCCGCATCAAGCTCGAAAATAAGGAACGCTTCGCTAAGTTCTATTTCGATAAGACGGGCATCGCGCTTGACACAAGCAGCATCTTCGACGTTCAGGTAAAGCGTATGCACGAATATAAGCGTCAGCTTCTTAACGTGCTTAAGATCATTTCCTTCTACCGTGAACTCAAGGAAAATCCGAACTCCGATCTCCCGCCTCAGACGTTTATCTTCGGCGGTAAGGCGGCTCCCGGATACTACCTCGCTAAGGATGTTATCGATCTCATTTGGAATCTCAGCCGTGAGATCGAAAACGATCCTAAGCTCCGCGACCGTATCAGAGTCGTTTATCTTGAAGACTATAAGGTCTCCACAGCGGAAGTTCTTATGCCCGCATCCGAGATCAGCGAACAGATCTCCCTCGCAGGTAAGGAAGCAAGCGGTACGGGTTGCATGAAGTTTATGATCAACGGTGCGCTTACAGTCGGTACTCTTGATGGTGCGAACGTTGAAATGGCACAGGCAGTAGGCAACGACAACATCTACATCTTCGGTCTGCGCACCGAGGAGGTCGATGAGCTTTGGAGAAACGGTTACGAATCCATCAAGTACTACTACGGCAACGATAAGATCCGCAGAGCAGTTGACCTCCTTTCCGAGGGCATCAACGGCAAATCTTTCGCGCATATGATGCAGTATTTCCTGCTCGGTCACGGAGTTGCAGACCCGTATATGTGCCTTGCAGACTTTGAATCCTACCGTGACGCATACCTCGCCGCTCTTGCTGATTACAAGAATCCCGACGTATGGTACAAGAAGTCCGCGATCAATATCGCCGGTGCAGGCTATTTCTCCGCCGACAGAAGCATCAAGGACTACGCGGAAAATATCTGGAACGCTAAACCCGTTTATTGATATTAGCCGTCCAAAAGAACACAAACAAGGAAAAGGTATGGGGGAGCATCGCTCCCCCATACTGTAAATCATTATGAGTTATTTTACGATAGAGCCCCCCTACCACCGTCCCGAGTTAAGACGCTATACAGTCTCCAAAACGGGCGAAAAATACACGTCGAACGGAACGCATAAACGCTCTGAGACAGTGCGCTTTGAGCTTCTTTTGCCGCGGGCGTCGGTGCCGACGGACGCATCAATGTACATTTGGCTTGAATCGGGTGGCCCCGCGCATAAATATACTATGAACCGCATCCGTCTCGAACGAGATATGGACGTCTTTGCCGTCAACGTCAATATGAAGGCGCTGACGTCGAAGTTCGGACTTGATGTCGGACTCTTTTATTTCGGCTTCGACTTCAAGTCGAAGGGCAAAAAGGTCAGGGTGATCCAGTCGCTCGACGATGGTCTGCCCGAATTTTGCCGCGATGACCGCGGTGACGGCGCATTCGCCCTCACTGTTTATGATCGAAAATATCCCGCCCCCACAGATTGGTACGGCGGTATCATATATCACGCGTTTGTGGACAGATTTGCAAGATCCGGCAAGTGCGTTCCTAAAGATTATGCCGTTATGAACGAGGATTGGTACGGCGGAGAGCCGCAGTATCCCGAATATCCCGGTGCAAACGTCGCAAACGATATGTTTTTTGGCGGAGATCTTTGGGGAGTAAAGGAAAAGCTTGACTATCTTGAGTCTCTCGGAGTAACGACTGTTTATCTCTCCCCGATATTTGAGGCTCACTCCAACCATAAATATGATACGGGCGACTTTGAAAAGGTCGATTCTATGTTCGGCGGCAAGCGTGCGCTGTCATCGCTCATCAAGGCGGCAGAAAAGCGCGGAATTGCCGTTATCCTCGACGGTGTGTTCAATCACACCGGCTCGGACAGTAAATATTTCAATAAGCATGGTACTTATAAGAATCTCGGCGCGTATCAATCCGAAAAATCGAAGTATCATAAGTGGTTTTCTTTTGGCGAGGAACGCGATGATTACGAAAGCTGGTGGGGCATAAAGATCCTGCCGCGCGTCAACAGCCGCGATCCCGATTACGTTGATTATATCAACGGCGAGGACGGAATCATCGATACGTATACGTCAATGGGAATATCCGGATGGCGTCTCGACGTTGTGGACGAGCTGTCCGACGGCTTTGTTGAAGCGCTTGCTGACAGAGTTCATTCGAGCTACAAGGGCGAAAAACGCACTCCCATCGTCATCGGTGAGGTTTGGGAAGATGCATCCTGCAAGATCGCGTACGGTCAAAGACGCCATTATTTCCAGGGACATCAGCTTGATTCTGTTATGAACTATCCTGTCCGCGCCGCACTTATCGAATATATGCGGAGCGGCGAGGAGGAGCCGATGCTCCTCGCACTTCATACGATCTGGGAGCATTATCCGCTTGAGGTCGTGCACGCGCTGATGAATCTGCTCGGTACGCACGATACCGTGCGTATTATAACCGCGCTCGCGGGCGATCTTCCTGATGGATACACAAACGCACAGCTCCTCAAAAAACGCATGACACCCGAGCAGTATGCGAACGGTGAGCGTCTCGTCAAGCTCGCGTACCTCATAAATGCAACGATCCCCGGCATTCCGTCCATTTATTACGGCGACGAAGCCGGAATGGAAGGTTACAGCGATCCGTTCAACAGAATGCCGTTCCCGTGGGGACGCGAAAATAAGGCGCTCCTTGCGCACTACCGTGAGGTCGGTAAGCTCCGCCGCGAAAATAAGGTGTATCGTGACGGTGAGCTCTATCTTTGCCGTTTCGGCATTCGAGGTTTCCTTATGTACGGACGCGGAAACGACGAAGAAACGCTTTACACCGCTATAAATCGCGGTGACGGCGATGTTTCGGTTACGGCGCAGAGAATGGAAATTCTCTTTGTGACCGGCGACGTCACGGTGGAGGGCGATCGCGTTACTGTCGGAAAGGACAGCGGTGCTGTAATGAAAACTGCCGCGGGCGTTCGCGTCTATGCGGATGCGGAGACCGAACCCGAGTCCGATGAGCTGACCGGGGAAGAGAACGAAAAATAATTCCGAGGTTAATGATATGACAGTCAACGAATATCAAACGCTTGCGATGAAAACGCTGAATCCGGAAATATCAAAGCACGATATGCTTGTCAATAGCGTTATGGGACTTTGCGGCGAGTCGGGCGAAGCTGTTGATATTGTCAAAAAGCATCTTTTTCACGGGCATGCGCTCGATCGCGATGAGCTCATAAAGGAGCTTGGCGACGTGGCTTGGTATCTTGCAGAGGCGGCAACGGCGCTCGACGTATCTCTCGATGACATGCTGGCTGCCAATATAGAAAAGCTGAAGCGCCGTTACCCCGAAGGATTTGATACCGAACGCTCGCAAAACAGAGCCGACGAAACCGAGAAATAACATCAAAAGATGCATTTTGCGCGCAAAATGCATCTTTTTTAGTAAAAAAATAAATTTTTTTCGAAAAATGTGAAACATTTGGCGAGAAAATGCGTCTATTATAGTATAGGGACTTCCGAGGAGGCATTTATGAAAAAGCTTATTATTGTCATTCTGTTTGCCTTGATGATTTTTGTGTCGGTGTCGTGCATCAACGACGTCGCAGACAATGATGCAGAGCATTTTGACGGTAAATCGAAAACCGAAAATGACATCGGCGCTGATACAGAAGATGATGCTTTTGCTTATGAGATACCCGCTGACTTTGACATATGCTACAAAACGTGGATCGGTAGCGATAAAAACGTCTATGACACGTATAGCGGCACGCTCATAAAGGATCTCGCTCCCGGAAGTGCGTCCGCGAAGCTTGAAGCGGACAGAGAGACGTTCGCGGAGATATATCAAATGCTCGTGTCGTGCGAGATCGTGTCTATAAAGCGCGAAATGACATCGGAGGTGATCACTCCTGATCCCGAGCTTTTGATGATGGTCGAACCGCTGACTCATTATGAGATAACGTTCACCGCCAACGGTGAAACGTACACCGTGATCGGTGACGCAACAGCGGCGGGGTATGTGAATGATGATGCTGCCGCGAAAAATTTTATGTCATTCTGTGATTTTATGTCACTCTTGATGTATGATGCGTTTGAAGATGCCGATATGCCGCCGATCTTGGGAGGATATGAATGATGAATAAACGAAAAGTCGTGATACTTGCGCTTGTTATCGTGACGCTGATGCTTGAGTTGCTTCCATACGGTGCCGTGTTGAATTTTGCGGATGACGGAGGCGAAACTGTCAGACGCACGTTCTCTTACTTTGATCCCATTTCGTATGGATATGCGAATTTCGGACCGTTTTTGACTGCATCCGTAACAGCCTTGCTTTCCGCTACGGCGGCAGTTGATATGTTTTTGCGCAAAAAACAGCCGTCTACGGCTGTTTCGGTTGTGTCTGCGGTTGGAGTGTTGTTTTCGCTTTTGCCCCTGACAGGCGGCTTTTCCTCGTATTCATTCATCGGGGCGCTGATAACGCTCGCACTTGCCGGCGTTTTCACACTTTCAATAAAGAATTAAAATGACAAAATTTGCAAAAAATGCACTTTCAACGCAGTTGAAAGTGCATTTTTCGTTATTTGTAAATGGGCTCGGATTTGCCGTTCATCGCGTCGGCGGTAATTACGATCTTTGTCGTATCTGCTTTTGCGGGAGCTTCGTACATAACAGGCTCCATAACAGTCTCGAGTATGCTTCTCAATCCTCGAGCACCGATGTTACGCTCGATTGCGAGCGATGCCGCCGCGCGAAGCGCGTCGTCGGTGAATTCAAGGTCGATTCCGTCGAACTCAAGCAGCTTTTTGTACTGCTTGATGAGGCAATTTTTCGGCTCGGAAAGAATACGGACGAGCGCGGATTCGTCGAGATCATCAAGCGCGACGAGCACGGGAATTCGTCCGACAAGCTCGGGGATAAGACCGTATTTTACGATGTCGTGCGGAGTTACCTCGCGGTAGATTCCGCTGTCCTTCGTCTCTTTTTTGCTCTTGATCGTGCTTTCAAAACCGATGGTCTGATTGCCGTTGCGCTTTTCGATGATGTCGGAAAGTCCGTCAAATGCGCCGCCGCAGATGAAAAGGATGTTTTCCGTGTTGATTTGGATGAATTCCTGACCGGGATGCTTGCGTCCGCCCTGCGGAGGCACGTTTGCGACGGTGCCCTCAAGGATCTTGAGGAGCGCCTGCTGTACGCCCTCGCCCGAAACATCGCGCGTGATGGAACGATTTTCGCTTCTGCGCGAGATTTTATCGAGCTCGTCAATGTAGATGATGCCGTGTTCTGCGCGTGCGATATCGTAATCAGCCGCCTGGATGAGACGGAGCAGGATGTTTTCGACATCCTCACCGACGTAGCCGGCTTCGGTCAAGGTTGTTGCGTCTGCGATTGCGAAGGGGACCTCGAGCGTTTTCGCGAGAGTCTGTGCGAGGTAGGTCTTACCTACGCCTGTCGGACCGAGCAGGAGTACGTTTGACTTCTGTATGTCAACGTGGTCCTCGTCATCGTGCTTTTTAGCTTCCTTGTGCAGTATGCGTTTGTAGTGATTGTAAACAGCGACGGAAAGCGCGCGTTTTGCGGCGTCTTGACCGATAACGTATTCATCGAGAGTTGCCTTGATCTCGTGGGGTTTCGGAAGAGTATCAAACGAAAGCCCTGCGCCTTCGGGATGTGCTGTCAGATGCTCGTCGATGATCTCGTTACAGACCTCGATGCAGCTGTCGCAGATGTAAAGTCCCGTAGGGGAAGGGATGAGATAAAGCACCTGATGCTCGGTACGTCCGCAAAAGGCGCATTTGCGATCGCCGCGCTTTGTCTGGTTACCTGTGGACATATATCCTCCGGATGATAGTGAAAATTACGTCAGATACGGTGATCGAATACCTTGTCGATGAGACCGAATTCCTTTGCTTCTTCAGCGGAAAGGAAGTTGTCGCGTTCGGTCGCAAGAGCGATCTCCTCGTAGGTTCTGCCGGTATTCTTGGCAAGGATCGTGTTGAGTCTTTCGCGTGTGCGGATGATGTGATCGGCGTGGATCTTGATGTCGGACGCCTGACCCTGCATGCCGCCGAGAGGCTGATGGATCATAATCTCGGAGTTGGGGAGAGCGATTCTCTTGCCCTTGGCACCTGCGGAAAGAAGGAACGCACCCATGCTGGCTGCCATACCGATGCAGATCGTGGAAACGTCGCACTTGATGAAATTCATCGTGTCGTAGATGGCAAAGCCTGCGGAAACAGATCCGCCGGGGGAATTGATGTAAAGGGAAATATCCTTGTCGGGATCGAGAGATTCAAGATAGAGAAGCTGTGCGACAACGAGGGAAGCGGTTGTGTCGTTTACTTCATCAGCAAGAAAGACGATACGGTCGTTCAAAAGACGGGAATATATATCGTAAGCGCGTTCGCCTCTGCCTGTCTGTTCAATTACGGTCGGTACAAGCGGCATAATAAACCTCCAATGCTTATTTTCGGATTTATACTATTATATACCATAAATCCGCAGGATTATATGTCAAATTTGAAAACTTAAAATTGACCGCCGCAAAAACGGCGGTCAATCTATGTCGAATATGATTATTCTGCTGCTTCTTCAGCTTCGGCTGCCTTTTCAGTGATAACTGCTGCTGCCTTAACGAGTTCGACTGCTGCCTTAAGCTTGAGGTCTCCCTTGATGTCTTCGGCTGCGATAGCTTCCTTGATCTTTTCAGCTTCCATCTGATACATTTCAGCCATACGGTTGTATTCAGCATCAACCTCTTCGTCAGTTACGTCGATAGCTTCGATCTCAACGATCTTCTGAAGTGCGAGACGGGTCTTAACCTGACGCTCTGCGGCGGGCTTCATCTGCTCTCTGAGAGAGTCGAGAGTCTGACCTGTGTACTTCATGTAAGTAGCGAGGTCGAGTCCCTGGCTGCGGAGTCTCATATCGTAGTCGCGAACGATGTTTTCAGCTTCAGCGTCGTAAAGGGGCTGGGGAACGTCGCAATTGAGGTTAGCTACGAGATAATCGATGAGCTGTTCTTCAACTTCTGCGTCAGCGGCTCTTTCCTTGCGAGCTTCGATCTTAGCCTTTACATCTGCCTTGTATTCAGCGAGAGTGTCGAATTCGGAAACGTCCTTAGCGAATTCGTCATCGAGCTCGGGGAGCTCCTCAGCCTTGATAGCATTGAGTTTGCACTTGAAGACAACAGCCTTGCCTGCGAGCTCGGGAGCGTGATACTGCTCCGGGAAGGTTACGTTAACGTCGAACTCTTCACCGATGGTGTGACCTGCAACCTGCTCTTCGAAGCCGGGGATAAATGTGCCGGAGCCGAGCTTGAGGTCGTGACCTTCATCCTTGCCGCCCTCAAAGGGAACGCCGTCTGCGAAGCCTTCGTAGTCGATGTTGGCGATGTCGCCGAGCTCAGCGGCACGGTCGGTGATCTCAACCTCGCGTGCATTGTGCTCGCGAGCGTGCTCAACCTCGTGATCAACTTCTTCGTCGGTCACAGTGTAGGGAGTCTTTGTTACTTCTATTCCGCGATAGCCTTCGATGGAAACCTCGGGCATAACGTAAACGATAGCCTTGAGCACAACGCCTTCTTCGTCAATGGAGATGACGTCGAATTCGGGCTGACCGATGGGTTCGATGTCGGATTCCTTGATAGCGGCTTCGTAGTTAGCGGGGATGAGTTCATTGATGGCATCTTCGTAGAATACGCCCTTGCCATACATCTTTTCGATGATGGAACGGGGAGCCTTACCGCGGCGGAAGCCGGGTACGTTGATCTTCGCTGCGTCGCGGCGGTAGATCTTGGTGCAAGCTGCTTCGAATTCCGCGGAGTCGATCTTTATGTTAAGCTCCTGCTTGTTGGATTCGATGCGTTCATTTTTAATAAGTTCCATTATATATAGTCCTCCATAATTATACGATGAACATTAACCATAACATTATATTACGATTTTCAATTATTGTCAACATCATAAACGCAGATAAATGGCGAAAAAACGCAAAAATACCTCAAGAAAATGGGCAATTTAACGTCATCTGACGAGAAGCGGAGTGAAACCGAGTGCGTCGGATGAGATGATGTGACATCGCAAGGTGCGATGCCTGATCACGGGCGGTGGCGGTGCGGACGAATGCACGTGACCGTAGTAAACGTCGGTGACGGAGTATCGCTCAAGCACGTCGATGAGATCGGATGCTTCCTCGTCGCCGAGGACGACGGGGAAATGTAAAAATACGCGGATCGGTGACGGATCGCCGCCCGATAGCTCGAGAGCTTCCTTGATCGAAAGCTCAAGACGTGCAGCCTCGCGCAGAACAAGCTTTTTGTGATCTGCCGTGTAAACGTCCGCCTGATCGGACGCATCGAAAAACCAGCCTCGCGTGCCGCACACAACGAGATCTTCAACGGCGTATGCGTTATTTTGCAAAAAATCTATCGAAGAAATGCCGTTTTCTTGAAGAAAAGCACGCATTTTTGAAAGCGTAGACCACCAAAAATCGTGATTGCCTTTGCCGATGAGCTTTTTTCCCGGAAGCGAGTCGATGAACGATAAGTCACCGAGCGCTTCTTCAAGCGTCGAAGCCCACGAGATGTCACCGGGCAGAATTACAGTGTCACCGCTTGATACGACGGCACGCCAATTCTTTTCAAGACGCGACGTGTAATCACGCCAACGCTCACCGAATACAGCCATAGACTTTGCATCGGGCTCGCCGCCCGGAAGATGCGGATCCGAAATCGCAAATACAGACACGTTTTTCTCCTTTTTTTGAAATTTTTTGATTAAACCCGCATACGCAGGTCAAGAATAAAAATCGTCAGAAAGACAACAATAATAAAGCGGCATCAGCAGCCGCGAGACCGAAGAAAGGACAGATCAACAGTGGCAATTTTCGGCAGAAACGAATATTTCAACGTAAGCGATGCAAACGGAACGATACCGAAGCATATAAGAGGAGTTGTGTGCGACGTGAAAAATTGCATGTATCACGACGGCGACAATTTCTGCACGGCAGACAGGATCAAGGTCGGTCCGGGTTATGCTACACATTCGGCTGACACGGCTTGCATAACCTTCAAGGAAAAGAATCTTTGAAATATCGGAGGAGAGGCGTGACGCTTCTCCTCCGATCGTTTTATTAAAGCAGAAGCTCGTTTTCCATTTCGGAGACCTCGATGGTCTTCTCGAAACGAATCTTCATTGTGAGTGTTTTTGCGAGTGGGCGGGGAATTACCGTGCTTGTGTATGCGGAAAGATCACCGAGAGCCGTGACGGAATCCGCAGACGCAAGACCGGATACCGCATGGTAAACGTCGGCGGCGAATTTGTAAGGGCTTGCCGTGCTGCAAACTATCATTTCATTTTCGCTTGCCGCGTCGCTGATGAAGCGCTCTGCTGCGCTGATGGCAACGGCTGTGTGCGTGTCGGAGAGATACTTGTGAGTCGTGTAAATGCGTTTTATTGTGTCTGCCGTGTCGGCTTCATCGGTGAAGTAACCGCAGAAATCGGATCTGATCGCATCAAGTACGTCTGTGGAGACCTCATATCTTCCGCTTTCGCGAAGAGAAGCCATCAGCTCGGCTGTTACCTTCGCACCTGCGACGAAATAGAGAAGGCGCTCGAGATTGCTCGAGATGAGAATGTCCATCGACGGAGACATGGTTGTGTAGAATTCACGGTTTTTATCGTAAACGCCCGTTGTGAGAAAATCAGTGAGGACATTGTTTGCGTTGGATGCGCAAATGAGACGGCCGAGAGGAAGTCCCATCTGCTTTGCGATGTACGCGGCGAGGATGTTGCCGAAGTTGCCTGTCGGAACAGTTACGTCGACCTTATCTCCGAGCGCGATCTTGCCGGAAGAGAGAAGATCGCAATACGCGGATACGTAATAGACGATCTGCGGAGCGAGTCTGCCCCAATTGATGGAGTTGGCGCTCGAAAGGAAGACGCCGTTTTTGTCAAGACGCGCCTTGATGTCGCCGTCGGAGAAAATGCGCTTGACACCGTTCTGCGCATCGTCGAAATTGCCCTTGATCGCGCAGACGGAAACGTTTTCGCCCTCCTGTGTCATCATCTGAAGCTTCTGTACGCGGCTGACGCCCGTTTCTGGATAGAAAACAGTGATCGACACGCCGGGAACGTCGCGGTAGCCCTCAAGCGCGGCTTTTCCCGTGTCGCCCGATGTGGCAACGAGAATGAGCGCACGACGGGCTTCACCCGTCTTTTTGAGGCAAGCGGTGAAAAGATGCGGCATAAGCTGAAGCGCCATATCCTTGAATGCGCAGGTAGGTCCGTGCCAGAGCTCAAGTGCGCTGACGTTTCCGCTGATGTGCGCGAGCGGAGCCGCGCCGTCGGGGAAGGATTCGGACGAATATGCTTTTTCGCACATTTCGATCAGCTCATCCTCGGTGAATTCTTCAAAGAAAAGGGACAGAACGTAAGCGGCGCGCTTTGCGTAGGGAAGTGATGTGATGTGCTCAATGTCGCCTCCGCTGATTGAAGGGATCGATTCGGGGACGTACAGACCTCCGTCGGGGGCGAGTCCGCGGCAGATGGCCTCTGATGCGGAAACTTTGGCTTTTACGCTTGATGCGTCGCGTGTTGATACGTATTTCATAGTGTTCTCCGTGTGCCCCAAAGGGCGAAAATTTGTGTAATCAATGCTCCGAACGAACGGACACAGCGTTTTGCAGATGACGAACCTTCGGAAGTCCGCGGACGGGCAGGTATACCTCGATCACGTCGATCCTGACACGCCTCGATGAGCAGATGTCGGGATTTTTTCTTATGTACTGATTTGCGGCGAAAATGAGATGTCGTTGCTTTGTGTATCCGACGGCGTTTGCGGGTCTGCCGTACTTTTCGGCAACCTTTTCCGACCGCGATTTGACCTCGCAGAAGACGATTGCCTCGCCGTCTGGGGTGATAGCTATAACGTCGATCTCGGCGTGACTTGCGTAATAATTACGCGCGATTATGCCGTAGCCGTGCGATTTTAAAAACTCGACTGCGATCTCTTCACCGATGTCGCCGGTTTCTCTTGAGGTTTTATGTTCGTTCATTTTTTGTCTTCGTTCAGAAATTTAAGGAACGTCTTTCTGTGACACTCCTTCGGTCCGTGCAGACGAAGCGCATCCATGTGCTCCTTGGTGGAGTAGGACTTATTTTTCGCGAAGCCGTATTCGGGATATTGCGCGTCCATTTCGATGAGCAATCTGTCACGATAGACCTTGGCAAGGATCGATGCTGCGGCGATTGAAGGCGAAATGGAGTCTCCGTGAATGACGGTTACCGCAGTCATGGGGAATTCACGCGCTACGTTTCCGTCCACGAGGACGAGATCGGGGCTCGGCGTGAGCTGCGCGACGGCGCGTCGCATCGCGAGCTGCGATGCGTTCAAAATGTTGAGTGTGTCGATCTCCTCAACGGATGCCTCCGCGATCGCGTATGAAACTGCCGACTTGATTATGACGTCGTAGAGCTTTTCGCGTTTTTTTGCCGTCAGCTTTTTCGAGTCGTCAAGACCGTCAATGACGAGTCCTTCGGGCAAAATGCACGCTGCAGCGACAACGGGACCGGCAAGACATCCGCGTCCCGCCTCATCTGTTCCGGCAATGACGGAAAAGCCCTTTTCCTTGTATTCGTTTTCGAGTGTGTAAAGAAGCATAATCGTTCTCCAAAACAGGAAATTCGGATAATTATTCCTCGGGCGGCACCTCAAGCGATATTCTGCCGATCTTTGCGGCGCGGAATTCATCAAGCAAGGTCGAGGATGCACGTTCCGTGTTGACCTCACCTCCCGAGATGAGGAAGCCGCGCTTGCGGCCGATCTCAATGAGAAGCTCGTAGTTGTCAAGATCATCGTAACGCGACATATCTCCGAGCTTGTAGCGTTCTGCGAGCTTTTCGGGGTAGAGCTGTCTGAGTCTGCCCGTGAGCACGCACGCAAGCTCTTCAATGTCGAGGATCTCCTCCTTGATCGCGCCGGTAACGGCAAGATTCTGACCGATTACTTGATCATCGAACTTGGGCCAGAGTACGCCGGGAGTGTCGTAGAGATTGAATCCGGATTTTGTCACGACCCACTGACCTGTGCGAGTGACGCCGGGACGGTTTTCAGCCTTTGCCTTCTTTTCGGCGGAAAGACGGTTGATGAGAGTGGATTTCCCGACGTTCGGTACGCCGACGATCATCGCTTTGACGTGTCTGCCCGTCATTCCTCTCTCGTGCCAACGCGCGATCTTGTCTGCGAGAAGCGTTTCAAGCGCGGGTGCGATCTGTGAAAGTCCCTCTCCCGTCGTGCAATCGACGAGTATCGGAACTGTTTCACCGCGGCGGCGGAAGTATTCAAGCCACTGACGGCTTATTTCGGGATCGGCAAGTCCCGCTTTGTTGAGAAGCGTAATGGTGGGCTTGCCTTCAAGAAGCTTTATTATTTCGGGATTTCGGGACGAGAGCGGTATGCGCGCATCGAGAAGCTCGATTACGGCATCCACAAGCTTCAGACTTTCACCGATAAGACGGCGTGTCTTTGCCATATGTCCCGGGAACCACTGTATGTTTACGCCGGGCATTATTTATTGGAACCTTTCAAATATTTCAAAATCGCTTATGGGCGTGATGCGCACAAGCACGCGTCCGAAAACGCATCTTTCATCAATGAAGCCGATGCGGTAATCACGACTGTCCGAGGAGTGATTTCTGTTGTCGCCCATTACGAAGAGCTGACCTTCGGGGACTGTGACAGGGAAGGAGATGTTCGCGGTCATTATCGCGTCCTTGGCGAGATAAATGTACTCGGACTCATCTATGATCTCACCGTCAACGGTGACTGTCCAAGTTGCAAAATCGATGTCTACGACCTGTCCGCCCGTCGCGATGACGCGCTTGACTATCGGCGTGGGCCAACCGGAGTGGATCTTCTGCGCAACGATGATGTCGCCGTATTTCGGTTCGAATGCAAGATCCGAGACGATGAGTGCATCACCGTGATTCAGTGTTTGATTCATTGACGGTCCGTCAACGACGGCGAGCCTGATTACAAACGTGAAAAGCAGTATCACGACTGCAGTAGATATGAGGATCGTTTCGGCTAAATCGAAAAGCAGTGATGCGGCGCTCGATGTGTTCTTTTTCGGAGCTTCGGAGCTCGGAGCTGTAAGCTGATCGTTATTGTTCATTATTATCCCTCCGTATCGGGAAGTCTTTTGTATATGCCCATGCTGTTCCAAGGATATACTCTGCAAAGGACACGTCCGAAGATGAGACGTTCATCCACGCAACCTACATCATCCGAACGGCTGTCGAGCGAGTTGTTTCTGTTGTCGCCCATCACGAAAACGTGACCTTCTGGGACTGTCAGCGGATATTCATAGTCTGATAAGACGAGATATTTTGATGCGAAATTCGCATATTCGGATTCATCGAGCAATTTGCCGTCAACGGTGACTTCCCAAGTGTCGAAATCGATGTCGATAACCTGTCCGCCTGTTGCGATGATGCGCTTGACGTAAGATTTTGCATTGCCGTCAGCGTCCTCGAGCGCGAAAACAACGATGTCACCGCATCTGGGCTTGTACTCAAGATCGGAAACGATCAGAACGTCGCCGTCATAAAGAGTGTTGTTCATAGAATCGCCGTCCACGATGGCTATCCTGCAAATGATGGCGAAAACGAGAAGCACCGTGCAGGTCGTGAGCGCGAGCATTTCAACGATGTCGTAAATGAACTCGGGGAAGGAAAAAGGCTCTTTTTCGACGATCTGTTTGTCGGATACGGATTCTTCCGTCGTTTCGGTTTCGTTTGTTTCAATTCGGTCTTTCATTTGTTCCACCTCGGATCAAAGCGCTCGTTCTTTAGTTATGTAGGACATAAGCTCGTGTCCGTACGGCAGATAGAACGGCATTTCACGGCAGTGCTTTTCGGTGAAGCGTGACGCTCCCGATATGTGATCCTTGCTGTCGTAAATGAAGAAGGGAACGGGCTCCATACTGTGCGTTCTGATTTCGATAGGCGTGGGATGATCGGGCAGTACGACTATGCGGAAATCGTCGCCCGATTCGACGAGATACGAATAGACGGGCGAAAGAATAAGCTCATCGATGAGCTCGATCGAAAGCACCTTGTTTTCGATCTCAGCGCGGTGACCGCATTCATCGGGCGCTTCAACGTGGATGTATACGAAATCGTCGCCGTTTTTGAACGCCTCAATCGCGGCGTCGGCTTTGCCCTTGTAGTTGGTGTGTACGTTACCTGTCGCACCCTCAACGAGAGGCGTTTTCATACCTGCACATTTGCCTATGCCGCGGATGAGATCGACCGCGGAGATGACCGTGCCGTTAAGTCCCCATTTATCATAAAAAGAGGGAAGTGAGGGCTTGCGTCCGGGACTCCATAGCCAAGCGGCGTTGGCGGGATTCAGACCGCGCGCACGGCGCGCCGCGTTGACGGGGTGATTTTCGAGCACTCGAACGCTCTTTTTCATAAAATCAAGATATTTTGCGCCGCGTTCATCCTTCGGAAGATAGTTACCGATGCGTCTGCCGATGATGTCGTGCGGGCGCATAAAGGGATATGAATCGTCCTCGTCTCGCCAGATCAGACAGTGACGGTAGCTGACACCTGTGTAAAGCCTGCGTACTTCGTTTCCGAGTTCGTCGTTGAGTGCGCGAATGAGCTCGTCCGCCTCCTCGGTCGTGATCTCGTCTGCACTGTGATCGAGCATAACGCGGTCCTCGTATACGTCGCCTTCGGAAAGTGTGACAACGTTGCATCTGATAGCTACGTCATCGTCGTTGAGAGTGAGTCCCATACTGACGGCCTCGAGGGGGGAACGTCCCTTGGAGTAAATCTTCGGATCGTAGGAAAGTATAGCGAGATTTGCGGTGTCGCTTTCGGGAGTCATTCCGTCGGGGACATTGGAAACGGTACCGGAAAAGGATTGACGGCAAAGGAAGTCCATACAGGGCTTGTGTGCCGCTTCCATAGGTGTTTTTCCGCCGAGAGAGGGAATCTCACGGTCGGCCATTCCGTCCGGTATGAGTACGAGATATTTCATAGGTGCCTCTTTAAGAGTGGGATTTCGGTGAAAATAATAATTCACTTTAAAGTATATCACAAAAGTGCAAATATTACAATATTTTTTCTTGTTTCCGGTCGCAATACAGACGCTGTAAACCTCTGCGAGAAAAAAACGAAAAATATCAAAAAAATATTGAAAAACCTATTGCAAAAAGGAAAATATTATGGTATACTCACGTTTGTGTGTCGATAAAACGCACCGAAGCAGTCCGCTGCCGCTCTGCATGAATGCTTTGATAATTCAAGAAAAGGTTGGTCTTGCAAAATGGACAGAAAAATTGACGCTCTTGTTAATGAGCAGCTTAAGGAACAGATTCCTGAATTCAGAATCGGTGACACCGTAAGAGTTCACAACAGAATCAAAGAGGGACAGAGAGTTCGTACTCAGCTTTTTGAAGGCACCGTTATCGCACGTCACGGCGGCGGTATCTCCGAAACCTTCAAGGTTCGCCGCGTAGCATACGGCTGCGGCGTTGAAAAGACGTTCCCGCTTCATTCTCCCAACGTAGAGAAGGTTGAAGTTATCAGACGCGGTAAGGTTCGCCGCGCAAAGCTCTACTACCTCCGCGACAGAGTTGGTAAGAGCTCCAAGGTTAAGGAACTTATCTAACCCGAAAAACAAAAAGGCATCACCCGTGGGTGATGCCTTTTTTCGTGCTTTAGGGGAGGGAAATGATGTTCAATACGGGCGTGCCGTACGACATTTCAACTATCGTATTATCATCGACAAAAACGTAACCTTCCGAACGGGACAAGTCGTATCTTGTTATTGATGAACCTGCTTCGAGAGGGAAGACGTAAAGCGTGTACGTTACTTCAAGTCCGGTCCTTTCTGTCATAACGGTAAAGTATTTTCCGTCGGGGGAGAATTTCGGATATAACAAATATTCGCCCGCGCCGTTTGCATACATCTGAATGGAATCAAGCTGATAGTACTTTGTGTATACGTACTCGCCCGTGCCGGTTATTTCTGTGTAGCGCAGATCGGAGCTGACTCCGTCATAGAAATAATCGTATACGTACAAGCGGTTGCCGAATCTTTCGTAAATACTGTAACCGCCGAGATAATGATGACTGCCCGTTTCGATATCATATATTCCGTAACCGCATACCCATTCATAACCGATTTTTTCATAGATGATATACCGATCATCATAAACGTCAAAGAGTCTTAAGCCCTCGAAAAGACCGAGATTCGATTCAATATCTTCGCCGCTTTCTTCTATGATAGCATAGACTTCATCTTCTGTAAGTCCGTCGTAGAAGGTGATCGTAACGTTTTTCTTTTTATCGACGATATAAACGTCGGTCTCGTCGATCTCGTATATCTTCATACGGTCGGATTCATAAAGTATGCCGGGCTCATCATTTTCGCCGCTTTCGTTGCCGCCGAAACCGTAGGTGACGTAGTCCCGGTGCTCACCCGAGTTATCGAATTCCTTGGATTCAATCACCTTTTGCGTTTCGATATCGATAATAAAGGTGTGATAATTGGGAGAACCTGTATGGGTATATAGCGTAAAGCTGACAGCATTACCGTACCGTTTTGCCGAATACAGATAGTAATAATAATTAATATCTTCATAATCGGCATACAGATCATAGGCTTTTTTGATCTCGGGCAGACCTAAAAGATCAATTTGAGATGATACGGATCCGGTTTCCATCTCGTAATACTTGGAGAGCACACAATTCACATAACCGCTTGAATTTAGGAGCTCGAGATGTACGTCGGGAGGAAGTTGGCTTGCATTATCCGTTTCCTTTATGATCACTGACGTATCGGTATCTTTCGACAGATAAAGAGAAAGTATCTTTTCTTCGCTACCGGAGAAATTGAGCCTGTACTGATAATGCTTGGTCAGAACGTCGTATCCGCCGCTTTCGTATACTTCGTTTGAGGAGCAAAGATAAATGGTTTCGTAGTGGATCAGATCGTATTCGTACGTTCCGAGCTCAGGATATTTATTCTCGCCGTAAAGCTTAACAAGCCCGCTTATGAGCTGATCTTCGGGTATCGGATTGTACTTGTGAGAGTCTATGATGGCATCGAAAAGAGTGTATTCCGAATTGCATATGACGGTGTAATACGAATCATAATCCTTGATTTCATCACCGTATTCAATGACTCTGTGTGTTCCGAGTCTGTTTCCGGGGCCTGCGAGCGCTTCCCATTCTTCCTTGGTTCCTGCAAAGTAAACGTACTTCACCGATGAGGGGAATACACCGTTTCCGATCTCCTTGAGACTGCTCGGCAGCATAAGTATTCTCAGATAGGGCATATCCTCGAGCATAATGACCTCGGTGCCGTCTTTGATCTCGAGTACGTTGGCGGTGCAGTCAAGAAATACGGAGCCGTAGATCTTTTTTATCGTACCGGGCAGAGAAAGCACGCGCACTCTTGCAGGAGTGAATGCGGGAGCGAATGTTCCTCCGGTAGCGCCACCAACATCAGTGCCTTCCATGTGTACGACGGGATAGCCGTCTATTCGTTCGGGAACACGGACGATGTTCTCCGATATGAGACATTTGGTTATATACACTCCGCCGTCTTTCACATAGTATTCAAATTCGCCGTTGTTGCCTTCGTAGTAGTCCACGGACTCCGTGGTTTCGTTCTTATCATAGCAAATGACGGTAACTCCGTCGTATTCTCCGTCAAGGGCATCACCAACGAACGCAATTCTTGCCTCAAGCAGGGATTTGCTTGTCTTTGAATTGTGCAGTATTTGCTTCCACGAATATATGCCGCCGGAGTAATGCACTGTTTTGCACGATGACGGCAAAATAGCGATTCCGACCGTTTTGATGCTTTTCGGCAGATATACTTCGTAAAGAGAAGAGCAGCTTGAAAGTATATTTGACGGCAGCTCCGTTACTCCTTCGCCGATAACTACAGACTCAAGACTGCCGACTTTGCCGAATGAGTACTTGGCAATGCTCACAATGCTGTCGGGCAGCGTGATCTTTGTCACGTCTTTGCCGTCAAATGCACCGATCACTCCGTTTTGGGTGCCGTATTTGTTGTAGAGCTGATAGGGCGAAAGCCCCGTTACGGGATAGCCGTCGATCTTTTCGGGAACGGTGACCTCGGCATCCTTGCCGATGTACCGCGCGATGGTGATTTCGCCGTTTTCAAGATAGTAGATGTATTCATCGTTTGAAAGCTCAACGGGACCTGTGTTTTCTTCCGTCTCCGTCTCCGTCTCTGATTCCGTTTCCGGGGTGTTCGTCGTGTCCGTCACCGAGTCGCTCGGCTGCGGAGGAGTGATCGTGCCGCGCAGGAAGATGAAGCCGGCGGTGAACGCGACTGCAAAGACGATGCATGCGGCGACGGTCATAAGGTTTCGTAGGGTGTCGTTGCCTCTGTCGATGATGTAGATGTGAGGTGACGATGAGCGAGCGGG
The DNA here is from genome assembly GCA_045594085.1 of Eubacteriales bacterium. Taxonomy (GTDB): domain Bacteria; phylum Bacillota; class Clostridia; order Oscillospirales; family CAG-272; genus DTU064. The sequence goes on along the minus strand of JAZNXW010000017.1, from coordinate 131,378 downwards.
CTGATGCTCGGCAGCTTCGAGTATCATTTTGTCGTCAATGCCTACGATGCCTTTTTCAATAAAATTGCGCATTTTCATTTCAGGTCCACCCCCTCTTTAGTAAGATAATCATAGAGCCGCTCTTTAAGTCTGTGCAGTCTCGTGGAGACGGCATTTTCCGTGATCCCAAGATCAAACGAGATGTCGGACGTTGACATACCGTAATAATAGCGTTTGACGAAGATCACTCTGTTTGTTGATGATTCCTTTCTCAAAAAAGCATTGATGAGGTCGCTCGCACTTGCGAGTGCGGTGTCCTCCGCACTTGGCTCCGATCCCATATCGTCGAAGTCGGAGAATACGGCTTCGCGATTGCGATCCCGTTTTTCACGGGCGAGATACTTGAGCTTGTTGAGTGTCCTGCGTTTCAGAAGCGTCATCATATACGCGCCGAGCTGCTTCGGATGCTCCGGCGGAATAGACGTCCACGCGTCGTTGAGCGCGTCCATATAGACTTCTTCGCTGTCACGCTTGTCCGGAAGACAACGGTTAGCGTAATTTTTCAGTAGTTTTCCGTATTTCAGCTCAAGCTCCGCGAGCGCGTCGCCGTTGCGATCGAAAAACATCCTGACTATGGCGTTATCGGTCATAATGTGTACCGGTCCTTTCGTGAATTTTGCCCTTTCACCTTATATGTCAACATTTGCATGAAAATCTTTCGCTGATTTTTGAAAAAATAATTTTTTTCGTCTTCCGATTTAATTATATTTCTTAAACCGTGCGGTGTCAACAAACAAGAGGCTTATGCCTTGAAATACGTCGAATTATGTTGTATAATGAGATAAGAAAATGCGCGGCGTGCGGTTATTAAATCCGCAGATGTGCAATATAGTGTTAAAGACGTACTGTCGGACATACTGTTTCGACGGGAAAGGAGGCACCGTGAAAAGAAAAGTATCGCTTATTATGCTGCTTTTGCTGTCGGCGTGCGTCTTTTTTTCGTCCTGTGCGCGCGGAGACGTGACGGCGCACACGCCGCTTGATCCGATGGAGGAGGCACTCCGCGATCTTTACTCGCACGGTTACGAAAACGTAACGGACGAGCATCGCGGTGTCTATATCGCTACTGCGTATAATATCGATTTTCCGAGCAAGGCAGGGCTTGACGCAGAGACGCTTGCTGCCGAGCTTGATGATATAGTGGACACCGTGGAGGCGATAGGAGCGAATGCGATCTATTTTCAGGTGCGTCCGAATTCGGATGCGCTGTACAGCTCGCGTCTGTTTCCGATCTCGTCTTATTTGACGGGTGAAACGGACGGCGATCTGCCCGATGGATTTGATCCGCTCGAATATCTTGTCGGTACCGCGCACAAACGTGGCATTGAGGTCCATGCGTGGGTAAATCCGCTTCGCGTTACTCGCGGAAGTCTTGCAAATCCCAAAACGGATACAGATGCACTCGCTGAAAATCATCCCGCGAGGTTATCTCCGTATATGACAGTCGAATACGCGGGAGAGCTCTATTATGATCCGGGACTTGCAGAGGTCCGCGCACTTGTCGCGGCGGGAGTTTCCGAGATCGTTTCGGACTATGACGTTGACGGCGTGCTTTTCGACGATTATTTTTATCCTTACCCAGAAAAGGGCGCAGACGGAGAGATACTTGAGTTTGATGATGCCGCGACTTATGAAATGTTCGGCGGTAATTACGAGCCTGACGATTGGCGCCGCGCGAATATAAACAGCCTTATCAAGATGTGCTATGAGGCTGTCAAGGAGGCGGACAAAAACTGCAGATTCGGCGTTGCACCGTTCGGCATTTGGCAGAACAACAACGGTGAAAACGGCGGATCGGACACTCTCGGAATGGAGGCGTATTCGTCCATCTACTGCGATGCGATCGCGTGGGCTGAGGGCGGCTACGTCGATTACATTGCTCCGCAGATATATTGGAGCTTTTCGCAGACGAACGCTGCATACGATGTCATCGCAGATTGGTGGAATTCGCGTCTTGACGGTACGGGCGTCGAGCTTTACGTAAGCCATGCCGCGTACAGATACGGCACCGATTCCTGGATCGAGGCGGGAGTTGTCGATGAAATGACGGCACAGCTCCGCTATGCGAGACGGCTTATCACGTATAAGGGAAGCTTGATGTACGGCTACGCCGAGATCAAGGACAATATTGACGGCATCTCCGAGGAGCTTGCCGCAACGTATGCCGACGCGGTCGTGTACGCGGATCCGATAAGCACGGGTGGATCTGTTGCGGTCGTCAGTCCCGCATACGGAAGCATCACTGACGAAGGAGAGATCTCGCTTTATTGCAAGAGTGATCCCACGGTTACGGTGACGTACAAGGGCGAAAAGGTTTCGCGCATGAAAGACGGTAGCTTTATCCTTGATGTGATCCTGAAGGACGGCAAAAACTACTTTGAATTCTACACAAAATACGGCAAATACGTCTTTATGATAGAAAAAAGCGAATAAAAAACGACGGCATCAGCCGTCGTTTTTGTTTTCTTCTGTTTCCGGCTTCTCCGGAGGCTTTCTGCCGGGGCGTCTCCTGCCTTTTGGGTTTTCCTGCCATCCGTCGATGCCGGCTCGCTCGATCGCACCGAAGATGCGATTTCTCACGTCGGGATAATCGCGGTTCAGCGCTGACAAAAGATGCTTCATCTCCTCACGCTCCGTTCCGCCGTCGGCAGGACAGGTGCTCTTTACAACGGGAAGGGAATATTCCTCCGCAAAATGACGTATCTCCCACTCGTGCGCGTAAATAAGCGGGCGTATCATCGTAATGTCCTTGCGCGACAGATATGTAACGGGCTGGAATGTCGAAAGTCTGCTTCCGTGAAGCAGATTCAGCATAAACGTGTCTACAACGTCGTCGTTATGATGACCGAGAGCGAGCTTGTTGCAGCCGAGCGATACGACAGCGTCGTGAAGCGCGCCGCGACGCATCTTTGCGCAGAGCGCACACGGATTCTTTTCCTTGCGAACGTCAAAAATTATCTGTGCAATCTGAGTTTTTATGACTGTATACGGAACATCGATCTCGCGGCAAAAGTCCGCCACAGGTGAAAAATCCATTCCGTCAAAGCCCATATCGAGCGTAACTGCGAAAAGCTCGAAGCGCTCGGGCAGAAAATCGCGGATCGCTGCCATCGCGCGCAAAAGCGCCATGGAATCCTTGCCGCCCGACACGCCGACAACTACTCTATCGCCGTCCTCGATCATTTTGTAGTCCTCGATCGCGCGGCGTGTATAGCTCAGAAGCTTCTGAAAATCATCCATTTGTGTCTCCGTTTCCGCACTCACGGCATATACTGCAAAGGAGAAATGAAAGGGAGTGCGATATGATAAAAATATTTATAGATCAGGGGCATAATCCTCAAAATCCGAATGCGGGAGCAGAAGGGAACGGCTACCGCGAGCAGGATCTCGTTTACGAGATCGGTGTTCAGCTTGTCGAGCTTTTGCGTCAAAACGGCAATTTTGAGGTGCTTTTATCACGTCCGACGCCGACAACACAGCTCGGAACAAGCAACGCATCGAGCCTTCGTGCACGCGTTGAAGCGGCAAACGCGTGGGGCGCGGACTATTTCATAAGTCTGCACGCGAACGCGTCGAACATCACGTCCGCGACGGGAAGTGAAGGGTACGTTTACAGCCTGTCAAGCAGTGCGATGCCTCTTGCGGAGGCGATCGTGAGACGTATATCCGAGGCGACGGGTGAGCCGAACAGAGGCGTGTTTGCGCGTCCGAGTCTGTACGTTTTGCGACGCACACAGATGCCCGCGACATTAATCGAGCTCGGATTCATCACTAATCCCGGTGAGGCACGACTGATGGCAGAAAGCCCCGGGCTTTATGCACGAGCTGTCTATCGCGGAATACTTGATTATTTCGGACTTTGACCGTCAGCCCTCAAGCATCCGCATAAGCTCCGCTTCGTCGATTACTGTGACGCCGAGCGAAACTGCCTTGTCAAGCTTGCTTCCCGCGGCGTCGCCGGCGACGACGTAGGAGGTCTTTTTCGATACGGACGAGGATACCTTGCCGCCCGCCTGCTTGATAAGGGCAGACGCTTCGTCGCGTGACATTGTAGGAAGAGTGCCCGTGAGCACGAATGTGAGTCCTGCGAGCGTGTCACCGATCACGGCTGTTTCCTCAGTCATTTTTACGCCTGCGGCGCGAAGCTTTTCGATGTATTCGAGATTCCTCGGATTTTCAAAATAACCGATAATGAACTCTGCGGTGATACCGCCGATGTCCTCGACGGAGGTAAGCGCGTCGCGGTCTGCGGCAATGAGAGCGTCGATGGAGCCAAAGCGCGACGCAAGAGATGCGGCGGCTACGGAGCCGACTTGTCTGATGCCGAGTGCGTAGATGAGGCGTGAAAGCCCGGATTCTTTGGAGCGTTCAACAGCGGCGAGCAGATTTCTTGCAGATATCTCGCCCATTCCGGGAAGTGCGGCGACATCTTCTTTTTTCAACGTATAAAGATCGGCGGCGTCGGATATCAGATTTTCTTTGAGGAGCAGGCCTACTACGGTGGGACCGAGTGAATCGATGTTCATCGCGGATTTTTCCGCAAAATGCTCGATGTTGCGCGCGATCTGCGCGGAACAAAGCGGATTGATGCATCTGACGGTGCCGCCGTCGGCGTCTCCGTCAGTAACAAGCGCCTCGCCGCACGACGGACATTCCGTCGGCATGGACCAGATGCACTCCGTGCCGGTTCTGTCCGCGGGGACGGAGGCTACAACGGCGGGGATGATGTCGCCGGCTTTTTCGATTATTACGTTATCGCCAACGCGGATGTCGCGCTGACGTATGATATCGATGTTGTGGAGAGTCGCGCGCGAAACGGTAGAGCCTGCGAGCTTGACAGGTTCAAGCACCGCCTGCGGCGTGAGTGCGCCCGTGCGTCCTACGGATGTGATTATGTCGATAAGACGCGTTTTTTTCTGTTCGGGCGGATATTTGTATGCAACTGCCCATTTCGGTGCGGCAGTTCCTTCTCCGAGCGCGGTTCGCATCGCAAGAGAATCGACCTTGATGACGGCACCGTCGATATCGAACGAGAGGGAGCCGCGAAGGGAACCGATTTTTTCGATGTGTGAGGTGATCTCATCGTCAGTTCGCGCTGTAATCGCGTGGGGCAGGATCTTGAATCCGAGTTCATGCATGCGCGAAAGCGTTTCGGAATGAAGCAGTGGCGCGTGTGAGTCAAGGTAAAGCTCGCCGCCCTGGAAATTGAAAATGAAAATGTCAAGTCCGCGCGATGCGGCTATTTTTGAGTCAAGCTGACGGAGCGAGCCTGCGGCGGCGTTTCGAGGATTTGCCATAAGCGGCTTGCCCTCTGCTTCGCGAGCTTCGTTCTGTCTGTTGAACGCCTCACGGGGCATATAAACCTCACCGCGAACGGTGAGCGAAAGCGGTTCTGTCAGATTCAGTGGGATTGACGCGACTGTTTTGAGGTTTTCGGATACGTCCTCACCGATAACGCCGTCTCCTCTTGTTGCTCCGCCTGCGAAAACGCCATTTTCATACGTGAGGGCGACGGAAAGTCCGTCTATCTTGGGCTCGACGGAAAAGACTGCGTCAGGGAAGACCTCGCGTACTCGGGATGTGAACGCGCGAAGCTCGTCAAAGGAGAAAACGTCAGTCAGACTGCGAAGAGGATATACGTGGGTGACCTTTTCAAATTTGTCAAGTACTGCGCCGCCGACGCGCTTTGTCGGAGACGTCGGAGAATCAAATTCGGGGTACTGCGCTTCAAGCTCAGTGAGCTCTCTGAACAGACGGTCGTACTCAAAATCGCTGATCTCGGGCGAGTCGTAGACGTAATAAAGCCGCGAATGATGCTCGATCGTGCGGCGCAGAGATTCAATTTTTGATTTGATGTTGTCTTTATTCATACGTTTCTCCCGAAAGTTTATCTTGGATTATATTTTACCATTTTCGCTGTGAATAGTCAATCGGGATAGGAAAACAAAAAGCGTGATAAGATCACGCTTTTATTATTGTTACAGGTTTGCCTTTTTTTTCGGCATATTCTGCGGTGTATTTTGTCCCCTTGGATTTTCCGTCCCAAATAATTAATACTTCATCTGCTATATCCACCATAATTTCATTTCGTTTTAACGGAGCAGCTTTACCGAAAAGATCATATCTTGGCCTTAATATAAGTTTTGATATTCTGTTTTGATCTGCATATTTTTCTGCAATTGCGTCAATTCCGGAAGCACCACCACTTATAATAAGCTCAGTTTTTTCGGGGATATGCTCCGATAGATTAAATTCCTTTATGCTTCTTGATCCTGCAATCAAAATTTTCATACTATCTCCTCAATTCCATATACTTATATAAGTATATATCTTAACAAGAGAATTGTCAACAAAATATACGCTTATTAAAATGTATATTGAAGGGGCGTGATAAAATGATCAGACTGACTGTTGATAAGTATTTGGACAAGCACGGAATAACGAGATATGAGCTGTCCAAACGAACCGGAATACGGTTTCAGATAGTAGACAATTATTACAAAAATAAGGTTGTGCGTTACGACGGTGATGTTCTTGACAGGATGTGCCGAGCGCTTGATTGTGATATTACGGAACTTATTGAATATGTAAGATAAAAAATCCTCCGATCGGAGGATTTTTTTATGATTTTATTCTTCAATGTTTTCGATCTGCTGACGTACAGATTCGGGAGACGCACCGCCGTAGGACGTGCGGCGCATCATACAAGCCGTCATATCGATGTGTGCGTACAGATCATCTGCGAAAAGCTCGCTCTTTTCGCGGTAACGTTCGATCGGCAGAGTTTCAAGCACGCAGCCCTCCGAAATGCAGAGCGCGACAAGCTCACCTACGAGCTTGTATGCGGTGCGGAAAGGCATTCCGCGAAGCGTCAGATAGTCTGCAAGGTCTGTCGCATTGATGAAACCGCGTGCCGCCGCATTTTTCATTGCGTCGGTGTTGACATTCATCGTGCGGATCATCGGCGCGAGCAGGGAAAGGCACGCTTTTGCCGTGTCAAAGCTGTCGAAGATAGCTTCCTTGTCTTCCTGCATATCTTTGTTATACGCGAGAGGAAGCCCTTTCATTACTGTCAGAATCGACATCAAATTGCCGTAAACGCGCCCGGTTTTACCGCGGATGAGCTCCGCCATGTCGGGATTTTTCTTCTGCGGCATAATGGAGCTACCGGTTGTGTATGCGTCTGAGAACTCGATGTAACGGAACTCCCACGATGACCAAAGGATGAATTCCTCGGACATACGCGAAAGATGCATCATAAGGATGGATAACGCCGATGAAAGCTCGATTATGAAATCTCTGTCGGAGACGGAATCGATGCTGTTTTCGGTGGGGGCGTTAAATCCGAGCGCACGTGCCGTCATAAAACGGTCAATGGGATAGCCTGTGCCTGCGAGCGCACCTGCACCGAGCGGACACTGATTCATACGGAGCACCGCGTCGGAAAGTCTGTCGCTGTCTCGCAGGAGCATCTGCGAATACGCGAGCAGATGATGACCGAAGCTTATGGGCTGTGCGCGCTGAAGGTGCGTGTATCCGGGGACAACGTCGTCGGCGTGGAGCGCAGCCTTTTCGGTCAGCGCATCGATGACATCTGCGATGAGATTCTTGATCTCACCGGCGCGCTCGCGCAGATACATACGCGTGTCAAGGGCAACCTGATCGTTACGGCTTCGAGCCGTGTGAAGACGTTTTCCCGCGTCACCGATGCGTGCAGTGAGCTCGCCTTCAATGAAGGTGTGTATGTCCTCCGCGGTCATATCGATTTCAAGCTTGCCCGAATCGATATCGGAAAGGATGCCCTCGAGCCCCGCAATGATGGCGTTTGTGTCAGCGTCGCTGATGATGCCTACTGCACCGAGCATTGAAGCGTGTGCGATACTGCCCTTGATGTCCTCACGGTACATACGGCTGTCTATACGGATGGATGCGTTGAAGTCGTCGGCGGCGGAGTCTGTCGCGCCCTGACGTCCTGCCCAGAGCTTGTTTTGATTACTCATTTCGTGTTGCGCTTTGCGTCGAGCTTAGCCTTTACCTTGATCGGAAGTCCGAAGAGGTTGATGAAGCCTTCGGAATCTGCCTGGTTGTAGTCCTCGTCTTCACCGAAGGAAGCGGTCTGCTCATCGTAGAGAGTGTAGGGGGATGTAACGCCGGCGTTGATGACGTTGCCCTTGTAGAGCTTGAGCTTTACTGTGCCCGTAACTGTTTCGTTTGCCTTGTCTGCAAATGCGGAAAGAGCTTCGCGCAGGGGAGTGAACCACTGACCGTTGTAAACGAGATCTGCCATCTTAGGGGCGATCTGCGCCTGCATAAAATGGAAGGTTTCCTTGTCGAGAGTGATCGTTTCGAGGACATTGTGAGCCTTGTAAAGAATCGTGCCTGCGGGAGTTTCGTATACGCCGCGGCTCTTCATACCGACGAGACGGTTTTCAACAATGTCAAGAATGCCGATGCCGTTTTCGCCGCCGAGCTTGTTGAGCGTCTCAACGAGCTCGATAGCGCCCATCTTCACGCCGTTGACAGCAGTGGGAACGCCCTTTTCGAAGTCGATGGTAACGTATGTGGGGGTGTCGGGTGCCTGCTCGGGGCAAACGCCGAGCTCAAGGAAGCCTGCCTTTTTGTAGTCGGGCTCGTTTGCGGGATCTTCAAGATCAAGACCTTCGTGGGAAAGGTGCCAGATGTTCTTGTCCTTGGAGTAGTTGGTTTCGCGGTTTATCTTGAGCGGAATGTTGTGAGCCTCTGCGTAGTCGATCTCCTCGTCGCGGGACTTGATATCCCATTCGCGCCAGGGCGCGATGATCTTCATATCGGGAGCAAAAGCCTTGATGGTGAGTTCAAAGCGTACCTGGTCGTTGCCTTTGCCGGTGCAGCCGTGGCAGATAGCGTCAGCGCCTTCGGCAAGCGCGATCTCAACGATGCGCTTTGCAATGCAGGGACGTGCATGGGAAGTGCCGAGGAGGTAGTCCTCGTATTTTGCGTCTGCCTTGAGGCAGGGCCAGATGTAATTTTCGATGTAATCTTCCTTGAGGTCCTCGATGTAGAGCTTGGATGCGCCTGTCTTGAGAGCCTTTTCTTCAAGTCCGTCAAGCTCGGTGCCCTGACCTACGTCGCCGGAAACAGCGATAACCTCGCAGTTATCATAATTTTCCTTGAGCCACGGAATAATGATGGAGGTGTCAAGTCCGCCGGAGTACGCGAGGACTACTTTTTTGATGTTCTTTTTCATTTTTATTTCTCCTTAATTAAGGGGTGAAGTGATTTGATCTGACGGAATCTTACCGTACTTTGACAAGTATATCACAAGCGTCGGGATAAATCAATAAGATTTCATAAAATCTGCATATTGATCAAACCGAAACGCATAAATATGCGGAAATGTGGCACTTTTACCTCTTTGAAATGAATATTATGCGCCGATGGTGAATAAAAAGAGGCTTTGCGTGAGCAAAAGCCTCTTTTTGTTTCAATATTAAACGCGACAGGATCAGAAAAGACCTGTGATCTTGCCGTTTTCGTCGACGTCGATTCCGCAAGCGGCGGGAACCTTCGGCAGACCGGGCATCGTCATGATGTCACCGGTGAGCACAACGATGAAGCCTGCTCCGGCGGAGACCTTTATGTTCTTGACGGTGACGGTAAAGCCATCGGGCGCGCCGAGTTTTGTGGGATCGTCGGAGAAGCTGTACTGCGTCTTCGCGATACAAACGGGAAGATTGCCGTAACCGAGCGCGGTGAGCTTTGCGATCTCTTTCTTAACAGCGGGGGTGAACGTTACGCCGTCGCCGCCGTAGACCTTTGTAACAACAGCGTTGATCTTTTCCTCGATCGTCATATCAGTGTCATAGCTGAAGGTGAAATCGTTTTCAAGCTCGCAAAGGCGAACAACCTCTTCCGCAAGCTCTGTTCCGCCTGCACCGCCGTCTGCCCAGACGGTGGAAAGGATAGCCTTAACGCCAAGCTCTGCGCACTTTTCGATAACGAGAGCGATCTCGGCATCGGTATCGGTGGGGAAGCGGTTGACAGCGACAACAGCGGGGAGCTTATAGACCTCGGTGATGTTTCTGACGTGACGGAGGAGATTCGGCAGACCTTCCTCGAGAGCAACGAGATTTTCAGTGCCGAGATCTGTCTTTGCTACGCCGCCGTGCATCTTGAGCGCACGGATCGTTGCAACGATAACGACTGCATCGGGCTTGAGACCTGCAGCACGGCACTTGATATCAAGGAATTTTTCCGCACCGAGATCAGCACCGAAGCCTGCTTCGGTTACTGTGTAATCTGCGAGCTTCATGGACGTCTTTGTTGCGATTACGGAGTTGCATCCGTGTGCAATGTTGGCAAACGGACCGCCGTGAACGAAAGCGGGAGTGCCTTCGAGAGTGCCGACAAGATTGGGCATAAGTGCGTCGCGAAGGAGCGCAGCAAGTGCGCCGACGGCGCCGAGGTCACCTGCGGTGACGGGCTTTTCATCGTATGTGTAGCCGATCACTATACGAGCAAGACGTGCCTTGAGGTCTGTGATGGAATCTGCAAGGCAAAGAACAGCCATGATCTCAGATGCAACGGTGATGTCGAATCCATCCTCACGGGGCGTGCCGTTGACGCGTCCGCCGAGTCCGTCCGTTACGAAACGAAGCTGACGGTCGTTCATATCAACGCAGCGCTTCCATGTGATGCGTCTCGGATCGATGCGCAGGGCGTTGCCCTGATAGATGTGGTTGTCGATCATAGCCGCAAGAAGATTGTTTGCGGCGCCCATAGCGTGGATGTCACCTGTGAAGTGAAGGTTGATGTCCTCCATCGGGATGACCTGAGCGTAACCGCCGCCTGCAGCACCGCCCTTGACACCGAAAACGGGGCCGAGAGAGGGCTCGCGGATCGCTACCATGGAATTCTTACCGATGCGACGGAGTGCATCCGCAAGACCGATAGTAGTCGTTGTTTTGCCTTCGCCTGCGGGAGTGGGGGTGATGGCAGTGACGAGGATGAGACGTCCGTTTTCACGGGATTCGTCGTCCTTTACGGAAAGATCAACCTTCGCCTTGTATTTGCCGTAATGAATAATGGTTTCAGGGTCAATGCCTGCGAGCTTTGCAAGCTCGGAGACGGGAGTAGGTATCGTCGATTGAGCGATCTCGATATCTGTTTTCATAATTAACCTAACCTCTTTTTCAAAAATCAGAGAGACTTGGAAGCAGTCTTTTGCACAACGTCGTGTGCTCCGCCTTCAACGATGCTTACGGACGAAACGAGCGTGAGCTTTGCGTTCTTCTGGAGCTCGGGAATGGTGATGACTCCGCAGGAGCACATCGTTGACTTGATCTTTGCGAGCGTGCGCTGTACGTTGTCAGCGAGAAGACCTGCATAGGGAACGTAGGAGTCAACGCCTTCCTCGAATGTGAGGTTGGGGTTGCCGCCGAGGTCATATCTCTGCCAGTTGCGGGCACGGTTGGAGCCTTCGCCCCAATATTCCTTCATAAGCGTGCCGTTGATGTTGACCTTTTCCGTCGGGCTTTCCTCAAAGCGTGCGAAGTAACGTCCGAGCATAACGAAATCTGCGCCCATAGCGAGTGCGAGAGTGATGTGATGGTCATGAACGATACCGCCGTCGGAGCAGACGGGGATGTAAACGCCTGTTTCCTCGAAATATTTGTCACGCGCACGGCATACCTCAATAACTGCCGTAGCCTGTCCGCGGCCGATACCCTTTGTTTCGCGAGTGATACAGATGGAGCCACCGCCGATTCCGACCTTGATGAAGTCTGCACCGCAGTCAGCGAGGAAGCGGAAGCCTTCTTCGTCAACAACGTTGCCTGCGCCTACCTTAACGGTATCGCCGTACTTTTCACGAATGAAATTAATGGTGCGGCGCTGCCATTCGGTAAATCCCTCGGAGGAGTCAATGCAGAGTACGTCAACGCCTGCTTCAACGAGTGCGGGAACGCGCTGCTCGTAGTCACGGGTGTTGATTCCCGCACCTACAACGTAACGCTTGTTCTCGTCGAGGAGCTCGTCGGGGTTCTTTTTGTGCTGATCGTAGTCCTTACGGAATACGAAGGAGCAAAGATGGCCATCAGCATCAACGATGGGAAGGGAATTGAGCTTGTTATCCCAGATGATGTCGTTTGCTTCCTTGAGGGAGGTTCCTTCGGGAGCTGTAACAAGACGGGAAAGGGGAGTCATAAACGTCTCAACCTTATCGTCGATGCTCATGCGGCTTATGCGGTAATCTCTGCCCGTAACGATGCCGAGGAGCTTGCCTGTACCCGTGCCGTCATCGGTGACGGCAACAGTAGAGTGACCTGTCTTTTTCTTGAGTGCGAGAACTTCTGCGAGAGTAGAATCGGGACGGATGTTGGAATCACTCGGAACGAAGCCTGCTTTGTAGCCCTTTACGCGTGCTACCATAGCCGCTTCGCTTTCGATGGACTGGTTTCCGTAAATGAAGGATACGCCGCCTTCGCGAGCGAGAGCAACCGCAAGCTTTGCGCCGGAAACGGACTGCATGATGGCAGATACCATCGGAATGTTGAGAGAAAGCGCGGGTTCCTCACCGCGTCTGAACTTGACGAGCGGTGTTTTGAGGGATACGTTGGACGGAATGCACTCTGCGGAAGAGTATCCGGGTATCAACAGATATTCATTGAAGGTGTGTGACGGTTCGTTAATAAAAGTTGCCATGATTAATCCCCTTAGCTAAAATTATTTAAAATATTTGACTGCTGACTTAAAAATTCCGGAATCGTAGTTACCGGGGACGTTCTTGTAAAGACCGTTGCCGACGCGTTCGCTGTGTCCCATCTTACCGAGGACTCGTCCGTCCGGAGACGTGATGCCCTCGACAGCGAGAATGGAACCGTTCGGGTTATAATTGATATTATACGTCGGATTTCCCGTTCCGTCAACATACTGCGTAGCAATTTGTCCGTTTGCTGCAAGAGATTCAATAACGCTGTCGGGTGCGATGAAGCGTCCTTCGCCGTGAGAGATCGGAACAGCGTGAATGTCACCGACGCTTGCGTTCATAAGCCACGGAGATTTGTTCGATGCGACTCTCGTGTAAACGATGCGGGACTGGTGGCGTCCGATAGTGTTGAAGGTGAGGGTGGGCGCGTTTTCATCGGGATCCGTGATCTCACCGTAGGGAACGAGACCTAGCTTGATGAGCGCCTGGAATCCGTTGCAGATACCGCACATAAGACCGCCGCGGATCTTGAGGAGCTTGTTTACCTCGTCCTTGATCGCGCCTGCGCGGAAGAATGCGGTGATGAATTTACCCGAGCCGTCGGGCTCGTCTCCGCCGGAGAAGCCGCCGGGGATGAAGATCGCTTGCGATTCGCTTACAAGAGAGGCAAATTTTTTTGCGGATTCGGAGATGTGAGCCGCGCTCATATTGTTGATTACAAAGATTTCAGGCTCACCGCCTGCCGCGCGTACAGCCGCCGCGGAGTCGAATTCGCAGTTTGTGCCCGGGAAAACGGGAATGAGAAATTTCGGCTTTGCGGATCTGATCACGGGGGTGGGATAAGAATCTGCATTGTAAGAGAGGGAGGGAACGACGATGCGGGGTTCCTTTGCGTGAATGGGGTAAACGCCTTCAAGACGCGCCTCATAGTCACGGTAAAGCTCATCGATCGAAACGGATTCACCGCCGTATGTGACGGCGTTTTCATCTGTCGTCGTGCCGATTACTGTATGGGGCAACTCGGGAGTAATTCCTTCGGGAAGCTCAAGAATGAACGCGCCGTATTCGTAGGATGTGAGCGCGGATAATGAAACGGAAGGATCGATTGCGATGCCGATTCCGTTGCCGAAGGACATCTTGATGAGAGCGGCGAGAGTACCGCCGATGCCGGGAGTGGATGCAGCAGGTGCGCCTGCCTTGATGAGACGCTCCGCTTCCTTAGCGACAGCTTTGTAGGATTCGGGGACGGGAAGACCGCTTTCCGTCTTTTCGGGAGCGATGAGAACTACCTTGTGACCGCCTGCCTTGAATTCAGGGGAGATAACGTCGTCTGTTTTGCCGACAGAAACGGCGAAGCTGACGAGAGTGGGAGGAACGTCGATGTCCTCAAACGAGCCGCTCATGGAGTCCTTGCCGCCTATGGAGGCGTAACCGAGGTCAAGCTGTGCCTTGAGCGCACCGAGAAGTGCAGATGCGGGCATACCCCAGCGGTAAGCGTCCGTCTTGGGCTTGGGGAAATATTCCTGGAAGGTGAGCCAAGCCTTGTCTGCAGGAGCACCGGAAGCAACGAGCTTGGCGGCAGACTCAATAACAGCGAGATATGCGCCGTGGTAGGGGCTCTTTTCGGTGATGAACGGGTTGTAGCCCCACGCCATATAGGAAACTGTGGTCGTGTCGCCTATCTCGACGGGGATCTTATGAGCCATAGCGGCTGCGGGAGTGAGCTGATACTTGCCTCCGAAGGGCATAAGCACCGTACCGCGACCGATGGTGGCGTCGAATCTTTCGGAAAGACCGCGGCTCTGTGCGATGTTGAGGTCGTTCATCATATTGCGGCAGATCTTGGTGAAGCTTCCTTCACTGTAATCGTTTTTGTAAATGTCGGCGTGATCCTCGATGCTCTTCACCTTGATGTCGATGTGCTTGGGAGCACCATTGCTGTTGAGGAATTCGCGGCTGATGTCAACGATAACTCGTCCGCCGTTTCTCATAACGAGTCTCGGCGCCTCTGTAACAGTCGCAATGTGAGTTGCCTCGAGATTTTCCGCTTCCGCAAGCGCGATGAAGCGTTCCATATCCTCTTTTGCAACTACGACTGCCATTCTTTCCTGAGATTCGGAGATTGCGAGCTCCGTGCCGTCGAGACCGTCGTATTTTTTCGGTACTGCATCAAGATTGATGTCAAGACCGTCCGCAAGCTCACCGACAGCGACGGAAACGCCGCCTGCGCCGAAGTCGTTGCAGCGCTTGATGAGACGTGATGCCTCGGGAGAGCGGAACAGACGCTGGAGCTTGCGCTCCTCGGGAGCGTTGCCCTTTTGTACCTCTGCACCGCACGTGGAGAGGGATTCGGACGTGTGAGATTTGGAGGATCCCGTTGCGCCGCCGATGCCGTCGCGACCTGTTCTGCCGCCGAGAAGGATGACAACGTCACCCGCTTCGGGGCAAAGTCTGATAACGTTTTCGGCGGGAGCCGCACCGAGAACGGCGCCGATCTCCATACGCTTTGCAACGTAACCGGGGTGATAGATCTCGTTTACGGCACCCGTCGCAAGACCGATCTGGTTGCCGTAGGAGGAATATCCGGATGCGGCAGTTGTAACGAGCTTATACTGAGGAAGCTTGCCGGGGAGCGTTTCGGATGCGGGACGAGTGGGATCGCCTGCACCTGTTACACGCATTGCGGCATATACGTAGGATCGTCCGGAAAGCGGGTCACGGATAGCGCCGCCGATGCAGGTTGCGGCACCGCCGAACGGTTCGATCTCCGTCGGATGGTTGTGAGTTTCGTTTTTGAAAAGGAGAAGCCAATCCTCGTCTTTACCGTCGTGATCTACCTTGATCTTGACAGTGCAGGCGTTGATTTCCTCGGATTCGTCAAGGTCGGTAAGCTTGCCGGTCGCCTTGAGGTAACGTGCACCGACTGTTGCCATATCCATAAGGCAGATCGGCTTGTGCTCACGTCCGAGAGTGCGGCGAAGCTCAAGATAGCCCTCGTAGACCTCCTTGACCTCTGTGTCCTCTGTTTCAAACGAGTCGATAACAGTGCCGAACGTGGTGTGACGGCAGTGATCGGACCAATAAGTGTCGATCATTCTGATCTCGGTGATGGTGGGCTCTCTGCCTTCGGTGCGGAAATATTCCTGACAGAATGCGATGTCGTCGTTATCCATCGCAAGACCGCGCTCCTTTACGAAAGCGGCAAGTCCGTCAGCATCGAGAGAGGTGAATCCTTCGAGAACCTCAACGGGTGCGGGAGGAGTGAAGTCTGCGGCGAGAGTTTCGGGCTTGGAAAGGGAAGCCTCACGCGCTTCAACGGGGTTGATGACGTGATGCTTGATGCGCGCGATGTCGGAATCGGTGAGCTCGCCCGAAAGGATGTAGAGCTTTGCCGTCTTTACGACAGGACGGTCTCCCTGCGAGATGAGCTGGATGCACTGTGCGGCGGAATCTGCACGCTGATCGTACTGACCGGGCAGATATTCAACGGCGAAAACGGCTCTTGCGTCGTCAGTGTTGGGCTCGGAGCAGGTGTCGTCTGTCTGAGGCTCGGAAAATACCGTGTTTTTAGCGTAATTGAAAAGCTCCTCCGTGATGCCTTCAACGTCGTAACGGTTGATAACTCTTACGTCAGTCAGACCCGAGATGCCGAGGAAGGATACGATGTCTGTATGAAGCGCGAGCGCTTCGTTTTTGTATCCGGGCTTTCTTTCGGTGAAAATTCTGTATACCATGAAAAACCTCTTGTGCCAATTTATTTTTGCGCCATAAGAGCACGTGCGCCTATGTCGCTTCTGCGGTATGCGTTCTTAAAGCTGATTTTGCCGCTTTCGCGGTATGCGATGTCGAGTGCTTCCTTGAGAGTTTCCGCCTTTGCGGTGACTCCGAGGACTCGTCCGCCGGATGTGTAGAGCTTGCCGTCATCGAGCTTTTTTGCGCCCGCAACGAAGAGCTCTGCGGAAAAATCATCGTCAACGGTGATGAGATGACCCTTTTCGTAGCTTCCGGGGTAGCCGCCCGATGCCGTGATGACGCATGCGGCACATTCGTCGTAGAATTCTACGGGACATTCCGCGAGCTTGCCGTCCTCAACGGCTGTCATAACTGTCAGAAGATCAGTCTTGAGAAGAGGGAGCACGACCTGCGTTTCGGGATCACCGAAGCGGCAGTTGTATTCGATTACCTTCGGGCCGTTCGGTGTGAGCATAAGTCCGAAATACAGACATCCTGAGAAGGGCCTGCCTTCGGATTTCATAGCGCGGACGGTGGGAACAAATATTGTTTCCATACATTCGCGTGCGATTTCACTTGTGTAATAGGGATTGGGGGCAACAGTACCCATTCCGCCCGTATTCGGACCCGTATCGCCGTCGCCGACGCGCTTGTGGTCCATGGACGAAACCATGGGAATGACTGTTTCTCCGTCTGTGAATGCGAGTACGGATACCTCGGGACCCGTCAGAAATTCTTCGATGACGACACGGCTGCCCGATGCGCCGAATATCTTGTCCTCCATAATGGAAAGGACAGCTTCTTTTGCTGTTTTCGCGTCCTCCGCGATGATCACGCCCTTGCCGAGAGCAAGTCCGTCTGCCTTGATAACGATGGGGAGAGACTGCGTTTCGAGATATGCGAGTGCGCCCTCTGAATTATCAAATGTCGCATATGACGCCGTGGGGATCGAGTATTTCTTCATCAGATCCTTTGCGAAAGCCTTGCTGCCCTCGATGATGGCGGCGTTCGCCGCAGGACCGAAGCACTTGATGCCGAGCTCACGGAGTCTGTCTGCACATCCCATAACGAGCGGATCGTCGGGAGCCACAACGGCGAAGTCGATCGCGTGAGTTTTGGCAAAATCAACGATGCCGTCAATGTCGGTCGCGGAGATCGCAACGCATTCAGCGTCAGCGGCGATGCCTCCGTTGCCGGGCAGACAGTATATTTTCGTTACGGATTTGTTTTCACGAAGCTTTTTAATGATGGCGTGCTCGCGTCCGCCGCCGCCTATTACCATTATTGTCATAACTGATTCTCCGATTAACGTGATCTTTCAATCAATGATGGAAGAGTCTCATGCCGGTGAAGGCGAGTACCATACCGTATTTGTTACAGCATTCGATAACGGCATCATCGCGGATGGAGCCGCCGGGCTCTGCGATGTACTTGACACCGGAGCGGAATGCACGTTCGATATTGTCGCTGAACGGGAAGAATGCGTCGGAGCCGAGCGCAACGCCGTTGATGGCGGAGAGATATTCTTCAGCTTCCGCATCGGTAAGCGGAGAGGGCTGTTCGGTAAAATATTTCTGCCAGTTGCCGTCTGCGCAAACGTCTTCTTCGTTTTTGTTGATGTAACCGTCGATGACGTTGTCGCGGTCGGGACGTCCGATGCCTTCCTTGAAGGGAAGAGCGAGAACCTTATCGTGCTGGCGGAGGAACCAAGTGGTAGCCTTGCTGCCCGCAAGACGTGTGCAGTGGATTCTGGACTGCTGACCTGCACCTACGCCGATAGCCTGACCGTCAACTGCGAAGCAGACGGAATTGGATTGTGTGTATTTGAGCGTGATGAGAGAGATAATGAGATCGCGCACCGCAGACTCGGGAAGATCCTTGTTTTCGGTGACGATGTTTGTGAGAAGCTCACGGTTGATCTCAAAATTGTTTCTGCCCTGCTCAAAGGTGATGCCGAAAACGTCCTTATGCTCAACGGGAGCGGGAACGTACTCGGGATCGATCTTTACGATGTTATAATTGCCGTTTCTCTTTGTCTTGAGGATTTCAAGTGCCTCGGGCTCGTAACCGGGAGCGATGATGCCGTCGGAAACCTCGCGTTTTATCATTTTTGCTGTCGTAACGTCGCATACGTCGGAAAGAGCGACCCAGTCACCGAATGAGCACATTCTGTCAGTGCCGCGTGCTCTTGCGTAAGCGCACGCGAGGGGAGAGTCGTCGAGACCTTCAATGTCGTCAACGAAGCAAGCCTTCTTGAGCTTTTCGGGAAGCGGGATGCCTACGGCAGCAGACGTGGGAGAAACGTGCTTGAAGGAGGTAACTGCGGGAAGTCCGAGCGCCGCCTTGAGCTCCTTGACGAGCTGCCAGGAGTTAAAAGCATCGAGGAAGTTGATGTAACCGGGTCTGCCGGAAAGGATCTCGATGGGAAGCTCGCTTCCGTCCTTCATAAAGATCTTCGCGGGCTTCTGATAGGGATTACAACCGTATTTGAGTTCAAATTCTTTCATAATTAAATTCCTTTACACGATTTATACGTTCTTGTTAACGATTCTTGTTTCCGTTTCGCCCGTGACGATATCGATGTATCTTACGAAAAGGGAAACCTTGTTGTCTTCGTTAAGATTTGTCCAGATGAGATCTGTAAGCTCGTCGATTCCGACGTTGGGAAGCTCAAGCGTCTTGGGCTCGCCCTCGAAAGAGGGAAGCGGATTGCCGTCGCAGGCATAGGTGTGGATAAACTTAGCCATACCCGGAATGGGGTTAGAATACGCGTATGTAAATCTCTCGCAGGAGCTGTCGTCGCCCTCGGCACTCTTGAGAATGGACATTGCGAAGTTCATTCCGTCTGCTTCGCGGCGGATGATACCGGAGATACGGGGCGTGAAATTGGGCTTGTCGTCCTCAAACTCACGTGTGCGGAGCGCCTGGTCGAAGGTCATCTGCTTGTCCATAAGCTCGTAGATCGTGTCTGTCTGATCTCCGTTTGTCACGATGGTCTTGTTTCCGAGGACTCGCACGGGATAATAAATGATGAGATGCGGATCCGTCATCTTGGATTCGTCGAATGCCTTGGTGCGCATAGCGTCGCCTTCAGCTACGAACACGCGGTTGCGGCTGTTAACGCTTCTGCCCATGATGAAATATGCGGTGACTGCCTTTTTTGAGTCTGCGCTCTTGCCTATGATGATGCCTCTGCCGTGATATGCGAGGGAATTCAGTTCGTTTGCAATGGTGGAAACCTTCATTTTATTTCTCCTTAACCTGGTGTGATCTTATTTTATGTACGCTTTTCCGTCCTTGACGGTGATCCTGCCTTCACAGAAGAGCTTGACCGCTTCGGGAAGGATCTTCCACTCAGCCTCTTCCATTATGCGGCGCTGGAGCGTCTCCGGAGTGTCATCATCCTTGACTTCAACAGCCTTTTGCAGGATGATGGGACCTGCATCACATTCGGGGGTGACTATATGTACCGTAGCGCCGGATACCTTGACTCCCTTCGCAAGAGCGGCCTCGTGGACGTGGAGTCCGTAATAGCCTTTCCCGCAGAAGGATGGGATGAGCGCCGGATGTACGTTTATGATCTTGTTCGGGAATGCGCTGTATACCTGCTCGTCAAAGATCGTGAGGAAGCCTGCAAGGACCACAAGATCGATCTTTTCTTCAGTGAGCGTGTCAGCGAGTGCCTTTGAATAGGCGGCAATGTCGGAATATTCCTTGCGGACGAGCACTTTTGTGGCAATGCCGTTTGATCTTGCGCGCTCAAGCGCGTAAACGTCGGGCTTGGATGCAAGAACGAGAGCGAGCTCGCCCGAACCGAACATGCCGGTTTTTTCAGCGTCGATGAGCGCCTGGAGATTGGTTCCGCCGCCCGAAACGAGAACTGCGATCCTGATCTTGTTCATAGTAAACTCCATTTTGTCAGATCAGACGGATCTTTTCATCATCGTCGGCGATGATCTCACCGATGATGTAAGCGTCCTCTCCCGCCTCGCGAAGCAGCTCGAGAGCACGGGATGCATCTGCGCGCTTGACGGTGATGCTCATACCGACACCCATGTTGAAGGTGTTGAACATATCGCGCTCGGGAATGGCGCCTTCCTTTGCGATCAGCTCAAAGAGCGGAGGGATCTTGATCGCGGACTTGCCGATAACGGCGCAGAATCCGTCGGGGATGGATCTCGGGATGTTTTCGTAGAAGCCGCCGCCGGTGATGTGAGATATACCGGATATGGAAATTCCGTTCTTGATAAGAGAAAGAACAGGCTTTACGTATATCTTGGTCGGAGCAAGGAGTGCTTCGCCGAGAGTAATGCCGCCGAGCTCCTCGGGACGTCTGTCGAGAGCGCCGCCGTCGATGTCAAAGACGCGGCGAACGAGAGAAAATCCGTTGGAATGAACGCCCGAAGAGGGAAGGGCGATTATGATGTCGCCTGCGGCGGTGGTTTCGTTGTTTATCATCTTTTCTCTGTCTACGATACCGACGGCAAAGCCCGCAAGGTCATACTCGTGCTCGGGCATAAGACCGGGATGCTCGGCAGTTTCACCGCCGATGAGAGCGGCACCTGCCATAACGCAGCCGTCGGCAACGCCGGAAACGATCTTCGCGATCTTTTCGGGATAGTTTTTGCCGCAGGCAATGTAATCGAGGAAGAAGAGGGGCTCTGCACCGGAGCAGATGATATCGTTTACACACATTGCAACGCAGTCAATGCCGATCGTGTCGTGCTTGTCCATAACAAATGCAAGCTTGACCTTCGTTCCGCATCCGTCTGTGCCGGAAACGAGCACGGGCTCCTTCATTCCCGAAATGTCGGGGAGGAAAAGACCGCCGAAGCCGCCGATACCGGAGGCAACGCCCTGTCTGTTGGTGCGCTTGATATGAGATTTCATCAGTTCGACTGCGCGGTAGCCCGCTGTAATGTCAACTCCGGAGGCAGCGTAGCTGTCGGATTTGGAAATGGTGTGTTCGCTCATTGTAAGTCTCCTTAATATCGGTTATTATTCACGTCCGCACCAGCAGTAGGTGCAGACTTCATCGGCGGGGAGTCCGATCGATTCGATGATTCCCTCAAGCGACTGGAAGCGCAGGGAATCAACGTGCAGATGATCCGCGATCGCACGGCGCAAAGCGCGTCCGCGTTCGCTGTTTTCGTTTGTGTATTCGTCGATATGGTTGAGCCCTTCGTCGCCCTCAAGCTCATCGATGAAGCGGCGCGCGATAAGATCCATATCCGAGGTGTTACGTGAGAAATTGAGGTATTTGCATCCGAAAAGGATGGGCGGACAGGCTGAGCGCACGTGAACTTCCTTAGCACCGTTCTCGTAAAGGAACTGCGCTGTTTCGTGGAGCTGTGTTCCTCTGACGATGCTGTCGTCGATTATCATCAGACGCTTGCCGTTTATAAGACCGCGTACCGGAACGAGCTTCATCTTCGCGATTTCCACACGCGTGGACTGATTTCCGGGCATAAAGCTTCTCGGCCACGTGGGAGTGTACTTGATGAAGGGGCGTGCGAACGGGATCTCGCTTGCGTTAGCGTAGCCGATTGCGTGAGGAGTACCCGAATCCGGAACGCCGCAAACGCAGTCAACGTCGGGAATCTCGCCCGATTCGATCTCGGCTTTTGCCATATATTCGCCGTTTTTTGTGCGCATTATTTCAACGTTGACACCCTCGTAATCGGAGTTCGGATATCCGTAATACGACCAAAGGAACGCACAGATGCGCTTTTTCTTGAGTGGCTCGGCAAGCACCGTAACGCCTTCCGGAGAAAGCTCCGCGATCTCGCCGGGACCGATGTCGCGTACATAGCTGTATCCGAGCTTCATGTATGCAAAATCCTCGAATGCGACAGCGTAGCCGTCCTCGTCCTTGCCGATCGAGATGGGAAGTCTGCCGACCTTGTCGCGAGCGGCAAGGATGTTGCCGTTATCCCTCAGAATGAGAATGGAGATTGCACCGTCAATGACGCTGTGTGCAAAACGGATGCCGTCCGCAAAATTGCTCTTCTGGTTGATGAGCGCCGCAACAAGCTCTGTTATTGTGACCTTTCCGGATGCCAAAGAAGAAAAATGACCGCCGGAGAAGGAAAGAAACTGACTTGCAAGCTCTTCTGCATTGTTGATGCGGCCGATAGTGGAGATCGCATATGTTCCGAGATTGGAGCGAATGAGAAGAGGCTGAGGATCCGTATCGCTGATGCATCCGATGCAGGCGTTGCCCGTCATCTCAGAGCATACGTTTTCGAATTTTGTGCGAAACGGAGAATTCTGTATATTGTGAATGTCACGAGCAAAGCTTTCGCCGTTCCATGATGCCATGCCGCCTCTGCGTGTGCCGAGGTGAGAATGGTAATCTGTGCCGAAAAATACATCGGCAACGGCATCGCGCTTTGACGTTACACCGAAAAATCCACCCATAAAATGTTTGACCTTGCCCTTGATTAAATGATAATTACATAGCTATACGAGAGGAACGTACAGACGTCCCTCCCGTATTTCATAAAGCTTATTTGTTTTCGAAGAAGAGCTCAGAGAGCTTCATAGGCGCAATGTATTCGCCGTTTTTGTATACGCGCATATTGCCGGATGCGATCTCATCGATAAGAATGACCTCGTCTCCGGAGTAGCCGTATTCGAACTTGATGTCGTAAAGATCGCAACCGATCTCTGCCATATCGTCAGCGATGATCTTGGTGATGCGCTGAGTCATTTCCTTTGTAGCTTCATACTGAGCGTCAGTCATAACGCCGAGCGCAACGAGAGCGTCCTTGGTTACAAGCGGGTCGCCCTTTTCATCGTTTTTGAATGTCATTTCAACATAGTAGGGAAGCTCTGCGCCTTCCTCAATGTACTCACCGTAACGGCGATGGAAGCTGCCGACTGCACGGCGGCGGCAGATGACCTCAAGACCGTGACCGAAGGGACGTGCGGGAAGCACCTCCATGGTAGCGGAGTCGATGTCTGCGCTCACGTAGTGGGTCTTGATACCCGCTTCCTTGAGCTTTTCAAAATAGTATACGGACATGCGGAGATTTACCTTGCCTACGCCTTCGATTGTGACGCCTACAGTGTTTGCGCCGGGATCGAATACACCGTCTGCACCGGTGCAGTCGTCCTTGAAGTTAAGGCAGTAGTTGCCGTTGTCGAGTTCAAAAACGTTCTTGGTCTTGCCAACGTATACGAGCTTCATATGTTCCATGACTTTATACCTTCCTGATATGTTATTTATTGAATTTGGATTCGATTTCTGCGTTTTTGCCGATGACCTTGTCGTGGTCGGCAAGTCTTCTTGCGTCAAGCTTTGTCGCAAGCTCATCGTCGGATACGGCGAGGATTTCCGCCGCAAGGAGAGCGGCATTTGCACCGCCGCCGATCGCAACGGTCGCAACGGGGATGCCGGAGGGCATCATAACGGTTGAGAGAAGCGCGTCCATACCGCCGAGATCTCCGGATTTGATCGGGATACCGATGACGGGAACAGTTGTGTTTGCGGCGATCGCACCTGCGAGATGAGCCGCCATGCCTGCGGCTGCGATGATGACTCCGTAGCCGTTCTTGCGCGCGCCGAGAGCAAGCTCTCTTGCCTCTTCGGGCGTTCTGTGTGCGGAATAAACGTGAACGGTACGCTCTATTCCGAGGGAATCGAGTGTGTCAACAGCCTTCGAGACGATCGGAAGGTCGCTGTCGCTTCCCATAATGATCATTACTTTCTTCATATTTGTCTCCATTGTAAATAAAATGTCGAAATCCTTGACACCGTGCCGCCTGAAAAATCAAAAAAGGACGCACCGACAGAATATTATCAACAAATAATCAAACGGTGTGCCCAGACGGTCGGCTTTATTCCGTACGGCTTCCTTGCGGTCGTCCGCTTCCGTCAGTCGCGGTACGGTTTTTACTATGTACATATTCTATCAAATTTCTGTCTTTGCCGTCAATAGTGATTATACACAAAGTTGTGTTTTTTTCGATTTTTTTTGATATGGATTTGACAAGTTGCGACCGTACGCACCCGACTTGCGAAAATTACACTACCTTAATTAATGCGTGCGCGTAAAAGCGGACGATGTTGCAAAAGCGGAGAATATCTGCTATAATGACCGAGGACGGTGCTTTCGCCGCAAATCCGATCCCCGAAAGGCATTACAGGAATGAAAAACAGCTTGAAAAAGCTTACGTATTCGGCGCTTCTTTTCGCTATGGCGTACGTTTTGCCGTTTTTGACGATGAATATCCCCGAAATAGGCTCTATGCTGTGTCCGATGCATATCCCTGTGCTTATCTGCGGCTTTGTCTGCGGTCCGTTATGGGGAGCTGCCGTCGGCGCATCTGTGCCGATCGTGCGCTCACTGACCGTATTTATGCCGCCGCTTTATCCCGATGCCGCCGCAATGGCGTTTGAGCTTGCGGCGTACGGTATCCTCACGGGTATATTTTACAGGATCTTCCCGAAAAAGACGGGATACATATACGTCACGCTCATCATCTCTATGCTCGGAGGACGTATAGTGTGGGGCGCGGCACGTTACGTTATGTCCGTCGTCTCCGCGGCGAAATTCGGCTTCGCCGCATTTTGGACGGGCGCCGTTATAACGGCTCTGCCGGGGATCGCTCTTCAGATTGTGCTCGTTCCCGCCGTCATTTATGCGCTTGATCGCGCAAGGCTTATCCTCCGTGACAAAACAAAATAACAATACACAGGTAAGGAAAATAGTATGAACATCGCAATAATCACCGGTGCATCCTCCGGAATAGGACGCAGCTTCGCATTTATGATCGACAAATATTACGAGCTTGACGAGATCTGGGTGATCGCACGCAGACTCGATCGCCTTGAGGCGCTCGGCGCGGAACTCAAGGCAAAGGTTCGCGCTATCCCTCTCGATCTGACTCTTGACGAAAGCTATGACGCCTTCGCCGCTCTGCTTGCGGAGCATAAGCCTGACGTAAAGGTGCTTGTCAACGCCTCCGGATTCGGATATTTCGGACCGTTTGCGGAGCGCTCGCTCGAAGGACAGCTCCGTATGATCGATCTGAACGAGAAATCCGTTGTGGCTTTGACGTATCATTGCCTCCCGTATATGACTGCGGGCGCCGAGATTTATAATATTGCGTCCTCGTCCTCTTTCCAGCCCGTACCGTATATCGCCGTGTACGGCGCGACGAAATCCTTCGTGACAAGTTTCTCACGCGCATTGAACAGGGAAATGAAGCCTCGCGGAATTCGCGTTATGTCTGTCTGCCCGCATTGGTGCCGCACGGAATTTTTCGATACGGCAGTAACGGACGATACGATCAAATATTACAATTTCTTTACGCCTGCCGAAGCCGTTGCGGAAGCGGCGTATAAGAATATGAAGCGCGGGCGCGACGTCTCGCTCTGCGGCTTCAGGATCAAATTCCAGGTCTTCCTCGTAAAGGTCCTGCCGCACAGTCTCGTAATGAGCATCTGGTGCCGTCAGCAGAAGAAGCCCGTGTGAACGAATACGAAAACGCGCTTGCCGAATCTTGACAAACGCGTTTTTTTGTTATATACTCACGGCAAACGGAACGTCGCACGGTGTCGGAGATGAAGAGAAAACGTCTCCGGTGAAAAGGGAAGCAGGTTGGAGTCCTGCGCGAACTCGTCGCCGTAATGCGGGAGTCCGGATCCATTATGCCACTGGTCGCTATGACGGGGAAGGCGGATCCGGGCGTTGATCGCAGAGCCGGAAGACCTGCCTGTGATGATATTGTGGGGCCGCGAGTAATCGGCTGAAGCATACTATTGCCGTACCGAATCTCTTTTTCGGAGGTGTATGAGCCGCAATCTTCCGTGATTCACAGCTTGGACGGAGTTGTGGCTTATATTCTTACGAAAGGAGAAACGAAATGAACAAGAAAACAAAGACTATTATCTTCGCCGCGCTCGTCGTCGTTCTTGTGGCTGCTCTTGCCGTTGTGTGGACGGTATTCGGACCCGAAACGACAAAGGGCGAAAAGGCAGTGACCGTTGAGGTCGTTGGCAAGGACGGAAAGTCCACGGTCTATCAGATCAATACAGACGGAGAATATCTCGTTGACGCCATGAACGAAGCGAAGGGGCTCACCTTTGCATATTCCGACGGCTATATCAACACCGTCAACGGCGTGACCGCGGATTATTCCGTTGATATGTCATACTGGGCTATCTACGTCAACGGCGAATACGGTATGTACGGCATCAACGAGCAGCCCATAGCCGACGGCGATGCTTTCAAGATCGAATATACCGTATACGTTGCGGAATGATGAAATCTGATTCAAATAAGCTGACTGCTCGTGACGTCGCGCTTGTCGGCGTGATGGTCGCCGTCATCGAAGCGTGTAAGCTCGCGATGATGCACCTTCCGAACATCGAACTGACTACGTTCTGGATCATAATGTTCACGCTGTATTTCAAAAAACGTGTATTTTTTGTGATACCCGTGTTCATAGCTATAGAGGGTGCGATCTTCGGTATCGGAATTTGGCTGATAATGTATCTGTACACGTGGCCGCTGCTCGCGCTCGTTACGCTTGCGCTGTCGGAAAAGATGGACGCGATCACCGCCGCCGCGGTTTCGTGCGTGTTCGGACTTACCTTCGGTCTTATGGGATCGATCCCGTACCTGTTTATGGGTACCGACGTCCAAAGCGGATTCTCCACCGCGTTTGCGTGGTGGGTGGCGGGCATCCCGTGGGATCTCACTCACGGAATCTCAAACCTCGTCATTATGCTTGTACTGTACCGTCCCGTGACAAAAATAATGGCGATCGTTTCAAAGCAAACGTAAAAACAAAACTCCCGACTCTTGTGAGTCGGGAGCTTTTTGGTTAAGCTGCATCAGTAACTTTGAGCTTTCCTTTTTGCTGCTTCTTGCAGACCGCGATGGCGATTTGCAAGCCGTAGAAAATCGCTATTATAAGTATAAAAACAATTGCTTTATATGCAAAATCGGCAAGAATCAAAATCGGCAAATACAAGAGGTACATCACCGCAACGATGAGTGACAGCAATTTGAGTGTGTCGATGTGCTTTCCGCAGCTTTTTTCATCAGGGGCGAAGAAATACGCAAGCGCTAACCAAATATAAATCAGCACCGGTGCGATCACCACCCAGACAAAGCCGATGAAAAAGGGAAGCACCCACATTACGTACTTGTCGTCATTTGTGGCAGTGATGATTGCTATAATTGCGTAAGCAACGGGAGCTATAAAAGTTAAAGTTATAACAGCCTTACATAAAAGGTCGATCGTTTTCCAAGCTTTTGGGTTTCTCAATTTACTCATTGATATAATCTCCTATATCTTCAAGTCCGTCTCCAAGGCTGCACAAAAAGTTAAGTTATGACAGGTGCTAACGGGGCTTCAAGGTCGATTTCGGACATTGTGTCGGTTGTTGAAACTAATGCAAATAAACGTTTCATAAGGAGTTCTCCTTTTCATTTATACCATATTATACCACGCGCGTGGCGGGTTGTCAAATACTCATGCAAAAAACGAACCTCCCGACTCGCACGAGTTGGGAGGTTTTTGGTTACTGCTTCCTCGGCAGTCTGCCGATGACCTTGCCGCGGCAGAGGACGGATTCAAATCCGTCAAGATAAATATCGTCGTACTGCGGGTTGAGCGAGATGAGTCTGTCGCCGCCGAAACGCTTGAAATAACCCTCGCTCGAAACTCCGTCCGAGCAGATGAAAATGCCGAGCTCACCGATGCCGACGGAGGGCTGTTCATGCACGAGTATGATGTCGCCGTCGCGATAACGCGGCTCCATGCTGTTTCCGCTGACGCGGAGCGCAAAATCCGCATCGAGCGTCTCGCCGCCGGATGTGAGCGTAATGAAATCGGCACCCGCGCCGTCAAGCAGGGAACCTCTGCCCGCGGAAACGGGAAGATCGTACAGCGGCAGACGGAAACGCGCGTCCGCTTTCTTTTCTGCGGCGGTGAATTTGAATCTGTCCGAAACGAGGATCTCCGCTTTCGCTGTCTCGGTAACGGGGGCGGCAGACGTAAAGCGCTCCGCTTCCTTTTCCGTCAGCATATAAACTATGTCACGTGCTCTGTCATCTAAAGTGCGGAAGTTGAGCACGAGAGATTTTTCCGTTTTTGAGAGATGGAGCTCTTCTCCCTCACCGAAAACGATGTAATCTACGGACACGTCGAACACCTTTGCGAAAGCCGCAAGGGTGGAGAGCTTAGGGTCATCGGATGTGCCGGCGAGGATCTTGTTGAGAGTGCCGAGAGGGATGCCTGTTTTCTCGGAAAGAGTTTCGTTTGTCATTCCGAGTGCGCGCTTTTTTTCTTTAATTCTGTCAAGCCAAGTTTTATTCATATATGATCCTTTCGGTTGTTGTCCACGATTACTATATCACATATTTTCTCGTTTGTAAATACGAAACGGTAAAAAAATATCAAAAATATTTCCAAAAACGGGTTGACAATTACCAAAAACGGTGGTATAATAGGCTCGTAAAAGACCAAAAACGATAAAAACGACGTAAAAACGAGGGAATATAAATGAACAGCTCGATCGGAATGAACGGATACACAAAAGCATACGCAAGAGAGGTAAGAACACCTGCCATCCTCGTGCTTTTCGCACGCTTTGTCCTTTGGCTTACCAAGGACGAAACAATCCGCAATATCAAGTGCGGATCTGCACTCGGCTGCGCTGTAACAGTAGCTGTGATCGCAGGCGCGATCGGTATGGGGGCAGTTCCTTTTGTGCTCGGTATCGTCGCGGCGTTTGCTTTCGGCGGTCTCGGACTCCTACTCACTTTCGATCTTAACTGAGTGCATATCATATATAAAAACGCAAGCTGTGGCTTGCGTTTTTCTTTTACCCGCTTCTGAATTCGCGCAGGGAAGCGAAACGGAATCCGCGGAGAAATATTTCATTTTTATAAAAAATTAATAACCGATTGACACGATGAGATTATTTTGTTATAATTTTTGTACTATGAATGCAGTGCATTCAAATTTTCGGAGGAAAATATCATGAAAAAGCTTTTAGCTATGCTTCTTGCAGTTTCTATGCTCCTCGTGCTCGCATCTTGTGGCGGCGATGAACCCGAACTTCCCGTGGTTGATCCCAGCGCAGGCGGCTCCGACAGCACAAACGCAAGCGGCAACGACACGACCGCTGAACAGGGCGGCGAAGACGAACCCGAAGTATATCAGCCCGATCTCGAAGCTAAGTACGGCGGCGCTGTAGGCGTTGGTACCGAAACAGGCGTTGCTTACTTCGACAACATCAAGGTTGTCTCCAAGCAGGCAAACAAGATGGCTCTCATCGACACCAAGCTTGAAGACGGCGCTCTCCCCACCTTCACCTACCACACGTCCGTAGGCGGCAACTGGGATAAGGACGCTGCTGATATTACTCTCGTATCCGATCCTCTCGAAGACTACGAAGAAGGCACCGAAGAGTCCAAGATCAACCACGTTATCTCCGTCAACACCGACGGCACAGGCGTATTCGCAGTAACCGGTGAATCTCAGTGGAACTACTATCAGCTCTCTCTCAGAGTTCTTCCCGCAGATGAAAACAGCGTTGTTAACGTATACTTCTGCGTTCAGGATGAAAACAACTACTTCGTTCTCTCTCTCGGTGAAGAAGGCAATACCAAGGCTGACTGCTACCGCGTTGTAGACGGCGTAAAGGAAACCGCAGCATTCAAGATCAACTGCTCTCTCCCGCTCGATGCTTATACTCCCGTAGGAATCACAGTTGAACGTGAGATCGTTGATATCTACATCGACGGTGCTCTCAAGCTCTCTCTCTTCAACCCCGAATTCGAAAACCAGTACTATGAGTACAACGGCGAAACAGTTCCTTCCTCCATCACTGAGATTGGCTACGGTGCTCCCGGCGAAGGACTTCTTTACTTCCCGGTAGATCCCGAAAACGTTCTCCACGACGGTAAGGGCACATGGGGCAACTCCACAAGCATGCTCCCCACCAACGCATTCGATATGCAGATCGGCACTGCTTATGACTGCGACGAAGGTACCGCATATGAAAACACCGACGCTGAGCTCGTTGGTATCTACGGCGACGGCACCTACACAGGCGCATACGTAGGCGCATACCTCCCCGAAGGCGTTAAGCTCACTCACGTTCGCTTTGCTCCTCGTTCCGGATACGGCTCCCGTATGACCGGTGCCATCATTCAGGTATCTGATGACGGCGAAAGCTGGACTGACCTTTACACCATTTCCGGTTCTCCCGTTGAAGGCGACTACACCACCGTTAAGGTTGCCGACGGCGAAACCGCTTACACCTACATTCGTCTCTCTTTCCCGACAGGCTGCTACGGCAACGTTGCGGAAATCGAGTTCTGGGGTGTTGAATAATCAATAGGCTGAACGAAAAGCAAATATAAAGAAAAACTCACGGACCTCGGTCCGTGAGTTTTTTATATCGTGTCGTTATTCGGCGGGATCGGCTTCGGGCTTTTCCTCGGATAGGTATTCTTCCTTGATATATGCGTATGACTCGCCGTATTCTATGCGGTACCAGCCGTTTGCGGCTCTGCCTGTAACCTTGACGGCGGTGCCCGTCTCGATCATTTTATATATCGAGGAGTTGGTGCTGTGGCTTTCTCTGACGTTTACATTTGATATAGCGTACATTGTGACGGGCTCTGAGTAGATCTCGATTTCAACGCTTGCAACGGAGCTGTCCGCTGTCAGAAGATCGCTTCTGATGTATGCGGTGTAGCCTCTGTAATCGACTCTGTACCATTTGTTGGGCGTCTCCCCTGTGACAGTTACCGCCTCGCCTTGATAGAACATACCCATAATGTCGCTTTCAACCGTGTCCTTCATTCTCGCGTTAACGTTGTAAAGCGCGTACATTATGACCGGTTCATCGTACTCTCTGACGAGCACGCCGTCCTCGGGAATGGGCTCATCCGTTTCCGTCACTTCATCCGTTTCGGTTTCCTCTGATGAGGTGTCGGCAGTGTCCCTCGGCTTGGTGTCGGGCGGAGGAGCAGCAGACTCGGTGCCAGTGTCGCCCGATGTGTCGTCAGGCTCGGACGTTATACCGAGTATATGAACGAGCAGCGCAACTGCACCGACAATGACTGCGATCGACAAAACGATCAGGAGCGAATATACGAGTGTTCTTCCGAGATTTGTCATAGTGCGGACGTCCTCCGTGTGTGTTTGGTCTTTACCGATTACATTATAGCAGATTTTTCCCGCAAAGAAACAGTTTTGTGTGTAAATTTTTTGTTGCGTAAGAAAAAAGACGCGGAGTCCGCGTCTTTTGGCATTATTCTTTTCCGAACATGAGCCTGTCAGCCTCGAGGAGTGATGGGAGGACTATATCGGGATAGTCGGCGGGAGCTGTTTTTTCGAGGTCGGCCTTTGTCGTTTCGCCTGTAAGGACAAGGATAGAGGTGATCCCGTTTTGCTTGCCGAGAGCGATGTCGGTGTAGAGCCTGTCACCAAAGATGCAGATGTCACGCGAGGAATAGCCCGTTACCTCGCGGATCATATCGACCGTTTCGCCGTACGGCTTGCCGAAATAACGCGGTTTTGCGCCCGTTGATGCTGTCAGAAGCGCGGCGATCGCTCCCGAATCTGGGATGAATCCGCCGTCGATCGGACAGTTGAAGTCGGGATGGGTGGAGAGATATTCGGCTCCGCCGCGGATCATTCGCGCCGCGTCGGAAAGCTTTTGATACGTAAGCTCGAGATCGAAGCTCGAAACGACGATGTCGGCAGTAGCACCTTCAGATGCATCCTCGTCGGAGACGAGACGTATTCCGCGTCCGCGCCAATCGCGCCGTAACTCGGATGTGCCCACAAGATATACGGATTTGCCGCGTCTGTGACGGAGCAGAAATTCCGCTGTCACGTCTCCCGCCGTCATGATCTCGGACGGATGCGGAGCGTAGCCGAGGGAGGCGAGCTTCGTGTAATAGAATGTGGAGCTGCGGGAGGCGTTGTTCGTGAAAAACATAACGTCATAGCCCGAGTGTCTGAGATTGTTTATGAAATTGACAGCAAAATCAAAGGGACGGCTTCCGAGATAAATGGTTCCGTCCATATCGAAAATGAAAAGACGCTTTGACAAAAGAATGTCGCGTGCTCTGTTCATGTCGGTAAAACCTCCGTTTTCCGAAAAAATCGGTTCTTACGAAAACGCATTATAACATAAAGTTGAAAAAAATACAACCTTGTGTTATTATTTGTATTGAGTAACGGCAATTGCCGTCAAAAGGAGCACTTATGGCAGAGTACAGACGCTCCGAGGGACGGGTGTATATCCCCGAATCGGACATAAAACGGTATAACGCAAGAACGGCGGAGCTTCTTTCGCTGTATCTGAATTTAACACCGGATGCGATCACTCCGGATATGGTCACCGAGATGGCAGAGGCGTGCGGATTTGACAATTCCCGCGCATACGCGGAGATCCTTGCGGTTATGTGCGGACTTGACACCGTCGGCGCTGACAGAGCGCTTTTCCGCAATTATTTTATCCCGATGACAAAGGAGCTCTCGCCCGAGACTTTTGAATCCGATCCGTATTATCAAAATATCAGATTTGATCCGCGTAAAAAGGGGCGTTGGGAGCTTAAAACGATGAAGCTGGCACCGTGCGAGGCGTTCATACGCAATGATTTTTGCGTCACGGAGCACGGAGAGATGATCCCTCAGCTCGGATTTTTTATGCGTGAGTTCTCGTATCCGGCAATCCTTGAGGGCGGACGCGAATGGATGACTCTTCTTCCCAACGAAACAGTCACAACTCTCCCCGCAGTTGCCCGTGCGCGCGGCAATGTCCTGACTTACGGCGTCGGACTCGGATATTTTACCTATATGTGTCACCGCAAGCCCGAGGTCGAGTCCGTTACTGTTATCGAGCTGTCGGAGGATGCGGCGGAGCTGTTCCGCACGGAGATCCTTCCGCAGTTTGAGCATCCGGAGAAGGTTAATCTCATCGTCGCGGACGCTGTCAAATACGCCGAAAAAACGGCACCTGCGGCGGGATATGACTTCATTTTCGCAGATATATGGCACGACGTCGGGGACGGAAGGGAGCTTTATCTCAAATTCAAGAGCCTCGAGCCGCTTTATCCCGCAAACACGGAGTTTTCGTATTGGCTCGAGGACTCGATCCTTTGCTATCTTGATGAAAAGCTCTGGCCCGAAAGGAGAAACTGATGAAAAAACGCATTTTCATACTGATCCTGTGCGCAGCTCTGCTTACGGTATATGCTTTTTCGTCCTGCACCGCGGACGGCTCCGTTTCGGACTCCAACGAGGTCGGGGACGAAACCGAAAAAGCCGAGGACAAAACGGATAAAACCGAATCAGAAGCCGAAACCGACGGCGAGGGCGGCGAGACAGTCCCCGATTTCACGGTATATACCGCCGACGGAGCTCCCGTCAAGCTCTCCGATATGCGCGGCAAGCCCGTTGTGCTCAATTTCTGGGCGAGCTGGTGCGGTCCGTGCAAAATGGAAATGCCCGATTTTGACGATGCATACCGCAAATACGGCGAGGACGTCGTTTTTATGATGGTAAATCTCACAGACGGCTCGACGGAAACCGTCAAAACGGCATCGGATTTCATTGCGTCTGCGGGATACGAGTTCCCCGTATATTACGATACGACGGGCGAAGCGGCTGAAAAATACGGCATTTCCTCGATCCCGACGACGTTTGTAATAGATGAAAACGGAGTCGGCGTAGGATATGTCACAGGCATGATCGACGCGGAAACACTCGAATACGCGATAAGTCTGATATACGAAAAATAAAACGAAAATCCCCGAAAGGCGTTGCCTTTTCGGGGATTTTTTATATTGGGAATTCGCGGATGACGGATGAAAATGCCGCGTCCTCGTACGCTGTCGGTATATAGGCAGATGCGTGCGAATCCGTTACGGAAACGGACAGTATCGGAACGTCTCCAAGAGCGCTGAGGAGACGCGAAAGCGCGTTTCTCATCCCATATCCGCCGACGGCGATGCACACGGAATCCGTGCCGTATATCTTGCCGGTGTCAAAGGCAAATATTGCCGCGACGGAGCAGGTGTTCAAATGATATCAGCTCCCGATCAATGTCGTTATATTATTATATTACGCGGTAAACGGAGAGCTTGACACCCGTTTTTTCCTCGAGCACCTTGATCTTTGCGAGCATATCGCCGTGACGCTCCTCGGGAGTGATGAGCGCCGCGGGAACTCCATTGCCGCAGTTGCCCTCAATCTTGCCGCCGAGAGCTTCGATGACTTGATCGAGCGTCAGCTTGTCCGGAACAAGCTCGTCCGGAACGGGAACGAAATGACGGCAAACGTGATCCTCGTAGGGAAGGAGCGTTGACGCGTCCGCCTTCACGAAGGGCGCGATCCTTGACTGTGTGCCCGATGCAACCGCAACGAGATCAGCGATCATACTGCCTGCTGTCGGATATTTGCCGGCTCCGCTGCCGAAGAACATCAGCTCGCCGGACACGGATGCATCGATGAGAACGCCGTTATATACCTCGGAAATGTGAGCGAGAGGGGAAGAGTTTCGCACGAAGCACGGAGCCGCGAATATGTCGTCGCTGCCGTCTGCGAAGGAGGCGTGCGCGATCAGCTTGATGTTGCCCCACGCGGAGCGAGCCGATGCGATGTCATCGTCCGTGACGTTTCTCATTGTTTCCGCACGAAGCATTGACGGATCGTAAAGACGACCCGTTGCGAGTGCGGCGAGAATGCAGATTTTTCGCTGCGCGTCGATGGCGTCGATGTCTGCGGAAGGATTCGCCTCGGCGTAGCCGAGCTCCTGTGCGATACGAAGTGCGTCATCGAACTTGGCGCCGCTTCCGATGTAGGAAAGGATGAAGTTCGTCGTGCCGTTGACGATGCCGTTGATGGATCTGATCGTTTCGGATGCGAGCGAGCTTGTGATCGGTCTGATGAGCGGGATTCCTCCGCCGACAGATGCCTCAAAGAGGTAATGAACGCTGCGCTCAAGCGCGAGCGCGGTAAATTCGTCTCCGAAATTGGCAACGACTTCCTTGTTTGACGTAACAACGTGCTTTCCTGCGCGCAAAAGAGCGATGGTGTATTCGTAGGCGGGATGCGATCCGCCCATAGCTTCGAAAACGAGACTCACCTCGGGATCGTTGACGATCGGATCGATTGAATGAACGACTCTGTCACCGAGGGGATGATCGGGAAAATCGCGCAGATCGAGTATGTATTTTACGGAGATGTCTTGACCGGTGGCTTCCGTAAGCGATTTTCCGTTTGACATAATGACGTCAACAACGCCGCCGCCGATATTTCCCATTCCGAGTACTGCTGTTTTCATAAAATCTCCTCTTTGTTTCAGTTCTTTTCTTGATTTTCCGTTTTGTCCGCGATACAAGACGTAAGCATGCCGACGATCACCTCGTCGGGCTCAAACGCGATGGCTACCGTGCCTCCGTCGGCGTTGAAGACAGCCGTATGGAATACTGCCGCCATCATGGTCTGCGTGAAGGAATAACGGCTTATGTCTTTGTTGCTTTTTACGCTGTCGGGGATCTTCGATTTTGACGTGCACACATCGATCGAGATGATGTCGCGGCAGGGAATGTCCGCAAGGCAGACGCTTTTTTTACCTTGGATGCGGTGTACGGCGAGATTATATCCCGTGATCTCCCCGCTGTTCTTGTTTTCGCAGGCACGTATCATATAAATGAAACTT
The DNA here is from genome assembly GCA_045594085.1 of Eubacteriales bacterium. Lineage (GTDB taxonomy): Bacteria > Bacillota > Clostridia > Oscillospirales > CAG-272 > DTU064. The sequence goes on along the minus strand of JAZNXW010000017.1, from coordinate 95,214 downwards.
GTCCACGAATAACGCTGATTTACGTAGATTCCCGCAACGAGCAGCATCAATGCGAAAAACTGCATAAGCGAGCTGTATTTTATTCCCTCGACAAGGATCGAATAAAAGTAAAGCAGTGCCGCAGATACGTAACAGGTAACGGAAAGGGAAATGTCAGTGCGGTTCATACGCTTGACGTGCTGGATGTATTCTCTCATAACGGATGATGTCATTTTCCGAGCTCCTTGATCTCTGATGCGGAAAGCTCGTATTCATTGACCTCGCGCTCAGCGCTGTATACCTTCATACGTCCTACCGCAACGGAATAGTCGGGTTCACCGTCACGGATCATATAGAGCTCGATGTAAAGATTAGTGCCCTCGGCATCGACTCCGTCGAATGTGAGTGTCTGATAGACATAAAGGAAACGAGGGAGCTTTGTTTTGCTCGAAACTTCGTAGACGTTTCCGTTGTCGTCGGTGAGTCTGTAGGCGAAATATTCGTTTCCCTTAACGTCGGATGCGGAAAGGGAATTGAACTCCGATTTCTCGCGGTCCTCGTCGGAGAGCTTCTCAATGGTGTCGAATCCGAGACCGAGCTCATCGGAAATGAGTACGTCGGGCATCGTGCGGTAATTGTAACGGATCGTTACCTGAAGCTGATGTGCCGACGGACAGTAGAACATACCCGTCGAATAAAAAATTCCGTCCTCGGTGTACATATCATAGACTGTTTGCGTCTGAATGAGAAAATCCTCATTTTCTGCGTAAGCCTCGCGCAAAACGTCGTTTATCTCGGGAGATGTGACGGATTTTGGATCGTCCGCCATACATACGCGGAAGACGATCGCACAGTTCACGAGCATAATAAGCGCGTAGAAAATAACGCGCATTATTATCCCGAAGACGGACGGCTTGCTGTATTTTTCCGATGCGGGGACATCGTCGTAGCTTTCGAAATCCTCGTATATGTGTTTTTTGTTTGTTTCGGACATTACGGTCTCCTTTTTTGCGAGAGTTGATTTTCGTCGTCCCGTGAGCCTGCCTTGAGGGCGGCTGTTTGATGATAAAATCTATTATAACACAAAATATATTCGTTTTGCAACCGCTTTGACGGAGTTGACACGAATAATATTATGTGTTATACTATAACGTAAAGCATTTTTATATCAAATAATAATTTTTTTCGAGGTATATATGGCAAACGATAAAAAAATGGTAAAAGCTATCACCGCGATGGAAGACGATTTCGCGCAGTGGTACACCGACATCTGCAAGAAAGCGGATCTCATTGATTATTCAAGCGTTCGCGGATGTATGATCATCCGTCCGTACGGTTATGCGATCTGGGAGCATATCCAGAGCATACTCGATACAAGATTCAAGGAGCTCGGCCACGAAAACGTGTATATGCCGATGTTCATTCCCGAATCCTTGCTTCAGAAGGAAAAGGATCACGTTGAAGGCTTCGCACCCGAGGTTGCATGGGTAACCCACGGCGGCTCCGAGCCGCTTGCAGAACGTCTCTGCGTGCGCCCCACATCCGAAACACTTTTCTGCGAGCATTATGCAAACATCATCAAGTCTTACCGTGACCTGCCCAAGCTCTATAATCAGTGGTGCTCCGTTGTAAGATGGGAAAAGACTACCCGTCCGTTCCTTCGTTCCCGTGAGTTCCTCTGGCAGGAAGGCCACACAATGCACGCAACAAAGGAAGAGGCAGTAGCCGAGACTGAGCAGATGCTCAACGTCTACGCGGACTTCCACGAAAACGATCTCGCGATCCCCGTTATCAAGGGTAAGAAGACTCCCTCCGATAAATTTGCGGGCGCAGAAGATACTTACGCAATCGAGGCGCTTATGCACGACGGTAAGGCTCTTCAGGCTGCTACGTCTCACTATTTCGGTGACGGATTTGCGCGCGCTTTCGATATTCAGTACACGGATAAGGAAAACAAGCTCGTTTATCCGCATCAGACGTCCTGGGGCTGCACGACACGTATGATCGGCGGTATCATTATGACTCACGGCGACAATAACGGTCTCGTTCTGCCGCCCGCAGTTGCTCCCGTCCAGGTCGTTATCGTACCGATCCAGATGCAGAAGCCCGGCGTGCTCGACAAGTGCACGGAAATTTACGAGCAGCTCAAGGCTGTCGGCGTAAGAGTCAAGCTCGATTCCGACGATACTCAGTCTCCCGGCTGGAAATTCGCGGAATACGAGATGAAGGGCGTGCCCGTAAGAATCGAAGTCGGTCCGCGCGACCTCGCAAACAATGAATGCGTAGTTGTAACGCGTTACAATATGGAAAAGACCTTCGGCGTATCTCTCGACGGAATTGCCGAAACGGTAAAGGCAAAGCTCACGGAGGTTCGCGACGGTATGCTTGCAAAGGCTCGCGAAAACCGTGACGCACATACCTATACCTGCCATAACACGGACGAGATCAAGGCAGCGCTTGCCGAAAACGGCAACGGCTTCGTTCGTCTTATGTGGTGCGGAGACGAGGCTTGCGAGGACTCCATCAAGGAGCAGACGGGCGTCGGATCGCGCTGTATCCCCTTCGACGGTGAGCATTTTGACGATAAATGCGCTTGCTGCGGTAAGCCCGCGAAGGAAATGGTGTACTTCGCCGTTGCGTATTAATCGCTCTTAAAAACAAACTTTGCCGAAAGGAGGTTAAAACGGTATGAAAGTCTTTTCGACGTCGCTGAAGGAAAAACTGAGCAAGCTTGATTTTGTCATTATTGCCTGTGCGTTCGGTATGACTATGATTTCCGTTATGACTCTTTTCGGCATCAAGGATGATTACGTATACGGCACGAGAATGGTCATAATCCAGTTTCTCGCCGCCTGCGCGGGCTTCTGCGGAATGACCTTCATCGCGCTTTTTGACTATGATGCGATCATAGCTAGGTTCTGGAAGCCGCTGATCGTCGCTTCCGTGATTCTTTTGATTGCGGTCCTCCTTTTCGGAGAGGGACCAAAACCCGATGACGACCAGAAGCTTTATATTTCAATCGGTCCTGTCAATTTTCAGGCGTCCGAGTTCGTAAAGCTTATGTTTATTCTGTCTTTTTCCAAGCATCTTGACCTTGTAAAGGAAAAGATAAACCATCCGAAAAGCCTTCTTGCGCTTCTCGTTCACGCGGGAATCATCATCGGAATGATGCTTCTGACGGGTGACCTCGGAACTACGCTTGTTTTCATTTGCATCGTTGCCGTTATGCTCTTTTCGGCGGGACTCTCGCTTTGGTATTTTGCGGGAGCGATAGGAGCCGCCGTCATAGCGTTTCCGTATATATGGCCGCATCTGTCGTATTATCAGCAAATGCGTATACTTTGCGGATTTGACCCGTATCTCGATCCTGAGGATTACGGATACCAGGCGATACGCAGTATTGAGACTATCTCTGCCGGCGGATTTTGGGGTGCGGGACTTGCGGGCGGAACAGAGTATAAAACTCTGCCCGTGGCAACGACAGACTTCCTTTTTTCCGTAGCTTGCGAAAAGTTCGGGTTTATCGGAGCAAGCCTCTATTTGGTGCTGATGACTGTTATGATATTCCGTATCATCAAAATAGCGCGTACATCCCGTAAGGACGCGGGATCGTACATATCAGCGGGAGTTATAGCCATACTTGTCGCACAAACGACGGAAAACATGGGAATGTGTCTCGGTATGCTCCCCGTTATCGGCATCACTATGCCTTTCCTCAGCTACGGAGGCTCGTCGATGCTTGCGATCTGGCTCACGCTCGGACTTACGCAAAGCGTAAGATTGCATAATACCAAATATTATTTCGAGCGCGAAAAAGCGTAACTTGCAAAAATCGGGGAAGTGTGGTATAATTAATCAAACTAACCAAAGGAGGTCCGTCTGTGCATTTACAGGAATCGGGTGAGATGTATCTTGAAACGATATATATCCTCACAAAGGAAAAGGGAACAGTCCGTTCCATTGACGTGTGCGAGCATATGGGTTATTCCAAGCCGAGCGTCAGCCGTGCCGTGAGTATACTGCGTAAGGGCGGTTATCTCACCGTTGAGGAAAACGGCCACCTTGTTCTGACAGATGAGGGGGTGCGCGTTGCCGAAAAAACGTACGCGCGTCACCGTATATTGACAGACTTTTTCGTAGGTCTCGGTGTCAGCGAGGAAACGGCATCAGAGGATGCGTGCAAGATCGAGCACGTAATCAGTGATGAAACGCTCGAGGCGATAAAACGCGCAGCCAAGCTCAATTGAAAAATCAAACGAACGCAAGCTCCGTCGGAGTCTGCGTTCGTTTTTATATTTTTATGAATAATGCCGAAAATCTCTTGATTAACATGGCTTCATTATGTTATACTTAAATATCAAACTGTGCTTTAATGGTGACGGAAATGAAAAAACACGCAAAACTCTTCATCATATCTGTATTTTGTGTCCTTATTCTTGCTTTTGCGGTAGGCTGCGCCGACGGAGAGCTTGACTATTCCGTTCGCGTTATGCTTGCGGACAGCGAGAATCTTACCGTTACGGGAGAGAGGATCATCAGCGTCAAGGCAGGAGAGCCTGCTGAATTTGAGGTATCCATCCCCGACGGAATGAAGGTCGCGTCGGCTACGGGCGGCGCCTATTATAAGGACGGAAAGATTATCATCGACTCCGTTTGGTTCCCCGTAACAGTCAAGACTGTCGTGCGTGAATACTATGACTGCACCTATTCGACCAAAGCTACCACGGGCGGCGGTGTGACCGAAGCTGAAAACGTCACCGTCCGCGAGGATGACGAGGTCAACGTCATGGCGAAGGCGGACGACGGCTATATCTTCGCAGGCTGGAGCGAAGGCGCTCCCATCACGAAGGGCGGATCCGTCATCTGCTCCGACAGACTTTATAGATTCAACATAACCTCCGATACGGTCCTGTACGCGAACTTCATAACAGAGGATGCTTCCGTTATCAAGTATCACGCAAACGGCGGCACCGCGATGAAGAACGACTCCGAACTTTACGTCGAGACAGTCGAGGACGATTTTCATTTCTATGCAAATACGTTGCCCGATATGGAGTATTTCGAGCGTGACGGATACATCCTTTACGGATATAATACGAAAGCTGACGGATCGGGCAGATATTTCGGTCTCGGCTGGAATATAGTTACGGACGATAAGATCGTGGATCTGTACTGTATGTGGGCAAAAGAAAGCGATACCGATGACTTTGAATATAAGCTCGACGGCAAAACGGTAACGATCACGGGTTACAGCGGAGACGGCGATACGATCGTCGTTCCCGATAAGATCAAGGGCAGAAAGGTCACCGCAATAGCAAACCGCGCCTTCTTGAAGGCTGCGGCAACGACGGTCATTCTTCCTTCGACTCTCACAACGATCGAGGATGGCGCGTTTTATGCTTGCAAGCTTGAAAAGCTATATATGCCAGACACAGTGACCGAGGTTTCCGACGAGTCCTTCTATCAGTGCAAATCATTCTCTACGCTGTACGTCAATGCCGCCTCTCATCCAAAGTATCAGCGCGCCGACCACGGCACATATTCGATCAAGTTTGAGCGCTTGATGTATGCGTACGAGCACGATATGCCCAAGCTAGTGTTCACGTCGGGCTCAAACGGAACGTACGGCATCTATTCCGAACAGCTTGAAGAAGGGCTGAAGGGCGAATATTACGTCATAGATTACTCGCTCCATTATCAGACCTGCGGTATGTTCTTCATCGATCTTATTTCAAACTTCATCGACGAGGACGATATCTTCCTGTTCCTGCCCGAACCGAACGAATTCCAGCTCGGAACAAATGATTGGAACCCCATTATGTGGCAGTTCTTCGAGGCGGCTTATGCGAGCGTAACTTACGTCGATATACGCGATTACGACGGAGTTTTCGATACGTTCAGGGATTTTAACGCGACTCGTCAGTGGATGACAAGGACAACGTACACAAATTATTGGAACGGAATCGACCGCTACGGTGATAACTCCTGGTACAGAAACGGCGAATATAACGGATTTGTCGGAAGTCAGGGCACGTATACACTCGATACGGATCATATCAACGTCGATAATATCAATTCCGTGATAGATAAGTGTAACGAAACGGGCGCGAAGACGTATTTCTCCTTCCCCAGCTTGAACGAGCACGCACTTGCGGGTGCCGCAAGAAAGAAAACGCACCGCACGGCGTATCAGACCTACATCGAGAACAATCTCAAGATTACGGTCATCTCCTCTATCGAGGATTATATCTTCAACGGCAGGTATATGTCCGGTACGAACTATCATCTCTCCTCCGAGGGCACTGTCGTCAGAACAGAGCGTCTGATAGATGATATCAGAGCGCAGCTCGCCAAGGATGAGCCTGAAAAATGGGGCAAGAAACGCTGAACAAAAATCTCCGGGATCTCCCGGAGATTTTTTGTTGCCGAAAGATTCCCGATGTGATATACTTTTAGTATTCCGAAGCTTGAAAGGAACCTTATGAACGATATCAGATCACGCATATACAATACATTCCGTCCGGCGAAGATACTTTTGCCGCCGCGCGGTGCAGATATGAGCCGTTGGAGCGTTATCGCCTGCGATCAGTTTACATCAGAGCCTGAATATTGGTACGACGTTACGGATTTTGTGGGAGAAGCACCGTCGGCACTGCACTGTATACTTCCCGAAGCCTTCCTTGCTGATGCCGTCCCCTCGACTGTGATGCGCATCAATACGGCGATGAGAAATTACCTTTACAATTACCTCGAAGAGGTGCCGTATGGAATGATATACGTCGAAAGAACGCTCGCAGACGGCGGAGTCAGACGAGGCATAGTCGGCGCCGTTGACCTCGAGGAATATGACTACAGAGAAAACACAGACGTGCTCATCCGCGCGACGGAGGAGACGGTCGTTTCTCGCATACCTCCGAGAGTCCGCATCCGCGCGGGCGCACCGATAGAGCTTACGCACGCGATGTTGCTTATAGATGACGCTGCTAAAACAGTCGTTGAATACGTCGCGCACGGGGATGCTCCGCTTTACGATTTTGAACTTTCCGGCGGCGGTGGCAGAATAAAAGGCTACGGACTTGATGAAGACGAGTGCGAACGCATCCGCCGTTCGCTTTCGAGCCTTGCGTATGGCGGCGGTGGCGACTTCTTCTTTGCCGTCGGTGACGGTAATCATTCCCTCGCAACCGCGAAAACGTGGTGGGAGCACCTCAAAGCAAATCTGCCCGATCACGAAAAAGAGACTCATCCGGCGCGCTTTGCGCTCACAGAGCTTGTAAACCTGCACGACGAAACGCTTGATTTCGAGCCGATCTACCGCATTGTCGGCGGATGCGATCCCGATGCACTTCTTGCGGAGCTGCGCGAGTTTGCCGCAAAAAAATCTTGTGCCGCCGAACGCAGACAGTACGTTACGTACGTGACGAACAAAACGAGAGGCGAAATCACGCTTGAGTCCGCACCGCATTCGCTTACGGTTGGCTCACTCGGTATCTTCCTTGATGAGTACGCCGAAAAGCATCCCGAAATCAGTATAGATTACATCCACGGAGACGAGGCTCTCGTCCGTCTCGTCGACCGTGACGACGAGATCGGCTTCCTCTTCGACGGAATGAGAAAATCGGAGCTTTTCTCGGCTGTTAATGAAAACGGAGTCCTTCCTCGCAAAGCCTTTTCGATGGGGCATGCACGCGACAAACGCTATTACGTAGAGGCGAGACGTATAAAAAACGACGGTGAATTGGTAGTTTGACGCACGCCCGACGAAATTCGCCCTAAATAGAATCAAAAAGCCCTCCCGATGCGACCTCTCTCGCGGTCGGGAGGGCTTATACTTTTATGGCACGGACGAAAGGTGGTATGAACATGACCGTATATGCCGATGTGCTTTTTTTGGTCAACTTCAGCTTGGATTATGTGACGCTTTACATAACGGGACGGCTGATGTCGCTGTCAAGTAATGCTTGGCGTATGACTGCGGCGTCTGCGTCGGGCGCGGCTTTTGCCGTGTCCGCGCTCGTTTTTGATCTTGACGGGTGGCTTTACCTTGTCTTGTCGGTGCTTGTCACTTTGCTGATGTGCGTTTGTGCCTACAAGAGGGCGGGGATCCTCGGATATCTGAGTGCGGCGGTGTTGCTTTTTTCCGTCGGTACCGCGATCGGAGGCGCTGTGTCGGCAATTTGCTCAATAGGCAAGGGCTACCGCGATTCACTCGAAACGGACGGAAGCAGCGACGCCGTTGTTTTTGCCGTTGCCGCGCTTGCAACGGCACTGACGGCGTTTTCCGCAAGAGCGGCAAAGCGCAGACGCGGTGCCGTCAAAAAACGTGTCACCGTGACTGTCGGTGAAAGATCCGTCACGCTCGATGCGCTCGCAGACAGCGGAAGCCTTGTCAAGGATCCGCTGTCGGGAGCCCCCGTCCTCATAGTCCGAGCCGATGCGCTTCGCGGGATACTGCCGGAATCCGTTTGCGAGGCAGCCGCATCGGGACGGCCCGCAGACGTGACGGTGCTTGACGCCAGGGATATGGCGAGGGTTCGTATGATCCCTGTGTCGGGCGTTGTGGGAAGCGGGCTTCTGATCGGCTACAGGCCCGATTCTGTTGTAGTTGAGGGGAGAGAGGCCACATGCTTTGTCGCCGTCTCAAACGAAAAAAACAGCTTCGGCGGATGCGATGCGATCCTTCCGTCCGAATTAATATAAGGAGGAAAACAAGATGAAACGCACTTTCGGTGAGAAATTGACTCTGTTGCTGTATCATTTGCGCGATGCAGTCCGTCGGATACTCGATTTTATACGTGACGGCGAGCAGTATTACATAAACGGCGCGGAGACGTTGCCTCCTCCGCTTTCCGCTGAGGAGGAGGCGGAGCTTATCGGACGACTCGGTACCGACACCGACATCTCACGCGTTCTGATCGAGCGGAATTTGCGTCTTGTCGTTTACATAGCCAAAAAATTCGAAAACACCGGCGTCGATATAGAGGATCTCATCAGCATCGGCACGATCGGACTTATCAAGGCGATCAATACCTTTGATCCGACGAAAAATATCAAGCTTGCAACGTACGCGTCGCGTTGCATCGAAAACGAAATACTTATGTTCATACGTAAAAATTCATCACGCCGCGCCGATATTTCGATAGATGAGCCGCTTCGCGTCGATTGGGATGGCAACGAGCTTTTGCTTTCGGATGTGCTGTTTTCGGGCGAGGACGAGGTTTACGACGCCGTCGAGCACGACGAGGATTATAAGTTGCTCAGACGTGCTGTCGAGAGCCTGCCCGAGAGGGAAAGAGTAATAATTACGCTTCGGTTCGGACTTTCCGGCGGAAGAGAACGGACCCAGGCAGAGGTCGCGGAAATGCTCGGGATTTCGCAGTCGTATATCTCGCGCTTGGAGAAAAAAATACTACGAGAGCTTCGCTTTATTATCGGCGGAGAAAATACTTCCAAAAAAAAATAAAAAAATTGAAAAAAGCACTTGTCAAATCGAAAATTACATGCTATAATACAATGCATTGTGAATAAAAATATTACAGAAGGGAAATAGGGCAATGAAAAAGGGTATCCATCCTGATTATAAAGAATGCACCATTAAATGCGCTTGCGGCGAGACTGTCGTAACGAGATCCACCAAGGGCGATATGCGCGTTGAAATTTGCTCCAAATGCCATCCGTTCTTCACGGGCAAGCAGAAGTTCGTGGATACGGGCGGACGTGTTGATAAGTTCAAGCGTCGTCTTGAGGCAAGAGGTAAGTAATTTCGCATATCTGTAATATGTGCAGCCGAGGTGTTACACGCGCATTTTGTCGTGTAACACCTTTCTTTTTTATTTTAACGTAACGAAACGGAGGAATGCGGATATGAAAGAAGAAATGCTTGAAAAAACGGAAGAAACACGCCGCCGCGCGGCGATTGTCGGTGTTTACGACGGCTATCACGTCACAGAGGAGGAGATCTCGATCTCTCTCGATGAATTGACAGCGCTTGCGGACACGGCGGGAGCCGACGTGACGGTGCGCGTCACACAGGCGCGAGTGTCTCCCGATAAACGCACATATATCGGATCGGGCAAGGTACGCGAGCTTGCCGAGGTCTGCGAAAACGAGAGTCTCGATCTCGTTGTTTTCGACGACGAGCTTTCTCCGTCTCAGATAAGAAATATCGAGGATGAGCTCGGAGGTGACGTCACGGTCATCGACCGCAGTATGCTCATTCTTGATATCTTCGCCCAGCACGCGGTGACAGGCGAGGGGAAACTGCAGGTCGAGCTTGCACAGCTCAAGTATTCTGCCCCCAGACTCACGGGACACGGCACGGAAATGTCGCGTCAGGGCGCTGTTGGCGGCAATCCCATCGGTACGAGAGGCCCCGGTGAAACAAAGCTCGAGATCGACAGAAGACGTATGAAAACGCGTATTTCCGCGCTTGAAGCAGAGATCCGTGAGCTTGAGCGTACTCGCTCAACAATGCGCGCTGCGCGCGACAGAAGCGGACTTTTGCGCGTCTCCATCGTCGGGTATACGAACGCGGGCAAATCCACGCTCCTGAACAGACTTACGGACGCGGGTATCCTCGCGGAGGATAAGCTCTTCGCAACTCTCGATCCCACAACGAGAAAATTCAGACTCCCCTCGGGTGTCGAGATCCTTCTCACCGATACGGTAGGCTTCATACGCAAGCTTCCGCATCACCTCATCAAAGCGTTCCGCTCCACTCTCGACGAGGCGGTGTACGCGGACATCATCCTGATCGTTATCGACGCCTCGGATCCCGAATATGAAAGCCATATCGAGGTCACCGAGGAGCTTCTCAGCTCCCTCGGCGCGGAGAATAAACCCACGATCTACGTCTTCAATAAGTGTGACCGCACGGCAAGCGCTGCTCCTCGTGTTTCTGCGGACAAGACCTCGGTCTATATTTCCGCTGCGACGGGCAAGGGCGTTGACGATCTAATCACGGATCTTGAAACGACTATCAGATCGTTCAAGCGCGTGTCCGTTTTCGTATTCCCGCCGCAGGCGTCGGGGCTCGTCTCAAAGCTTTACCGCGCAGGCGAGGTGAAGGAAACGGACTATATGCCGGACGGCTCCGTGCGTGTTACCGCAGTGACGGATGACGCACTCATCGGTCAGTTGAAGGATTATCTTGTCGAATAAATCGACGAAAACGAAAAGGAAATCGCAGTGAAAAAGAAAGAAACGGCAAAAGAGCCGCAGATCAAGACGTATACGACAATAAGGCGCGACTCCTGCGAGAGCTTCGAGGAACGCAAATCCGTGTTCATATCACACGCAAAGCGCGTGACTACAGAGGATGAAGCGAAGGCGTTTGTTGCATCGGTAAAAAAAGAATATTCCGACGCAAGACATAACTGCTGGGCATATTCGCTCGCAGAGTCTAACATCGCGCGTTTTTCCGACGATGGAGAACCGCAGGGAACAGCGGGATTGCCGATACTTAACGTTATTAAAATGTCGGGCGCCGTTGACGTTGCCATTGTTGTGACGCGTTATTTCGGAGGTATCCTTCTCGGTACAGGCGGGCTTGTCCGTGCGTATACGGAGGGCGCGAAGCGCGCTGTGGACGCGGCTGAGGTCGTGACGTACGAATGTTACGATGAGTTTTCCGCTGAATGCTCGTATTCGGATTATCAGAAGCTCGGATATGAGCTCCCTCGTTACGGAGTCAAGACGGATTCCGTAGATTTCGGTGCAAATGTGTTCATAACGGGCGCTGTAAAACGCACTCTTACGGAGGAGCTTTCGGAAAAGATCGCGGAGCTTGGCGCGGGACGAATAAAATTCACCGTAACAGGCGAAAGATTCGACGCGTAAAACAGCCTTTTTCGCGAAAAAATTCAAAAAAGTCAAAGTATACGCAAGTGTTTTTTGAAATGCTTGCGTATATTATGTTATGATTGAAAAAATCGAAAACTCGGACGCACCGCAAATGCGACCCCGAGGATATTACGTTTGTAAAGGAGGCTTTTATGCCGGAAAACAAACATGTTTGCGATATATTTCTGGAAAGAGAACATTCTTTTCTCTCTCCATACGCATTTTTGACGGAAAATACGCGCGGACGAGATCATCCGTACGTTCCGTGCATCAACAGAACGGAATTTCAGCGTGACCGCGACAAGATCCTTCACAGTAAGTCCTTCCGCCGATTGATGCATAAAACTCAGGTCTTCCTGTTCCCGACGGACGAGCATTACCGCACGCGTATGACTCATACGCTTGAGGTCACGCAGATCGCGCGTATCATATGCCGCGCGCTCCGACTCAACGAAGACTTGGCTGAAGCGGCGGCGCTCGGCCACGACCTTGGACATACTCCCTTCGGTCACGCCGGAGAGGTCGTTATGCAGAAGTGCTACGATCCCGAATTCACACATTACAAACAGAGTCTGCGTGTAGTTGAATTCCTTGAAAAGGACGGTAAGGGACTTAACCTCACTTGGGAGGTGCGCGACGGAATACTTAACCATTCAGGCGGAAATATGGCGTCTACGCTTGAGGGAGTCGTTGTCAAATTTGCAGACAGGATTGCGTACATAAATCACGATATCGATGACGCTGTCCGCGGAGGTATCCTTTCGATCGAGGATATACCGAAGCATTTGCGTGAGGTCCTCGGTGAGACACACGGCGTCAGAATCAATACGATGGTCACCGCACTTGTTGAAGCGTCTGCCGATAAGCCCGAAATCACTATGACCAAGGATGTCTATGACGCGACGATGGAGCTGCGTCAGTTCCTCTTCGACAGAGTCTATATAGACAGCGTTGCGAAGATAGAGGAAGCGAAGGCGCGTGAGCTTATAGCGAGACTTTACGAATATTATGTCAAGCATCCGGAGGCGATGCCTGCGTTCTATCTCGGAAACTGCGACAAAGAGGGCGTCGAACGCTCTGTATGCGACTTCATTTCCGCTATGACGGACAGATATGCAGTCGATAAATACAGAGAGCTGTTCATTCCCGAGGCTTGGCGCGGAAATTCCGATTTTTGATCTGATTTTTATACCTGTATATTAAACGAAAGGAGCTGTCGGGACTATGCCGATGATACCGGTAAGCGTTATTGAAGAAATAAAAGAGCGCAACGACATTGAAGAGGTAATATCCCGATACGTGTCCCTGAAGCGCGCGGGAAGCAATTATTCGGGCTCGTGTCCGTTCCATTCGGAGAGAACGCCTTCGTTTACGGTCTTTCCTGCGACGCAAAGCTATTACTGCTTCGGATGCGGTGCGGGCGGAGACGTCGTTTCGTTCGTTATGAATATCGAAAATCTGTCCTATGTTGAAGCGTTGACAATGCTTGCTGACCGCGCGGGTGTTAAGCTTCCGACGGACGGTGCCGCCGAGACGGAAGAGGTCTCGAGAAGCAGGATCTTCGATATGAACCGCGAAGCGGCGAAGTTCTATCGAGATTGCCTTTTTGATGAGAAAAAGGGTGCCGCCGCGAGGGAATATCTCGTCAAACAGCGCGGACTTTCGCAGTCAATTATCAAGCGTTTCGGGCTCGGTTACGCGCCCGAGGGCTTCGAAATGGGCGATCATATGCATAAAAAAGGCTACACGGACAGGGAAATGATCGCAGGCTTCCTTCGTAAGACAAGCGAGCGGTCGGGCAGACCGTATGATATGTTTCGCGGCAGAGTTATGTTCCCGATACTCGATACGTCGGGACGCGTTGTCGCGTTTGGCGGACGCGTTATGGGGGCCGGCGAGCCGAAATACCTCAACTCCTCGGATACACCCGCGTTCAAAAAACGCAAGAATCTGTATGCGCTGAACTACGCCAAGGAGCACTGTGCCGAGGAACTCATCCTCTGTGAGGGCTATATGGACGTTATTGCACTCCATAATGCGGGCTTTCAGAATGCCGTCGCGACGCTTGGTACGGCGCTCACTCCCGATCAGGCACGGCTCATGGCAAAGCATACGAAGCGAGTGGTCATCTCGTACGACAGCGACGAAGCGGGCAAACGCGCCGCCTCGCGCGCAATCGAGCTGCTGACGGAAACGGGACTTGACGTCCGTGTGCTCAAGCTGAAGGGCGCGAAGGACCCCGATGAATACATAAAAAAATTCGGCGTCGAAAAATTCCGTGATGCGCTTGCGGGGAGCACGACAAGATTCGGCCACGTTATGGCAGATATACTGTCGAAATATGATGTTGACTCGGACGAGGACAAGATCCGAGCCATGCGCGAGATCAACTCGTATATCGCGGGAGTGTACAGCGATGTCGAGCGTGAAATATACATCCGTCAGGCGGCAAAGGAGCTGTCAGTCTCCGAGGAAAGTATAAAACACGACGTTTTGATCATTATAAATAAGAAGCGGTATGCAAAGAAAAAGGAAGAATCCGAGGAAATGCGCCGCGAAACAGCGGGCTACGGCGACAGGATCAACCGCGACAAGCTCACAAAGCTGCGTCTCGCAAGCTGTGAGGAGGTCGTGCTCGGTATGCTCGTTGCGTATCCCGAATATATCAAAACAGCTATGTCGGACGGAGAGGGCGGACTTTCCGAAACGGATTTCGGTACTGAATTCGGAACCAGAGTGTTCAGAGCAATATCGGAGGTGTACCGCAAAAACGGTGCGTTTGACGTTGCGGTTCTGTCCGAATCGTTCAAGCAGGACGAGATCTCACGCATCACAAAGCTTGCACTTGACAGACAAAAGCTCACAAATGATATGAGCGTGTATCTGTCAAACGTTGCGGCACTGAAAAAAGAGCGCGGGAAACGCGAGCATGAGGGCGAGGATGCGTTCGATGCGATCCGCCGTCTGCGCAATAAAAACAATAAAAGCAATACATAAAACGGATAAACAAAACGGATAAACAAAAAGAAAGTCACGCCGCGAAGGCGGCTTACGGAGGTAATAATGGAAACCGAAAAGAACGAAATCAAAAACCTTGATCTCATTGAAAAGGGAAAAGAGAAGGGAACTCTTACACAGAGTGATATCGAGCGTGCGTTTGAAGACGAGGACTTCGCAGAAAACGATCTTGACAGGATCGAGGAGCTTTACGACACTCTTGAAACAAACGGCATCGGCATTGCGAACGATCCCGCCGGAATCGAGGAGATCGAATCCGAGGTCGGCAGAATGGGCAGTGCCGAGGATATGGAAAAAGCGCTCACTCAGGAAGGTCTCGCAATAGATGACCCCGTAAGAATGTATCTCAAAGAGATAGGTAAGGTGCCGCTGCTCGATTCCGAAAAGGAGCTTGAGCTTGCGAAACGTATGGCAGAGGGCGACGAAAAAGCTAAAGAGGAGCTTGTAGTTGCTAACCTCCGTCTTGTCGTCTCCATCGCGAAGCGCTATGTCGGCAAGGGCATGTTCTTCCTCGACCTTATTCAGGAGGGTAACCTCGGTCTGATGAAGGCTGTTGATAAATTCGACTATCAGAAGGGATATAAATTCTCCACTTACGCTACGTGGTGGATCCGTCAGGCGATCACTCGTGCCATCGCAGATCAGGCGAGAACGATCCGTATCCCCGTTCATATGGTAGAAACGATCCATAAGGTCTCCCGTTACTCCCGCCAGCTCCTTCAGGAGCTCGGTCACGAGGCTTCTGCCGAGGAGATCGCGGAAAAGCTCAATATGACACCCGAAAAGGTCCGTGAGATCATGAAGATCGCGCAGGATCCCGTTTCTCTCGAAACACCTATCGGTGAGGAAGAGGACTCCCATCTCGGTGATTTCATCGAGGATCAGGAATCTCCCGCTCCGCCCGAGGCTGCATCCTATGCGGTACTCCGCGAGCAGCTTGCAGAGGTGCTTCACACCCTTACTCCCAGAGAAGAACTCGTTCTGAAGCGCAGATTCGGCCTTGACGACGGAAAAACGAGAACGCTCGAAGAGGTCGGCAGAGAATTCAACATCACAAGAGAACGTATCAGACAGATCGAGGCAAAGGCTCTCCGTAAGCTTAGGCATCCGAGCCGATCCAAGCGTCTGCGCGATTTCCTCGATTGATTCTCTCGTCTTATTGCACAAAAATTGCACGTTTGGCTTGTGCAATTTGCGCAACTGCAATGTGATGTCGCACAAAAATGCGCACGGATAATTGTGCAAGATGCACGTTAATTGTGAAAAAATCGTAACAAAAACTCCGCGATGCGTCGGAAGCTGCAAAAAACGGACGTTAAATACCGCTTGACAGTTTTGATTTATTGAGTTAAAATATTAAAGGTATTCATATACCTATACTTATGTGGGTGTATGTGCCGATTATTTAGGAGGAAAATTCCACCATGAAAAAGAAGTTTTTATGTATGTTCCTTTGCATTGTTATGATGCTGTCGCTTGTCCTCACGAGCTGCTCCATCAACAGTGGCGACGTTGAGACCGTTGAAGGTGAAGAAGAACTCACCGAAAGCGATCGCACACCTGTAACTCTCACCTTCTGGCTTCCCGCAGATACCGAGATCGACGCTGATACAGTCGCTATGGTTCAGGGCGCTATGAATACATATCTCAAGTCCAATTTCTCTACTGCAGTAGAGCTCAAGATCTTCTCCGAGGAAGCTTATAAGGCAGCAGTCGATGAAAGACTCGATGCTATCGAAGAAAAGGCTGAGCAGGACAGAATCGAAGAAGAAAAGCGCAGAGAAGAAGAAAGATACAACCGTCTGCATGGTATCACCACTGAAGCTACAACTGCTGTGGAAACCGAAGAAACAGAGGTTGAAACCTTTAAGGATGAATACAATATAACTCAGGAAAAGTATCCTGCAGTCGGCCCGTACCAGATGGATATCTTCCTCATCACCGATTATAACGATTACCTCGCATATATCGAGCGTGAAGCTCTCTCCGAACTCGATACCACCATCAACGGTACGTCCAAGGTGCTCAAGAGTTACATTTACCCGCATTTCTTCACCGCGGCTAAATTCAACGGCTCCACATATGCCATTCCCAACAACCACGCGCTTGGCGAGTATAAGTACCTCCTCCTCAATAAGGAAATGGTAAAGAAGTACAGCTACGACGAAGATCTCCTCGCAGCTGCTGTTCTCGATGAAGGCAGCCTCGCAGGATGCGAAGACTTCATCAATGATATCATCAAGTATGAAGATACGACCGCAGTAACTCCTCTCCTTTCCTGGGTCGATCCCGCAGGTATGTACTATTGGGGCGAAGATGGTGATTGGAGCGTTCTCGCTTCTAATTTCGGTTCTACTCCTATGTACAATCAGGCAAGCGCTATCGGAAGCATCTTCAAGAATAATACCTATAAGGCTAACTTCAAGCTTATGAAGGGCTTTGAAGAAGCAGGCGCTATCGCTGAAGATCCCGCTAACTGCGAAAACTTCGCTGTAGGTGTTGTTGAAGGTAACGCTACCGACGTTGCAGCATACGCTGAAGATTACTTCATCTCCGTTTACGATTATCCGAAGGCTTCTCAGGAAGCGCTCTTCGCAGGTGCTTTCGCAATCAGCTCTTATACAGCTAACTTCGACCGTGCTATGGAAGTTATCGTAGCTCTTAACACCGTTACCGAGCTTCGCGACATTCTCCAGTACGGCGTTGAAGGCGTACATTTCAACTACAATCACGACGGAACCGTTACCAAGCTTACGGATACTTACAATATGAATATCCTTTACACCGGTAACGTTTATATGGCATCTCTCGAAGAGGGAACAGATCCCGACCTTTGGGAAAATGCAAAGGAGATCAACCTCAACAGCTATCTCACTCCGTTCTCCTTCGTTCCGAATCTCAAGAACGCAAACAACAAAGCTAACTTCGCAGAGATCGAAAAGCTCTCCGCTGACCTCTACGACAGACTTATGGCTGTATCCCTCGAAGACGTTGATACCTTCTTCAAGGAAGCAGAATCCGAACTCGCCGGAAATGAGCTCTATAAGCAGCTGACTGATGCATCCTGGGAAAACAGCCCTGTATTCATCTACTCTGCATTCTACGCTGAACACTTCGCAGTAGAAGAGGAAGAGCCCGCTGAAGGTGAAGCGGAATAATCAGATCCGAAATAAAAGAGCAGAGATGAAAATCTCTGCTCTTTTTGCGTGAAAATGCTGAAAATATATAGAAAAAACTGAAAAATTGTATTGACAAAAAAATAACTGCGTGATATTATTATATGGCTTGTGCTGAAGCACGGCATAAATAATTCACACACGGCGCCGAAGGGCGTGATCGGTGCCGGCGGATGCCGCCGGCTGTCACGTTAATGGCGAACCGTGGTGGAAATAACCGAAGGAGGACATATAATTATGTCTGTTATCTCTATTAAGCAGCTTCTCGAAGCAGGCGTTCATTTCGGACACCACACGAGAAGATGGAACCCCAAAATGGCCGAGTATATCTTTACCGAAAGAAACGGTATCTATATCATCGACCTCCAGAAGACCGTTAAGAAGTTCGACGAAGCTTACATGTTCGTTCGCGAGCTCGCAGAAAACAACGGCACTATCCTCTTCGTAGGTACGAAGAAGCAGGCAGCTGATGCCATCCAGGAAGAAGCAAAGCGTTGCGGCCAGTACTATGTAAACGTACGTTGGCTCGGCGGTATGCTTACTAACTACAAGACCATCCGTCGCTCCATCAACCGTCTCTACCAGCTCGAAAAGATGCAGGAAGACGGCACGTTCAACTCTCTCCCCAAGAAGGAAGTTGCAGCTCTCCAGAAGGAAATGGATAACCTCGAGCGTAACCTCGGCGGTATCAAGGAAATGAACCGTCTGCCCGATGCTATCTTCATCGTTGACACCCGCAAGGAACACAACGCAGTTCTCGAAGCTAAGAAGCTCGGTATCCCGGTAGTTGCTATCGTTGATACTAACTGCGATCCCGATGATGCAGACTATGTTATCCCCGGCAATGATGACGCTATCCGCGCTATCAAGCTCATCTCCTCCGTTCTCGCTGACGCCGTTATCGAAGGCAAGCAGGGCGAATCTTTCGATTCCGCAGAGGCTGAAAAGACCGAAGCAGAAGCAGAAGAAGCAGCTGAATAATTTATTGAGAGGTAACGAAAAATGGCAGCTATCACAGCAAAAATGGTATCCGAACTCCGCACCAAGACCGGTTGCGGTATGATGGAATGTAAGAAGGCTCTCGTTGAGGCTGACGGCAATTTCGACGAAGCAGTAAAGGTTCTCCGTGAGAAGGGTCTCGCAGTTGCAGCTAAGAAGGCTGGCAGAATCGCAGCCGAAGGCGTTGTTGACATCATGACCTCCGAAGACGGAAAATACACCGCTATGATCGAAGTTAACGCTGAAACCGACTTCGTTGCAAAGAACGCTCTTTTCCAGGAATTCGTACGTGGTATCCTCTCTGTTATCATCGAGAAGAAGCCCGCTACCGTTGCAGAACTCAATGAACTCCCCTATGACGCTAACTTCACAGTTGAAGGCAAGCGTAAGGATATGGTATTCACCATCGGTGAAAACATGACCATCCGCCGTTTCGAACTCGTAGAAGGCATTTGCTCCACCTACATCCACGGCAAGGGATCCACAGGCGTTATTGTTAAGTACGAAGCTGACGAAGCAGTTGCACAGAAGCCCGAATTTGCAGAATTCGCAAAGAACCTCGCTCTCCAGATCGCAGCAGGCAATCCCCCCACTTACGTTGCTAAGGAAGATGTTCCTCAGGCAGCTATCGATGAGGAAATGGCAGTTCAGATCGCAGCAGCGAAGAACGATGAAAAGCTCGCTAACAAGCCCGATGCAGTTATCGCAAAGATCGTTGAAGGTAAGCTCGGTAAGCTCTTCTTCGACCGCGTATGTCTCCTCGAACAGCCCTACGTTAAGGAAGACAGCATCAAGGTTGGCAAATACGTTGCAGACACCGCAAAGGCTCTCGGCGGCAGCATCAAGGTTGTAGCTTTCTACCTCTATGAAAGAGGCGAAGGCCTTGAAAAGAAGGAAGACAATTTCGCAGAAGAAATCGCTTCTCTCGTAGGCAACAAGTAATTAACACAGATAAAAAACCGCAGTTTTGCTGCGGTTTTTTGTTTTGTCGTTTATCTGATGCCGTAAATGTGAGCCGAAATCACGCAGAAAGATGCGAAAATGTCATTCTATTTGCAAAAAAACATTAAATTCTGTTTACAAGACGGCAAAAAATAAGTATAATAAAATAGATATAATATAATTGTATGAACGGGAGAATCGTTATGGAACTGAAATATAAACGCGTACTCGTTAAGCTCTCCGGCGAAGCACTCAAGGCAGACGCCGACGGAATACTTGACTTTGCGATGGTAGACACCGTTGCCGCAGCCGTAAAAAAATGCGTGGATGCGGGCGTTGAGGTCGCAGTTCTTGTCGGCGCAGGTAATATCTGGCGCGGTGCGGGAGGAGTCGGTATGAACAGAGCTCGTGCAGACCACATGGGGATGCTCGCAACTGTTATCAACTCGATCGCACTTGAGGATTCATTCAGACGTGCCGGACTTGACGCAATCGCCCTGTCCGCTGTCGAAATGAACGAATTTGCAGAGCTTTATACACGCGATAAGGCCGATAAATATTTGAAGCAGGGAAAGGTCGTTATCCTCGGCGCAGGCTCCGGCAATCCTTTCTTCACTACGGATACAGCCGCAATAATCCGTGCGGCAGAGCTCGAGGTTGATGTCGCTATTCTCGCGAAGAATATCGACGCGATTTACGATAAAGACCCGAGAAAATTCGATGATGCCGTAAGATTCGATACAGTCGATTATGATTACATCATCGATCATAAGCTCAAGGTCATCGACCTTGCTGCCGCAACTCTTTCGAGCGAAAACAACGTGCCGCTTCTCCTCTGCGCACTTGAAGATCCCGAAAATATCTACCGCGCAGTTTCCGGAGAAAAAATCGGAACTGTCGTAACAAGATGATCCCGTAAAAATAATATTTACATAAAATCTCACTTATAGAAAGGCAAAAATCATGAAACTCAAGCTTGATGAATTTGAATCCAAAATGAAAAAATCCGTGTCCGCTTACTCCGACAATCTTTCTACCGTCAGAGCAGGCCGCGCAAACCCCGAAATACTTGCACGCGTTTCCGTTGAATATTATGGCGCACCTACTCCTATCTCTCAGGTAGCAGAGGTTCGTGCTGCAGATGCACGTACCCTCATCATCTCCCCTTGGGACCCCACAACCCTCAAGTCCATTGAACGTGCTATCCTCGCGTCTGACCTCGGACTTACCCCTCAGAATGATGGTAAGATCATCCGTCTCGGTATTCCTCAGCTTACAGAAGAGCGCAGAAAGGACCTCAAAAAGCAGGTCGAAAAGATGGGCGAAGAGGCTAAGGTAGCGATCCGTAACATCCGCCGTGACGCGATGGATAAGGCTAAGGCTCAGAAGAAGGCAGGGGAAATGACCGAGGACGAAGAAAAGCAGTCAGGCAAGGATGTCCAGAACCTCACCGATAAGTACATCAAGGAGATCGACGGCGTTTCCGAGCGTAAAGTTAAGGAAATCATGTCCATCTGACGCAAGCTTTTGCAGACAGTATGAGATTTTTGTTCTCCGGATATAAAAAAGCACCATCCGCGCCTGCAGAGAAGGTGACAGTCGATGAAAAGCTCACGCACATCGCTTTCATTATGGACGGCAACGGCAGATGGGCAAAAAAACGCGGAATGCCCCGTGAATACGGTCATTCCGAGGGTGCCGCGGCACTCAAACGTATCGTCCGCTACTGCGGCGATATCGGCATCAAGGTCGTGACCGTTTATGCGTTTTCCACGGAGAATTGGTCGCGTCCGAAAAACGAAGTAGACCGCATAATGTCGCTTCTCGATGCATATATCGATGAAGCCGAGCGCGATCTCGATAAAAACAAGATCAGATACGTGTTCCTCGGGGATAAATCTGCGTTTGCGCCCGAGGTTGCAGAAAGAATGAAGCATCTTGAAGCTGTTTCCGAGCCTTACGAGCTGCGACTCAATATCGCCGTCAATTACGGCGGCAGAGCCGAGATCGTGAACGCCGCCAGGAAGCTTGCGGAATCGGGCAGGGAAATCACGGAAGAAAGTCTTTCAAATGAGCTTTATACGGCAGGCTGTCCCGATCCCGATCTGATCGTCAGAACGGCGAATGAGCAAAGACTTTCGAATTTTCTCCTCTGGCAGGCGGCTTATTCGGAGTATTACTTCACCGAAACCCTCTGGCCCGACATCTCCTCCGCAGATGTGGATGCCGCTGTTGCTGATTTTTACAGCCGTGGTCGCAGATTCGGCGGAGTTGTCAACAAATAAACCACACAAAATCAGTCCGACGGGATAGTTATCCCGTCGGACCTGAATCAATTTCAATGTTTATGCCGCCTCGGCGGTATGGAGCTGATTATGCTGAAACGACTTTTGACCGGCGCTGTGTTAGTGGCAATTCTCATCCCGGTCTTTATTTTTTATGATACCTTGGCATTGCCGGCGGCTTTTGCCGTAATTGCCTCAGTTGCAATGTACGAAACGGCAAAATGTGTAGGTATAGCTGACAAAAATCACCTTACAGTAACGATTCCCGCGTGTCTCATCGCGGCAATTTTACCGTTTTATCAATACTCGTTGGGGGCTTCCGGTGCTCCCGCGATCATTGCCGGTGCCGCCCTCGCCGTCTTTATTGTTTACGCCCTCGGCGTTTTCGGCGTTATCAAGCATCCTCTTGCACCGATGACGCAGTTCTTAACGATGCTTGTCTACGTTTCTGGCGCGTCTGTGTCTGTTGTTGCTGTCTCCGCAGGAGAGAACGGCGGACTTATCCTTCTGTTCCTTTTCCTCGGATCGTGGCTGACAGATACGTTTGCGTACCTTTGCGGTACACTTTTCGGACGTCATAAGCTCATTCCCAAGGTCTCACCGAAGAAAACGGTTGAGGGAAGTGTCGGTGCTGTCATATTCACACTGATCTTCTTCGCGCTTTACGGCCTTCTCGTTTCCTCTCTGACGGAGCTTGCACCGTGCTATCCCGCACTTATGCTGACAGGTCTTGCGCTTTCCGTGCTCTCACAGATCGGAGACCTCAACGCATCTTACATCAAGCGTGTGTACGGAATCAAGGATTACGGACGTATTTTTCCCGGTCACGGCGGAATGCTTGACCGCTTCGACAGCGTCATTGCCATCGCGCCCGTGATATATCTTCTCTCACTTGCATTTACATATTTTAATTGATCAGGACATAAAATGAAAAACGAAAATATCTCCGCAAGCCTTTCCGTTATAGGCTCGACGGGTTCTATAGGAATACAGACTCTCGACGTCGCATCCGCTATCGGTGCAGGGGTCGAGATGATGAGCGCAGGCTCAAATGACAAGCTCCTTGAGGAGCAGTGCAGAAAATATATGCCTAAAATCGCGGCAATGGCTGACGAAAAAGCCGCCGCGCGCCTCAAGATTGCCCTTGCGGACACTGATATCAAGGTCTATTCGGGCAATGACGGCGTTACAAACGCCGCATACGAGACAAAAGCGGATTCTGCCGTTATCGCAGTTTCCGGTATGGCTGCCGCGATGCCTATGATGGCGGCAGCTAAAAGCTGTAAACGCATCTGTATGGCTAATAAAGAAGCCATCGTTGCCGCAGGAGAGCATCTTTTGTCCGCTATCAGAGACGGCGGCGCGGAGCTAATTCCTGTTGACAGCGAGCACAGCGCGATCTTCTAGTGCCTTTCCGGCGGCAGAAAAGCCGACGTAAAAAAGATCCTTCTTACAGCGTCCGGCGGTCCTTTCTTCGGAAGCACAAAGGCAGAGCTTGCGGGAATTACACCCGAGCGCGCTCTCGCACATCCGACTTGGCTTATGGGTAAAAAGATCACAGTAGATTCCGCGACACTTATGAATAAGGGCTTCGAGGTCATCGAGGCCATGCATCTTTTCGACGTGTCCGCGGAGGATATCGAGGTCGTCATCCACAGAGAAAGCATCGTTCATTCGATGGTGGAATACTGCGACGGCGCGATAATCGCGGAGCTCGGTCTGCCCGATATGCGCACAGCGATCGGATATGCGATCACATATCCCGAACGCCGCCCGGGCGGCGTCGGAAGCGTCGATTTTGCCAAGCTCGGAAGGCTTACCTTCGGCAAGCCCGATACCGATGCGTTCCCGCTTCTCGCGTTCGCGCAGAAGACGGCAGCCGTCGGCGGTACGGCACCTGCCGTTATGTCTGCGTCCGATGAAATTGCTGTCGGCGCGTTCCTTTCGGGAAAGATCGGCTTTTCGGACATCTACGACGTTGTAGCCGCTACCACCGAAAAGGTAGGCAGACCCGGAAAAACGACTCTTGATGATATCTTCGAGGCAGACGCGGAGGCAAGACGCTGTGCCGCGTCCATTATAAATAATCGCTGAGGAGTATAATGAACATTTTTTCGATCATAATAGCAATTCTGGTCTTCGGACTGCTCATTTTCATTCACGAAATGGGACATTTTCTTGCGGCTCGTCTGTGTCACGTCACTGTCAAGGAATTTGCCATCGGTATGGGGCCGAAGCTCGTCTCGTGGGTCAGCAAAAAGACAGAGACGCGCTATTCGCTCCGTGCGTTTCCGTTCGGCGGCTTCACGAGTATGGCAGGAGAGGATGAGGAATCCGATGACCCGAATGCGTTTTCTGCAAAGCCGCTGTGGCAAAGATTCATCATCACAGCCGCAGGCTCGCTTTCCAATTTGGCTGTCGGCATCATTCTGATGACGGCGCTTGTCATCTTCTCGGGCACTCTCGCAAGTACGACGATATATCAGTTCGTTGGATTTGAAGAGGGGACGACAGCTCAATCCAAGGCGGAGGGACTGCTTGAGGGCGACAGAATAATTGCCGTGGACGGCGAACGCGTTCACATCGCAAATGAGCTTGCGTATGAGATAATGCGCCGCGGAGTCGAGGACATAGATATCACTGTTATCCGCGATGGCAAAGAGATCACGGTTGAGGATATAACTTTCCCGCAGGATTCATCTGACGGAATCAACTTCGGATCGCTCGATTTTTACGTTTATGCGGAGCATAAAACATTTGTCAACGTGCTCAAGCACGCTTATTTCCGTTCGGAGCTGACAATCGAGATGATTTGGGAGTCACTTTACGATCTCGTGACGGGCAGATACGGCGTCGAAGCCGTCAGCGGTCCCGTCGGAGTCACTCAGGTGCTCGGAGAAGCTGCGGCAACGGGATTCTCCGATCTCGTTTATATGGCGGTCGTGCTTTCCATGAACCTCGGAGTTATGAATCTTTTGCCTCTTCCCGCGCTTGACGGCGGCAGATTACTGTTCCTTCTGCTCGAGCTCGTTCGCGGAAAACGTGTAAATCCCAACGCAGAGGCGATGATACATTTCATAGGTATCGTGCTTTTGCTCGGACTTATGGTAGTTATCGCATTCAAGGACATCGCGGCTCTTTTATGATCCTGCGATAAAATAATAACGTTCGGAGAACGGATATGGAAAATATAATCAGACGTAAATCAAGAGCAGTTAAGGTCGGCGGCATTACGATCGGCGGAGGCGCGCCGGTAAGCGTGCAGTCTATGTCGAGCCGCGACAGCAGAAATTTTGACGCTGTGCTCTCGGAAACACTCGATTTGCAAAGTGTAGGATGCGACATTGTGCGTATAGCGGTCCCCGAGGAATCTTGTGTCGGTATCTTTGAATACCTCAAGGCAAACGGAGTTATCGTGCCGCTTGTCGCGGATATCCATTTTGATTATAAGCTCGCACTTGCCGCTGCAAAGGCGGGCGCAGATAAGGTAAGGGTAAATCCCGGAAATCTTGGAAGCATCGATAGACTTCTGACGGTCGCGGATGTGTGCGGTGAGCACGGCGTTGCGATGAGAGTCGGAGTCAACGGTGGCTCGGCTGAGAAGCGATTTGTTGAAAAATACGGCGGACCGACAGCGGAAGCGCTTGCCGAAAGCGCGCTTTCCTACGTCGAAACGCTTGATTCACACGGATTTTATAATACCGTCGTTTCGGTCAAGTCCTCGAACGTCAAAACTATGATCGATGCGACAAGAGTGATCGCTCAGGGCTGCGATTGTCCGCTTCATCTCGGTGTGACAGAGGCGGGAACCGTTCGTATGGGCACACTCAAGAACGCGATCGGTATAGGCTCGCTCCTTTCGGACGGCATCGGTGACACGATTCGCGTCACGCTTTCCGCTCCTACGATAGATGAGGTTGCGGCGGGACGTGATATCCTTGCGGCGTGCGGATATGCGCGCTCCGGTATCGAGCTTGTGTCCTGCCCCACCTGCGGACGTACACGCATCGACCTCTTCGGTATCCTTTCGGAGCTTGAGCCCAAGCTTGCCGCCGTCGATACAAAGGGCAAGCGCATCAAGGTTGCGGTTATGGGGTGCGTTGTAAACGGCCCCGGCGAGGCAAAGGAGGCTGACGTCGGAATCGCAGGCGGCGACGGCGAGGCGGTTTTGTTCCGCCACGGACAGATCATCCGCAAGATCGGAGAAAAGGACGCGGGCGACGCGCTCCTTGCCGAGCTTGAAAAGATCATTGCAGAATAACATTTACATAAAATAAAGGCAAAACGGGTGTTGACACCCGTTTTTGTCACTGATAAAGTTTGACGCCGCAGTTGGCGGAATGGAGATTAAAATGGAGAACGGACGTGAAAAACGGCCTTTGCTTTCGGTGCTGTCGCGATATAAAGCCGATGCGGAAGCGGAGAAGATTCTTTCTTCGGCAACGGACTATAAGATCCGTACGCTGACGGAGGAAAGGATCCTTGAAATCAGAATAAACCTGCCCGAGATCGTTGATAAAGACAAGCTTTATTCCATCGAGTCGGGAATCAAGGCCGCTTATGAGCTGAAGCACGCGAAGCTCCTTCCGACATATCCGCAGGAGTGCTTTGCGCTTTCGTATCTGCCCGAAATATTCCGCGAAGCCGTCAACTACGGAGCTGTCGCGAACGGTTTTTTTGACGATTATACTGCAAAATTCAACAGTATGGGCGGTATAACGATCGAGATTCCGTTCTCGCATGGCGGAATCGGAATGCTTTCCGATTCGGATACCGCGAATGTAGTCAAAAACATCATAAGAAGTGAATTTTCCTTTGAAATCGACGTAAAGATCACACAGCGAAGCGATTACCTTGCCGTAGCGGAGAAGCGAGAGCGCGATCATGAGGCGTATCTCAACCGCATCATCAAGGAGTCTCGCGCCGAAACGGAAAAGCGCGAAAGAGAATACCGCGAAGCGGTCCAAAAGCAGGCGGATGAGCTTGCGGAAATATACAAGATACCGCTTGTCGGCGGCGCGGACGAGTCAGTCTTTGACTCCGAAACTGCTGTTCTCAAGATTGGAGGACTCGATCTTGACGTCTCATCACCGTCCGTGCTTCTCGGCGGTGAGATCGATCCTGCTGCAGTCAAACCGCTTTCCGAGATGTCTCGTGAGCAAAATAAGGTCGCTATAGCCGGTCAGGTGTTTGAGGTTACCTCAAAGGAGACAAAAACATACGATAAGCTGAATATCACCGTCGGCATCACAGACAATAAGCTGTCAACGTACATAAAAACGACAAAGCTCAAGGAAGAGGGGGAAAAGCTCCTCAAGGCGCTCAAGCCGGGCGCGTGCATTCTTGTCGAGGGTAAGGTAGTTGCCGAGGATATGAACGCCTTCGGAAAACGCAGACGTGAGCCTGTTAAAGAGGAAAAGCCTCCCGAAGAGGAAGAAAAGAAGGATCCGCTGCCCGACATCGAATATTCGATGCGTCCGACGTCGATCTCGAAGGTCTCGCGCATCATCCGCCGCGATAACGCGCCGAAGAAGCGCGTCGAGCTCCATCTTCATACGACAATGTCTCAGATGGACGGCATGATAATCCCCGAAGAGGCGCTTCGCCGCGCTCAGTATTGGGGACATCCCGCCGTTGCGATTACGGATCACGGCAACGTGCAGGGCTTCCCGGACGCGATGCTCGAATCGGATAAATCGGGAATGAAGGTCATCTACGGTATGGAAGCGTACTTTGTCGATGACGAGGCGCGCGCCGTTTACGGCGAATGCGACCTCGGATTCGATGATGAGTTCGTTGTGTTCGATATCGAAACGACGGGACTTTCAACCTCTGGAGATGCGATCACGGAGATCGGTGCCGTTCTCGTATCGAAGGGTGAGGTAACAAAGACCTTTTCCGAATACTGCAATCCCGAGCGCCATATACCCGAAAATATAACGGAGCTGACGGGCATCTCCGACGAGACCGTTGCCGATGCTCCGAAAATCGATGAGGTGCTGCCGCGCTTCCTTGAATTCTGCGGTAACCGTCCTTTAGTTGCACATAATGCAAACTTTGACACGGGATTCATTCGCGCCGCCGCATCGAAGCTTCATATTCCGTTTGAAAACGCATATATCGATACGCTCGCGATGTCGCGTTATGTCAACACGGAGCTGTCGCGCCATACGCTCGATACAGTTGCCGCCTTCTACGGACACGATAAATTCGATCATCATCGCGCATTCGAGGATGCGAAGGTCTGCGCCTTCATCTTCCTGAAGATGGCTGAGCGTATCTCGAAGGAGGGCATCAAGGACGTCCCCGAGATGGTGAAAATGATGAGCGAGCACGCCGATCCGCTCCGCTTGCCGACGTATCATCAGATCATCCTCGTCAAGAATCAAACGGGACTTAAAAACCTCTATAAGCTCATTTCGCAGAGCTACCTGAAGTATTATAAACGCAATCCGCGTATCCCGAAAACGCTGCTCGAAGAGCACAGAGACGGACTTATCATCGGCTCTGCGTGTGAGGCGGGCGAGCTTTACCGCGCAATACTCGACTCAAAGCCGGAGGCGGAGATCGAGCGTATCGCCAAATTCTACGATTATTTTGAGATACAGCCGCTTTCCAACAATGCCTTTATGCTTGATGATAATAAGGTCAATGGTATCGAGGAGCTGAAGGAAAACAATAGAAAGATCGTTGCGCTTGGTGAAAAGCTCGGCAAACCCGTTGTTGCCACTTGTGACGCTCACTTTATGGACCCGGAGGACGAGATCTACCGTCAGATCCTCCAGAAGGGAATGAAATTCTCTGACGCAGACAGGGAAACCAAGCTCTATTTCCGTACAACGGAGGAGATGCTTGAGGAGTTTTCCTACCTCGGTGAAGAAAAAGCGTATGAGGTCGTCGTTGAAAATACGAACCTCATCGCAGATATGATCGAGGATGTCCGCCCGATCCCGAAGGGAACGTATACACCTAACATCGAGGGGGCAGACGATGAGCTCCGCGAACTCTGCTACAAACGCGCGAACGACTGGTATTGCTACGAGGGCAAGGTTCCGGATCTCGTTATGGAGCGCCTTGAGCGCGAGCTCAATTCCATCATCAAAAACGGCTACGCCGTTCTTTATATCATTGCGCAGAAGCTTGTTTCCTACTCGGAAAGCCAAGGCTATCTTGTCGGATCACGCGGATCTGTCGGATCGTCGATCGTCGCATCGTTTGCGGGTATTTCCGAGGTAAACCCGCTTCCGCCGCATTACCGATGTCCGATCTGCCGCTACAGTGAATTCCACAAGGATGAATTCAGCTCCGGATTCGATATGCCCGACAAGGAATGCCCGAACTGTAAGCGTAAGATGCTTGTTGACGGTCATGATATCCCGTTTGAGACGTTCCTCGGCTTCTACGGCGATAAATCGCCCGATATCGACCTGAACTTCTCCGGCGATATACAGGGAAAGGTCCATAAATACACTGAAGAGCTGTTCGGCGCGGAAAACGTTTTCCGTGCGGGAACTATCGGCACCATAGCGTCAAAAACTGCGTACGGATTCGTTATGAAATACCTTGAGGACAAGGGAAAGATGCTTACTCGTGCCGATATCGGCAGATATTGCGCGCGCTGCACGGGCGTAAAGCGATCAACGGGACAGCATCCCGGAGGAATCATCGTTGTTCCGAGTGAGTATGAGGTCTACGATTTTACACCTGTACAGCATCCTGCCGATGACCCCGATTCCAACATCATCACGACGCACTTCGCATTCTCGTATCTGCACGATACGATCCTGAAGCTCGACGAGCTCGGTCACGATATTCCTACCAAGTACAAGATGCTCGAGCGTTACACGGGTACGAGCGTTATGGACGTGCCGATGAACGATCCCGAGGTCTATAAGCTGTTTGAAACGTCTAAGCCTCTCGGAATCAATAAAGAAGAGGACGAGCCCGGCACGTACGGTCTGCCCGAACTCGGCACGCGATTCGTAATGCAGATGCTCATCGACTGTAAGCCGAAGAACTTCGGTGACCTGCTCCAGATATCGGGACTCTCGCACGGCACGGGCGTATGGCTCGGCAATGCGCAGGAGCTCATCAAGAACGGAACGTGTGACATTTCGACCGTTATCGGATGCCGAGACGACATTATGCTCCGTCTTATCCGTTACGGACTTGATTCGTCGCTGTCGTTCAAGATCATGGAAAAGGTCAGGAAGGGAAAGGGTGTCGATCCGGAATACGAGGAAGCGATGCTCGCTGTAGGCGTCCCCGAATGGTACATCGAGTCGTGCAAACGCATCAAATACATGTTCCCGAAGGCGCTCGCCGCCGCATACGTTATGTCCGCGATCAGACTTGCGTGGTACAAGATCAACTATCCCGTAGAGTTTTACGCCGCATATTTTACGGCGGCGCCCGACGGCTTTGACGGAGAGCTTGTTCTGTCGGGTCCCGCCGCAGTGCGTGATCTCATCAAGGAATATTCCGCGAAGGGAACGGGTGCGTCACAGAAAGAGGAAACGCAGCTCGCCGCGATGCAGATCGTCAACGAATACTATATGCGCGGGCTCAAGTTTCTGCCCGTCAATATGTATAAGTCAGCCGCAACTGCCTTCCTGCCCGAAAACGGCAAGATCCGACTGCCGTTTATGTGTCTGTCCGGACTCGGCGGAGGCGCCGCGGAAAAGCTCGCAGCCGCTCGCGACAGCTTCGGTGACGAGATCTTCTCCGTGGAGGAGCTCCGCAGCCGCGCAGGCGTAACCAAAGCCGTCATCGAGACGCTTCGACGCAACGGCGTTCTCGACGGCATTGACGAATCGAATCAGCTTTCGATGTTTTGATTGAATAATGAGTTTGGCGGAGGGGAAACTTTTGAAAAAGTTTCCCCTCCGTACCTCCCCTTCAAAACTTTCAAACGGGATAAATGGAAAAGGGGAGAAAGGGAAGGCGTTAACGCATCATATAAGGGGAGAGGGACCGTTGCGAAAAAGTTTCCCCTCCGTACCTCCCCTTCAAAACTTTCAAACGGGATAAATGGAAAAGGGGAGAAAGGGAAGGCGTTAACGCATCATATAAGAGGAGAGGGACCGTTGCGAAAAAGTTTCCCCTCCGCGACTCCATTTCAAAACTTTCAAACGGGGGAGGGCACGGTGTTTGCGAAATCTCCCACAAAGCGCAACAAAAAAACAGACCTCGTTGAGGTCTGTTTTTTGCTGTCAGGAAAACTCTTTTTCGATCACGTCCGAGATCAACTGCTCGACTCGGGCGCGGATGCTCGAATTATAATATTTGCTTTCTCCGTTCCTTTCTGTGTTATTGTGTACAAAATATAATCACTTATGCTCGAGCACGAACTGCATCAGCTCGCTCGGCTTGCGCTCGTACTGCGCGATCTCGGAATAGAATCCCATGCACGCGTTGTTTTCGGGAGTAAATGCGTCCCACTTCGGCATCGGTTCACCGTAATCGTCGCCGTTCGGATCGCCGTTTTTGATGAAATTACACCAGTAATTGCACATT
Source organism: Eubacteriales bacterium (assembly GCA_045594085.1). Classification (GTDB taxonomy): domain Bacteria; phylum Bacillota; class Clostridia; order Oscillospirales; family CAG-272; genus DTU064. The sequence goes on along the minus strand of JAZNXW010000017.1, from coordinate 63,458 downwards.
TTTCGTGCGATGTCGTAATGCCTGCCCGTGAACGGACGCCAGCACTTCGCAAGCGTTTCGAACCAGAACCACAGATCTACGGAATGAAACGCGCCGGGATTGTCAAATCCGGGGATGTTAACGCCGAACTCGTAATAATAGTGCGGCGCGGTGAAGCCGTTTTTGCGCAGCTTTCGGTTTAGATAACGGAACGCGAACTCGATCGAGCTCATCTCCGTATTTTTGCGCACCGCCTCAAGTCCGTCTTCGGCACCGATCAGATCCTTGAATCTGTCTGCATCGCCGCCGAAATGCACAGCCGCATACTCGTTCAGCCATTCCGATGATGGCGCACGTAGATCGGAATTGAATTCGTTGTCTGTGTGTCCGATAAAGAGCGGCACGTCAAGTATCTCGCCGCGAGCGGCGTTTGAAAAGTAGGAATCAGTCTGGAACACTCCGTCCGCGACAGTGCCGAAAAAGCCGCGATATTTGCCGATCTTGTCCATCAGCTCGCGAGCGGGGATCGCACGCGCCTCAGCAAGAGATTTGACTCCGAGATAATCGAAGAAGCGCACGCCTGCCGCCTCTGCGTCGGCAAAGGATGTGGTCCTGATCCCACCGGATGAAAAAGCGTGCATGAATATGCCGCTGTCGATGATGGCACGTTTGATGTATCCGTTATTTCCCGGGTAATTGAGCTGTGCCATAACGCTCATTCCGCCCGCAGACTGACCGCCTATGGTTATGTTGTTCGGATCTCCTCCGAACTCGGCGATGTTGCGGTACGTCCACATGAGCCCTTCACGCTGATCGAGATGTCCGAAGTTTGCGGGTGCGTCCGCGTCCTCAGCCGTGATCTCGGGATGTGCGAGGAAGCCGAACGCGTTGACGCGGTAGTTGACGGTCACGACTACAATGCCGCGGCGTGCGATACGCTCACCGTCAAATTCCATCTCGGATGTGTATCCGCACTGAAGTCCTCCACCGAAATACCAGACGTAAACGGGGAGCTTTTCGTCCGCCGACTTGGCGGGAGTCCATACGTTAAGATAAAGGCAGTCCTCTGACATCGGGATCTCGGGATCGACGTGCCATTCGCGCGCGTATCTGTCGTTGGGGTTGAGTCCGGGCGTGCCTTGCATGGATATCGGTGCAAACTCGAGGCAGTCGCGTACTCCGTCCCAAGGCTTGGGTGGTACGGGCGCGTGCCAACGCAGCTCACCTACGGGAGGTGCGGCAAAGGGAATACCGAGAAAGGCTGTGATTCTCGGATCTGCTGCGGATCTGCCGCGAACGGTGCCGTATTCTGTCTTTGCTGTTCTGATCATATTTTCCTCCAATCCCGCGTGTGCGGCCGTTTGTGATTAAAACAACAATAACGTGATCCGTCAAGGAGCACGTTATTGTGAAAGGCAATATTAGATTATGAATCGACCTCGGAGATCCACGTTCCGTTTTCCTGACATATGTAGGTGAGGATTATGGTCTGTCCGTCTTCACTTGTCATGACATAGTACGCCTCTGCGCCTGCGTATGCGGCAACGGGATGGCGAACGTCGGAAGCGATAGCGGTTCCGTATGAATCGGTGACTGTGTAGCCCGCATCAAGAAGCGCACCGAGATATTCGTCTATTTGCTCGGTTGTAACGTCATAGGTATAGTAATGCTTCTGACGCTGACGGTCAACTCCGTATGTGGGATATGCGTCAAGATCATACATCCATTCAATTCCACCGTCAACTCCGTCTGATCCGATACCGGTATCAATGGGCGTGCCGACGCTGTCGCAGGATATCAGGGACAACATAAGAGCGGCAGTTAAAAGTATAAAACAGATTTTTTTCATCATACTCACCGAAAAATTAAGGTAATGCGGATAAAGCGTACATCTACATAATCATTTTATCACGCCGGAACCGAAAATGCAATAAAAAGCTTTGCACATATCAATATTTGTTTTGATTAATACACAATATGACAAAAAATGTTCTTTCAGAAGCCGTATACTGTTTTCGGGGGGGTTCTTATGCCAAAAAGAATGGATTGTGTGAGTTATGTTACGGGTTTTTGAACTATTTCGCAATTTACTTGACTAATAAAAAAAATATGATAAAATATAAAAGAATATGAATTCGACAGAATGGAAAGGAGACTGCCCGAAATGAAAAAACATCTTAATATCGTGCTGACTCTGATTCTGACAGTCATAATAACGGTGATGCCGCTCTCTTCGTGCTCGTCTTCAAACGGAGTACAAGGCGTGGCATGGGAAAATTACGACAGCCTTATTGAAAAAATAAAATCCGAAACGGATCCCGCAAAGAAGGAGGCTTTTCTTCACATTGCCGAGGATATGCTTATGGAAACGGAGTGCATCGTCCCGCTCTATAATCTGCACGATGCGTATCTCGTCAAAAGCACGCTGACGGGCGTTTATTCAACCAAGTTCGGCGCAAAATATTTTATCAAGGCTCAAAACGGCGACAGAAACGAAGCTAAGCTGATGTTCTGCGAAGCTCCGGACAGTCTTGATCCCGCATTCGCGGAAAACACAGCTGCACTCACCTTTGTTGCAAATACATTCTCGGGACTGTACACATACGATGCAGACGGAAATATCGTTTTCGACCTTGCGGAAAACTGCACGGTCTCGGAGGACGGACTCGTTTATGCATTTGATCTGTGCGACGGACTCATCTGGTCGAACGGATCGAAGCTAGGTGCGTCTGATTTTGTGTATTCGTGGCGCAGAGTGGCTGATCCGACTACCCAAAGCCCTTATGCGTATCTCTTCGACGTTATCGCAAAGGACGAAGACGGTAAGCTGATGCTTGCGGCGGATGAAACGGACAACGTCTTGACGGTTACTTTGAATGCCCCCTGCGATTATTTTACAGAGCTCTGTGCATTTACGGCGTTTTATCCCGTTAACGAAAGTGCCGTCGAATATGCACGCGGATATAAAGATCTTTACGGCAATATAATCGATGCATCCGCGTGGACAAAAGCGGCTTCTTATCCTGTGTCGGGACCGTATGTTGTCAGTGCCATCACCGCAGGAAGCTCGTATACACTTACGATTAACTCACGCTATTACAATAACTCCGGAACAGCGATCAAAAATATAGCCGTTATGCTTAAGTCAAACGTAAACGAAGCATACGCGGCTTACACAAACGGCGAGATCGACTTCCTTGGAAGCGTACCCGATAAAAGCGTTATAGATGCAACCGCTCTCGATGAGTACCGTTGCGATAATATAGACGGCGTCTATATGCTTTGCCATAATTTCAACAGTAAGATATATAGCGGAATGACAACGGAAAACGCCGCACTTTTGCGCCGCGCTATCTCGCTTTACATCGACCGCGCGTATATAGTATCGATGATCACGGGTAATAATGAAACTGTCGCAACCTCGATAGTCACGAGCGGAGTTTCCGATGGACTTGGCGGTACTTACCGTAAAAATACGGGTTATCATAAATATCCGTTTATGAAAACTCTCGGATATTGCTCCGAATCCACTGAGGAAAACAGGGAAGAAGCGCGTAAGATCATTCAGTCTCTCGGGCTTGACAATGACGGAGACGGCAAGATTGACTCCGCCTATGCGTTTACGATGACTTACCTTACCGTAAAGGAAAAGAAGGACATCCTCATCGCTCAGACGATACAGCAGGATCTTTCAGAGCTCGGTATCGTGGTCGAGATAAATGCCGTTGACAAAAGCGTTTTTGATTATGAGCAAAAGCTCTTCATTTACGATATGGTTTCAACGCAGATGACGGCGTATTATGACGATGCGCTCTCGCTTCTGGAGCATTGGATCACCGACGCTGACCGCAATTTTGCGAGCCTCGGCGCTGTTATCGTCGAAGAAAACGAAAACGCATATTGATGCTGAAAAAGAAAATCTCCCGTCGGGAGATTTTCTTTTTGACGTAAAATAATGTCGTATAAAACTTGAAAAAGGAATTGACAAGCAAAAAATATCGGTTATAATTAATTCGGAAACCGAAATAATACAAATAATATTCAGTTGAGGTTTATTATGAACGGCAAATTCGCTTTTATCGGAGCAGGTGCTCTCACAACAGCTATGGTTGAATGTCTGACTGTTTATTACGGCGGACCCGATAACGTGGAATTTTATCTTTACGATAAGTTCCCCCAGCAGTACAAAAAGTTCTTCGGCAAGAAGTTTATCGCCGCGGATTCCTGCGCTGAAGCGGTAAACGGAAGCAATTACGTTGTACTTTCAGTAAAGCCGCAGAACCTCGCAGAGGTCCTTGAGGAAATCAAGGCAACGGCAAATACCCACGGCAAAACGTTCATTTTGCCCGCGGCAGGCGTCGAAATGTCTACGGTCACGAACGTGCTCGGTGATGTTGCCGTTATCAGAATTATGCCCAATATGCCGCTCCGCATCGGATACGGCGTAACGGCACTTTGCCGTAACCAATTCGTTGGCGAATCGCAGTATTATTCCGTTTGCGCAGTCTTTGCCGCGTGCGGACACGCCTTTGAGCTTCCCGAATCGGGAATGAATGCTGTTATCGCCGCTACCTCGTCCGCGCCCGCGTACGTGTACCTCTTCATCAAGGCAATGGTTGACGGCGCAGCAGAGCTCGGACTTGACCCGAAAACGATGCTTGAGCCTGTCTGCAGAACAGTCATCGGTGCGGCGCAGATGCTCATACATTCGAAAAAAGCGCCCTCTGAGCTCGTTTCTATGGTAGCGACCAAGGGCGGCACGACAGAGCAGGCGGTCTCCGTGCTTGAAAGCCGCGATTTCCATAACGCGATCATCGATGCGATGGCGGCTTGTACACACCGCGCCGAAGAGCTCGCAGAAATCGAAAAACACAGAATGGAAGCAGTTCCTTCAAACGAAGAATAAGAAATAAAAAGCACTTGCGTTGCGCAAGTGCTTTTTTTGTTTATTCAAAATCGTAGCCGAGGCGGAGTGCCTTCGTGTTGCCTTCGATGAGAGCCGATTTCGACGCGGGAATCGCGGATATAATGTCCTCGAGGAACGCGTCATATTCGAAAAGCCCCGTTTTCTTCAGCATATATCCGAGAACGATAACGTTTGCCAGACCCTTGAGCCCATTTTCGTCTGCGATCTTGGATGCGGGAATGTAGTGCGCGTCGATGTCTTCGCGATCTGTCGTTTTGTCGATCATGGCAGAGTCAGCAAAGACGTAGCCGCCTGCTTTAACCGCGGGGACAAATTTGTCAAACGACGGAATGTTGAACGCGATGAGAATGTCCGGGTTCGGAACGAGCGGAGATCCGATCTCCTCGTCGGAGATGATTACGGAGCAGTTTGCCGCGCCGCCGCGCATTTCGGGACCGTAAGAGGGGAGCCACGTAACGTGAAGGTCGGAATGCATGCCCATCTTTGCAAGAGCTTTTCCTGCGAAAAGTACTCCCTGACCGCCGAATCCTGCAATAAGAATGTTATACGTCATATCACTTTGCCTCCGTTTCGTCGATGTCCTTGTAAACGCCGAGAGGGTAGTGCGGCATCATATTGTCGCGGAGCCACTGGAGTGCGTCTTTGGGCGAAAGTCCCCAGTTGGTGGGGCAGGTGGAGAGGACTTCGATGATAGAAAATCCCTTCTTGTCGATCTGATTCCGGAATCCCTTTTTGATCGCCGCCTTTGCCTTGCGTACGTTTGCGGGATTGTCAACGGAAACGCGGTGCGCGTACGCAACACCGTCGAGCGTGGAGAGCATCTCGCATACTCTGACGGGATTACCCTGGATCTTGGGATTGCGTCCGTACGGCGACGTTGTCGTGACCTGACCTTCAAGCGTCGTGGGGGCCATCTGACCGCCGGTCATACCGTAAATGCAGTTGTTGATGAAAATGATGGTGATGTTCTCGCCGCGCGTTGCGGAGTGGACAGTTTCCGCTGTGCCGATTGCGGCAAGGTCGCCGTCGCCCTGATATGTAAATACTACCGTGTCGGGATGAGTACGCTTAACGCCCGTTGCAACTGCAGGAGCGCGTCCGTGAGGAGCCTCGATCATATCGCAGTTGAAGTAGTTGTATGCGAAAACGGAGCAGCCGACAGGAGCAATACCGACGGTGTTGCCTTCGATGCCGAGCTCGTCAATGACTTCGGCAACAAGACGGTGAACGATACCGTGCGTGCAGCCGGGGCAATAATGCATCGTTACGTCCGCGAGAGCCTTGGGTTTATCAAATACTACTGACATAATAAGAAGCCTCCTCAGTTATATTTTTTCGCCATTTCGATGAGCTTGTCCGCAACCTCGCGGGGGCTCGGAAGAACACCGCCCGTGCGTCCGTAGAACTCAACGGGACGGCGGCAGTTGCAGGCGAGCTTAACGTCCGTTACCATCTGACCCATGGAAAGCTCAACGGAAAGGAACGCCTTTGCGGTGTCTGCAAGCGCGTCTATTTCCTTGTTCGGGAAGGGCCATACGGTGATGGGGCGGAGCAGACCGACCTTGACGCCCGCTTCTCTTGCCATGGCGATCGCGGATTTGACGATACGCGCCGTGATGCCGAAGGAAACGCAAACGATGTCAGCGTCATCTGTCATGTAATGCTCGCACTGAACCTCGTTTTCTTCGATCTGACGGTAACGCTCGAAGCGGTCAACAACTGAACGCTCAAGATCTTCGGGGTTCATGAGAAGTGAATTTACGATGTTGTGGGGGCGTTTTCCGCCGTGGCCGTTCGTCGCCCAAGTCTTTTCGGGGAGCTGACGGGGCGTGCGCGCGGAAAAATCTACGGGCTCCATCATCTGTCCGATAGCACCGTCTGCCAAAATGATGACGGGCGTGCGGTAAATGTCGGCAAGATCAAACGCGTCCTGTGTGAGAGTTGCCATTTCCTGTACTGTGGAAGGAGCAAGCACGATCAGATGCATATCACCGTGACCGTAAGCCTTGGTTGCCTGATAATAGTCAGCCTGAGAGGGCTGAATTCCGCCGAGACCGGGGCCGCCGCGCTGTACGTTTACGATAACTGCGGGGAGATCGGAGCCGACTATGTAGGAAATGCCCTCGCTCTTGAGGCTGATTCCGGGGGAAGAGGAGGAGGTCATCGCGCGCGTTCCGGAAGCGGACGCGCCGAGGAGCATATTGATCGCCGCAATCTCGGACTCTGCCTGGAGGCACAGACCGCCGACCTTGGGCATACGCTTTGCCATATATTCCGCGATCTCTGTCTGGGGAGTGATGGGATAACCGAAGTAGTGAAGACATCCGGCGCTGATGGCAGCCTCCGCGATGGCTTCGTTGCCTTTCATTAATACCTTTGCCATTTTGGATTCTCCTTTCAGACGTTCTTTTCTACTTTGATCACAACGTGAGGACACATTGTTGCGCACATGGCGCAGGCAATGCATTTTTCCATGTCGGTGACCTCAGCAGGGTGATAGCCCTGCGCATTGAGCTTGTTTCCCGCGAGGGTGATGATGTGTTTGGGACATACGTCCTCGCAAAGACCGCAGCCGCGGCAGCGGTCGGCATTGATGGTTACTTTGTTCATCTTGTAAAGGCACCTTTCTTGTTTGTGTAGTATGTAACGGGATGCAAAACGGATGCCTGAAAGTTGCAAAACCGATGCTGCCCGCAATTGCATTAAAACAGAGTTTTTGTATATTTTTTCATCAAAAGGGGGTTATTTATACATTTGAGGCGTTCGTCCTCTATGATGAAAGACGTATATTTCAGCGGCAGCTCAGCAAGCTCTGCGACCTTGTCCGCGTATCCGATCGAATCCGTGACGGTGTCTGCGTCGGTCTCTGCACCGAGATTTGAATTGTTTATGATTCCCGTAAATGACAGCCGCGAATACGATTCGATCTCACGCATTACCGCGATCGCGTCTTCGGGCGTTTCCGTCAGCGGACGGTACATATTTATGACGTACAGCATCTCATAACCGACTCGCTTGATGTCGGATTCATATACCCCGAGAGCGGTCGCGCCGTCGTCTCCTCCTACGTCAAAAATCGCCGTTTCATTGGATAAAAATACAGAAGCGATCTCGGGCGGGAGCGTGGGCAGATCGACATTTGTGTTTGCAAATTCGGGGATGATTGCACGGATGCCGGACGATTCGAGCTCATCGGCCGAATCAGCCGCACGGAAGTAGGGATTGACTGTGTCAAGGTCAATGAGCGTTACTTTCCTTTGCGGATCCTCCGCTTTGATCCTGAGCGCAAGCGAGGTTGCGACATTTGTTTTGCCGGCACCGTAATGACCGGCGATAATGATGATTCTTTTGTCTCTCATAACCTTTTTTTGAATCGTAAATGAAGTTATTTATCATTATAACATAAACGAATATTTATTGAAAGTGGAAATTCGTTAAAAACAGCCCTGTATTTGAAGTTTTATATGTGTAAATTGCATATCGCACGTGAGCGGGAGCTTCATCTTTTGCTTGATTTTGAATTTGCTGTTATTTTATATTTATTTTTTATGATTTTGTTTGAACTATTTTGAATTTTATGTTATAATAATACGCTGATTATGAAATAATCGCAGTATTGGTGCTGTTTTTCGGTGCCTGTGCTGTGTTATATATCTCTTTTCGGACATTACGGCACGGAGGAAAAACGATATATGGCTCTCTTTTTTGATTGGATAAAGGCTCTCGCCTTGGATATTTGGGGAACTCTTAAGCTCATCGGTATCGTCGATGTTTTCGACATCATTTTTGTTGCATTGCTATTTTACTACGTTTACAAATTTATCAAGACAAGACGCGCCGGTAAGCTTGCACTCGGCGTTGCCGTGTTCATCGTTTTGCTTGTGCTCACTCGCGTGTTCGAAATGCAGACTGCGCAGTTCCTGCTTACGAACGTGTTCCAGATCGGACTCATCACAGTTATCGTTGTGTTCCAGCCCGAGCTCCGTTCCGCGCTTGAAATGCTCGGCGGTGAGTCGATCAAGGGCGTTAAAGCGCTCGGCGAATCGAGATCTGTGGAAAATATCCGTCACGTTATTGACGAAACGGTTGAGGCTGTTTTCGATATGTCCGATGAAAAGACGGGCGCACTCGTCGTTATGGAGCGCACAACTCTTCTCGGTGACCAGATTATCACGGGTACGGTCATCAACGCCGACGTTCAATCCGAGCTTATCAAAAACATTTTCTTCAATAAGGCTCCGCTTCACGACGGCGCTATGATAATCAGAGACGGACGTATCCACGCCGCAGGCTGTTTGCTTCCGCTCACTCAGCGCACAGACCTTATCAAGGCGCTCGGTATGCGTCACCGTGCCGCGATCGGACTTTCGGAAAACAGCGACGCTGTTGTAATAGTCGTCAGCGAAGAGACGGGTAACGTGTCTTTGGTCAAGGACGGCGAGATCGCGCGCAACTATACACATGAAAAGCTCACCTCCGAGCTCCTCACGCTCTTTGACGCGGACGAGGAAAATCCGAAATACAGCGTTATTAAGCGCGTCAAAATGACAAAAAGCAAAAAAAACGACAAAAACGCCTGAAAGGAGACAGTAAAAGATGAAAAATAAGAGAATGTCTCGTAAAAATCATCATATTGCCGCAAAGTTCGTCTGCCTTCTTATCGCGCTCGTGCTCTGGATCTACGTTATGGATGCGGAAAATCCCGATTGGGAGGAAACCTTTGAGGATGTTCCGATATCCCTTGTCAATACGGATGATATCGAAATCGATAACGGACTTACAATATACAGCGGCTATTCCTCCACGGTCGATATAACCGTTCGCGGACGCAAAAATGAAATATCGGGAATAACTGCCGATAATTTTACCGTTACCGCAGACGTTAAATCGATCAAGGAAGTGGGTGAATATTCGCTTCCGGTGACTGTTTCACTTGATAAGGATGCAACCATTGTGGCTCAGTCAGTTGATTCCGTTTCCGTTCTTGTCGATAAAAAAGAAACGATAACTCTTGATGTAAAAACGAGATACAGCGACCTCATAATCGAGTCCGGATATGCTCTCGGCGAGCCCGACGTGTCCGTTGATTCCGTAACGGTGACGGGACCGTCGCGCTATCTTTCCGATATCGACTATGCGGAGGTTGCGATCCCCGATCTCGGAAGAGTTACCTCGTCGCTTACCGTATATGCCAACGTCAATCTCATAGATAAGGACGGAGGCGTTGTGACGAATCCCTTCGTTACAATGACTCATACAGAAGTCAGCGTTACGGTGCCTGTCTTTGCGTATAAGGAGGTGCCGCTGTCCGTTCAGTATAAATACGGCTATTTCAATGATGAAAACTGCTCTGTCACAATGTCGGCGGAGTCTGTTTACGTCAAGGGAGATGCCGCGCTTGTCAATTCGCTTGATACGATAACTGTCACAACCATAGACGAAAAGAAGGTCGATGACGATGAAACTATTTCCGTCAAGCTCGTTATGCCTAACGGTGTCGAGAATCTTTCCGGTATCGAATTTGTTGATATAACAGTATCCAATATCGGTACGACAACTCGCCAGATGATGCTTCCGATAGATTATCTTGTCGTTGAAAATCCCAACGATGCTGTCTATGAGATAGATGATAATTTCATTCCCGTGATCCTTCGCGGAACAGATTCGGAGCTTTATGAGCTTCCGTATCTCAGCGTTACCCCCAAACTCGATCTGTCGCTTTACGATGCGTCAACTGTCGGCACGGTCACTGTACCGCTCACGATCGAGATCAATTCCGAATACATCATATATGAGCTCGGTGAATACTCCATTGAGGTCGTGTTCGGAGAAAAAGCGGAATAATCAAATTTTCGAGAGGCCCCAATGTCAGCAGAAACAAAATACAGAAGCAAACGGAAATGGGTCGTAGCGGGTGACGTTGACGAGTCCGCTGTGCACGCGATTCGGGATTCGCTCGGCGTTTCGGCGGCGCTTGCAAGACTTCTTTATAAGCGCGGATGCGAAACTCCCGAGGCGGCAGGCTCCTTTATCAGACGCGAGACCGGCGCACTTCACGATCCTTACCTGATGCCCGATATAGCAAAAGCGACCGCTAAAATACGCGAGGCGCTTGAAATGCATAAAAAAATAGTAATTTACGGCGACTACGACGTTGACGGAGTCACCTCTGTCAGCGTGCTTTACCTTTATCTTGCTTCCTTCGGTGCGGATGTCGGATATTATATCCCCAAACGCAGTAATGAGGGCTACGGTATGTCCGAGGGCGTCGTCAGACGTATGATCGAGGAGGGCGCGGGACTTATTATCACAGTCGATACGGGTATCACCGCTATTGAGGAGATAAAGCTCGCTAAATCTCTCGGCTGTGATGTTGTCGTAACAGACCATCACGAGTGCAGGGAAGAGCTGCCCGCCGCGGATGCCGTTGTCAATCCGCAAAGACACGACAGCGAATATCCTTTTTGCGAGCTTGCCGGTGTAGGTGTCGTTTATAAGCTTGTTTGTGCGCTCGAAAACGAGCTCCGCACGGACGGTGACCTTGAACGTGCCGTTATGAACGTCAGCAATAAATATATCGATCTTGTTGCTATCGGAACCGTCGCGGACGTAATGCCCGTGCGCGACGAAAACAGACTCATAATAAGCTACGGACTTTCGCGTATGGAATCTGAAAGACGTACGGGACTTGCCGCACTCATTGAGAGCGCTGCAGGCAATACTCAGGCGTTCAAGCAGAAAACGCAGAGGATCACGTCGAGCTATATCAGTTATACGATCGCCCCCCGAATCAACGCGGCAGGACGTATAAACGATGCGTCCGTTGCCGTTGAGCTGTTTCTCACGAATGACGAGGATCGCGCGCATGAGCTTGCCGAGAAGCTTTGCGCCGTCAACAGAGAGCGTCAGCTTCTTGAAAACGTCATTGCCGAGGAAGCATATGCCAAGGCAGAGAAAACACATGATTTTTCACGCGATCCCGTTATCATTCTCGCAGATGAAAAATGGCATAACGGTATCATCGGTATAGTCGCTTCACGCGTTACGGAAAAATTCGGATGCCCCTCCATACTCATCTCCTTTGAGGGATGCGAGGGCAAGCCCGATGATTTCGGAAAAGGATCCGGACGAAGCGTCCGCGGTCTCAATCTTGTTGAGACGCTCGGCGCGTGCGAGGCATATCTTGAAAAATACGGCGGACATGAGCTTGCGGCCGGACTTACCGTGCGCCGTGATAAGCTCGACGAGCTGAAGCTCGCCGTAAACGAAGCCGCACGCAAGAGCCTCGAGGCGTCGAGTGAGGAACCGACTCTTCATGCGGACGATATTCTCGGATTTGACGAGGTCAACCTAAAGCTCGCCGAGGAGCTGCTGCTTCTTGAGCCGTACGGTGTCGGAAATCCGACTCCCGTTTATGTTTCAAACGGTCTGACCGTCAAAAACGTACTCGGCGTCGGCTCGAATAAGCATACAAGACTTGCTTTGACCGACGGCGACAATATCGTTACGGCAATGTGCTTTTCCGTTTCGCCGGAAGAGCTTGACGTACACGCGGGCGACGTCGTAGACGTTATGTATAACCTCGACGTAAACGAATTCCGCGGCGAAAGAAGTGCGCAGATGATAATCAGAGCCGTCCGTAAGAGTGAGATTCAAATGAAGCTTGAGGACGACGAATACGCACTCTACCGCAAAATGCTCAAGGGTGAGCCCGTGCCGGATGGAACGGATCTCGGCTCGTACATACCCTCAAGGGAGGATTTTGCGGCTGTATACCGTGTTATGCGCCACGAGATCAGTATGAAGCGCACAGACGTGACGGCGCGCGGCGCAGTCACGCTTATGCACGGTATGATAAGCATGAACTATATCAAGCTGAGACTTATATTCGATATTTTCTCTGAAATGAATATACTTTTCGTCGAGGAAACGAACCGCGACAGATTCCGTATAGGTCTTTCGCCCTCAAATGCGAAGGTACAGCTTGAAAAATCCAATATTTTGAGAAGGCTCAGAGCAAAATACAAGTACAGATGACCTTCTTTTGATGATGACCACGGAGGTGACGGTAGGTGACTGAAGATATAATGAGCACGGAGCGCGAGCAGCTTTATGCTGTGCTGTCCGAGAAGATCGGATCATACGGTAAATTTTACAACTGGGATAAGATCCGAGCTGCTTTTGATTATGCCTACGACCTTCATGACGGTCAGTACCGTCAGAGCGGTGAGGCTTATATACATCATCCTGTCGCAGTAGCTGAGATCGCGGCGTCTCTCGGTCTTGATACGGACAGTATCGTAACAGCACTCCTTCACGATACGGTCGAGGATTGCCCCGATAAGACGAATATCGACGAAATAACGGCCCGTTTCGGACCTACCGTTGCCGAGCTTGTGGACGGACTTACAAAAATGGTGGCGATCCATATAGAGGACAGGGAATCGCGTCAGATCGAAAACATCAGAAAAATGCTCCTCGCGATGTCCAAGGATATAAGAGTTATCTTTATCAAGCTCTGCGACAGACTTCACAATATGCGTACCCTTAGTGCGCGTCCCGACGTGAAGCGCCGCACGACAGCTCTTGAAACGATGTACGTCTATGCGCCGCTTGCGCACCGTCTCGGTATCCAGAGGATCAAGCAGGAGCTTGAAAATCTCGCACTTTCTTACCTCGACCCGATCGGATATGCAGAGGTCAGCGAGTATATCGAAAATAAATACGGACAAACAAAGGATTTCATTGAGAGCGTAAAGCAGTATATCGAATCAAAGCTCTCCGAATATGATATTGATTTCACACTGTCCGGACGAGTCAAAACGGTATTCAGTACATACCATAAAATGTACGATCAGAAAAAGAATCTCGACGAGATATACGACTTTTACGCAGTTCGTATCATCGTCGGAACGGAGCTTGAGTGCTATACCGTCCTCGGTATAATCCACGAGCTCTATAAATCCATGCCTGGACGCTTCAAGGACTATATCTCGACTCCGAAGCCGAATATGTATCAGTCTCTGCATACAACTGTAATAGGACGCGACGGCATCCCGTTTGAGGTGCAGATACGTACACGTGAGATGCATCAGATCGCGGAATACGGTATTGCTGCACACTGGAAATATAAATCCGGTGCCGAATCTCGTGATGAAATAGATAAAAAGCTGCAGTGGATATCGAAGCTCATTGAGGTCGAGGATGAAACTCGCGATCCCGACGAATTCCTCGATGCATTCAAGATCGACGTTTATCACGACGAGACCTTTGTGTTTACTCCAAAGGGCGATATAATCGCGCTTCCGCAGGGCTCCACCATTATCGACTTTGCCTACGCGATCCATTCCGCCGTCGGTAACAGAATGGTCGGTGCGAAGGTCAACGGCGTTATCGCGCCGATCGACCGTGTGCCCAATAACGGTGAGATCGTCGAGATACTTACGTCCGCCGCCTCTAAGGGACCGAGTCGCGATTGGCTCAAGATCGCCGCGACGAGCGAAGCGAGAGGTAAGATCAGAGCGTGGTTCAAGAAGGAAAAGCGTCCTGAAAATATCCTCGTCGGTAAAACAGACGTTGATCGCGAATTCGCCAAATTTGCACGTGACTATACTGAAGCACAGAAGCACGAGATCGTCACTAACGTCGCACGCCGCATAGGCATTCAGTCTGCGGATGACCTTTATAATACTCTCGGCTACGGCGGCATCTCCATGACGAAGATCGCGCAGAAGCTGAGAGACGAATTTGACCGTGTGGTCAAGCCGGAAGTTCCCGCAGTTCCGCTCACCGCGGAAAATGTGCATACAACGACGAAGAGTGTCAAATCGTCGAGCGGTATCGTTGTCGATGGCGAGACGGGTTGCTCTGTCAAGTTCGCCAAGTGCTGTAATCCGCTCCCCGGCGATCCCGTTATCGGATTTATTACCAAGGGCTACGGTATTTCGATCCATAAGCGCGACTGCCCGAACGTGGTAAGCGCGCTCAACCGTCCCGACGCGGACGCGCAAAGATGGGTATCCGCGCATTGGAACGCCGCAGAGCAGATGCCGGGAGACCTTTACGAGGCAATCCTTCAGATCTACGCGCTCAATTCGTTTACAATCATCGCTGATATAACGGCGATCCTTGCCGATATGAAGGTGTCGATCCTTTCGATCACAACAAGAAAGCAAACGGAGCACGAGCTCGTCATCAATATGAAGATCGCGTGCAAGAATATGAGCCACTACAATTCGATCGTTTCGCGTATGCGCGGTCTGCGCGACGTAACGTCGATTTCGAGAGGCTTCAACTGATATTGACCAACGGAGGAATTTATGATAGCAGTCGTTGAGCGCGTTCACCGCGCAGAGGTGTCTGCGGACGGCGAAACGGTCGGACGCTGCGGACACGGACTGATGATAGCGGTCGGCATCACGCATACGGATACGTCGGCTGACGTGAGGACGCTTGCTGATAAAATACTCAAGCTCCGTATTTTCAGGGACGGAGAGGGAAAGCTCAATCTGTCCGTGCGCGACGTCGGCGGAAGTGTGCTCGTCATATCTAATTTTACCCTTATGGCAAACTGCTACCGCGGAACGCGTCCCGATTATTCGCGTGCCGCACCGCGTGAGATCTCATATCCGCTGTATTGCGAGTTTATAGATGAGATCAACGCCCGCGGAGTGCACGCCGAGCAAGGAAAATTCGGTGCGAGGATGTCCATAGACATGGAAATGGACGGTCCCGTTATTATAACGCTCGATTCAAACAATCTTCCGCGTAAATAAACGTAAAAACATATAAAACGGCGCCGAGCAGATCGGCGCCGAACGATTCCGATTATTATTTTTGCTGCTCGTGCGGTGTGGAGATAAAGATGAAACTGACAGTTGAAACAGACGGAAAAATTGAAATAAATCAGTACTATTTTCAGACCTTGTGTATGATCTTTTGGCCCGGAGTGCGCTTCGGTGCGAGCTCGGAAAACGATGAGGACGCCCCTGCCGTTTCTTTCCGTATACGTACGGAATCGGACGGTGTGACCGTTCGCGTGACTATCGCGGACAAGCTCAGAATGACGTCCGTCGAGAGAAGCGTCGCATTTTCCGAGGAGCACAGCGACCTGATGACGGCGAAGCTCGCCGCAGGCTCCGCGATCCTCGCCGCAGGCGCCGAATTTATGCATTATTCGCCATCGTGGGGGATTATGACAGGCGTACGTCCGTCAAAGGTGGCAAGCGATTATCTCCGCCGCGGCTATTCCGCATCAAAGACAAAGGCTGCACTCAGACAGGATTACTACCTTTTCCCGAAGAAGGCGTCTCTTGTAACGGAGATCGCACAGCTTGAGGCGAAGCTCGCAAAACCCTATTATAACGGATGGTGCAGCCTTTATGTCTCGATACCGTTTTGTCCGTCAAGATGTGCGTACTGCTCGTTTGTTTCGTATACCTCAAAAAAGCTGCTCTCGCTTATCCCGACTTACGTCGATATGCTTTGCGACGAGATCGATCTTCGCCTTTCCGTCATTCGCGAGCTCGGACTTAAGGTCGCGTCCGTGTATATCGGAGGCGGTACGCCGACTATACTTACCGAAGAACAGCTTGAGCGTGTCCTGACTCATATCAACCGCGGCATCGACACCGATGAGCTTGCTGAGTTCACGCTTGAAGCGGGCAGACCTGATACGATCACGCAGGAAAAGCTCCGCATCGCGAAGCGTCTCGGCGTTACCCGTATCAGCGTCAATACGCAGACCATAAACGATACCGTTCTTGAAAGCATAGGACGCGCACATACTGCGGACGATTTCTTCCGCGCGTATGAGCTCGCCGTCAATTCCGATATCGATTGCATCAATACAGACCTCATCGCAGGACTTCCCGGCGAGAATTTCATCAGCTTTTCACAGTCCTTTGATAAAATTCTCGAGCTTCATCCCGAGAATATCACAGTCCACACCTTCTCTGTAAAGAAGGCGGCGGATATACTGAAGCACGGAGCATCCGTTTACGCCCGCGTCAATAAGGATGCCGGCAAGAGCGTGGATTATTCGCAGATCAAGGCGAAATCGTCGGGCTACCGTCCGTATTATCTGTACAGACAGAAAAATACAGTCGGAAATTACGAAAACGTTGGATTCTCACTCAAGGGCTACGAGGGGCTTTACAATATCTTTATGATGGAGGAGATACATACCGTATTCGCTGCCGGTGCCGGTGCAGTCAACAGACTCGTCGAGCCCACGGACTTCGGAACCGAAAACGGAAATTCTCCCAAGATCAAACGCATATTCAATCCCAAATACCCGTATGAATATTTATCGGAAACGGATCCCGAGCGCCGTGCAGCAGCGATCCTCGAGGATAACAAAAAAATGATCGAATTTTATACGGAAGTGGGATCTTTGAAGATCTGATCTTAACATTTTTTGAGCCGCCACCGGCGGCGGAATGGAGTATATTATGTTGGAAAATACGTCATCCCCAAAGCCGATAAAGCGCAGTACAAGGCTGTTCATTTCGGGCGTGCTTGTGCTGACAGTCGCCAATGTTATCAATAAGATTCTCGGACTTTGCTTCAAGATCCCGCTTGAGCATTACGTCGGTAACGAGGGGATGGGCTACTTCAATCAAGCGTATACGATCTATACATGGCTTTATATGGTCTCGACAACGGGACTTCCCACTGCAGTTTCTATGATGATCTCCGAATCGCGTGCGAAGGGAAACACCCTTGAAACAAAACGCGTTTACAGAGTCACAATGACGCTTTTTGTCATCATCGGACTTGTCGGAACGACACTTATGATGGCGGGCGCGGGGCTTTTCTCACGTCTGACCGAATCACCCAAGGCAGAAACTGCTATCGTTTTCATCGGACCGACACTCTTTTTCATCTGTATTGCAAGCGCGCTTCGCGGTTATTTCCAGGGATATCAGGTTATGGTACCTACCGCGGTCTCACAGCTTATCGAATCGTTTTGTAAGTTTGCGATCGGTATAATCTTTGCGCTTTGGGCGATTGAACGCGGGTATGAGATCCATATCGTTGCCGCATATGCCATCCTCGGAATCACGATCGGTGCGGGACTGGGTATGTTCTATCTGCTTCTCTCCAAGTGGTTCTTCAGGGAAGAAAAGTATAACGAAGAATATCTCGTCGATGCGGGGACCGTACTTCCTGTATCACCCGTAAAAACTATATTAAAGCGTCTGATCGTCATAGCCGTTCCGATCACGATCAGTGCATCGATGCTCAGTATGACCGAGTTCATCGACCTTACCATTCTTATGCGACGTTTGCAGGATATCGGTCACACCGAGGAGGCGGCAAACGCGCTTTACGGTAACTGGAAGACCTGCGTTGTGCCGCTTTTCAACCTGCCGCCCGTGCTCATTTATCCGATCTCCTACTCGCTTGTGCCGATGATACGTGCAACGCTGACGAGAGGCGAAACGGAGCGCGCCGCAACCTTTATGAATATGTCGATACGCGTATGTGCGATCATGTCTATTCCGTGCGCGCTCGGTATGTCTGTTATGGCGAAGCCGATCCTTGAGCTCATATTCTCCGATGAAGGCGCCGAAATGGGAGCACCTCTGCTCACGATACTCGCACCGTCCGTCTTCTTTGTCTGTATGCTTTCCATCTCGAATGCGCTTCTTCAGGCGAGCGGACACGAACGAAAACCCATCATTTCAATGCTTGCGGGGGCGGTCGTAAAACTCCTTTCGACGTATATCCTCGTCGGAATTCCATCTGTCGGTATCTACGGAACGCCGATCGGTACATTCCTCTGCTATTTTACCGTAACAGTGCTCAATACCTACTTCCTTATCAAGTACGTAAAAGTCAAGCTCGATTTCACGGGAATGTTCCTGCGTCCGCTGCTTGCCGGCTTGCTCTGTGCCGCCGCCGCGTTCGGATCATACAGGCTTCTTGCGCCTTATGTGGGCAGCCTCGCAACGCTTGTCGGAATCTGCGTCGCGGCGCTCGTTTACCTTGTGCTCATCTTTAAGCTTAAGGCGATCACGGAGGATGACCTTAAAACTATCCCGAAGGGCACAAAGGTGCTTACAATTATGAAAAAGCTCAGACTTATGTAAGTCAGAGTTAATGAAAACGGAGTAAAAAATGAACGAAAACGCTAAAAAATTCTGCGGCCGCGACAGATATTCATTCGAGGATCTTTGCGAGATCATGACGATCCTCAGAGGCGAAAACGGCTGTCCGTGGGACAGGGAACAGACTCATAAATCCATCCGCAAAAGCTTCATTGAAGAAACGTATGAAGCAATCGAGGCTATCGATAACGATGACGCTGTCCTTCTGCGCGAAGAACTCGGTGACGTGATGCTTCAAGTCGTGTTCCATTCCGAAATGGAACGCGAAGCCGGAACATTCGATATCAATGACGTCATCACGGACGAGTGCAAAAAGCTTGTGTCGCGTCATCCGCATATTTTCGCGGATTCCGTAGCTGAAACGAGCGATGATGTGCTCAATGCGTGGGATAAGATCAAGGCTGAGGAAAAGAAACGCAAAACAACGTCTATGAAGCTCCGCGCAGTGCCGGCATCACTTCCCGCACTGATGCGCGCCGATAAGCTCGGAGCAGTCTCCCGTAAGGCGGGATTTGATTTTGCATCCGCAGAGGAGGCGTTTCTCAAAATAGGCGAGGAAACCTCGGAGGTCAAAGAGGAGCTTCTGTCCGGCAATAAGGAAAAGCTGACCGAGGAGCTCGGAGATCTTCTGCTTGCCGTCGTCAATACGGCGCGTCTTGCCGGTGTTGACGCAGAGGAGGCACTCACTCTTGCTTGCAATAAATATTGCAACCGCTATGAACGTCTTGAAAACTCAGTTCTCGCAGAGGGCCGTGATCCTGCCGCGATGTCTATGGAGGAGCTCGATGCGGTGTGGGATAAAATAAAGCATAAAAATCCTTAAAAATAAAGGGAAATATTGCGTTTATCTATTGCATAATTTGTAACTCTATGGTATAATAGAAAAAACGCAAATCAAGGTGACGGACGTCCCTTTATTATTTAGAATTCGAAAGGACATTTTACCATTATGAACAAGGTTGAACTTATCAGCGCAGTAGCTAATAAGACAGGACTCAAGAAGAAGGAAGCTGAAGCGGCTGTAAACGCAGTATTCGATACCATCACAGAAACTCTTGCAAACGACGACAAGGTTCAGGTCGTAGGCTTCGGCACTTTCAAGATCAAGTCCAAGGAAGCTCGTGAAGGCAGAAACCCCAAGACAGGCGAAAAGATCACAATCGCTGCTTCCAAGACTCCCGTATTTACTGCAGGTAAGGCACTCAAGGAAGAGATTAAGTAATCTTTCCGAAATCATAAAGTTAATAACAAACTCGAAGGCGGTATCCCGTATGGGATGCCGCCATCGATGCTTTTTAGGAGGAAATCGCAATTTCCGACATCGTTTTCGAACGATCAAAGTCGGAAATTGGAACCGACATAATGAGACTCGATAAATTTCTTAAAGTATCAAGAATCATAAAAAGACGTACCGTCGCAAATAACGCCTGCGACGCTGAGCATGTCAACGTCAACGGAAGACGCGCAAAAGCGTCCTATGATGTCAAACAGGGGGATGTGCTCGAGATCACCTTTGGTGAAAAGACCTTGAAGATACGCGTGCTCGAGGTGCGCGATAACGTCGGAAAAGCGGACGCTTCTTCGATGTACGAGGTCATAGAATAAATTCGTACCGCATATAATGCATCAAAATCAAGATAACGAACGGAGTATTTCTGATGGATGCATTAAAAAAGAGTCACGGAATCAGCGTCAGTGAGCGCACGGCAACTGTTTTGACAGGGATCGTCAGCATCGAGGGCTTCGATGAATCGAATATCATAATGAAAACGGAAAAGGACGGGCTTTCGCTTCAGGGACACGGCTTGCACGTTGACAAATTCGACTCGGAAACGGGAGATATGATCTGCTCGGGAACAGTCGAGGCGATCGTTTACTACGATATCAAAAAGCGCACGGACAAAAAACGAGGCAGATTCCGTGAAAACTGATCTTCGCGTATTTGCGGAAACGGAAATCAGGCTGATCGTTTATGTGTTTTTCTTCGGGATTGCCGCTGCCGCCGTGTATGATGCGTTCCGCATTCTGCGAACCTTCCTTGGATGCGGACTTGCCGCCGAAAAAAAGTACACACAGTGCGAGCTTCCGCTTATCGGATGCCAAAAGCCGCGGCGTGAAACGCGTCTCGGACGAAGGATGTCGGTAATTCTTCTTAACTCGGTCGATCTGATATATATGCTCATTCTTGCTGTAGCGATCACGGTCTTTTATTACAGCTTCGCTGATGGAATCGTCCGATGGTATACTCTGCTCGGTGTCGTTGCCGGATTTTATATTTATATGAAAACTGTCGGTGGGGCAACGAAAAAAGCTGTCGGAGCAATACTTTTCATATTGACGACAGCGTGCCGATATATTTGGTATTTCGGCATAAAACCATTTATTTTACTAAGAAAAATCTATAAAAAAACATTCGGCAGGGCATATGCTTCGCTTCTTATGAAGAGATCGGATGCCCTGACCCGGAAATATATTGAAACCACACTTACAAGGAAGCTTGATGAAATCGGCTCTATAGTCAGCGGGCTTGATACGGATGCAGTGTGAAAGGTTTATTCACCTGAAAAGAAAAAATCATTTATTGGTTGTGCCGCCGCACGGCGGAGGATTGGAGACTACTATGCTCGATATGATAACTGAAAATTTGATGTTCAAGATAGCGGTATTTGTCTTTGCCGCGCTGTGCATAATATCAATTTTCTCCTTTAATGCGGAAAAGCAGGAGCTTGCCGCGCAGAAGGAGGCGCTCGAGGAGGAAATATCGAGACGTGAGGAGGAGATCCTTGCCATGGAGAACGATCTTTCCAAGCCGTATGATGATGAATACATAATCCGCGTCGCGAGAGAAAAGCTCAATATGCGTCTGCCCGAGGAGATCGTCTTCATTACCGATTACAGAAAGTAAAATAACCGAAAGAAGCCTTGATCGAAAAGGATCAAGGCTTCTTTTTTTAGTCTGTTGCGGGTTTCGGAACGTCGTAGGTGCGGATCAACTCAAGCAAGCGCTTGAGTCCCGTTGTGTTCAGACAAGACGCCCCTGCGTCACAGTCTATGCGGAGATATCCGGACGAATTTGCAAACGCGGATGCGACGTCGATGTAGTATGCGCCGAACTCGGCTGCGGATGCGTGGATGTATTTGTTGTACGTTTCCGCTTTGTAGATGTTGAGTCCGTCTCCGTCCGTTCCTGGAAGGATGGGCATACATACTATGACGGTCTTCGGTGACGCCTCGCGGAGCGACATCACAAGCTCACGGTATGCGTTGTAAAAATTCGTGTCGGAAATTTTCGATTTCTTAAGGATCTCGTCTGTTCCGACTGAAACGAGCAGATATTCGGGAGCGATCTGTGCGATCGCATCGGGCACGGAGAGCACTGAATCGCTTTCGGGCAGATAAACAAGCGCATCCTTTCCGCTTGCGAGAGAAAATGACGATGACACACCGGTGACGACTTTGTCGGTTTCTCGTCCGTCAGCAAGCATACCAAGCGATTTCATTCCGTAGATGACGGAATCACAGAGGAAATAATACTTGTCGGCGTGCGCGTCACCGAGATCCTGCGTAACTGTAAGCAGTGCGGATTCAAGCTCTTTTTTCGTAACGGCAAGGGCAGGGGCCGAGGTGCCCGAATCCTCGATCGGAATGAATATGAAATCGTCGTCTTCGTCCTTTGTGCCGTTTGTTTGGTCCGTGGTTTCCGCGTCAGCGACGGGCGCATTGTCAGGGACGGAATCGGTTGCTGATTGGCTGTCTGTAACGTCATCGTTTTTACCGCTGTCAGAGCAGGCATTGACGAGTATGATTATCAAAATCAGCAGCGCCGCAATGATACCTATTGTTGTGACAACGGTCTTGTCGAGCTTGAAGGTCTCTTTTTTGTTCGGATTGATTTTCATCAGTCGTAGATTCGCTTATATTCGGAGGCGTCGGTGCGAGCCTTCTTCTTTGCGCCGCGGATCGCGAAGATGATGCCGCAAACGACGAAATAAAGTACTGTGAAAACGAGAAGAAGTATCATCGTCGAGCTCTTGCCGGCATCATATCCGGAGATGCTGAGGAACAACACGTAGAACGAAATAAGCATCGCGGCGAAATGGATCACAATTCGCAGGGAAATGTGCATCGTGTATTTTTTCTGTGTCAGAACGATGTTTGCGGTCGCTGTAACGATTGCGAAAACGAGCAGAAGAAATCCCGATTTGCGCGTCAGCACCATGTGTCTGTCCGCAAGATCGAAAAGCGGACCGCAGAGATAAAATATCATTGTGAGTGCGGTATAGATGAGAGATGCGGGATAGATGACCTTGTTTAATACGAGCTTCGGAAAGGTTACCTTTTCCGACACAGATGTTGTTTTTGTCTTGTTTTTCATATTTGAGTCTTTCTTTTGTGACAGTATTTTTGAGTGTAATTATTATAATAATATCACATTACGCGGATACGTTCAATAATGCAGAAGAAAAATTCAAAAAATAATCACAAATTTTCCCGTCGAAGTGTGGATTTTGCGTCGAAATGAAAGAAAAATTTTACATAACAGAGCAATAGTTTTTCTCCGGTCATTGACTTTCATATATTATTGAGTATATAATATAATTGTATTTTTATGCGTATATTCGCAGTAACATACTGCCCGAGATATTTTGGAGGATATATTTATGACAAGAAGAGAAGCCAGAGAAGCTACTCTTGAGCTTTTATACGAAAAAGCAGCAAGACCCGATGACGATCCCGAATCTGTTTACGAAAGCTCCGTTGAGCTTCGCGAGATCGAAGAAAACGATTATATAAAAAGCGTGTATTTCGGCGTGAACGAAAACACGGAAACGCTCGACGAAAAGATCAAGTCCGTATCCGTAGATTGGTCCACGGAGCGTATGTCCCGCGTTACTATTTCAATACTGCGCCTCGCCGTATACGAGTTTTACTTTATCCGCAATATTCCGGTAAGCGTCTCGATAAACGAGGCTGTTGAACTGGCAAAGAAATATGATATTGAAAGTGCGCCCTCGTTCATCAACGGCATCCTTTCCAAGATAGGCAAGGATCCTGCGATCGAAAAGGAAGCATATCCGAGAAAGAATAAAAAATGACCGAAAAGGTAACGCTCGGAATCGACACGAGCAATTACACAACGTCGGCGTCGGTGTGCATTGACGGACAGATCATCCTTAACAAGAAAATACCGCTTCCCGTAAAGGAAGGCGAACGTGGACTCAGACAGTCCGACGCCGTTTTTGCGCACGTAAAAAATCTCCCCGAGGTTATGGACGCTGTACGCGCTGTGCTGGACGGACGCGCACCCGATGCGATCGGTGTCTCCGTGACTCCGCGAGATGCCGAGGGCTCGTATATGCCTTGCTTCCTTTCGGGTAAATCCGCGGCGTATTCCGCATCTGCCGTGACGGGCGCGCCCGTTTATGAGTTTTCGCATCAGGCGGGACATATCACCGCCGCACTTTATTCGGCAGGAAAAACGGATCTTCTTTACGGAGAGCAGCCCTTTGCGGCGTTTCACGTGTCCGGCGGAACAACGGAAATCACGCTCGTAACACCGGACGACGGATATCCGCGTGCGGTTTGTATCGGCGGAACGAAGGATCTGAATGCAGGTCAGCTCATCGACAGAGTCGGAGTAATGATGGGACTTTCGTTCCCGTGCGGTCCTGCGCTTGAAAATCTCGCATCCTCGCACGACGTTATGCTGTCCGGCATAAACGTTTCCGTTTCGGGACTCGACGCGCATTTGTCCGGCGCCGAAAACAAAGCGCGCACACTTTATGAAAAGACGGACGATCCGTCCGAGGTCGCCGCGTATGCGCTCGATTTCGTGACGAAAACGCTCGATAAGCTGACGGAAAATCTCCGCCGTGAGTATCCCGGCATCCCCGTCATCTACGCCGGCGGCGTGATGAGCTGTAAGAGGATGCGCCAAACGCTCGGCAAACGTGAAAACGTATATTTTTCGGAGCCTGTATATTCGGCTGATAACGCCGCAGGCACCGCACTTATGGCATATAATGCACTTATGAGAGGAGAGTGACTGCGATTTGGTCGACTTTTCCAAGATCCCGATGACGATGACAGTCACGGAGCTCAACGAATACATCAAAATGTCGCTTGAAGCGAATCCCGTCCTCGGTGATATCTTTATCAAGGGCGAAATCTCAAACTTCACCAACCACTATAAAACGGGACATCTCTATTTCACCGTCAAGGACGAGACCTCAAATCTCAAGGCTGTCATGTTCCGATCCTCTGCCTCGAAGCTCGCTTTCAGACCCGAAAACGGTATGAAGGTCATCGTTCACGGCAGAGTTGCCGCATTCGTGCGTGACGGTCAGTATCAGCTTTATGCCGATTCGATGCAGCCCGACGGCGTCGGCGCGCTCTATATCGCTTACGAGCAGCTCAAGGCAAAGCTCGAGGCTGAGGGGCTTTTCTCTCCCGAAAGAAAGCGTCCGCTGCCTAAGATCCCGTCGAGGATCGGTATCATAACAGCACCCACAGGAGCTGCGATCCGAGATATGATAAACGTCTCAGGCAGGCGTTTCCCGATGGCGAAGATCATTCTTTATCCCGCACTCGTTCAAGGACCGGATGCACCGCCTCAGCTCATTGCAGGACTCAACTATTTTTCCTCGACGCGATCCGTTGACGTCATAATCATCGGACGCGGCGGCGGTTCGATCGAGGATTTGTGGGCGTTTAACGACGAAGGAGTCGCACGCGCCGTTGCGGCGTGCTCCGTGCCCGTCATTTCCGCGGTCGGTCACGAAACCGATTTTACCATCTGCGATTTTGTCGCAGATAAACGTGCTCCCACGCCGTCTGCGGCGGCTGAGATCGCACTTCCCGAATCGACGGAGCTTAAGCGTAAGCTCAATAATATCACCACTCACAATATGCTCTGCCTTCAGCGCGGAGTTGAAAGCCGCAGACGTGCCCTCGATGCGCTTTCGTCGAGACGTGCGCTCCGCGATCCGAATATGATCACGGACGAAAAGCGTATGCTCACCGTCTCGCTTGCAGATAAGCTTTCTGCCGCAGAAAGGCAGAATCTCGATGCCGCGCGCCTGAAATTCCTTGCGTCGGCGGCAAAGCTTGACGCGCTCAATCCCTTGGCGATACTGACTCGCGGATATTTCGCAGTCTTTGACGGCGACGGACGCGTTATGAAAAGCGTTGACGACGTTTCCGTAGGCACTACGCTCATTATGAAGGCGTCTGACGGTGAGATCACGGCAAGGGTAGAGTCCGTGACGAAAAATCAAGTGTAATGTATTTGCCGCCGTGGGCGGCGGATTGGAGATTGTTATGTCTGAAGAAAATAAAACCTTTGAAACTGCGATAGCACGCCTTGAAGTTATCGTCCGTGCGCTTGAAAGCGGAAACGCTCCGCTTGATGAGTCGCTCTCCCTTTTCGAAGAGGGCGTCGCTCTCGTAAAATTCTGCAACGAAAAGCTTGATACGGCAGAGCAGCGCGTCAGAATGCTCACGTTCTCTCCCGACGGAGAGGCAACAGAGGTGCCTCTCGCGCCGAAGGCGTAAGAAGGGAGATAAGCCTTGAAAAACATAGAAGAAATCATCAAAAACAACGCGGAGTTGATCGAGGCTTCGCTTGACAGCCTGCTCCCGCAGGGAGAAGCGTCACATTCGCTCATATATGAGGCGATGCGCTATTCCGCAATGTCCGGCGGCAAGCGCGTGCGTCCGTGCCTTACGCTTGAATTCTGCCGACTTTTCGGCGGTGACGTAATGTCTGCGATCCCGTACGCGTGCGCGGTTGAGTGTGTGCATACGTATTCGCTCATTCACGACGACTTGCCTTGCATGGACGACGATGATGAAAGACGCGGTAAGCCCACGTCTCATAAGGTCTACGGCGAAGCGAACGCGCTTCTTGCCGGCGACGCACTTCTGACTTATGCGTTCTCGCTCATCGCGGATAACCCGTTTGCTGATGCGGACAGAAACTGCCGAGCCGTCTCTGTGCTCGCATCATCCGCGGGACATGACGGTATGATCGGCGGTCAGATCTGCGATATGCTCTACGAAAACCGCGACGTTTCCTTTGAGGAGCTTGCGGAAATGCACCGCAAAAAGACAGGCGATCTCATCGCTGCCGCTGCCGTGCTCGGCGTTATCGCCGCAGATAAAGAAAGGACGCTTGACGATTCCGTTTATGCTGACGTCCGCAAATATGCGTATAATATCGGGCTTGCATTCCAGATAGTTGACGATATGCTCGACCCCGACGAGGGCGGAAGTGATGCCGCGTCGGGCAAGACGACGGTCCTCTCGTTTATGAGCACGGATGAAGCTCGCTCGCTCGCCATCACACTCACACAGGGCGCTGTAGCCGCGATTCGTCCGTACCCGGGATCGGATGCGCTCGTCGAGCTTGCCGTGTGGCTTGCGGGAAGAAGCATCTGACGCAATTCTGTGTGAATAATTTATGAATATATACGGTTGATTTATCTCAGCCGAAATGGTATAATCTCATGAGACTCGATGTATATTTATACGAACAGGGCTGCGCCGAGAGCCGGGCACGCGCCAAGTTTCTCATTTGTGAGGGTGCGGTCGATGTTGACGGCAAAACGGTAAAAAAGCCTGCGTTTGAAATAGACGAAACGATTTCGCATACGGTTACGGTGCGTGATAACGTGTGCCCTTACGTCAGTGTCGGCGGAATGAAGCTTGATTCCGCGCTTACGCGCTTTGAGTTGGACGTTACGGGCGATGTCTGCATTGATATCGGCGCGTCCACGGGTGGATTTACCGATTGCCTGATTTCACGCGGAGCCGCGAAGGTCTATGCCGTTGATTCGGGCACGTCTCAGCTTCACGAAAAGCTCGTGAGCGATCCGCGTGTCGTATCGATGGAAAACACAAACGCGCGCTACCTTACCTCTGATGATCTCGGAGAAAAGGTCAGCCTTGCCGTATGCGACGTCTCGTTCATCTCGCAAAAGCTGATAATGTCCGCAGTCGCATCCGTGCTTGATGAAAACGGACGTTTCGTAACCTTGATAAAGCCGCAGTTCGAGCTTGATAAGCGACGCGTCGGAAGAGGCGTCGTTTCGGAGCCGTCGGACAGAGCGGAGGCTGTGTCGGGTGTTGTCAATGCCGCTGCAGAGGTTGGACTTGAGCTTGTCGCGCTCACCGTTTCTCCCGTTTCGGGCGGCGGTATCAGCGATGAACGCGCACAGAAGCGCGGAAACAGGGAATACCTTGCATATTTCCGATTTACGGGCGCGAAAACACCGCGCGTATCGGACAGAGAGATCAGGGAGTTTGTGAAGAATGAAAACAGTATTGCTCTTGCCGCTCGGTATAAGGGATAATAACGACGGAAGACTCGCTTCGGTCGTGCGTCTTTGCCTCGATGAAGGCGTAAGCGTCGTGATGAAGGAATCTCACCCGATTCCCGATGCCTACAGAGACGAGATCGTTACGCACACGGACGAAACAGTGCCGGATCTTATCATATCCGTCGGCGGTGACGGATCTGTGTTGTCTGCGGCTCACGAGGCGCTTGGATGTGACGCGCCGATCCTCGGCGTGAATACGGGCAACGTCGGATATATGGCGGCGCTCGGCGTCGACAGCCTTGACAGCCTTAAAAGCGTGCTCGGAGGTCATTATGCTGTTGAAGAAAGAATGATGCTTTCGGCAGATATCATCTACGAAGACAAGGTATATCACAGCACAAAAGCATCCCTTAATGATATAGTTATCACAAAGGCGGCGTCATCCGTTATCGCTCCGATCGAGCTTTATTGCCATGGTCAGGATGCGGGACGTTACGACGCCGACGGAGTCATATTTTCAACTCCGACGGGATCGACCGCGTACTCGCTTTCTGCGGGAGGTCCGCTTATCGACCCGTCAATGGACTGCATCTGCGTCACGCCGATCTGTCCTCATTCCGTCCTTGCAAGACCTGCCGTTTACGCATCGGACAGCGTTTTCGTCTGCCGTGCGGGAGATTGGCGTCACGGTGAGCTTGAGCTCACGGCGGACGGAGCAGAGCCCGTCAAAATACCGGACGGAGCATACGTCATAATCCGCAAGAGCGAGTCGCGTACACGCTTTGTATCACTCGCCAAAAACGGATTCACAGGCGTATTCCGCGCCAAAATGACAGGACGTTGACAAATTCTGTGAATTTGTCAAGTCCGCAAGTTTCGGCGTGCCGAAACTTGTAGCATTCAAAAAACATTTGACGAATTCTGTGAATTTGTCAAGTCCGCAAGTTTCGGCGTGCCGAAACTTATACCATTCAAAAAATGTTTGACGAATTCCATGAATTTGTCAATTTCCACACCCGAAAAAAGTCGTATACACATTACAAAAAAATGTGAGGTAATAAATGAAAAACAAAAGACAGAACAAGATACTTGAACTGATCTCGCGTTACGATATCGAAACGCAGGAGGAGCTCATCGAAAAGCTCCGCGCCGAAGGCTATACGGTTACCCAGGCGACGATCTCACGTGACATCAGAGAGCTCAAGCTTTCCAAGGTCACCACAGAACGGGGCATGTATAAGTACATACAGCCTAAGTCTCATTCCGGCGTTAGCATAGCCAAATTCAATCTTGCGCTTGCGGAATCCATCACAAGCGTTGATTATGCGCTCAATAACGTCGTAATCAAGACGTTCCCGTCGATGGCCCCCGCCATCGCCTCCTCAATCGACGGCATCGCATCTCCCAGTATCCTCGGATGCGTTGCGGGCGATGACTGTATCATTGTTGTGACGAGAACCGAAGACGACGCAGGCGATATCAGCGAAAAGATCAAGGGACTTATGAAGACTGTCTGAGGTCTGTAATAAAGGCAAAAAATGATTTCATCACTCCATATTGAAAACGTCGCGGTCATCAGATCGCTCGACGTTGATCTTAACGGCGGATTCACCGTTATCACGGGACAAACCGGCGCCGGTAAGTCTATCATCATTGATTCGATCGCGCTTATCCTCGGTGCGAAGGCGCAGACGGCACTTATCCGTACAGGTGAGAGCCGCGCCTACGTCAGTGCACTTTTTACAGACGTTACTTCAACAGCTTCGGAAATGCTTTCGGAGCTCGGCGTTACAGTCGAGGACGGAGAACTGACTGTTGAAAGAACGCTCACCGTGGACGGAAAAAGCACGGTCAAGGTCAACGGAAGGAGCGTGTCACTCTCAAATCTGCGCCGCGTGATGTCTACTCTCATAACGGTCAACGGTCAGAGCGAGAGCCTCTCGCTTAAAACTCCGGAGGCACAGCTCGCACTCATCGATGAATATGCGGAAACGTCGGCAGAGCTTGCCGAATACAGCGCGCGCTATGAGGAATATACATCCGTGCGTTCCGAATATGATGAGATAAAGCGTCTTTCAAACGAGGGTGCGCTTGCGGCGGATCTTCTGAAATATCAGATCAAGGAGATCGACGCCGCCAAGCTGTCCGTTGATGAGGAAGACGAGCTTACGCTTGAAAAAGCGCGTCTCAAAGCGGGCGAACGTATCACGAAGCTTGCCGCATTCGTCTACCGCGCCGCATACGGCAATGAGAAGGGCGCCTCCGCCGCATATCTTGCCGAACGCGCCGCGTCCGCAATGGAACAGCTCGCAGATTATTCTCGCGATGCTGCAGAGGATGCGGAAAAGCTCCGCTCTATCGCGGCTGAGCTCGAGGATATAGCAAGACGTACTTATTCCGAGTTTGAGCTCGGAGGAGCGGAAGAAGAGGATCCCGCCGAAAGACTCGAAAAGATCGATGACAGGCTTGACGTGATCCACCGCCTCAAGCGTAAATACGGCGGCACGCTTGCCGCTGTCCTTGCGCACAGAAATGCGGCTGCAGATAAGCTGGACGCGATCGAAAATAACGACGAACGCATCGAAAAGCTCGAAAAACAGCTTGCGGAAACAAAAAAATCCGCGCTTGCCGCGGCAAATGTGCTGACCGAAAAGCGCCGTGCGGCGTCGGAGGTTATGTCTGAGGAAATCTGCCGTGTGCTCACGGGACTCGATATGCCGAAGGTTACCTTCAACGTACGCTTCACGGAAACGGAGTTAACGTCAACGGGCACCGAGGCGGCGGAATTTTATATCTCCGCGAATGCGGGCGAGGACGTCCGTCCTCTTGCAACGGCGGCGTCGGGCGGCGAGCTTTCGCGCGTGATGCTTGCCATCAAGAGCGTCGGCAATAAGAAGAGCTGCGAGGAAACGCTCATTTACGACGAGATAGATACGGGTGTGTCAGGATCTACGTCGGGTAAGATAGGCCTGCGGCTCAAGGAAAGCGCGAAATCCCGTCAGATCATAGCGATCACGCATTCCGCGCAGATCGCATCTCTTGCGGATACGCATCTTCTTGTCGAAAAGCACGAGACGGGCGGCAGAACGGAAACGTCCGTAAAAATGCTCGAGGGAGAGGATCGCATCGACGAGATCGCAAGGATCATCGGCGGTATCAATGTAACAGAAACGCAAAGAAACGCGGCACGCGAGCTCATCGCGGAGCATAGCGTATAAAATATTGATTCAATAATTGAAAGGCATACAAAAACCATGGGAATTTATGAAGAACTGAAGGCAAGAGGACTTCTTGCACAGGTAACAAACGAAGAAGAGATCAGAACTATGATAAACGCGGGTAAGGCGACCTTCTATATAGGCTTCGACTGCACCGCAGACAGTCTTACGGCAGGCCATTTTATGGCGCTTACGCTTATGAAGCGTCTTCAGATGGCGGGCAATAAGCCCATCGCCCTCATCGGCGGCGGTACGACAATGATCGGTGACCCGTCCGGACGTACGGATATGAGAAAGATGCTCACCAAAGAGGATATCGATCATAATGCCGCTTGCTTCAAGCGTCAGATGGAGCGCTTCATCGATTTCTCCGAGGGTAAGGCAATGATGATAAACAACGCGGATTGGCTTCTCGACCTCAACTATGTCGAGCTTCTCCGTGAGGTCGGCTCCTGCTTCTCCGTCAACAATATGCTTCGCGCGGAATGCTATAAGCAGAGAATGGAAAAGGGACTCTCATTCCTTGAATTCAATTACATGATAATGCAGTCCTACGACTTTTACTACCTCTACAAAAAGTACGGCTGTAATATGCAGTTCGGCGGCGACGATCAGTGGTCGAATATGCTCGGCGGTACGGAGCTTATCAGACGTAAGCTCGGCGCGGACGCTCACGCGATGACCATAACTCTGCTTACCGACTCGCAGGGCAAGAAGATGGGCAAAACCGCAGGCAACGCAGTGTGGCTCGATCCCAATAAGACCAGCCCGTTCGATTTCTATCAGTATTGGCGCAACGTCGCTGACGATGACGTAATGAAGTGCATCCGTATGCTTACCTTCCTGCCTCTCGAGCAGATTGATGAGATGGCAAATTGGCAGGGTGCAGAGCTCAATCGCGCGAAGGAGATTCTCGCATACGAGCTCACGAACCTCGTTCACGGTAAGGAAGAGGCAGATAAGGCAGACGCTGCCGCAAAGGCTGTGTTCGGCGGTGCGGGTAACTCCGAAAATATGCCTACAACGGCTCTTTCCGATGAAGATTTCACCGACGGTGCTATCGGTATCCTTGATATGATGATAAAGGCGAAGCTCGCTCCCTCGCGCAGAGAGGGAAGAACTCTCGTTATGCAGGGCGGTGTTCTCATCGATGGCGAAAAGGTTACAAATCCCTCGATGACTGTCGAAAAGTCCAAGTT
Source organism: Eubacteriales bacterium (assembly GCA_045594085.1). Classification (GTDB taxonomy): domain Bacteria; phylum Bacillota; class Clostridia; order Oscillospirales; family CAG-272; genus DTU064. The sequence goes on along the minus strand of JAZNXW010000017.1, from coordinate 30,701 downwards.
CGAAGACGGTGTCGTTGTCAAGAAGGGCAAAAAGACCTTCCATAAGTTCACACTCTGATGAAATACGGTATCATCCTCTTTGACGCAGACGGAACACTTTACGATTTTGATCTGTCCGAGAAGATCTCGCTTGACGAAACGCTCGCGTTTGCGGGCGTTCCGTCCGATCCCGAAACGCTTGCGCTTTATCACGACATCAACGCACGCGAATGGGAGGCGCTTGAGCGCGGCGAGACAACGCGAGAGCGTCTGAAGATCGAACGTTTCCGTAAGCTTATCGCGGCGCTTCCGTCCGAAAAGATCAAAACGGACAAAGCGCCCGAGGATATCGCAGATTTTTATCTGAATGCGCTTTCCGAAAAGTGTATCCTTTTTCCCGAATCGGAGGAGCTTTGCCGCCGACTTTCAGAGGACTTTGATCTTTATATCATTACGAACGGCACAACGAGCGTACAAAAACGTAGATTCGCGAAGTCTCCCATCACGAAATATATCAAAAAAACGTTTATTTCGGATGAGATGGGCTATGATAAGCCCGCAATCGAATATTTCAATATCGTTTTTGACGATCTCGGCATCACAGATGAAAATAAGCACCGCGTGCTCCTTGTCGGAGATTCGCTTTCAAGCGATATCAAGGGCGGTATAAACGCTGGACTCGATACGTGCTGGTTCAATCCGAAGGGGAAGGACAGCGGCTCGCTGTCGCCCGTCTATACTGTAAAGCATCTTGATGAGCTTTGCGAAATATGCTATTCCGGAGAAAAACATTGAAAACAAACGGTATAATTGATTTTCTCGCCCGAAACGAGGGCGAATATGAATACGTACAGAACGTGTCCGCCGCCGAGCTTACCTCATTCCGCATCGGCGGAGCCGTGTCGGTAACGGCATATCCCAAAACAGAAGGGGCGCTTTGCGCCCTTTTGCGGTATTTGAAGACGGAGGAGATAAAGCATTCCGTTCTCGGTAACGGCTCTAACGTGCTCGTCTCCGACGACGGATACGACGGTGTACTCGTCATCACAACCAAGCTCGCAGACGTCACCTTCGACGGTAATTTTGTTACCGTAGGCGCCGGAAAGAGCATTACCGCCACCGCATCGGCAGCACAGCGTGAGGGCCTTTCCGGTCTTGAATTCGCTTACGGTATCCCCGGCACGATCGGCGGTGCCGTCGCGATGAATGCGGGTGCATACGGAGGCGAGATCCGCGACGTTATCGTGTCTGCGGAGTGCTATGACGCCGAAACGGATTCCGTCGTGACGCTCACCAAGGATGAGCTTGCACTCGGCTATAGGGATAGTGTCATCAAGCACCGTCCGCTCACAGTTATCTCCGCAAGACTCGAGCTTATCCCCGGCGATAGGGCGGAGATCCAGTCCAAAATGACGGATCTTATGGGCAGACGCAGAGATAAACAGCCCCTTGAATATCCGAGCGCGGGCAGTGTTTTCAAGCGTTATCCCGGATATTTTACGGCTCAGCTCATAGATGAGGCAGGGCTCAAGGGATGCCGCATCGGAGGTGCCGAGGTGTCTGTCAAGCACGCGGGCTTTATCGTCAACGTAGGCGGCGCCACCGCCGAGGATGTTAAAGCTCTTGTTGAGTTGATCACCTCGAAGATCGAAGAGCTCCACGGAATAAAGATCGAGCGCGAGCTCATTTATATGTGATATGTCGTATTCTTCGGATATTAAATCAGAGCTGATCTCGGGGCGTGTCAAAAATAACTGTTGCCGCAAAAATATTGCCGTGGCAATGGCGGCTGTGCTTCCCGATGTGCCCGATTTTCGCCGCCGCGACGTAAAAGCGTATTTTTATTCGCTCATAAACGAGTTTTTTCATGCGGACAGTGTTGCCGATGCAAGGGCGGAGGTGCCGCTTTCAAGTGTGTCGCTTCTGAAATGCGCGAATTGCCGGGGTGCGCTTCTGCGCGGACTGTTTATTGCGGTCGGAAGCATGAATGATCCTGCCGCGCACGAGTATAACCTCGATTTTACGTTCCGTACCGAAGCCGCCGCCGATGACGCGCTCTCACTTCTGAACGCTTGCGGATTTGAACCGAAAAAGCGCTTTCGCCGTGGAGCGTACGTGTTATACATCAAGTCAAGTGACTCGATAGGAGAATTTTTCGCCGCCGCGGGCAATAATCGCGTGATGTTCGACATAGTCAACGCCCGAATGGAGGCTGATGTGCGCGGAACGCTCAATCGAGCCAATAATACAGACATTTCAAATATCAACAAATCCACCGCAGCATCAGAGCGCGCGTGCGAGGCGATCAGCTTCCTGATCGAGACGGAGAGACTTCATCTGCTCGATGAGACGCTTCATAAAACGGCGCTTCTGCGCATCGAAAATCCCGAGCTGTCGCTGTTTCAGCTCGCCGCAGTCTCGCCCGAGGGAGTGTCAAAATCGACTCTGAACGCGCGACTCAAGCGTATAATTGAGATTGCGGATAAATACAGAAAAAAATAATGAAAAGGGAGGTGCCGTATGGCGGGATTCTGTCATCTTCATCTGCATTCGGAATACAGTCTGCTCGACGGCGCCTGCCGTGTGTCAGATATCCCGAGGCTTGCAAAGGATATGGGACAAAGCGCCGTTGCGATCACGGATCACGGCGCAATGTACGGCGTTATAGACTTTTATAATGCCTGTAAAAAGGAGGGCGTCAAGCCGATCATAGGCTGTGAGGTGTACGTCGCACAGTCCTCTCGCTTCGATAAGCGTGACGGACGCGGAGCGTCACCCAATCATCTCGTCCTGCTTTGCAAAAACGAAACAGGCTACAAAAATCTCATTAAAATGGTTTCTCTCGGATGGACGGAGGGCTTTTATTCGAAGCCGAGAGTTGACATGGAGCTCCTGCGTACTCATTCGGACGGACTTATCGCACTGTCTGCGTGCCTTGCAGGATATATACCGCGCGCGATCACGGCGGGCAATTACGCTGCCGCACGCGAATATGCCGTAACGATGCGTGATATTTTCGGATCGGACAGCTTCTATCTTGAGCTTCAGGATCACGGCATCGACGAACAGAAAACGGTCAACGAATCGCTGATTCGTATAGCGGAGGAGACGGGAATCGGTCTTGTCGCCACGAATGACGTGCACTATCTTTACCGTAAGGACGCAGATACGCAGGCGATCCTTATGTGCATTCAGACAAACAATGTTATCACGGACGGCAGACCTCTCGGATTTGAAACGGATGAGTTCTATTTTAAATCAACAGCCGAGATGACGCGTCTGTTCGGTAATGTTGATGGCGGCTCTCCCATAGAAAATACGCAAAAGATTGCGGATATGTGCAATCTTGAGCTGTCATTTGATAAGATCTATATGCCGAAATATCCCTTTACGGGCGGTATGGATCCGAAGGATTATCTTGCCGCGGAAGCGGAAAAGGGACTTGCCGACAGACTCTCACGCGCTCATATCGTCTATGATGGGGAATATGCCGAAAGCGATTACCGCGAGCGTATATCCTACGAGCTTTCCGTGATAAACGGAATGGGCTACAGCGAATACTACCTCGTGGTAGCTGATTTTATAGCGTACGCAAAGAAAAACGGTATTCCCGTAGGTCCGGGTAGAGGCTCGGGCGCAGGAAGCCTCGTTGCGTATCTTCTCGGTATAACGGATATCGATCCTCTCAGATACGGACTGCTTTTCGAGCGATTCCTCAATCCCGAGCGAGTCAGTCTGCCCGACTTTGATATCGACTTCTGCTATGACAGACGCGATGAGGTAATCGAATACGTCAAGGAAAAATACGGCCCCGAGCACGTTTCGCAGATAATCACCTTCGGTACGATGGCGGCGCGCGCAGCTGTCAGAGACGTCGGACGTGCGCTCGGTATGTCTTATTCCGAGGTTGACAGGATAGCGAAGCTTATTCCGCAATTCCCGGGCGCAACTCTCGAAGGAGCTCTGAAAAACAAGGAGCTTTTCGAGATATATGAGTCGTCAAGCGAGATCACACGCCTGATCGATACGGCGAGGGCGCTCGAGGGAATGCCGCGCCATGCCTCGACTCACGCCGCAGGCGTCGTCATTACGAGCGAACCGCTTTCCGATATAGTTCCGCTTGCGGTCAACGGCGGAACTGTCGTGACACAGTTCGATATGGATACCGTCGCGAAGGTGGGACTTGTCAAATTTGACTTTCTCGCGCTCAGATATATCACAATAATTTCAAATACAGTAAAAAGAATCAGGGAAAAATCTCCTGATTTTGATATAGCGCTCATTCCGTATGACGATGCGGAAACGTATGAAATGATCGGCAGCGGCGACACGAACGGTATCTTCCAGCTTGAGTCAAGCGGAATGAGACGTATGCTCACAAAGCTGATGCCGAGCTGTCTGTCTGATATTATTGCCGCAATTGCGCTCTACCGCCCGGGACCGATGGACTCGATCCCCGCATATATCGAGCGTAAGCACGGTGGCGGCGGCATCAAATATACCTCACCGAAGATCATACCGATCCTTTCGGAGACTTACGGATGCATAGTTTATCAGGAGCAGGTAATGCAGATCTTCCGTGCCGTCGCAGGCTATTCTTATGCAAGAGCGGACGTCGTCCGCCGTGCGATGGCTAAGAAAAAAGCAGACGTGCTTGAAGCGGAGAGGGAGGATTTCGTGTCGGGTGCCGTCACGCGCGGTATGACGAAGGAAGAGGCAAACGTGCTGTTTGACGATATGGCGTCATTTTCGAGCTATGCGTTCAATAAGAGCCACGCCGCCGCGTATGCGGTCATATCGTACCGTACCGCGTATCTGAAGCGCCACTATACCAAGGAATATATGTCCTCGCTTCTCGATTCCGTTCTCGGATGGGAAGGGAAGACGGCGGAATACATCGAAGAATGCGGACGCTACGGAATAAAAGTCCTTGCGCCCGATATAAATGAGAGCCGCGCCGATTATACCGCGCTTGATGACGGCATCCGCTACGGACTTGCCGCACTCAAAGGTCTCGGTCGTCAGTTTATCGACCGTATAACGGAGGAACGTGAGCGCGAAGGTAAATTCCGTTCGTTCTATGATTTCGCGGTAAGAATGAATGAATATGACTGCAATAAGCGACAGGTCGAGTCTCTCATCAAGAGCGGCGCGTTCGACAGACTCGGACAGAGACGAAGTCAGCTTATAGCGTCTTATGAGGCAATAGTGGATAACCTCCACGAAAAGAAGCGCACGGGCGTTTCGGGACAGCTCGATATGTTCGCCGTCGGAGACGGCGAATCGCTCGCGTCTGCGGTCGAATTTGAGTATCCCGATATTCCCGAACTCTCGAAAAAACGCCTTCTTGACCTCGAAAAACAGGTTTCCGGTATGTATTTTTCGGGCCATATCCTCGATGATTACGATGAAAAGCTCGCAGAACTTTCTCCCGATAGGATTGCGGACCTTAAGATCACGAATCCGGATGATGAGTCGGACGAGGATCGCGAAAAATCATACCGCGACAAGAGCCGTGTCCGTGTTGCGGGCGTTATCAACGCAAGAACGGTCAAGGAAACGAAAAAGGGCGACAAAATGATGTTTGTCACCCTTGAGGATAAATCTGCGGATATTGAAGCGCTTGTGTTCCCGAAGCAATTTTCGCGGTATTCGGACCTGCTTTACGGCGAAGAGCCGCTCTACGTCGAGGGTGAGCTGTCCGTCGAGGATGATGCCGCGCCCAAGCTGCTCGTCAGCTCGTGTGAGCTTCTGTCTGAGGCATCAGCCGCCGAAACGAAGCGCAGCGAGTACGCATCGCTCAAGAAGCCCGATTTGCAGCCGCAGAAGGAAACGGAGCAGAGAATTGCATCTCCCACCCGTCTTTATATACGGGTGTCGAGCGCGGATTCCGATGAATACAGACGCGCTGCGGCGCTTGTCAGAATATTCTCGGGTGCGCTCACTGTGTTCGTTTACGATAAGGAAACGGGTACGTACACCCGCTTTGACGAATGCGGAGCGGATGCGACGTCAAAGCGGCTTACAGACGAGCTTTCCTCGCTTCTAGGTGCGGAAAACGTCGTTTTGAAGTAATCAGCTTGTGAACGCTTCAATGTAACGGAGCAGATCGTTTTCGTTGCATCGGATGCCGTAGCGGAGCATATCCGCCGTGTCTGAGGGAAGCGTGAAAACGTATACGTCAAGCGTCATCTCGGGAGCTTCGGTGTCGTCGGAGCCGAATATGCCTATGACGCCTTCGTGCTCGCGGATGATGTAATATTTGCCGCTCGGCGTCATGACAGGCAGCGCCTCTGATGGTGCGTTTGTGATGTCTGTCGGCTTGACAAAGCTGACAGCATCAGTCCTGACGAACGTGTCGTCTCCGTCCATGGACGAGAAAAGCTGACCGCTTACAGCGGCAAAAGCGGAGATAAAAAGGACAAAAAATGATGTGCGGATGATTTTCTTCATAAAAGTACCGTGCCGATTTGTAAATTATTTTAACTTATTCTTATTATCGACGCTCCATTAATAAATTATTCAAAACTTGGGTTTATAATAGTATACGGCAAGCCTTTACGGCGAGCCGTAAATCAAGACAAAACAAAAAGGAGGTATTAGTGTGACGGAAGATAACGTAAAAACGGAAAGAACCCTGCCGAAATGGGCGGGACGTCTGCTTCAATATCTCAAGGAAAAGAACAAAAACATAAACTGGCTGGAGGAGTTCCTTTACGCGATCGGCATAATCATCCGTATCATCTATACGGCGCTTGCATTCGTGATGGATATCATCATAACTCTGCTCCTCATCTGTGCCGTCACGGGCATTATCGTAGTTACAGCCTTCGCTGTCTACATCAATAATAATATCGACCCCACGTTTGACGATAGTCTTATCATCACCTCTGCTGATCAGTCCTCACAGCTTTATTATATGGACTATACGGACAGAGAAAACAGAGTCGGCACGGCAGTGGAGATCGATGACCAGGTCCTTGCAGGCGAAGAATACAGCATCTGGGCAAACTATACCGAGCTCCCCTCCGATCTCATCAATGCGTTTATCGCGATCGAGGACGAAAGATTCTGGAGCCACGGCGGAGTTGACTGGTACCGTACTGTCGCCGCGGCGGCAAACCAGGTCCTTCATATCAAGGAGACCTTCGGCGGCTCGACAATAACTCAGCAGCTTGTCAAAAACGCCACAAAGGACGACGATTTTACGATTCAACGTAAGGTTCAGGAGATCCTGCGCGCCATAAACGTCGAATCGTCTCACAGTAAAGAAGAGATCATCACGATGTATCTGAACATCATCAGCTTCTCACAAAACTGTATCGGAGTACAAAGCGCGGCGCATACCTATTTCGGAAAGGACGTAAGCGAGCTTACACTTATCGAATGTGCGGCGCTCGCATCCATACCAAAATCGCCGTATAAATTCGACCCGATCCGTAACCCCGAGTATAATACCGAACGACGACGCATCGTTCTCGATGCAATGCTCGACCAGGGATATATCACACGCGCCGAATACGACGAGGTCTATTACGCGGATCTTGTCCTTAACAGCACGGAAAGTACTGTTTCGACGGGTACGACGTCGTGGTATACGGATGCAGTCATAAACGATTTTATCGAGGACTATTCCGAGGAATACGGTGTTTCTACAGCAGTCGCAACGATCGCACTTTATACGGGCGGATTTAATATATATACCGTTATGGATCCGGATATACAGAATATCCTTGAGGAGGTCTATCTCGACGATTCCGTGTTCCCGAAGGGCGATACGGGCCTCAAACCGCAGTCATCAGCACTGATAATCGACCCGACGACGGGCGATATTCTCGCTCTTGTAGGCGGCAGAGGAGAGAAGACTCAGAGCCGAGTCCTCAACAGAGCAACTCAGTCTCTGCGGCCTTGCGGCTCCTCTATTAAGCCTCTTTCCGTGTACGGACCTGCAATCGAAGCGGGCGTTATTACGTGGGGAACGGTTCTTGATGACGTTCCCGTAAATTTCGGAACGTATGAGGAGGTCGAGGACGCAAAGGCTTGGCCGCGTAACGCAACGGGCAAATATCACGGACTTACAACGGTTTATGATGCGGTCCGTAACTCCACGAACACGATCGCGGTCCGTGCACTTCAGCTTCTCGGCATAGATGAATCCTTCACCTTCCTTAAAGAAAAATGTCATCTCGACAGCCTTATAGAAAGCTATGAAAACGAAGCCGGAGTCGTTTATTCAGATAAAGCGGCGGCGCCCCTCGCGCTCGGTCAGTTCTCGTACGGCGTAACAGTCAGAGAAATGACCGCGGCATATCAGATCTTTGCCAATAAAGGTGTTTACAATACGTCCAGAACCTATATCACAGTCACCGATTCCGAGGGTAACGTCGTGCTTTCGACGGACGATCCCTCCGAAATCGTTATCAGCGAGCAGACAGCGGATATTATGACAAAGCTTATGGAAGCTGTCATCGATAACGGTACCGCAAAGAAAATCACGCTCAAGTCCGAAATCGATATCGCAGGTAAAACGGGTACGACTACCTCCGGTTACGACCAGTGGTTCATCGGATATACCCCTTATTACCTCGGCGGCGTGTGGTTCGGTTATGACCTTAATCAGACTCTTGCGGATTTCCCGAGCGCGTCAGCGGCACTTATCTGGGACGTTATTATGACGCGTGTCCACGAGGAAATCTTCGATTCTGTCAAGGCAGGCAATGAAAAGCTCAAAAAGTTTGATGATGCAACAGGCGTTATCAAGTGCACGTACTGTAAGGACTCGGGCAAGCTGATGACCGAAGCCTGCAAGCTCGATCCTCGAGGAAACAGAGCGCAGACGGGATATTTCACCGTCGATACCGCGCCGACAGAATCCTGCGATTGCCACGTCCTTGTCAATTACGATAAAACAACGGGCGGCGTCGCAAGCCAGTACTGTAAAGAAGCCAATATTGAGCAGTACGGTCTTATCAAGGTCGAAAATCGCAGCTTCCCGATAGAAATCACCGTCACAGACGCGCAGTACGTATTCAGAGAACTGCCGTCAAATGTGGCGCCTGCGGGTTGGTGGGGAGTATCATTTTTTGCCAATATGCTTGATGAAGAGGAATTCTGTGGCTCATCCAATGTGGAAGAACCGTTCAACAGATTCTGCTTTGAGCATTATAACTATGATAAGTCAACGGGTATAGATACATCGCAGTTCGGATACGAGGATACGACGGAACCGCCTGACACCGAAACGGATCCGCCGGATACCTCAACGGATGATACGTCAACGGATGATACGTCAACGGATACGACTACTGTTCCCGAGGATACAACGACGGTGCCCGAGGAAACGACGACGGCTCCTTCCGAGGAAACGACGACCGCTCCTCCCGAGGAAAGTACGTCTGAGGTCCCCGCGGTAACACCTTAACTTAAAATTATAACGCTCCGAAGGCACCCAGAGCCCTCGGAGCGTTATATTTTCGCCTTGTTAGTGTGCCTATTGCATAAATATATGTGAAGATTGCGGATGGGTTTTGTAATAAAATGCTTGACACGCGATTTTTGATGTATTATAATTAGATATACTAAAAATCATCAAATACTTTTTGGAGGATTTTATGAAAAAGACAACTCTCAGAATTTTCGCGCTCCTTTTTGTAGTAGCTATGATCTCCTGCATGTTCGTAGGCTGCGGAAAGAGCAAGATGAACGTCAGCGTAGGCGTACAGCTCGGTGAAGACTACATCAACTACCGTTATGCTGAAGAAGAATTAAAGGGCAACACGGAATTTATGATTCCCGCAGAGCATCGTAACTTCCTTAACGATGTCAACGTAGAGATCGCTTATGCCGAAGGCGAACAGGTAAGCGCGCTTGACGCATTCATCAATGCTTGCGTTGAATATGACCTTGATTATACTCTTGACTCCACAGGCAAGTCCGTAACCGTTATCAATGATTACACAGGCTTCTCCGGCAAGGACGAGGAAGGCACTGTTATCACATTCTTCTGGTCTTACACCATCAACGGCGTTGAGCCTACATCCGGTCGTGCTGCTGATAACTACGTAAAGGACGGCGATAAGATCGTCTTCACTCTTACAAGTGCAAGCGCTGACGATTTTGACGAAGACGCGTATCAATAATTGATCCTCATTAAGATGATAACAAAAACAAGAGCTTCGGCTCTTGTTTTTTTGCTTTTGCGGTGATTTACGTCGCGTTTCTTTCATATAATCAAATGGAATATGATAAACGCGAGGTCAATTTATGAAAAAAACATACGGAAATATCATCAGGATCAAAGCCTTTTTGCTTGCGATTGCTCTTTTTGTGCCTGTCGGACTTGTGACTGTGTTCGCGGATCCTATGCCGATCTCGGAGGAGGGGGGCGTTACCTCACTTGATAAAGCCGACGATGTGTCGACGTCGCTCTCACTTGATTGTAAGAGCTGTATACTTATGGAGGCAACGACCGGCGAGGTTTTGTATGAATCGAATGCGGATGCGGCGCTTCCGCCTGCTTCCGTGACAAAGATAATGACGATCTTACTCGTTATGGAAGCGGTGAAATCAGGTGCCGCTTCGATGGATGACAGCGTTTCCGTAAGCGAAAACGCCGCTTCAATGGGCGGCTCGCAGGTCTATCTTGAGCCGGGAGAGACGATGACTCTCGAGGAGATGCTCAAATGTGTGATAATCGCGTCCGCAAACGACGCGAGCGTCGCTTTGGCGGAGCATATAGCGGGCAGCGAGGAAGCTTTTGTCGCGAGAATGAACGAACGTGCCGACGAGCTTATGATGGAAAATACCAATTTCGTAAACACGAACGGACTCGACGATGCCCCCGACGCAGAGTCTCATCTGACAAGCGCACGCGATATCGCGCTTATGTCGCGCGAGCTGATAATGAATCATCCGGAGATCTTTGAATTCACGACCGTGTGGATGGATTCGATCAGAGGCGGCGAGTTCGGACTCACGAACACAAACAGACTTATCCGTTTCTACCGCGGCGCAACGGGACTCAAAACGGGCTCCACATCAAAAGCGGGATTTTGCATCTCCGCAACAGCGGAACGCGACGGAATGCCTCTTATCGCGGTTATAATGGGATCTCCCACACGTGACGTTCGCAACGAAGCTGCCAAAACGCTACTCGATCACGGTTATGCTAATTATTGCATCTATACTGATGAAGTTGCCTCGTGCGATTCCGTTTCCGTAACGGGCGGCATCAGGGATTCCGTTGGAACGGAGCACGGAAGCTTTGCGTCCGTTCTGAAAAAAGGTATGGACAAAAACGTGACCTGTACGGTTACGCTTAACGAAAGCGTAGCGGCGCCGATAACGGTGGGCGATACTGTCGGGACTGTCACATATACTCTTGACGGCGAAATAATCGGAGAAATACCCGTTACCGCAACGGAAAACGTCGGAAAGATCAGTTATTTCGGATTGATTTATAAAATTCTGCGAGGTGTTCTTTCTAAATAAATACGTAAGGTATTGAAAAAAATAAGTTTTGTGATATAATGAGCGGTAGTGTTTTTCAAAAAGCACGAAAAAGAAAGGCAGTAATTATGAGTATTAATCTTAATAAAAAGTTTGTAAGTCAGTTTGTACGTCCTCACGAAATGGACTATATGAAGGGAAGTGCCGAAGCGGCTCTTGCTACTGTTCTTGCAAAGAACGGTCCCGGCAATGATTTCCTCGGGTGGACAGATCTTCCCGTAAATTACGATAAGGAAGAGTTTGCGCGCATCAAGGCCGCTGCAGCACGCATCAAGGAAATGTGCGATGTGTTTATCGTTATCGGTATCGGCGGATCCTATCTCGGTGCACGTGCCGTTATCGAGTACGTCAAGTCCAATAACTACAACGCACTCCCCAAGGATACACCCGAGATCTACTTCGCAGGTAAGGATATCAGCGCTTCCTCCATCGTTGAGCTTCTCAAGCTCTGTGAAGGCAAGGACGTCTGCGTAAACGTCGTTTCCAAGTCCGGTACGACGACGGAGCCCGCTATCGCGTTCCGTATCTTCCGCGAAATGATGAATAAAAAGTACGGCGAAGAAGAAGCGAAGAAGAGAATTTTCGCAACTACCGACCGCGCACGCGGAACTCTCAAGGGGTTCGCAGACAAGACGGGATACGAAACCTTCGTTGTCCCGGACGATATCGGAGGACGCTTCTCCGTGCTCACCGCTGTAGGTCTGCTTCCCATCGCAGTTGCAGGTATCGATATCGACGCTCTTATGGCAGGCGCCGCAAACGCAAGAGCAGAGTATACCTCCGCTCCCTATGAAGAAAATGCGTGCCTTCAGTATGCGGCTCTCCGCAATATCCTCGCCAGACACGGTAAATCTACCGAGATCCTCGTAAGCTATGAGCCCTCCGCGGCAATGCTCTCCGAGTGGTGGAAGCAACTCTACGGCGAAAGCGAGGGCAAGGACGGAAAGGGCATCTATCCCGCATCCGTTATTTTCTCTACCGATCTTCATTCTCTCGGTCAGTTCGTTCAGGACGGTACCCGCAATCTCTTTGAAACGGTCATCGATATCAAGAATCCGAGCGATTCCTATAAGGTGCCCTTCGATTCCGAAAATATCGACGGACTTAACTTCATCGCAGAGCGCGAGATCGACGAGATCAACCATACGGCAATGCTCGGCACACTCCTTGCACACGTTGACGGAGGCGTACCGAATATCGTCATCGAAACACCCGACAGAAGTGCGGGCAGTCTTGGCGAGCTCATTTACTTCTTCGAACTCGGATGCGCTGTTTCCGGCTATATTTCCGGTGTGAATCCCTTCGATCAGCCCGGTGTCGAAAGCTATAAGAAGAATATGTTTGCGCTCCTTGGTAAGCCCGGCTACGAAGAAATGAAGTCGGAGCTCGAAGCGCGTATCGCGTCTCTTTGAGACAGACAAAAATAATTCACATTACTTTTCAAATTGGCAGTTGAATCTTTTGCGAGAATCTGTTATAATGATTATACGACAAATAAAAACTGCCGTAACGGAGGGAATCTGATGTTAAAACTGATTATTGGACTTAAAGGAACAGGTAAAACAAAGCAGCTCATCAATATGGTAAACACAGCCGTTGACAATTCAAATGGATCCGTTGTTTGCATCGAAAGAGCCGACAAGCTTCGCTATGATATAAAATACCAGTGCAGACTTATCTCTGCTACCGATTATTCCGTATCCGACGCACAGTCGCTGTTCGGCTTTGTTGCCGGCATTTATGCAAGCAACCACGACGTAACAGAGCTCTTCATTGACTCCGCTCTCCGTATCTGCAAGGAAGACAGAGCCGAGTTCGATAAGCTTCTTGACGAGCTTTCCGAGTTTTCCGATAAGCACGGCATCAATATCGTGATCACAGCTACGATCGACGCCGCAGAAGCAACGGAAACAATGAAAAAGTACATATAACATCAAACAAAAAAGAGAGCCTCGGCTCTCTTTTTTGTTTTTGCTTGTGTCGAGTCTGCTGTTTTCGGCATATTATGAGATTGAAAGCCGCGGAGAGTCCACCCGTGACGCCGCGGCTTTATTATATAAGGAGGAATGTTTCTCCATGTCCGAGAACAGAAATAATAATACTAACCAGTCGTGCCAGGGCCGCGAAACAGTCTGTATAGACACGTACAGAGTGCTCGATTCCTGCCGCGATAAGGATTGCTATGAGGACGTGAGAGTTTACCTCACCGATTTCGGTCAGGAGCTCATCTCGCGTACCCAGTCCGTAAGGACGAAATCGGCTCAGATAGTCTGGGCTAATCTCGATGTAAGCACCGTGCCGTTCAATCGCGGCTTTTATCAGATAAATATACGCATTTACGTTAAGGTGACCTTTGAGGTGTGCTGTAATGGTATGCCTCAGGAGCTCACGGGTATCGCCGTTGTAGAAAAGAGAGTCATTCTTTTCGCGTCGGAGGGAAACGTCAGCATTTTCAAAAGCGATCCCTTCGAGGACAATTTCTGCAAGCGTCCCAATCTGTCGGGCAACCGCATAAATACGAATCTTCCCGTCGCTGTGCTTGAAACGGTGGATCCGATAATCCTCAACTATAAGATCGTGGAGCCGAGCACGTGCTGCTGTTGCTGCTGCTCCGCCAATGATATTCCCGAAAGTGTCAGCGCCGAATGCGGCGGAGCTCTTACGGATTCGGACGGCGATCGCTTCCTTGTCGTTTCGCTCGGCTTCTTCTCTGTGGTGAGAATCGAGCGTCCCGCACAATATCTCATTACCGCATCCGAATATACGGTGCCCGATAAGGAATGTGTAACTCCCGAGGAGGATGATCCTTGTGCACTCTTCAGAACGATGTCGTTCCCCGTGAATGAGTTTTATCCCCCTTCTTACATCGCTCAGGACAGAGATTCCGACGGCGGCGGACGCAGATGCGGCTGCTCCTGATTCAAAACTAAAAGAAAAAGACGGCTGAAAGCCGTCTTTTTCTTTTGTTATATCGTTTGTTATATCGTTCCCGAAACTGTGAGCGTTACGCTTCCGGGAATAACAGTTACAACGCCCGTGACAGGATCCTGCGAGAACGTGGCGGCGGGAACCGTGATCTGACCGGGAAGTGTAGCAAACGCACCGCTTGCCTCGGCGTAGGTGTAGTTGACCGATTCGGTCCAGGACTCGCCGTTGAAGGTCACGGTGATGTCTGAAAGCGGAGGCGTGAAGGTGTCAGTAAGAACGCTTCCGTCCTCTTCCGTCAGTGCTGTGTTGCCGTAGTTTTCGATCACGAAGGTGTAGGTCACGATGTCGTTGTCGATGACTGTCGTCGGTTCCATGTGCTTGGTGATGGCAATGGACGGCGCCTCTTCCGCCGTGATCGTTTCGCTGTCGCTGACGGGAGGCTGTGAGCCGCCTATGCACGGAGCGTCAACGGTGACGGTGTTGACGATCTCGTCTCCTATGCCAAGCGGAGCGAATTCGGTGATTTCAGCTTGGTATATTATCATTACGTTTCCGTTTGCGGGGACTGTTATCTCCGAAAATGAGAGCGGAACCTCAGCGTTTACAGCGGGAGCTGTGCCGAGAGTGCCGTTTGTGAATAAAAGAACGGAGCCGTCGACGTAAGCGAGCGGATAAACAGTTTCTGTACCGATGTCATATCCTCCGAGGTCGTCTGTGATTACGACAGCGGAACAGGGAGAGTCGCTTCGGTTAACAAGACTGATGATATAGGTTACCTCAGATCCGCGTGTGTAGGTCGTGCCTACGGCGGTCTTTGTAACAGTCAGGGAAGGGAGGAGCTCGCCGACCGTGACGTTGGAGTTGATTACAGTTGAATTGTAGGAAAGCTGCGCTTGGTTGAAAATCTGCGCCATGTTTTTCTATCCTTTCTTTTTTATAATACTTGCGGATTTTCCTCCGCAGTAAATTATATGCAAAAAGACGGCGGCGTGTGCCGCGCTTCGCTCTTGTCCGAAGGGGAAAAATGTGATATAATACTATAAATTGTGCCGCCGACATCGGCAGAACGGAGAAGACGATGTACAAAACAGTTTTATTTGATCTTGACGGAACACTTACCGATCCCGGTATCGGCATAACCAATTCGGTTATGTATGCTCTCGCGAAGTTCGGTGTCACAGTTGCGGACAGAAGCGAGCTTTACCGCTTTATCGGACCGCCTCTCATCGATTCGTTTACGGGCTTTTACGGCTTCGATCACGAAAAATGTGTGCTTGCCGTCGAATATTACAGAGAATATTTCAAGGATACGGGCATATTTGAAAATAAAGTTTACGACGGCGTGCACGAAATGCTCGGGACACTCAAGGATCGCGGCATAAAGCTTCTGCTTGCAACGTCGAAGCCCGACGTTTTTGCCGTGAGAATACTCGAGCATTTCGGCCTGGACGTGTATTTCGATCACGTTGCCGCCGCAACGCTTGACGGAAGGATCAATCATAAGGATGATGTCATCCGCTTGGCGCTCACTCTTGCGGGGACAGAGGATAAAAGCGAAATACTTATGATAGGTGACAGAAAATACGATATAATCGGAGCAAATAAGGTCGGAATCGATTCTGTCGGTGTCTTGTACGGCTACGGTTCCGAGGAGGAGCTGATCGCGGCAGGAGCTACTTATATCGCCGCCGACATAGACGGCGTGCTGTCTGCCGTTCTAGGCTGAAAAAGTCGAAAAATCCCCGAAAAATAAGGATTATTTTATAAAAAACCTATTGACACGGCTCATATCGTTGTGATATAATGAAGAGCCGCTTGCGAGCGGGCTTTTTTAAGCCTGTAATTTTTTGGGAAATTACGGCGCCTTCCGGCAGCGAGTCTATGAGAAAGAGAGGTGCTTTTCGTGTACGCAATTATCGAAACCGGCGGAAAGCAGTACAAAGTAAGCGAAGGAGAAGTTATCTACGTTGAGCTTCTCGGCGCAAATGAAGGCGACAAATACACCTTTGACAATGTTCTTGCTGTTTCCGGCAATGACGGACTTAAGGTAGGCGCTCCCTATGTTGACGGTGCAAGCGTTGAAGCTGAAGTACTCGGCGACGTTAAGGGTCAGAAGATCTACGTTCTCAGATACAAGTCCAAGAAGAACGAGAAGAAGAAGATGGGTCACAGACAGCCCTATACGAAAGTTCAGATCAGCAAGATCAACGGCTGATAGGATCAGAAAATCGTGACAAAGATTACATTTTTCAAGTCGGGTGATAATTACTACGGCTTTGAGGAAAAGGGACATACCGGCTACGGTGAAGTGGGAGATGACGTGCTTTGCGCGGCACTTTCCTCGATGACGATGCTCATCATAAACGCCATTGAGGTCGTTTATGCGTCGGAGGTCGATTACATCATCGCGGAGGACACGGCGGACATCAAGCTTGTCGCAAGATGTGCTGTTCCGAGATATACCGACGATGAAAAGCTCCAGTATGCGGTGTCCGGACTCATCAAGGCTTATTATTATCAGCTTATGGATCTGACAGAGGAATACTACGATTACCTCGAGGTATCCATTGTTGATCTTGATCCCGAAGACGCCTGATAAGGCACTTTAGTGAAAGGAGTATTATTAAGATGTTAAAGCTCAGTTTGCAGTATTTCGCGCATAAAAAGGGCGTTGGTTCCACCAAGAACGGACGTGACAGCGAATCCAAGAGACTTGGACCGAAGCGCGCAGACGGTCAGCACGTGCTGGCAGGTAACATCCTCGTTCGCCAGAGAGGAACACACATCCATCCCGGCGTTAACGTAGGACGCGGTTCCGACGATACACTTTTCGCTCTTATCGAGGGAAAGGTTAAGTTTGAAACCACTAACGCAGGCAAGAAGAAGGTCAGCGTTTACGCAGAAGCATAAGTTTTCATAAACTGATCGAAAAGCCGCCGTAAGGCGGCTTTTTATTTTTGAAATTGGATTGAAAAACATCTGGAAAAATGGTAAAATAAATATGCATCCGTAATAAGATGCAAAATTCACGGAGGCGTGTATGGCAAAGCTTTATTTCAAATACGGCGCTATGGGCTCGTCAAAAACGGCTCAGGCGCTCATAACAAAATTCAATTACGAGGAGCGCGGAATGAAGGTGTGGCTCATCAAGCCATCCGTTGATAACCGCGACGGCGCCGATATAGTTAAATCGAGGATCGGTCTTGCCGAGGCGGCAACAGTAATAAATCCGGGCGATGATATCAAAACGGTTTTTATAAGCGATCACAGCGACGTTGACGTTATCATTGCCGATGAATGTCAGTTTTTCACTGAATCTCACATAGATTCGCTCCGTGCGATAGTTGATGAATACGGCATCCCCGTTATGTGTTTCGGTCTGCGTACGGATTTTATGACAAAGCTGTTTCCCGGATCAATGCGTCTTTTTGAGGTGGCGGACTCGATCGCCGAGATCAAAACGATATGTGACTGCGGAAGTAAGGCCATTGTAAACGCAAGAATCGATTCGGACGGAAGAATCATAACAGAGGGCGAGCAGGTCCTCATCGGCGGCAACGACAGCTACGTTGCTATGTGTCATAAATGCTGGGTAAACCGCGTCAAGGAACAGGCGTGGTACGTCAATAAATAACGAAAGGGAATATTACTATGGAAATCAAGGAAATTTTATCAAAGGTAGACCATACTCTCCTCGCAACGACTGCAACGTGGGACGAGATCCGCGCTATCGTTGACGACGGAATCAAATACGGCACGGCGTCCGTCTGTATTCCCGCATCATACGTCAAGGATGCGGCGGAATATGCGAAAGGTAAGGTTGCGATCTGTACCGTTATCGGCTTCCCGAACGGATATGATACGACAGCCGCAAAGGTGTTTATGGCAAAGGACGCTGTTGAAAACGGCGCAGACGAGATCGATATGGTCGTCAATCTCGGCTGGATCAAGGACGGAAAATACGATCTCCAGCTCGACGAGATCAAGCGCATAAAAGAAGCTTGCGGCGATAAAATACTTAAGGTAATCATAGAGTGCTGCAAGCTTACCGAGGAAGAAAAGATCGAGCTTTGCCGCGTTGTTTCCGAATCCGGTGCAGAGTATATCAAAACCTCCACGGGCTTCGGCGGCGGTGGCGCGACACGCGAAGACGTCGCACTTATGGCAAAGCATTCCGCGCCTCACCTCAAGATCAAAGCGGCGGGCGGTATCAGCAGTATTGCCGATGCCGAGGATTTTATCGCGCTCGGCGCGTCACGTCTCGGCACGAGCCGCATTGTTAAAGCAGTAAAAGATAACGCATAACGAAAGGAACGAATATCATGTCTGAACAGAACAAAAACATCCCGACGCCCCATATCTCTGCCGCATACGGCGATTTTGCGAAAACAGTCCTTATGCCGGGTGACCCGCTCCGCGCTAAAATGATCGCGGAGACGTTCCTCACCGATGCGAAGCTCGTAAATAACGTCCGCGGAATCCATGGCTATACGGGATATTATAACGGTGCGAGAGTAAGCGTTATGGCAAGCGGTATGGGTATGCCCTCCATCGGAATTTACAGCTATGAGCTCTTCAATTTTTACGGCGTTGATAACATCATCCGCGTCGGTACCGCAGGCAGTATCAATACCGACGTAAAGGTCAGAGAGGTAGTTTTCGGTCAGGGTGCGTGTACCGACTCCGACTTCGCAAAGCAGTTCGCTCTCCCCGGAACGTTTGCTCCCATTGCAAGCTATGAGCTCATTTCCGCTGCTGTCGAGGAAGCAAACACACTCGGCGTAAAATGGCACGTCGGCAATCTCATCTCCTCCGACAGATTCTATAACGACTCCACAAGTACCCTCGATTGGGCGAAAATGGGCGTTATGGCTGTTGAGATGGAAGCGGCGGCACTCTATATGAACGCGGCTCGCGCAAATAAGCGTGCATTGGCAATCTGTACTATTTCAGATCATATCGTAACAGGCGAGGTCACATCCTCCGAGGAAAGACAGAATTCCTTTACTGATATGATGAAGATCGCGCTTAACGTTGCTGCAAGATTCGATAAATAAAATGAAACGTATATTTCTTATAGTTCTCGACAGCTTCGGCATCGGTGAGCTCCCGGATGCCGCTGATTTCGGAGACGTCGGAGCAAATACGCTTGCAAGCGTGTGCCGTTCCGATAAGCTGTCAGTCCCGAATATGACCAAAATGGGACTTTTCAATATCGACGGAGTCAACGCAGGTGATTCCCTTGCGGAGCCTTCCGCCGCATACGGCAGATCGGGTGAGCTTTCACGCGGAAAGGATACAACGGTCGGTCATTGGGAAATCGCGGGCGTAGTTTCAGAACACCCTCTCCCCACGTATCCTGACGGATTTCCCGAGGAGATCCTTGAAAAGCTCAAAAATGCAACGGGTAGGGGAATACTTTGCAATAAGCCCTATTCCGGTACGGATGTAATCCGTGATTACGGTCCCGAGCACGAAAAAACGGGTGATCTTATTGTATATACTTCTGCGGACAGCGTTTTGCAGATCGCGGCTCACGAGGAAATTATCCCCGTGCCGGAGCTTTACGAAATTTGCGAAAAAGCCCGCGCCATAATGCAGGGAGAGCATGGTGTCGGACGCATTATTGCGCGTCCTTACGTCGGAATCCATCCGAACTGCACCCGTACCTCGAACAGACGTGACTTTTCGCTTGAGCCTACGGGCACAACGATGCTCGACGAGATCAAGTCCGCGGGACTTGACGTCATCGCTGTCGGTAAGATCGAGGATATTTTTGCGGGTAAGGGTATCACCGAGGCGATCCATACGGGACCTAATCCGATCGGACTTGAGGTTACATCAAAGCTTGCGGAGCGTGACTTTACGGGACTTTGCTTTGTCAATCTCGTCGATTTCGATTCAGTGTATGGGCACAGAAACAACGTCGATGGTTACGCGTCCGCGTTAACCGAATTTGACTCGTGGCTCGGCGGATTTTTGCCGATGCTCGGTGACGATGACCTGCTCATCATCACCGCAGACCATGGTTGTGATCCCGGGGACGTAAGCACCGATCACACTCGTGAATACGTGCCGATCCTCGTTTACGGCCATGGCGTTTTGCCTGTCGATCTCGGAACGAGACGCAGCTTTGCCGATATAGCAGCCACTGTCACAGAACTTCTCGGTGTTCCTCATATCGGTGCCGGTGAAAGCTTCGCGTCGGAACTCTATCCGACAGAGGAAAGTTTGCTTCTTTCGATTGCCGCAGATGCCGCCAAGGGCGCGTATACACCCTATTCGGGCTTTTGCGTCGGTGCGGCGCTTCTCACCTCGGAAGGCGAGATCTATACCGGATGTAACATCGAAAACGCGTCGTATACGCCTACCGTCTGCGCTGAAAGAACGGCGTTTTTCAAGGCGGTCAGCGAGGGCAAGCGATCATTTGACGCGATCGCGGTCTATGGCGGCAAAAGGGAGGATGTTTTGAACAGAAGCGTGACAGCTGCGTGCCCGCCTTGCGGAGTCTGTCGTCAGGTCATGTCTGAGTTTTGCGAGAGGGATTCGTTCCGCATTATTCTCGGTACACCCAATGAACCTCAAACGTATACGCTCGCTGAACTTTTGCCTCTCGGATTCGATAAAAATAACCTGAACTGAAAAAAGCGGAGGAGAACCTCCGCTTTTCTTTTTGAGAAAAAACAAAAAAATGTAAACAAACATAACAGAGGTTGAATAAAGTCTTTTGCTATGATATAATACTTATAATTGCGATATAATACTTTAAATTTGTAATTTAATGCATTATTATAGGGAATTAACTCAAATGTCTATTCGTAATAAGATTGATGTTTCTTGAAAGTTGAAAGCAGGCGCAGGCTAAATGAACATGGCAAACTATAACAGCGAACCGATCTGTTTAGGTAAATGGCAGAAAGTATATCTGTCTTTCAAAAGAATATTGGATTTTGTCTTTGCGGTACTGTTGGGGATAATATTGCTCATTCCCATGGTGTTGATTTCGGTATCGATCATGCTGGATTCTCCCGGTCCCGCTATTTTCACTCAGCAGAGAATGGGCAGAAACGAAAAGCCCTTTACTATATATAAGTTCCGTACCATGACTATGGATGCCCCTAAAGACGTTGCGACACGTAAGCTTCCGGAATCGCATAAGTTTATAACGCGAGTTGGCGCTTTTCTTCGCCGTACAAGCATGGATGAGCTTCCTCAGCTTTGGAATATCATCATCGGTGATATGAGCCTTATAGGATATCGTCCGATCTGCCTTTCCGAGGAGCGCGTTAATGACCTTCGGAAATCGGCGGGAGTGTTTGTTTTGCGTCCCGGCATTACGGGTCTCGCTCAGGTAAACGGCAGAGATGATATCGGAGACGAAGAAAAGGTGAGATATGATACCAAGTATGTCCGCGAATGTTCCTTAAAAATGGATCTGTATTGCTTAGTCAATACAGTAACAACAGTAATCAGCGGAAAAGGCGCAAGGTAATGGAGAACTATTCTGTTCTGATGTCAGTTTATGCGGGCGCAGATCAAGAACATTTTGATCGAGCGATCGAAAGTATGCTTTCCCAAACAGCTCCGACAAACAATTTTGTTATAGTGTGCGACGGCCCGTTGACTCCCGCGCTCGATGCGGTTCTTGATAGTTACGCGGAAAGATATCCGTCGGTCATCGTGCCTGTGCGTCTGCCTCAAAACGTTGGTGTCGGAAAAGCCGCCAATGAAGGTCTTGCCCATTGCAAAAACGATCTTGTTGCGAAGATGGATGCGGATGACGTGTCAGTGTCGAATCGTGCAGAGCTTCAGCTTGCGATGTTCAAAAACGATCCCGACCTCGCCGTCTGCGGTGGATTTATCGAAGAGTTTGGCGACGATCCCGACCTTCCGCATTCTGTGCGTGCGGTGCCTACGGAAAATGAAGATATACGAAGGTTTGCAAAACGCAGGCAACCGTTTAACAATATGACTGTTATGTACCGACGATCCGCTGTGCTTGACGTCGGCGGATATCGTGATTATCGCAGAAGCGAGGATTACGATCTGTACATTCGTTTGCTCCACGCGGGCTATAAAGCCGCAAACCTCAAGGATGTTCTTGTGAAAGCAAGAGTGGATACAAGCGCATATTCGCGCAGAGCTTCCTTCGGCACGCTTCAAGGCTGTGTTCGCTCACGTTGGCGTTCGTACAGAATCGGATATTCGTCACTTGTTGACGTGTGCATATGTGTTGTCGGGGAGTTTGTTATCATTGTAAGTCCGCCTAAGCTTCAGCAGTACATATACAGAAAATTTCTTCGCAAAGGTTGCGACGAAAGTGACAGTAAAGGAAACGTAAATGACAGAGAATACGCCGCTGCGGGAACACCGCGCAGCAATGATGAGGATACTCACCGAGCTTGACCGAGTCTGTAAAGCGCTCGATATACCGTATGTCCTGTTTGCGGGGACGCTTCTCGGATCTGTGCGTCACGAAGGCTTCATCCCGTGGGATGACGATCTTGACGTGATGATGCTCAGATCGGATTACGATCGCTTCCTCAGGGAAGCTCACACGGTGCTTGATTCGGATGTGTTCTTTCTGCAAAAGGAGTTCACCCCCGACTGGCCTATGTTCTTTTCGAAACTGCGTCTGAACGGTACGACCTGCCTTGAAAAGTATCATCCGAAATCAAAAGCCACACATCAAGGAATATATATTGATATTTTTCCCGCCGATGACGCCGCGAAAACGCCGCTCGGACGTAAGCTTCAGTTTTTTGCGTCCAAGATCGTTATAGCAAAGTCGCTCCGCGCTCGCGGATATGATACGGATAGCTTCCTCAAGAAAGCGTTTATGACAGCCGCATCGATCTTGCCGAGTAAACCGTTTTATAAGCTTGCTTCGGGAGAGCATCTCGATTCGGCGTTCGTCCATTGCTTTTTCGGCGGCACTTCGAATATGGCAAAAAGCGTCTTTGATAAGAGATTTTTGCTTGATCGCACGATCGGAGCGTTTGAGGGCGGACGGTACCCGATCCCGTCTGATTACGATAAGCTGCTCACAGTGCTCTACGGAGATTATATGACGCTCCCGCCCGTCGAGGAACGCAGTATCAAGTCTCACGCGATACTCGTGGACGTACATAATTCATACGAAAAGTATGAAAATTACCGCGACGGAATGAAATTTGACGTTTATACAAGGAGTATACGATGAGTTTTGAAGTCCTTGTTGCGACGATGGGACAGAATGATCTGTCCCTCAGACAAAAAATGAATATCGAACGCGACGTGCTGATCGCGAATCAGTGCGGGCAGTGGCGATACGACGAAGAGGAGAGGGAGTTCGGCAGGGTTCGTATGATCTCTTCCGATACGCGCGGCGTAGGCGTCAACCGAAATCTCGCCTTAACTATTTCGAAGGCGGATATTGTCCTTTTTGCAGATGACGACGTCACATACTACGATAGCGACGTTCACGGAGTCCTTGACGCATTCCGTGAGCTCCCGGATGCGGATGTGATCCTTTTCGGCATCGATATGACGCGCGGCGGGGAAGTATTCGATAAAAGACGAAACAAAGTCCGCCGTCTGCGTCTTCATAATGCGCTCAAATACGGCGCGGCACGTATGGCTGTCCGTCGATCTGCACTCCTCAAGCATAACCTTGCGTTTTCAACACTGTTCGGAGGCGGATGTATATACAGCAGCGGAGAGGATTCGCTTTTCCTGCGTGAATGCTTCGCCGCAGGGCTCCGCGTGTATTCGCACAGCTACGTTCTCGGCGCTTGCGCCAAGGACAGCTCGACTTGGTTCAACGGATTCAACGAAAAATATATGTTTGATAAAGGCGCGTGGGTCGCCTGCGCGTTCCCAAAAGCGAAGCATATTATCAAATGGTATTTTATCCACCGTTTCGCAAAGAAATCAGATCTTCCGATCTCAATTGTGATCCGGAATTTCAATCGAGGTATTCGCGCATTTGCAACGCTTGAAGACTTCGACGGTAATACCCACGAGGCATGACCAAAACGGAGATCAAGTCTTAAGACATTTACATATATAGAATCCCTAAATAAATTTTTTGGAGGAAAAACAAATGCTTAAAAACTACGGCAAACGACTTATATCGTTACTGTTAGTTCTGATCATGGTAACATCCATGCTCCCCGTCAACGTGTTTGCGTATACAACAGACCACGATGATCTCGGGCATGAAGAAGATAGCCACGGTCACGAGCATGGCGATGAATGTGAGGATGCTTGTTCCACCGAAACTGCGGCAAGAGCAAGCTATACCGCGTCATCGTTTTTGAATACGTTAGCGAGCGAAAACGCAACGCTTTCCGCCGCATATCAGAATATCCAAAACAAGATCGACGAGATGCTGACCTGGTATCTCGGTTCAACCGACGCTACACAGGCAGAAATCGAAGCCGCTGTCGCGGTTATGGACTCCGATACTGTATGGATGGCACAGGTCGAGATCGCGGATATCGTCGCCGAGGCAGAGGAAACTCTGACCGAGGAGGAGCTGGAGGCAATTTCTGCCAATAATCCCACGCTGTCGGCATTTTCGTCCGAGCTGGACAAGGTGTCCACGGGGCCGAATTTGTTGGCGACGACAGTGAGCGTACTTGATGGGAAGATTACGGTTACTGACAGTGTTGGTAATGGTTCTGTGTCAAGCAATACTGTTACTGTGTCAGCTACAGGTAGTTATATTTCTACGCAAACGAATACGATTACAATTACCAATGCTACAGAGAATAAGGCTAACGTATCGTTTAGCTATACTGTTTCCGGTATAGGTACAGGTGACAGTTGTAAATTCGATGGTTCAAACACATCAAATGGCACATATTCCTACACAGGAACATTAACTGCTGGTCAAAGTGTTACGGTTACGCTGGCAGCTTGGGGTAGTGGAACTGCTAAAATAGTTTTCAGTGGTTTTACTTTTGAACCAATTGTAGATGCTGATGTCACATTTGTATACGATTCTTCGCTCGGTAGCATTACTGTTGCGGGATCTTCTGTTGCAAATGGCGGAACAGCAACCGTCTCTGCCGATGGTGCAACTGTTTCGGCTACGGTGAACAGCGGAGCCACCTTCCTGGGCTGGATTGACGGCAATAACAAGATCCTGTCCACTGCGACCACATATACTCTGATTCCCGTTGCGGATATGAGCGTCAAGGCTGTGTTTATCACTACCGGCAGCAACGCATATTTCAGAGTTGGTACGGGATATCTGTTTGATAATTTGAATGATGCGATTGCAAAGGCACAGTCTACGGGACTTACGACGGTTGTGCTTGCTGCCGACGGTATTCTTCCGTCTGGTGACTATAACATCCCCAGTGGTATTACGTTGCTGATACCTTTTGACAGCGCGGATACATGCTATACAACGGAACCCGATAAAACAGCAAACGCAACAATTCCTACACCTTATGCATATCGTACTTTGACAATAGCATCCGGTGCAAATATTGCTGTTAATGGTACGATTAGTGTGTCGGCAAAGCAGTTTGCAGCCGGCGGCGGTCAGCGTGGCGCAGGTATGCCTTATGGACCGTACGGTTATGTGAAAATGAGCACATCCAGCACAATTACTGTTAATAGTGGCGGTAAACTTTGTGTATACGGATATATTAGTGGCAGCGGTACTGTAACTGCAAAGAGCGGAGCCTCAATCTATGAGAGTTTTCAGTTTGAAGACTTCCGTGGCGGTTCCCAGACCAGCAATATGACTAACGAAGTATTCTGCCTTAGTCAGTACTATGTACAGAACATTGAGGTTCCGCTGACTCTGGAGGCAGGTGCCACCGAGTATAGCTATGCTTCTGTTGAGGCTCTTAATATGGCGGCAGGTTCCTCGGTTGCATTTATAAGCAGCAGTGGCGCTATGTTCAACCTGACTTCAGGTTCTGTTACCAAACGCTATGACAAAGCGACCGATCGACTTATTATTGAAGCCGATGGAGTTATGACTATAGAACCGCTGACTATGAAGATTAGTATTTATTCTATTAATTCTGCAGATTACGTGTTGCCTATAAATGGCAACATGACAATTCAGATCAACAGCGGTAGTATTGAACTGAACCAGGATGTTGCATTGCTTCCGGGCGCACAGATTATTATTGGCGCCGATGCAAAGTGTAGTCTTGGCTCCGGAAATAAGGCGATTGTTTACGACGCAGATCAGTGGAGCAACTATGTTAGCTCAACAGATGCAAAACTTCTTCCTGCATACTATGTGCCGGAAAGACAGTATACTCGCAGCGAAAGTGATCTTGTTGATGCAAAGGTTATTGTTTACGGCACAATGGATGCTTCTGCCGGATATATTTATACCACGGCCGGTGGAGCAATCATTCTTGGTGATGAAGGCGCTGTTGCGAAAATTACTCCCGGTACCGAAACCGTTACCTATCAGTATCGTCAGACTTTAGATTCATACGATTCAATCTCCATCACATCTGCAAAACTGATGAATGCTGACGGTGCCTACGTTGAAACTTCAGCTACCGCAGCTACATACACCTATACGGACGGCGTATGGGTTATGGAATGTAATACTCACTCCTATACCTCTTCCGTAATAAAAGCCGCTACTTGTACAGAAGCAGGCGTAAAAACCTATATCTGTCAGTATTGCGGTCACAGCTATACCGAAGAGATCGAAAAAACAGGTCACACTAACCGTGCGAATGATGCCAAGGATGCAACCTGTACCGAAGACGGTTGGGAAGCATATACGGATTGCTCCGTCTGCGGCGCAATCATTGGGGAAAAAGTCGTTATCCCCGCAACGGGACACGTCGAAGAATCCTTTCCCGGCAAGGACGCAACTTGCGAAGAAGACGGTTATACCTCTTACAGCACTTGCTCCGTCTGCGGAGTGAACATCATTCCCAAGGAAACGATCCCCGCACTCGGTCATACTTGGAACGACGGCGTTGTAACTACAACACCCACTTGTACCGCAACGGGCGTTAAAACGTACACCTGTTCCGTCTGCGGCGGAACAAAGACAGAGTCCGTGTCCGCAACGGGTCATACCGAGGTCATAACTTCCGGTTATGCGGCAACGTGTACCACTCCCGGATTAAAGGACGGTATCACGTGCTCCGTTTGTAATGCGACGATTCAAGCGGCAACCGAAATCGCGGCGCTCGGTCATGATTTCAGCGTTGAGCAGAGCAGAGTTGATGCAACTTGTACAACGGCAGGCTCCGTAACTTATAAATGCTCGCGTTGCGACGAGACCAAGACCGATGCCATTGCGGCGCTCGGTCACAGTGAAGAAACTATTCCCGCGGTAGCTCCCGGATGCGAAACAACGGGTCTTACCGAGGGTAAAAAATGTACAAGATGCGGTATTATTACCGTAGCACAGACAACAGTTGCGGCGACAGGACACACCGAGGTCATCGACGCGGCAGTAGCCCCCGGATGTGAGACCACGGGTCTCACCGAAGGTAAGCATTGTTCCGTCTGCGGTAAAATTCTCGTGGCGCAGACTGAGGTTGAAGCAACCGGTCACGCATACGGCGCAACCGTAACCGCACCGACTTGTGAAGAGCAGGGCTACACGCCGTATACTTGCTCCGGTTGCGGTGACAGCTACGTATCTGATTACGTAGCCGCAACTGGACACAGCTATACGAGTACAGTTACGACACTCCCCGGCTGTACTACAGCGGGTGTAAGAACGTATACCTGCTCAGTCTGCAGTGATAGCTACACCGAAGAAATAGCGGCAACGGGACACAGCTATACAGGCGTTGTAACAGCTCCCAAATGTGAAGAGCAGGGCTACACGACGTATACTTGCTCCGGTTGCGGCGATAGCTACGTATCTGATTACGTAGCCGCAACGGGTCATACAGAAGAGATCATTGAGGGCAAGGCTCCTAATTGTACCGAAACAGGTCTCAGCGAAGGTAAAAAGTGCTCCGTTTGCGGTACAGTTACTGTTGCACAGACGGTGCTTCCTGTTCAGCATAGCTATGACGAGGGTGTGGTAACAGCTCCGACTTGTACGGAAGAAGGTTATACGACCTACACTTGTACTGTTTGCGGCGTAAGCTATAAAGGCGATTACGTTGATGCAACGAATCATAACTATGAAGGAAATATAGTTAAAGCTGCAACTTGTACTGAATCCGGAGAAGTAATATATACTTGCTCTGTTTGTGGTGACAGCTATACAGACTATCCCGTAAAACTTGGCCATAACGTTGTTGTTGATGCGGCAGTAGAGGCAGGATGTGAGACCACAGGTCTCACAGAAGGCAGCCATTGCGACAGATGTAAAGAAATCCTTGTTGCACAGACAACGGTCGAGGCAACGGGCCATACCGAGGCTTACGTTGACGCCAAGGATGCAACTTGCGAAGAAGAAGGCTGTTCCGCTTACAGCTATTGCGAAGTCTGCGGCGAAGAGCTCGTTGCCAAGGAAACGATTCCTGCTCTCGGTCATACTTGGGATGACGGCGTTGTAACTGACGATCCCTCTTGTACCGCAACAGGCGTTATGACGTTCACTTGCTCCGTCTGCGGCGGAACAAAGACAGAGACCGTTCCCGCAACGGGACACAGCTATGACGAAGGCGTTGTCACGACCGAGCCGTCTTGTACCGAAGCCGGCGTAAAGACGTTCACTTGTTCCTCATGCGGCGATACCTATACAGAGGAAATCAAGGCAAACGGACATTCCTATACTTCCGAAGTAACAGCTCCGACTTGTACGGAAGCGGGTTACACCACATATACCTGTTCTGTCTGCGGCGACAGCTACGTTGTTGACGAAATGACCGCACTCGGACATGTAGCGAACGAACCTGTAATCGAAAATAAGGTTGACGCAACGGCTGATGCGGACGGATCCTACGAGTCCGTTGTTTACTGCGGCGTCTGCGGCGAAGAACTCAGCCGTGAAACGGTTGTGATCCCCGCAACGGGGCACACGGAAAGCGAAGTTGTTGTCGAAAACGTAGTTGATGCAACTTGCACAGCTGACGGATCCTATGATCTGGTGGTTTATTGTACCGATTGCGGTATTGAACTCAGCCGTGAAAATGTTGTAGTTCCCGCAACGGGACACACGGAAGGCGAAGCTGTTGTCGAAAACAACGTAGCTCCGACCTGCACGACGGAAGGCTCTTATGATTCTGTCGTATACTGTTCCGTATGTGGTGCAGAGATCAGCCGTGAAAAGATCACCGTTCCCATTGATTCTGATGCACATACCGAAGGCGAAGAAGTTGTCGAAAATAACGTTGCTCCGTCCTGCACGGCAGAAGGATCTTACGATACAGTCGTATACTGTACTGAATGCGGCAAAGAACTCAGCCGTGAAATGACTGTTGTTCCCGTAATCGCACATATTGAAGGTGACGCAGTTATCGAAAATAACGTTGCTCCCACTTGTACGACTGCAGGCTCTTACGATATGGTAGTATACTGTTCCGTATGTAATGCAGAACTCAGCCGTGAAAAGATCACTGTTTCCGCAACGGGTCACACCGAAAGTGCAGAAGTTGAAGAAAACGTAGTTGATGCAACTTGTACCGCGAACGGCTCTTACGATACGGTCGTATACTGCTCTGTATGTGCTACAGAGCTTGACCGCACGTCTCACGTCGTTGCCGCACTCGGTCATACGATGGATTCGGGTGTAGTAACTGCACCGACTTGCACCGAAGAAGGATATACCACGTTTACTTGTACCGTCTGCGATTATACTGAAAAGGGCGCAATCATTCCCGCGCAGGGACACGTTCCCGGTTCGGCTGTTATTGAAAACGAAGTGGCAGCAGATTGCACGACCGAAGGCTCTTATGATACGGTAGTATACTGTAATGAATGCGAAGCGGAACTCAGCCGTGTAACCACTGTTGTTGATGCACTCGGACATACAGAGGTTGTCGATGCGGCAGTAGCTCCCACTTGTACCGAAACAGGTCTCACCGAAGGCAGTCATTGCGAAGTCTGCGGAGAGGCTCTCGTTGCACAGACAGTAGTAGACGCACTCGGTCATACAGAAGAAACGGTTGCAGGTTATGCTGCAACTTGTACAGAAACGGGTCTGACAGACGGCACGAAGTGCTCTGTCTGCGGCGAAACGCTCACCGCGCAGAAAGAAATTTCCGCACTCGGACACAGCTATGATGACGGCGTTGTAACAACCGATCCGACTTGCACCGAAGACGGTGTCAAGACGTTCACTTGTTCGACTTGCGGCGATACCTACACAGAGACAGTCAACGCAGTCGGACACAGCTATG
>JAZNXW010000016.1:0-10178 GCA_045594085.1 Eubacteriales bacterium | reverse complement strand
AGCCCTTGAGGCCATCGGTGTTGCTGAAGTCAAAACTCTGAACTTCAACAAAAGCTGTCTGAGCAGCGAATGCGGGAACTGCCATAACAGCGAGCATAAGAGCTGCGAGAGCGATTACGAGAATCTTTTTCATTTTTGTTTCTCCTTAAAAGAATAGTTTTAGGTCTTACCCACAGTAAATTATACTGCTAAAGACAAAAAATGTCAATGTGTTTTTAACAAAGTCTTTCACATATTTTTAAAAAATATGATGTACAAATAAAAAAGACTCCCGAGGGAGTCTTTTTTAAGTAAGATTAGTGCTTCTTGGAAACGATGTAAGCGCCGGAGAGCATAGCTACTACTGCGAGAACGATGGTAGCAACGCCGGTTACGGGAGCTTCTTCTTCAACAGCTTCTTCGAGAGCGGTTGCAACTTCGTTAGCAGTGAGAGCCTTGTTGTAAACTACGAGAGTGTCAACAGAGGTGCCGTCAGCATATTCGCCGCCTACCCAGTTTGCCTTACCGATCTTGAGAGTGGGAGTTTCGCCAACGCAGTTTGCAATTGCGAAACGTCCTTCTTCGGAGCCGTCCGCGGTGGGGTCGTACTCGCCGAAGAGTGCGCCGTCAACGTATACTGTTGTCTTTTCATCAGCAGAGAATACGCAAACAACTTCGTGCCATTCGTCAGCAGTGAACGCGCCGCTGACAGATCCCAGACGACCGTTATGGTAGCGTTCTACAACGAGGCTTCCGTTGTAAAGAGCACCGAGGTAGGATTCGGGAGTGCCGCCGTTGACCCAAGAGGCGTGCTCTTCCTGAGAGGTGATTTCAAACGCCCAGTTGGGAGAGGTTGCCGGGAACTTAACCTTGAATGCAACGGTCACTTCGGTAACACCTGCGAGGTCGATCTCTGTTTCGAGCCAGGACTGTGCGCCGAGAGTAACAACGCCGTCTGCGATCGTGACGTTATCTCCGTTCTTGGTAAGACCGGTTTCATCGTCGAAATCGTAGTACGCGATCTGTCCTTCGGGAGTTGCTGCAAATGCGGGAACTGCCATAACAGCGAGCATAAGAGCTGCGAGAGCGATTACGAGAATCTTTTTCATTTTTGTTTCTCCTTAAAAGAATAAAATATGAGTATTAAATCTCACACTCACATTATATATCTGTTGCGAAATTATGTCAAGATATTTTCTCGTTTTTTAACAAATTGTTTCCGCCGTCCGAACTTTTATTTGAGCAGGGTGACGGCTTTTTCGACTGTTTTTTCGATATCAAGTCCGTCTGCATCGAGAGTTATATCAGCATAACGCTCGTAAAGCGGCACTCTTTCGTCGTAAAGATCGCGGAGAGTCTTCCCTTTTTGGATAGCGACGCCGCGCGTTTTGATATTCGTGAGTCTGCGCTCGATCTCAGCATACGGCAGTTTGAGGTAAAGCGTCACGGAATCTTTTTTTAAATGACGCATTGCCCGATCCGAATAAACGGCGCTTCCTCCCGTCGCAACGACGGAATCGGTCGCGTCAACACCGCACAAAACCTCCTCCTCGACGGCAAGAAATCCGTCCGTACCGCGCTCGTTGATGATCTTTTGCAGTGAGGCACCGTGCTTTTTCTGTATAATGAGATCGCAATCGACAAAATCAAGCTCGAGTGCCTTGGCGAGCAGGACTCCGACGGTGCTTTTGCCGCATCCCGGCATACCGATCATAATAACGTTCATAAACAAGCTCCAATCAAATTTTCATCAGCGCTTCATGCGGCGAGCCGCATATCCGCACCGTTTGCAAAGCTCCTCGCTGACGCGTCCCGTCTCAAACGACCGACGGAGCGCGGTTGCACGCGGCGAGGATAGTATCTCGTCAAGGTCGGATCCGAACAAATTCCCGAGCGGCACTCCGCCGTCCGCATCAAGGCAACACGGCACAACAGTGCCGTCCGAGAGCACTCCTATCTGATCTCTCAATCCGTAGCAGGAGTGGCTTTCACCCACGTACTCTGCGTCAACGTCGGGCCAATCGAATCTTTCGCCCCATTCAAGAAACACCTTGTCGCAAAGCTTATAGCCGGAGTAGATCTCCTTCCATTCTCCCGGGAACGCAACGTGCATAGACTCAAGTATGCGATCGTTCATTGTGTTCTCGCCGCCGAGATTCCACAGACGCATCACGGCAATGATGCCGACATCTGCCGCACGGCGGCAAAAATCAAATACGTCTGCGAGATATTCTTCAAGCGTGATGCCGATGGCGTTGACCTCATAGCAGTGGCAGGAGATGCTGACCTTGTGCAGCGATTTTGCCGAGAGAAGCGTATCCGCGCGGCTCGAAAGCAGCGTTCCGTTTGTGGTAAGTATGACTCTGTGTCCGAGATCGTGTGCAATATTCAAAAATTCACCGAGCTCCGGATGCAGAAGCGGCTCACCCATAACGTGAAAGTAAAGGTAATCGGCAAATCCGCGCAGTTTTTCTGCGGCAACGGTGAATTCCTCCTTTGACATAAAGCGCACGGCGCGGTGAGTGCCGTGGCAAAATCCGCACGACAGATTGCACGCATTTGTTATCTCAAGAAAAGCCTTGTTCGGCACGCTTTGCACCTCTCTTTCATTGTTTTCGATATATTGTACCACATTACGTCCCTATCGGGCAAGAGTCATCACACGAAAACAGCGCATTTCGCTTTATTTTGCGGCTCGAATGTGGTATACTGTTACAGTAGACGTTATTCGGAAAGGAGGAGCAACGTGAAGAAAGTTATCACATACGGCACCTTCGACCTTTTGCATCACGGTCACATCGAGCTTTTGCGTCGCGCAAGGGCGCTGGGCGATCATCTCACTGTCGCTCTTTCGACGGACGAATTCAACAGATCCGAAAAGCACAAGATCTGCGCTGTACCGTATGAACAACGGAAGATGCAGCTTGAGGAGACGGGACTTGTAGATGACGTGATACCCGAATCATCGTGGGAGCAAAAGGAGCTCGATATCGCATCTCTCGGGATAAACGTTTTCGTTATAGGTGATGATTGGTCCGGAAAATTTGATTTTCTTCGCGGGATGTGCGAGATCGTTTATCTTCCGCGCACACCCGGCATTTCGTCAACGGAGCTCAAGAAAAAGCTGAAAGGAGAGGATACCGACAAATGAAAAAGATCATGCTCGTATTCGGGACACGTCCCGAAGCTATAAAAATGTGTCCTCTCGTGCGTGAGCTGCGCACACGAGCCGGAATCAACACCGTCGTCTGCGTCACAGGGCAGCATCGCGAGATGCTCGACGGGGTTCTCGATGCTTTCGGTATCACCGCCGACTACGATCTGTCCGTTATGCGTGAGGATCAAACTCTTTTTGACATCACCCAAAACGTGCTCTTTCGCATACGTCCCGTGCTTGAAGCTGAAAAGCCCGACCTTGTGCTCGTACACGGAGACACGACGACTGCCTTCGCATCCGCGCTCGCGTGCTTTTATCTGGGCATCCCCGTCGGTCACGTTGAAGCCGGACTTCGGACTCACAACGTATCAAGTCCCTATCCCGAGGAATTCAACAGACGCGCGGTCGGCATACTCGCCGCTTATCATTTCGCGCCGACGGAGACGGCAAAAGCAAATCTCATCGCAGAGGGCGTGGACGAAAGCACCGTTTTTGTCACAGGCAACACCGTGATCGACGCTATCCGCACAACGGTGAAGGATTCATACTCGCATCCGCTCGCAGACGCGGCAGGTTGTGGGCGTCTCGTACTCGTCACCGCGCACCGACGTGAAAATCTCGGTGAGCCGATGCTCGAGATGTTCCGTGCGGTACGCCGCGTCATCGATGCTCACGCAGACGTAACGGTAATATGCCCCGTTCATCCTAACCCCGCAGTACGCGAGGCTGCGGACAAAATATTCCGCGGCAGTGACCGTATACACGTCACTTGTCCGCTGAATGTCATTGATTTTCACAATATTCTTTCGCGAAGCTATCTCGTTCTGACCGATTCAGGAGGCATTCAGGAGGAGGCATCCGCACTTGGAAAGCCCGTTCTTGTGATGCGGGACAACACCGAACGCCCGGAGGGCGTTTTGTCGGGTAATCTGATACTCGTCGGAACAAGTCAAGATAGGATCGCGCACGAATTTTCGCGCATCCTTGACTGCAAAGATGAGTACATAAAAATGGCTCGCGTCTCAAACCCTTACGGCGACGGAGATGCCTGCCGACGCATTGCGGATATACTGACAAAAGCATAGACGAAAAGCAGGAGCGACCTACGCTCCTGCTTTTCGTCCTCTGTGATTCATCCTTGATTTCGGAGAGGATTTGTGGTATCATTATTACAGCGTTTGAACGGACGCGGAAATCAAGAGAAAGGCGGTTCCGTATTGAATCCTAAATTAAAAGAAAAAACCTTAGAATCCCTTTCGGCGGTTCTGCCAATTACGGGCATAATGCTGTGTATCAGCATATTCCTTGTACCGATAGAGATCGGAACGATGTCGATGTTTCTCGTCGGCGCGGTCTTGCTGATTATCGGTATGGGATTTTTCCAGCTCGGTGCCGAGATGTCCATGACGCCTATCGGTGAGGGCATCGGTGTTCAGATATCAAAATCCAAGCGAATCTGGTTTGTCGTATTCATCGGCTTTATTATGGGTGTCATCATCACCATATCCGAGCCTGACCTGCAGGTGCTTGCCGAGCAGGTTCCGTCCGTGCCGAATATGGTTTTGATACTGACTGTAGCCATCGGAGTCGGAATCTTCCTTGCAATCGCTATACTCCGTATCAAATTCCAGATCAATCTCTCAAAACTCTTGATCGTCCTTTACCTCATTCTTATCGGAGTTTCGTTCTTGGTGCCGAGAGAATTTCTCGCCGTCGCGTTTGACTCGGGCGGCGTTACGACAGGCCCTATGACGGTACCGTTCATCATGGCGCTCGGCGTAGGTCTTGCATCTATCAGAAGCGACAAGAACTCCGCAAGCGACAGCTTCGGTCTCGTTGCTCTTTCCAGCGTCGGCCCCATACTCGCAGTGCTCATCCTCGGATGCTTCTATAAGCCGACCGAAGCCGAATACTCACTCGGTGAGGTGGCATCCGTCGATACAACGAGAGACATTGTTAAAATATTCGCAACAGAGCTCCCGGATTTCGGCGCTGAGGTCCTTGTTTCTCTGCTTCCCATACTTGCTGTGTTCGTGCTCTTCCAGCTCATCACACGCAGATATCAAAAACGTCGGCTCAAGCGTATTGTGGTGGGTCTACTCTATACGTTTATAGGGCTTGTGCTCTTCCTTTGCGGAGTAAACATCGGATTTGCTCCCGTAGGTGCGTTCCTCGGACAGGAGCTTGCTTCACTTCCCTACAACTGGGTGCTTGTCCCGATCGGTATGCTGATCGGTTACTACATCGTCAAGGCGGAGCCTGCGATCCAAGTGCTCAATCATCAGGTTGAAAACGTCACCGACGGTGCGATATCGGTCAAAGCGATGAACCGCTGTATGTCCATCGGTGTCGCTATCAGTATCGGTCTTGCAATGCTCCGCGTGCTTCTCAGCATTCCGATTTATTGGATCATCATTCCCGGATACCTCATCGCGCTCCTTATGTCCTTGATGGTACCCAAAATCTTCGTAGGTATCGCATTTGACTCGGGCGGAGTCGCAAGCGGACCTATGACGTCCACGTTCCTGCTCCCGCTCAGCATCGGAACCTGCCGCGCACTCGGCGGCGATCTTATGACAGATGCATTCGGCGTTGTCGCGCTCGTCGCGCTGACTCCGCTCATAGCAATACAGATCATGGGTCTTATCTACAAGGCCAAGACAACTAAGATCCAGAAACGCATCGCACAGCACGCAGGTCTTACCGCAGACAGCGATGAAATCGTCGATTTCGAGGAGGATGAGCTTTATGAATAATGAAAAACGCAATTCATCCTATCAGATGCTTGTACTGATCGCGACTCCGAAGCTCACTGACAAAGCGGCTGATATGTTTTCCAAGCGCAATCTCCCCATACAGTACAGACTCAGCGCAAGCGGAACCGCATCAAGCGAGATAATGGATACGCTCGGATTCGGAAGCATCGACAAAAGCGTTCTTGTCAGCATGGTGCCCAAGTCCTTCGGAAGCACGATGCTTATGCTCCTTCACACACAGCTTCGTCTCGATGCCGTCAACAGCGGTATCGCATTCACGATTCCGCTCACGGGCGCAACGAATCTGTTGCTCCGCATGATGGACAGTACCGGTGAAAAAAACTATTTTCCCGACAACGGAAAGGGGGACAACAAAATGACAGACAGCAAACATACACTTATCGCCGCGATCGTTGACCGCGGATTCGACGGAGACGTTATGGATGCCGCAAGAGCAGCAGGTGCGAGCGGCGGTACGATCCTTCACAGTCTCGGCATCAAAAACGAGGACGCTGCCGGATTCTGGGGTCTCGGCCTTCAGGAAGAAAAGCAGATCGTGCTTATCCTCGCCGATTACGAAAACAAGCATGAGATCATGTCCGCAATCAGTGCAAAATGCGGCATGAAAACCGAGGCAAAAGGCCTGGTCGTATCTCTGCCGATTGATTCCGTAATGGGCATTTAACAAAAACCAAACACAAAAAGCGAGGTGATTTTCACCTCGCTTTTTTGTTTCGTTTGTTTGAAATCAGCCGCACAGCTCGTCCGCGAGCGCGTCGATCTGTGCTCTACTCTCGTCGTTGAGGGCGGACATAATCTTGACGTTATTTTCCGTAAGCGTGATATCCTTGCTTCCTTCAAGCATATTTCTCATCACCTTGGCTGCCATCGGTGCCCAGGATCCGTTTTCGATCATACCGATCGTGCGGTTTCTGTATCCGCGCTCAGTCAGATGGTTGATAAACTCTCGCATAAACGGGAATATCTCGCCGTTGTAGGTTGTCGTCGCGAGGACGAGCTTGCCGTAACGGAAAGCATCCTCGACCGCCTCAGCCATATCACAACGCGCCAGATCGTTTACCACCACCTTGGGGCATCCCTTCTCGGAAAGCTTTTGAGCGAGAAGCTCGACTGCCTCCTTTGTATGTCCGTACACGGACGTATAAGCGATCACAACGCCCTCGCTCTCAACGCGATAACCGGACCATATGTCGTAAAGATTGATATAATAGCCGAGATTTTCAGTAAGCACGGGACCGTGGAGCGGTGCAATGACAGAAATGTCAAGTCCCGCTGCTTTTTTCAGAAGCGCCTGCACCTGCACGCCGTATTTGCCGACGATGCCGATATAGTAACGACGCGCCTCGCACGCCCAATCCTCTTCAGCATCAAGTGCGCCGAATTTGCCGAATCCGTCGGCGGAAAAGAGGACCTTGTCGCAGGAATCATAGGATACGATAACCTCGGGCCAATGCACCATCGGCGCGGTAACGAAAGTCAACGTATGCTTGCCGAGGCAAAGCGTTGCGCCCTCTCCGACAACGATACGTCTGTCTGCGTAATCAGTGCCGAAAAAGTTCTTCATCATAGCAAACGCCTTAGCGGACGAAACCACGACCGCCTCGGGATACGCGCGCAAGAATTCGTCGATATTGGCGGAATGATCGGGCTCCATATGGTGCACGACAAGATAGTCGGGTGTTCTGCCGCCGAGTGTTTCACGGATGTTGGCCATCCATTCTTCCGTAAAATTCTTATCTACGGTATCCATAACGGCAATCTTCTCGTCCATAATAACGTAGGAGTTGTACGACATACCGTTCGGCACAACGTACTGTCCCTCAAAAAGATCAATCCTGTAATCATTAACTCCGATATATTTGATGTCATTTGTTATAATCATATTAACCTCTCCTTGTTTTATGTGAGTATATTATACACATTTCGCCGCTGTTTGTACAGTTGTAAAGTAAAAATTTATTTTTGAAAAAGCCATACGGCATTTCCCGTTTTATTGAATTGTAAAAAAAAAATTAACTTGACATCTTTGTTGGCATAAAATACAATATAAATAGCATTTTATTGTAAAGACAATTGTTAAAAGGGGAATGCTTATGGATTCAACATTAGAATTTTGGAGTCAAATGACAGCGAATCCGTTATTGTTTATTGCGGTAGCACTGACTCTCGGTGTTATTTTAGTAAACGGTTGGACTGACGCACCTAACGCGATTGCAACTTGCGTTGTTACAAGATGTATGCCGCCAAAGGCGGCTATCCTTATGGCGGCGGTTTTCAACTTTCTCGGTGTTTTCGTAATGACGCTTATTAATGCGACCGTTGCCGAAACCATTACAAAAATGGTTGATTTCGGTTCAGATCCCGACAAAGCAATTATCGCATTAAGCGCTGCTCTTTTTGCCATTGTTCTTTGGGCTACATTTGCTTGGGTGTTCGGAATTCCCACAAGCGAAAGCCACGCTTTGATTGCGGGGCTTACCGGTAGTGCAATTGCACTTCAAGGCAGCTTTGCCGGCGTTAACGGCGGCGAATGGGTAAAAGTAGTTTACGGTATTTTCATTTCAGTGGGATTGGGATTTGGTCTCGGATGGATTGTTTGTAAGCTCGTTACAAAAATCTTCTACAACGCCAACAGACCCAAAACCGAGCCGTTTTTCAGAGGTGCTCAAATTGCAGGCGCCGCTTCAATGGCATTTATGCACGGCGCACAAGACGGTCAAAAATTTATGGGTGTTGTTCTTCTTTGCGTGTATATGTCTCAAGGTCAAGGATTACCAAGCGACATTGACATCGCAAAAGACTACCTTTGGCTTATGATTATCTGCTCGGTTGTCATGGCGGCCGGTACTGCAATGGGCGGCAAAAAGATAATTAAATCCGTTGGCATGGACATGGTTAAGCTTGAAAAATATCAAGGCTTCTCCGCTGACATTGCCGCTGCACTTTCACTTTTGATTTGTTCCGTATTCAGCCTTCCGGTATCAACGACACACGCAAAAACAACATCAATCATGGGTGTTGGCGCAGTAAAGCGCGTTTCTGCAATCAACTTCGGCGTTGTTAAAGAAATGGTGCTCACATGGGTGCTCACTTTCCCCGGATGCGGATTAGTAGGCTTTTTAATGACAAAATTATTCATGTTTATTTTCACTTGACAGAAAGGACGTTCAAAAAATGGCTAAAGGCGATAAATTTTATTTTGAAAACTTTATAGAGTGCGCAACGCTTGCAAAAAAATCAGCAAACTATCTTGTGGAATGCCTCGAAAATTACGATGCTGCAAAAATAGAAACCATGCTTAATGAAATGCACATATTTGAGCATAGCGCAGACAAGAAAAAACACGAAATGAACAAAGCCCTTGCAAAAGCATTTGTAACCCCTGTTGAACGTGAAGATCTTGATATGCTCAGCCATCAGCTCGACAATGTTCTTGACACTTTAGAGGAAGTTTTACAGAAATTATATATTTATGACATTAAGGTTATCGAGCCTTCCGCCATTGAATATGCAAGCAACATTGTAAAGGCTTGTGATTCAATAGGTGAAATTATGGCAGAGTTTGAAAACTTCAAAAAATCAAAAAAAATCCATTCACTCATTGTTGAATGCAATGATGTCGAAGAAGAATGCGACAAGTTATATCTCAAATCCATGCACAACATTACCAAGAACTCAACCGACGTCCTCACTACAATCGCGTGGTACAAAATATACGATTGCTTTGAGGCTTGTGTTGACGCCTGCGAACACGTTGGTGAGTGCGTTGCTTCAATCATTATGAAAAATACATAATTTTAAATTAATATGTCAGTATAAAACTCCTTCGTTGACAGATAATAGTAGTATTATTAAATCAACAAAGGAGTTTTTATATATGAAAGCAACAGGAATTGTACGTCGCATAGAGGCTTGTGTTATAATAGGGCAAACCACTTAAAAGGTGCATAAATACTGGGTTTAACGGCAGTTTGCCCTATTGAACACAAGGGTGTCAAAAAAGGTTTTCAAGCAGTTTTTATACATAGCAAAAGAGAGGTGAATTTCACCTCTCTTTTGAAATTTATTTATTGTAATGCTTATACAAATTTGCCAGTGTATGATTCATGGATTTTAATTTATCGAGTTCACAATCCATATATGACCATTCGTATGCTTTTTCCGAAAAGCCCATAATTTCCAAATGTTTATATGAACGATAAAAATCATACTCGTTTTCAGAAATAGCGGTAATATTTTTTATTTGATTATCTTCAAACTCAGCA
>JAZNXW010000015.1:0-15068 GCA_045594085.1 Eubacteriales bacterium | reverse complement strand
GTACTGCTTTCAACCTGTTCCTATGAATTTGACAATGCCAGAACTGTGCTGACAGGCAGGCTGGTGGAAATGGAGAGTGATATGAATGCTTAAAAAGACCAAAAAGAAAATTGCCGCAACCCTGGCAAGTGCCGTCGCATTTGCTAATATGTTGACGATGCAGGCATATGCGGCAGGCGATGTTTCAGGAGCCATCCAGTCAACATGGAATGATGCAAAGTCCCAGATCAAGTCCATTGTGAACAACGTTGTGTTCCCCGTACTGGATGTCGTACTTGTGATCTTGCTGTTTGTCAAGATCGGTACGCTGTATATGGAGTACCGCAAGCACGGACAGTTCGAGTGGACGCCTGTGGCAATCATCTTCGGATGTTTGCTGTTTACGCTGACTGCGCCGCTGTATATCTGGAACGTCGTAAACATCTAACCACAAGCCCGGTTTCCGGGCTTTACATATTGAAAAATGGTGGAAAATGTGGTATAATGAATGAAGCGTTAATAGGCGTACAAATAAGAATTTGTAGGTGAGATAATGATTATTTTGATTACCGGAGCATCCCATACAGGCAAAACTGCACTTGCTCAAAAATTGCTCGAAAAATATAAATATCCATATCTGTCAATAGACCATCTGAAAATGGGTTTAATTCGTAGTGGTAACACAGAACTTACCCCTATGGATGATAATGAATTAACCGAATACTTGTGGCCGATTGTTCGGGAAATGATAAAAACGGCTATTGAAAACAAGCAGAACTTAATTGTCGAAGGTGGCTACATTCCATTCGATTGGCAGAAGGACTTTGACTCTGAATATCTCAAAAACATTAAATATTATTGTCTTGTAATGACTGAGAAATATATTAGAAATCACTTTGCCGACATAAAGAAATATGCAAATGTCATTGAAAATCGTTTGGATGATGAATGGTGCACCATGGAGAATGTATTGTCAGAAAATACACAGATGTTAGAATCTGCAAAAAAGTATAATGTGAACTACATACTCATTAACGATAAGTACGAAATCAATATTGAGTTATAACGGTAAATTCCAATTTATCAAACAGTGCCCGCCGAGAGGGTTCAAGAATCCTCCCGCAAAGGATGCGCCGTCCGACAATATTTTTAAGAAATCATTATTTTCTCGCGCAAATTGTTGTCAAAGGGCGAGTTTTGTGATAAACTGTGAATAGTTTGTTAAGCAAAACTTTTGAAAAGAAACGGAGACAACAATGGAAAACGAAAAAGTAACAGGTTCCGCTCAAACGGAAGCTCCCGTAACGGAAGCGGAAGTGACGGAAACCGCAGAAGCACCCGCGGCTCCCGAAAAGAAGCCGGTGTGCGACGTCATCAAAAAGCGCCGCTGGGGCGACCGACGCGACGGCAGACGCGTCCGCACGCTTTCGGTTATGGCACAGCTCATTCCCTACATAATGCGTGAACGCTCCGACACACAGAATCATCTTGAAGAAAAATTCAACGTTGACCGCGTGCTCGAGTACATCAACGAAAAGCGCCGCGCAGGCTATCAGGGCTTTGGCTTTATGCATTTTATGATGGCGACCTACGTCCGCGCTGTAGCGGAGTATCCCGGAATTAACAGATTTGTCAACGGACAGCGCGTTTACACGCGTGATGGTTGGGTTGAAATCAGCCTTGTCGTCAAGCAGGAAATGGTGCTTGAATCGCCCGATTCCGTTATCAAGCTCACGCTTTCGCCCGACGCAACGGCGCTTGACGTCTACGATGAGCTTTATAACAAGATCAACGATTACAGAGCCGAGATGGACAGCTCGTTTGACAATCTTATGCGCGTCATCAATTTCATCCCCGGAATTTTTAAGAGATTCACCGTCGGACTGCTTTACTTCCTTGATTATTGGGGACTGCTTCCGCGCTTCCTCACCCGTCTGAGCCCTTTCCACAGCTCGTTCTACGTGACCTCGATGGGAAGTCTCGGCATCCCGTCGATCTATCATCACCTCTACAACTTCGGTAACGTTCCGATCTTCTGCTCGTTCGGCACCAAGCACCGCGAAACGGAGCTTCGCCGCGACGGAAGCGTGACCGAGCACTCCTACATTGACGTGAAGTTTGTTATGGATGAGAGAATCTGCGACGGCTTCTATTTTGCGGCGGCGCTCAAGTATATGAAGCGCTTCTTCCGCGATCCGTGGCTGCTCGACACTCCTCCCGCAGTAGTAAAACGCGACATTGACTAAGAAGAAAGCACCTCGAAAGAGGTGCTTTTTTGTGCGTTGGTGCAGAGCGCGTCACTGCACCAACGCCGAGCGGTGAGCGCTGCGATGTTGCATCAATTCCTTGCATAAATCCTCAACGTGTGGTAAAATTATAATGAAAAACGCAAACCGAGGATAGAAAAATGACTCCCAAAGCAGTAATTTTTGACCTTGACGGGACGCTGATGCACACGCTCCCCGATATACATTCATCCGTGAACGAGATGCTGTCTCGTCTCGGTTACCCTACGCACAACTATGAGCATACGGTCTGCGGAATCAACCGCGGTGCACGTTATCTTGTCACGCATGCGCTTCCCGAGGGGACAAACGAATCGGACGTTGATGAGGCGCTCGCTGTTTATTCGGGTGTGTATGCGGAGCATTACGCCGATACTTCCGAGCCGTTTTTCGGTGTCGATGAGATGGTGATCGACCTGCTTTCATCGGGATATTGTCTTGCGATCCTTTCCAATAAGCCCGACTCATTTACGAAGCAACTTGCAAAAGAGGCGTTCGGCAACAGCTTTGATCCCGTGATCGGTCAGGGTAAGTACAAAACCAAGCCATCTACAGAGGCTCCGCTTGCCATAGCAGACGAATGGGGGCTCGCTCCCGATCAGATCGTCTTCGTCGGCGATTCCGACGTTGATATGCAGACGGCAAAGGCGGCGGGAATGAGAGCGATAGGCGTTTCGTGGGGCTACCGCGAAAGCGAGCTGTTGCGCCGCGCGGGCGCAGAGTACATCGCCGACACACCTGACGAGCTGTATTCGATCATAAGATCACTTGATTGATATATTTTTAGGAGAAAAACTATGAAAACCTACGGCAAAAAGACATGGCTCATTCCTGACGCATTCCTCGGCTCCGAATCCGCAAACGAGCTCATCACACATGAGGCTGTGTGCGTCATCAATACATCCCCCGACGAAGCCGAGATCCGACTGACAGCGATCTTCGAAGATCGCGATCCTATGGACAATTTCATCTCGTACTGCGGCGCGGGACGTACACATCATATCCGACTTGATAAGCTCCGCTCGACGTCCGACGAGGAAATTCCTCTCGACACTCCGTACGCGCTGCTCGTCGAATCGAACGTGCCGATCGTTGTGCAGTACAGCCGTCTTGACGCAAGTCACGCCGAGCTCGCGCTGATGACGACGATGGCGTGGTCGCCGGACGAGGATTGAATATGAAACGAAACACCCGAAGACGGTATTTTTGCGCCTATTCGGGTGTTTTTTGAAAAATTTT
This sequence comes from Eubacteriales bacterium, assembly GCA_045594085.1. GTDB lineage: Bacteria > Bacillota > Clostridia > Oscillospirales > CAG-272 > DTU064. Next base: position 11,565 of record JAZNXW010000015.1, on the reverse strand, counting down.
TCTAAAACGTGCAAGATTTCGACGCGGTTTACGACATATAGGTTGAAAGAGGAAAAATGTATTTTCTTCAAACTTTACGAAAGGAGACGGAAATGACAGACTTGGCAATAGTAAAGCTGTTTTTTGACAGAGACGGCGATGCGATAGTCGAGCTTGAGTATAAGTACGGCGACGCAATGAAGCGCTACGCGCGCAAATGCCTCACGGACAGCCGCGACGCGGAAGAGGCGTATATGGACGCGCTTCAGGGACTTTGGTCGTCGATACCGCCCGAAAGACCGAAAAAGCTCGGCGCATACGCGATGCAGATACTCAAAAATAAGATCGTGGATAAGGTCAGATACATCGCAAGCCGTAAGCGCGGCGAGCAAAAAGAGGTGCTTGTCGCAGAGCTTGCCGACGTAGGCGCTTCACAGAGCGCGGAGGATACGTTCCTCGACAACAAAAGCGGCGTGATCGACAGATTTCTGCGCACGGAAAGCGAGATGTCGCGCATCATATTTGTCAAAAGATACTGGTTTGGTAAGAGCGTCAACGATATCGCGATCGAAACGGCGATGACGGCGACGGCGGTTTCGACGCGGCTTTCGCGTACACGCGAGCGCCTAAGGGAATATCTTGTGGAAGAGGGGGTGCTGACGGAATGAAGTGGAACGAATTTTATGAAAAAGAGATGGCGGCACTCGGTGAGGATCTCATCGTTGAGGCGATGGAGTGCAATAAAGTCACGGTTGAGCTCAAGGCGCATTACGTCGAAAGCAGACCGAATATCTTCAAAAATATTATGACAGCGGCGGCGTGCATATTGCTCGCAGTCGCGATGACGGTGTCGTTCGTGTTGATGCGCCGCTCGATCACGCCCGGCGGTCAGCCCACAACGGATACGGAAACAGAGACGAACGAGCCGGAGACCGACACGAACAAATTTGAAGAAAGTAGCGAAATGAATTATCTGTCAACGGATGAATGGGATTATTTTGTAACCGAAGACGGAGCTGTTTTGATAGGATACCACGGAGATGAAACGGAAGTGACCGTTCCGAGTGTGATCGAGGGGATTCCCGTGTATACGCTTAAGCAACGTACTATTGAAAACGAAATGCGAGGTGTATTCTATGATACGGACGTAACGCACGTTACGATCCCGGGAGCGATATCGGTTATTGGTCAGGGTGCGTTTAGAAATTCTCCTTCAGTTGTCTCGATCACTGTTGAAAATGGAGTTGAGATGATTGAAAAGTATGCTTTCTACGGCTCGGAAATAGAATACCTGTACTTACCTGACAGTGTGGAATATATCGGGATCTATGCATTTGGATTTTGCCATAATCTCAAATCGATCGATATGGGAAGAAATGTGAGGACGATAAGAGAAGCTGCTTTTGCGGAGTGCTGTGCACTCGAAAGTATTGCCCTCCCGGGATCACTCACCCAAATATCGCGTAGCACATTTTATAATTGCACATCACTTGGCGCGGTAGTGATCCCAGAAGGAATAAACAAGATAGATGAGTATGCTTTTAACGGATGCTCGTCGCTTGCTTCAATTGCGATACCGTCAACAGTTGAGTCCATAGAAAGGTGCGCATTTTCCGAGTGCGGGTTGCGTCGGATAAAGCTTAACGAAGGCTTGAAAGTTATCGGTGACTGTGCTTTTGACAGAGTTTTGGTGAGCGAACTGGTTATTCCCGACGGAGTTGAGGAGATAGGCGATAGTGCGTTTGCCGGAGCTTCGAATCTTCAAACGATTTCGTTGCCGAAAAGCCTGGTATCTGTTGGAGATCGGATATTTAACAATTGCGCTTACGACATAGTCATTTCCTTTAACGGAACGGTTGAAGATTTGGTGGCGTACGGTTTCGATTCCTATGATTGGGGTACGGATATTTTTAAGATCGAATTCGACGAAGGATATATGTACGAAAGCTCGGGCGGATTTATGTTCTTTGCGCGCTACTTGGAAGATAAAACTTTGATTGTGTCGATTTCGGGCTATGATGGCAGCGAAACCGAGCTGGTTATACCGTCGGAAATCGGCGGTCTTCCTGTTGTTGAACTTTGTGCGAAAAGATACGGAAATGCAAATTTCGGAAGATTGGTGAAAAAGATCGTTGTACCGGATTCCGTGACAACAGTAGGCTCGGGCGCATTTTCCAATATGCCAAAGCTCGAAGAGGTTTATTTAGGTAACGGCGTGAGCAGAATAGAAAACAATATGTTTGAGCATTGTCAATCGCTTCGCAAGGTCGTGTGGGGTGATTCCGTAAGCGATATAGGCGATTCGGCGTTTTTCGGTTGCGGCTCTCTTGAAGAGATCGAAATCGGCGCGAACGTTAAGATTATCGGAAAAAGTGCGTTCCGAGGATGTAGGTCCCTTACGAAGGTTACGTTCAACGGAGAGCTTTCTTCGATAGGTTACTGTGCATTTGCGGAGTGTAAATCCTTGAAGGAAGTAACGATTCCGTATGTGGTAGAAGTGGGACAAAGCATATTCTCGGACTGTACCGCTCTTGAAACGGTGACGATCGGCGGCGAATGGTACAAGCTTCCTACTGAAATGTTCTTCGGATGCAGTGCGCTTGCGACGGTGAACTTGCCGTCTGTCCATGTGATAGGCGAAAGAGCATTTTGCGGTTGCGCTTCTCTGACGGAGCTTATAATTCCGGGCGTTGTATACGTGGAAGGCGATTTTGTTATCAACGATTCAGCCTTTTCCGGATCGGGTATTAAAGAGATATATTTCCCGGAATCCGAGGTTTACGTCGATGTCGGCGAGATATATTGGGAAGAATACTATGATGATTGGTGCTGTTGAGCGACAACAATTTAATAGAGCTCCCTTGACAAACCCACGCGCCTATGCTACAATGATCGCGTAAACATCATATCGGGGGTGCTGCGTGCACGCGGCTGAGATGACGGGATGACCCGTCGGACCCTTATACCTGATGCGGATAATGCCGCCGTAGGAAAAATATTTCGCGATAACAAGCGGAGCGCTCTTCCTCGGTGCGCTCCGTTTTTATTTCGTAATTTTTCGGAGGCACAATGTATGGAAAACTCAAAAACAAAAAAGACAGTACTTGCCATGTGTGAAGGCGGAATAATGATCGCGCTCTCCCTGGCGCTTTCGTATCTTGACATCCCCCTCGGAGCACAGGGCGGCTCCGTTGACCTCGTTATGGTACCGATTATGATCTTCGCGCTTCGTCACGGACTCTGGCGCGGAGTTACGGTGGGACTCGCGTTCGGCACGCTCAAATACTTCCTCGCAAACGGATTTGCTATCTCGTGGGAGTCGATCGTGTTCGATTATTCCGTCGCGTATGCGGCTGTGGGACTCACTGCGCTCGTGCTTTTCATCTGCAAGGACGGCAACGTGACCGCGGGTAAAGCCGCACTCGGTGCTTTTGTCGGCGGTATGGTGCGCTTTTTCGTGCACTATCTGTCAGGCGTGACAGTGTACGCGAAGTGGATGCCCGAGGAATTCCTCGGACTTCCGATGACGACTCCGCTGATCTATTCCTTCCTCTATAACGGACTTTATATGATCCCGAACATCATCGCCGCCGTTATAGTCGTGCCGATCATAGTCGCGGCACTGAAAAAAGCGAAGATATAATAAGGAAGAAAGCCTTCCCGTGAGCGCCGGGGAGGCTTTCGTTTTGTTTTGCTGCGTCGGGACTTGACGAAAGTGAGGATTTATCATATAATCTAAAGGATAAATGGGTAAGGAGACAGCGTATGGCATACGAGATCACATCCGAATATTACGACTCGATAAATTCGCACGTAGATCACAGCGCGTGGTGCGATTTTCTTGAGTTGCTCTTCGCGAAATATGCGAAAAGCAAGCCTTCTCTTGTGCTCGATCTCGGATGCGGCACGGGCGTCATCACCGTCGAGCTCGCTCGACGCGGGTATGATATGACGGGGGTAGACGTTTCGCCCGAAATGCTTGACGAGGCGCGCGAAAGCGCCGCCGAGGCAGGAGTTGCGGACGTGCTCTGGCTCTGCCAGGATATGAGAGAATTTGAGCTGTACGGTACCGTTGACGCAGCCATCGCGACCTGCGATGCCGTCAACTATCTTTTGAAGTCGAAGGATCTTAACGCGTGCTTCTCGCTCGTGCACAATTATCTTGAGCCGGACGGAATCTTTGTCTTTGATATTTCATCGCGCGCCAAGTTCAAAAGGCTCTATAAAGGCGATATTATCATCGAAAATGAGGATGTGTACTGCGGCTGGCAAAACAGATACAACGAAAAAACGGGCATCGCGGACTTTTATCTGTCCTACTTCACGCCCCGGAGCGATCCCGATGATGGAATATATGTCAGACGCGATGAATATCAGCGTCAGCGCGCGTGGAGCGTTCGTGCCGTGAAGCAGGCGCTTGCCCGTAACGGATTTGAGCTTCTGTGCGTGACGGATTCGTATTCCGCCGAACCGATCACAGGCGAGACGGAGGCGGACCGCGTCTATTTCGCCGCAAGAGTAAAAAAGACCGCGGAAAGCGGAAATAACGGACTTAACTGAAAAATCGGAGAATATATGAAAAACACAAGCTCAAAAATACTTCGCGCAATGACCCGTGACGGCTCTGCGCGTATTCACGTTATAAATTCCACAGCGATCGTCAATTCCGCGATCGAGATCCACCGTCCGTCTGCTACGGCAGGCGCGGCGATCGGCAGACTTCTGACCGTCGGCTCGCTTATGGGCGCGATGCTTGGCGACGCAGAGGATTCCGTAACTGTTACGGTCAAGGGTGACGGTCCGCTCGGCATGATGACGGTAGTATCCGATAGCGATGGCAACGTCCGCGGCTACGTTGAAAATCCCGACGTGGAGCTTCCGCTCAATTCGATCGGCAAGCTCGACGTTGGCGGCGCTGTCGGCGGTCCCGACGGTACAGGCCTGCTTCAGATCGTTCGCGATATGGGCGGAGACGAGCCTTATATCGGTATGATCGAGCTCCGTTCGGGCGAAATCGGGGACGATATCGCCGCGTATTACGCAGAAAGCGAGCAGATCCCGACTATGTGCGCTGTCGGCGTGCTCATTGACCGCGATTATACCTGCAAGGCGGCAGGTTGTGTGCTTGTGCAGATGCTTCCGTTCTACGACGAGGAAACAGCCGAGGCGATCGAGAAGAATGCGTCCAAGCTGTCGAGAATTTCGTCTGTGTTCGACAGCGGAATGACGAACGAGGAGATCCTCGCGTACGCGATGGAGGGAATCGAGTACGACGTGTTTGACGAGCTTGACGTTGAATACCGCTGTACCTGCTCGAGAGAGAGAACGGCGCGCGCCGTTTACAGTCTCGGCAGGGAAGAGGCGGAAAAGCTGCTTGCCGAACAGGTCGCTGAGGGAAAGCCCGAGGAGATCGAGCTTTCGTGCCGTTTCTGTGGCGGAAAGTACGTCTTCGAAAAAGAAGAAATTCAAAAAATGTTTGACAAAAACGGAAAATAAATCTCGAAAAACGCCAAAAAATCTAACAATAGCTGAAAAATCCGGGCATACGAAAAAAATAAAAATTTTTTTGAAAAAGATGTTGACAAACCCGATGCTCCTGTGCTATAATGATACTCGCCGTTCGGAAAACACCACCGAAAGGCGCCATGTCGAAGAGGTATGGGAGCATAGCTCAGTTGGGAGAGCATCTGCCTTACAAGCAGAGGGTCACAGGTTCGAGCCCTGTTGTTCCCAGTATGGCCCGGTAGTTCAGTTGGTTAGAACGCCGCCCTGTCACGGCGGAGGTCGTGGGTTCGAGTCCCATCCGGGTCGTATCTCCAAAACATTCGGGGATGATACGATCATTACCTGCCTCTGTAGCTCAGTTGGTAGAGCAGGGGACTGAAAATCCCCGTGTCGTTGGTTCGATTCCGATCGGAGGCATATGCGGATTTAGCTCATTTGGTAGAGCGCCACCTTGCCAAGGTGGAGGTGGCGGGTTCGAGCCCCGTAATCCGCTGAAGAAAAAAGCACTTGCAAAAGCAGGTGCTTTTTCTTTTTGCCCTGAGCAAATCTCCTCTGAAAATATTTTTATATTTTCTTAAAATCTATATTGACAAGACAAAATATAGTGTGGTATAATCAAGTCCGCACCACAATATATTGTGCGTGACAGACAAACGCCGATAAAGGCGCCAAAACTGCGCAAACCCTTGTAATATAAGGATTTTTTAATGTTTATACTAAATGATAACAATAAATAAGGAGAACGCAATATGTATCAGGTAATCAAAAGAGACGGCAAAATAGCGGAATTTGATCTTACGAAGATAGGCATCGCGATCAAAAAAGCGTTTGATGCCCAGAAGGTAAACTATCATCCCACCATCATCGATATGCTTGCGCTCAAGGTCACCGCAGACTTCGAGCCCAAGATCAAGGACGGAAAGGTTTCCGTCGAGGATATTCAGGACAGCGTCGAGGAGGTCCTCGGTCAGGCAGGCTATGCAGAGGTTGCAAAGGCTTACATCCTCTATCGTCGTCAGAGAGAAAAGATCAGAAACATGGGCGCAACGATCCTTGACTATAAAGAGATCGTTGACAGCTACGTTAAGGTAAGCGACTGGCGCGTTAAGGAAAACAGCACCGTTACGTATTCCGTCGGCGGACTTATCCTTTCCAACTCCGGCGCGATCACGTCCAACTATTGGCTCTCCGAGGTTTATGATAAAGAGATCGAGGAAGCGCACAGACAGGCTGACATCCATCTTCACGACCTCTCCATGCTTACGGGCTACTGCGCAGGCTGGTCGCTCAAGCAGCTCATCAGAGAAGGTCTCGGCGGAGTAACGGGACGTATCACGTCCGCTCCCGCGAGCCATCTTTCCACGCTCTGCAACCAGATGGTAAACTTCCTCGGTATTATGCAGAACGAATGTGCAGGCGCGCAGGCGTTCTCTTCCTTTGACACTTACCTTGCTCCCTTCGTTAAGGTTGACAATCTTTCCTATAAGGAAGTCAAGCAGTGCATCCAGAGCTTCATTTTCGGCGTAAATACTCCCTCCCGTTGGGGTACTCAGGCACCCTTCTCCAACATCACTCTTGACTGGACAGTGCCCGCAGACCTTGAAAATATGCCCGCTATCGTAGGCGGTAAGGATATGGACTTCACCTACGGTGACTGTAAGGCCGAAATGGATATGGTAAACCGCGCGTTCATCGATATTATGATCGAGGGCGACGCAAACGGCCGCGGATTCCAGTATCCGATCCCCACATATTCCATCACTCGCGACTTCGACTGGTCCGAAACAGAGAACAACAAGCTTCTCTTCGAAATGACAGCGAAGTACGGTACTCCCTACTTCTCCAACTATATCAACAGCGATATGGAGCCCTCCGACGTGCGCTCTATGTGCTGCCGTCTGCGCCTTGACCTCCGTGAGCTTCGTAAGAAGACGGGCGGTTACTTCGGCTCGGGCGAATCCACCGGCTCTATCGGCGTTGTAACGATCAATATGCCCCGCCTTGCATACCTTTCCAAGGATGAGGCAGAGTTCTACGCGCGTCTTGACCATATGATGGATCTCTCCGCTCGCTCCCTCAAGACAAAGAGAACCGTAGTAACCAAGCTCCTCGATGCAGGTCTTTATCCCTATACAAAGAGATATCTCGGCACGTTCGAAAACCACTTCTCCACCATCGGTCTTGTAGGTATGAACGAGGCTTGCCTCAATGCATGCTGGATCAAGAAGGATCTTACGAACAAGGAAGCACAGGAATTCACAAAGAACGTCCTCAATCATATGCGTGAGCGTCTGTCCGACTATCAGGAAATGTACGGCGACCTTTACAACCTCGAGGCAACTCCCGCAGAGTCCACCTCCTACCGTCTTGCAAAGCATGACAAGGCTCGCTATCCCGATATCATCACCGCAAACGAAGCATCCGGTGTTCCGTACTATACGAACAGCTCTCATCTCCCCGTAGGCTATACCGATGACGTCTTCACCGCACTCGACGTTCAGGACGAGCTCCAGACGCTTTATACCTCCGGTACCGTATTCCACGCGTTCCTCGGTGAACGTCTCCCCGATTGGAAGTCTACCGCGGCTCTCGTTCGCAAGATCGCTGAAAACTACAAGCTCCCCTACTACACGATGTCGCCCACGTACTCCATCTGTGCAGATCACGGTTACATCGCAGGCGAGCATTTCTCCTGCCCCGAATGCGGAAGAGATACAGAGGTTTACAGCCGTATCACCGGTTACTACCGTCCCGTTCGCAACTGGAACGACGGTAAGGCTCAGGAGTTCAAGGATAGACTCGAGTACGACGTCTCCGCAGAGCTTGCTCCCGCTATCGAAAATATGACAGCTCCCGTTGCGGAAGCTGTTGTAGAGCCCGAAGCAGCTCCCGAATCCTTCATCAGTGAAGGAGAGTCCCTCTATCTGTTTGCAACCGCAACCTGCCCGAACTGCAAGATCGCAGCGGCAATGCTCGAGCGCGCGGGAGTAGAGTACGAAAAGCTTCTCGCTGAAGAAAATCCCGAGCTGACAAAGGACTTCGGAATCAGACAGGCTCCCACTCTTGTTGTCGTAAAGGGTGGCACAGTTGAAAAATATGCGGGCGTAGCTAACGTCAAGCGTTATCTCGCCGGCGAAGCCGCAAAGTAAAACGCAAAATAAAACGCACTTTCGCCCCCTTGGGGCGTGAGTGCGTTTTAACAATATCCGTTCCATCAAAACCAAACAAAGGAAACATCAAAAATGTACGATATAATTATCATCGGTGCGGGTCCTGCGGGGCTGACTGCCGCCGTATACGCAAGACGTGCCGAAAAATCGGTTCTCGTCATCGAAAAAGAAGCCTTCGGCGGACAGATGGCGTACTCGCCTTGCATCGAAAACTATCCCGGATTTGAGTCTGTCTCGGGCGCTGAGCTTGCGGATAAAATGGTGTCGCAGGCGCTCGCTCTCGGCGCTGAGATCGAACTGACCGAGGTGACGGAGGTCACCGAGGGCGAAGCCCCCGACTACGTCAAGTACGTCAAGTGCGGCGATGACGTGTACGAGGCGAAGGCTGTTATTATCGCTGTCGGTGCGCGTCACAGACGTCTCGGAATCGACCGCGAGGAGGACTTCATCGGCAACGGAATCTCCTTCTGTGCGACCTGCGACGGCGCATTTTACAGCGGAAAAAGCGTCGCTGTCGTCGGCGGCGGCAACTCCGCGCTGATCGAGGCGCTTTCGCTCTCCGAGATCTGCGAAAACGTCACCGTCCTGCAAAATCTTGACTTCCTCACAGGCGAAGCCAAGCTCCGCGACGCGATTTATGCAAAGGAAAACGTCAAGGTCATCACGGGCGTAACCGTTGACGGCATCATCGGTGACGCGACGTTCGAGGGGCTCAACGTCAAGCACACGGCAACGGGCGAGATCGAGCGCATCCTCGTTGACGGCGCGTTCGTCGCGATCGGACTTGAGCCGAAAAACGGCCCGTTCGAGTCGCTGTCCAGCCTCGATGACGCCGGCTATCTTATGTCGGACGAGACCTGCTGCGGCGAAACCCCCGGCATCTTCGTCGCGGGCGACTGCAGAACGAAGGGCGTCAGACAGATCGCGACAGCGGTTGCGGACGGCGCGACGGCGGCACTCGCAGCCGTCAGATTTTTGAGCTGAAAGTAAAGGAAAAAGCCACCCTGTGGGTGGCTTTTTTATTAGGTGGTTTGAGAGGTTGTGCATATGGAACGGAAAAATGTTTTCTTGTTTTTGCTCATAGATTCGCTTAAAGAACACAAATAGCCGATCTCTTCTGCGGGATTGTCATCATTATTAGGGTCTAACACTAAAACATCGGATTCTGATGAACAATTGTTTTTGTATCCATAAGCAACAACGTAATGAGAAGAGTTGCCTTCAGCTAATGGATCACTGTATTTTTTTGCAATCAACATTACCGGACGGTTGTTGTCGAGTTCACTTTTAAGTGTTGAATAGTTCACGTTGTTTGTAGTTATGTATGCTATGTTTGCTTTCTTTCCCCCGTTGAAGTCTTTTACCTGCGGGTATACACGTCCATTCCCTGTTGGATCAACGGTATTCAAGTACAAAATATTATATTCAGTACTTGTTAAATCTAAAAAAGGAAACGGAGTTTTTCCATAATATCCGTTTATTGTAGCAACACAAGATCCGGCACAGCCTTTTTTGTTAAATGTAGCATCATATTGATTATATTTTTGATTCATGCACTGATATATGTCCAATGTATGCGGAACTGTTGCCGTGGTTTGTATAAATTCCCATACCTGCTTCATATTGTTTGACATTAATCCGCCCCAGGAAACTGCACCTGAATCCAAAACTGTCAACTACATATTGTATGCGGTCAATTTGATACGGTAAGTTCCGCTACCGTAATGTTCAAACGCAATTTGAGGATCAAATCCCGCCGTAAACTGATCATAACAGAGTCGGAGCGTTGTTGATGCTTGATGAGTTATATTCTTTTCAAAACGAGCAAGACAAATGTTTTCGTCAACACACGATTTAATATATGTGTTACCTGTGAACGTATCAATGGACCATTTTTGCGAAACAGAATTATCGTTTGCGACCGCAGTTACGGATGGACGCAAATTTGAAGTCGAGTTGAAATCGGACAGTTGCTCGATATTGGAATCGAGATAGAGAGCGGTTCCGCAGTTTTTGATTTTGTAGATCATAGTTTTTCTCCTTTTAGTTATTGTTATTATATTTATTCCGGATTTCTCCGCAATAAAGCTTGTACAGCTCATATGAAGCGTTGAAGATGGTATCGTCCTCACATTCGAAGAAATACCAGCCGTCATCTGTGCGGCGGAATTGGATGCTTGATTTTTCAACTTCGTCCCACACACTGTATTCCGCAGACAATGTGATCGAATCCTCGGTTATTGTGATAGAACAGCTTTCGTCTGATGTTGAGGGAGAGCCCGATCCTACGTAGGGCATAAAAATGTGGTCTTCGACGTTTAATATTTCGCCGAGCCAAAAATTATTCTGCGACAGAAGCGCGACGTTTTTCGTCAGTTCGCTGTAAGATTCGATCTGACCGAATCTGCCCATTTCAAACTCTCTCATCCAGTCTGTTCCTTCTTCGGGCGGCAAATAAACAACGTATCTGTCGTAGTCTCCGACCGAATACCACCACCCCTCTGTAGAATAATATGCCCAATCACTGTCGAACCAACGGTGAAAAAGGTCATTGCAGATCATTCTGTAAAGAACGCGTTCAAGGATTTCGTCGTACACGTCCTTGCCGTTGAGATAATCCGACACAAGCTTATCGATCTCAGCGTTGTCGTCGATGGCGAGAGCGATGTCGGACGGCTCCTTTTCTACCCAATCGTAAAGCTTAACTCCCTCGGGATAATAATGATTCGGCAGCTTTCCGTTGTAATACTCGATGAAAATGTGACCGTTTTCGACGGCATATTCGCGTGCAAACGTGTCTTCGTAGCCGAAGATGCGGAAATTGAGCGGATCGTCGACGGAATCAAACGCGCCGTCCGCGATGCCCGTGATTGGGATCTTGTCGTATGAGGGGGGAATAACGGCTTGCGTA
>JAZNXW010000014.1:0-59859 GCA_045594085.1 Eubacteriales bacterium | reverse complement strand
CCCGGTATGGTAGTTATCAACCCCTCCGACGCCGTTGAGGCAAGAGCAGCAGTTGAAGCAGCTATCAACTACTACGGTCCCGTATACCTCCGCTTCGGCAGAATGGCAGTTCCGGTGATCAACGATAACCCCGATTATAAGTTTGAGATCGGTAAGGGTATCAAGATGGCAGACGGCGACGACGTTACCATCGTTGCCACCGGCCTTATGGTAGAGCCCGCTCTCCGCGCACGCGACCTTCTTGCAGAGGAAGGCATCTCCGCACGCGTTATCAATATCCACACCATCAAGCCCCTCGACGAGGAGATCATCCTCGCAGCGGCTAAGGAAACAGGCGCTATCGTAACCGCTGAGGAGCATTCCATCATTGGCGGTCTCGGCGCAGCCGTTTCCGAATATCTTGCAGGCGTGTGCCCCACTCCCGTCGTTCGCCTCGGCATCAACGACGAGTTCGGTCACTCCGGTCCCGCGAAGGAGCTCGTAAACGTTTACGGTCTCACCGCTGAAAACCTTGCAGCAAAGGCAAAGGCAGCGCTGGCGCTCAAGAAATAATCCGAATAAAAATAAAAGATCCCGATCGAAAGATCGGGATCTTTTTCGTGGTGTTTTTTGATGTGTGGCTGATTTGGACGCACACTGATTTTGCAGAGGGTAGAGTAACCCACGGGCGTGTATGGGAGTTAAAAGTATTCGCATTCTGCCGGGTGTTGCGCCAAGCTTGTAACGAAGCTATTTAGTGACTATTCTTCCGTTTCTTTAATCCACCATCCCGCGCCATCTCTATAACCGTTTTGATTCATAAATGGCTCTATGAGATAATGCCATCCTTTCCCTGTGGTTTTATACGATGTTCCTTGTTCTATATTTTGTCGTTCAAGTCGCATAAGAATTTCATCTTTCAATTCTTTCTCTAATTTCCACCAACCGTCAAACTCATTATTGTATCTTGCTATTGATTCAGCATCATTGTCTGGATCATTTAGCTCGTGATGCAACCATCCGGATTTCCGCCCAACCATAGCCATCGCTTCAGCAATTGCAAGGTCGGTTTGTTTCTGCTCACTCAACCACCGGCGAACATCGTCTGGTACATAATTTGACAATGGTGCGTTACACAAAATTGTTGTGTCTGTAATCTTTTTGTTTTTCATAATCATTATCTACTTTGTGCGAAAATATCAGTTTTAGCAAAATTAATCTCCAAGTATTTCTACTCGCATATCATCATACCACAATTTTGTTAACGTTTCAACCGTTTCGCGTAAACAGGCTCCTTCCACCGCTTTGCGGTCAAGGCTCCCTCCTTGTTCGAATCCCATGAAAAACCTCAGCAAAAACAAAAGACCACCGCGAGGGTGGTCTTTTGTTTTTCCTGGGGAATAGGGATTCGAACCCCAACAAACAGAGTCAGAGTCTGTCGTGCTGCCGTTACACAATTCCCCAATATTCTTGAAGCGAAATTTATTATAGCACCCAAAACGACGTTTGTCAACGGCAAATTTCAAAAAAATCAGAAATATTTTTGCGGTTTTTTCGCAAACCCCGCATGAGATTCTCAAAAATCTCCTGCGGGGTCTGTTTTTTTGCGTTTACTGTGTGCGCTTGAGCTTGGCAAACGACGCCATCAGCTTTTTCGTTCCGACGTTATCGAAGATGATCTCGTACATCACGTCGCCGCCCATATTCTTCGCGGAGATGACCTCACCGCGACCGAACGTGCGGTGCGCGACTATGTCGCCGGGCACGAACGTTTCCGACGCCGTCTGCGGCTTCGGTGCAGTTGCTGTCGGACGTGCGCTGACCGCTTTGAAGTCGGGCTTTTTCTGCTCCGTGAAGTCCCAAACGCGCTGTTTTTGCTGTTGCTTTTGCGCATAGCGGACAGTATCCTCATCGAGCAGGGCTTCCGGGATCTCACTGACGAAGCGCGACTGCGGATTATATCTCGTTTGTCCGTAGAGCATTCTTTGATGTGCTCGAGTGATGATAAGTCGTTTTTTCGCTCTCGTGATCGCAACGTAGGCGAGTCTGCGTTCCTCCTCAAGCTCGGCGTCATCCGTCGCAGACTGCATACCGGGGAAGATTCCCTCCTCCATACCGGGCAGGAACACGACCGGGAACTCGAGTCCCTTTGAGCCGTGCACCGTCATAAGCACGACGGCATCCGCCTCCTCGTCGTATTTATCGACCTCGGACACGAGCGCGACCTCCTCAAGGAAGCCCATGAGGCTCGCGTCCTCTGTTTTATCATACTCATACGCATTTGCGATGAGCTGTTCGACGTTTTCAAGTCTGTCCTTTTCGGCTTCGCCGCCGGCGCGGAGCATTTCGCGGTAGCCTGTCAACTCAAGAGTTCTTTCGACAGTCTCTGCGACGGTGGCATTTTCGGCAAACTCACGCAAAGACTCGATCAGACGGACGAACTCCGTGAACGCGGGCGCCGTACGCGCAAGCGCGACGTAGCCGCCTGCGTTCTTTATGATTTCATAAAGCGATTTTCCTTCCACGAACGCGATCTGCTCCGCTGCCGCGACGGAAGCGGCGCCGATCTTTCGCTTAGGCTCATTGATGATACGCTTGAGTCTGAGTCCGTCATCCGAATTGACGAGCAGGCACAGATACGAAATGACGTCCTTGATCTCTTTTCTGTCATAGAAGCGGATGCTTCCGAGCAGTCGGTGCGGGATGCCAGCCTTTGCCATCGCTGTTTCTATAGGCGAGGATTGCGCGTTGATACGGTAAAGCACGGCGAAATCCTTATATTTTGCGCCCATAGCGACCATACTTTCGATCGTATCGGTGATGAATTTCGCCTCTACGTTCTGATTTTCGAGTTCGCGCAGCATAATTCTGTCGCCTGCGTCTCCCGACGTCCAGAGCGTTTTGCCTCTTCTGCCTCTGTTATTGGCTATGACCGCGTTTGCCGCATCGAGGATGGTCTTTGTCGAGCGGTAATTCTCCTCAAGCTTGATAACCTTGACATCGCCGTATTCTCTGTCGAAGCCGAGGATATTCTCTATCGTTGCGCCTCGGAAGCGGTATATACTCTGGTCATCGTCACCGACCACCATAAGGTTATTATGCGCGCCCGTAAGCAATGCCGTAAGCACGAACTGCGCTCTGTTCGTATCCTGATACTCATCGACGGACACGTAACGGAAGCGGCGGCGGTAATATTCCCTCACATCCTCGTGCTCGCGCAGGAGATTGACGGTATGCATCACGATATCGTCAAAATCGACCGCATTCGATTCCATGAGCCGAGCGGAATACATACGGTAGATCTCCGCTATCTTTTCCGTGCGGAAATCTCCGACGGCAACCGCCGAGAATTTTTCCGCCGTCTGCAGCTTATCCTTCGCGCGAGAGATCGTGTTCATTACGGTTTTGATCGGAAGCGTTTTCTCGTCGATATTGAGGTTTTTCATTATATCGGAGATGAGGCGCTTCGCGTCGTCCGTATCGTAGACGGTAAATCCGGAACGCAGTCCGACAAGGCTGCCGTTTTTACGGAGGATACGCATACAGATCGAATGGAAAGTGCCTGCCCAGATCTCGTCAGCGGCGCCCTCGCCCTCTCCGAGGGCGGCGGCAAGTCTCGCTTTGATCTCGCCTGCGGCTTTATTCGTGAACGTGATTGCAAGCATCGCCCACGGCGGGCACGGATCGAGCTTAAAATCGGGCAGGACGTAACGCTCGATGTCCTCCGGAGTCATATACTGCAGCGCGTACTCGTATCGCAGGAGCGCGGCATCGTCCGCAGCCTCGGGGACGTACTCGGACTCATACGCGCGTCCGTACTTGATGATATGCACGATCCTTTTGACAAGCACCGTAGTTTTTCCGCTTCCGGCACCTGCAAGAACGAGAAGCGGTCCCGACACTGTCGTTACCGCTTCGCGCTGCATATCGTTCAAGCCCGCGTAGACGCGGTCAAAGAGACGTTTTTTTACGCTTAAATACTTGCGGACAAAGTCCGCGGAGTGGTGATTCATATTATTTGTACTCAAATATGGGTCTGCCGTCCGCTCCGAAGGAGACTTCCATTACGTGCGCGTGGCGGTTGGGATCATAAAGCGGATCGCCCACGATCTTTTCGTAGGGACGCGCGTGATAGATGCAGAGAACGGTTTCTCCGTCCTCGGCTACGGTAAAGCTGTTATGACCGGGGCCGTAGATACCCTTTTCCGCGTCCGTTTCAAGGACGGGATAACGGGATTTCGTCCAGCTGTTGCGGTCGAGAAGGTCTGCAGATTCGTCTGCCTCCATCATGCCCATGCAATAGCAAGCGCCCGTTGCGGACGAGGAGAACGTGACAAAGATCTTTCCATTCTTGACGAGCACTGCGGGGCCTTCGTCCACCCAGTGACCGATGCGTTCCCAATCATAATCGGGTGTTGTGAGGAGCATTCCGGGGGTCTTGAGCTTCCACGGAGACTCCATTTTGGCAATATAGAGGTTGGACGCGAGGTGGCCGTTGCCGAACGAGGTCTTTTCCGCCCAGATGTAGTAGCGTTCGCCTCTGTGCTCGAAGATGGTTGCGTCAAGAGAGAAGCCCGTGAAGGAAACGATATCGTCGTCAGCTCTCTGAATCATACCGAGCTCGCGCCAATTTCCCGTGATGGGATCGCCGTCGCACTCGAGGACGTAGGGACGGATCTTCCAGATATCCTCAGCCTCGCCTGCGGCGAAGTAGAGATAAAATTTTCCGTCAAGGAAATGGAGCTCAGGCGCCCAGATGTGCTTGGACATAATGCCGGACTCGTGCTTATGCCATACCATAACGCCTTCGGCGTCTGTAAGACCGTTTACGGTCTTTGCGCGGCGGAGCTCAATTCCGTCGTATGCGGGGACGGAACCTGTGAAATAGTAATATCCGTCAGTATGCTTATAGATGTAGGGGTCCGCTCTCTGCGGAACGAGGGGTGCGTTATATATCATAATATTCTCTCTTTCTTTATTCAACCGTTACCTCAACGGACACAGCCGCGAGCTTCGGATCAAGATCCTTTTCCTCTGTAAGTCCGAGGACGGGATCACCGTCGATATCAAAATGGACTCTGCGCACACCCGAGCTTCTCGGCATATTAACGCCGGGACGGCCGTGATATATGTTCCAGATATCGCCTTCGTCATCGGTGACGTATGCATTATGTCCCGTGCCGAACTCGCCCTTGACCGTTGCGGATGACATAAGCGGATAGTTGATCTTCGTCCACGACTTCGGATCGTGCAGGTCAGAACCGTATTCTGCGGACAGCATTGCGACGACGTAGGTTTCGTCAACCGCTGCTGCGGAATACGTTACAATGATCTTTTTATCCGTCAGGAGCGGATACGGACCTTCATCTACGAAGGTATGGTTATTCGCCCAGCCGTAATCGGGCTTGGAGATAGCGACGGGCTCCGTGATGAGTCTCCACGGCTCATCGGGATCGATCTCAGCGAGCATCAGCCACGCGCCGAAATCGAAAGGATTATATCTTCTCTGCGACCAGATGACGTAATAATGGCCGTCGATCTCGAATTCGGTCATATCAAGGGTAATGCCGAGTGTAAACAGCTCGCTTCCGTCTGCCTTGACTACACGGCGCGACATCTCCCAATCCTCGGGAAGCATCGGATTGCCACCCTCCTTGAGCGCCATAACGTGGCTCTGCTCGTTCGGGAAGCCGTCCTTTGTTGCGGCGTGGAAGATATAAAGCTTATCCTTGATTATATGGAATTCGGGAGCCCAAAGCAGACCTTTCATATGCGGATACATGGTTGTATCGAGGATCTTCGTTTCCTGTGCGGTGAAAAGACCGGGAATGGTGTCGGACTCGCGGATGGAAAGCGAATTGTTGCCGTCGCGGTCATTGGTGGCGATGAAATAATATTTGCCGTTCCATCTTCCGACGCAGGGATCAGCACGGTGCCAGGTGAGCGGGAACTCGTATCTGTCCTGATGAACTCTGCCCTTGACCGTATACGTGCCGGGGACGGAAAAATCGACGTCTTCGTCGTACCAATCGATGCGTTTCTTCGCTGTCGTTCCGTCGCTGTAATGCGCCGTCACGCGCAGAGCGTGAAGCTCATCGCGGGATTTGACGGTGAGCTTTTCGGGCACGTCGATAGCGACGTTTCTCGCGACGTTAAGCTTTTTGTTAAGATAATCCGCCTCAGCGTCCGTCAGCTCGATGACGTTTCTCGGGCAGATACCCTCGATCTCGGGAGACGCAGACTCGTACTCGGGAGCATTTGTGGGGACAAGCTCGCTTTCCGACATAAGAGACTCGCACTTTTCCGCATTCCATCCGTCGGCGTCGAGGTAGCGGAGGATATATCCGCCCTCAACGGGCTCACAGGTCACGTCCTCTATGTAGGATTCGGACAGCCTTATTACGCTATCCTCCGTATAATGAACGAGGTCGGGAGTGGAGAAGCAAATGATGCAGCCACGGCGCGCTTCATCGGGGAGATTTTCCTTCATTTCGGCGCGGAGCGAGATCGCAACGACACCGAATCCACCCGTATGCTTTCTGAACACAAAAGGCTTATCGAGTGATTTGGCGTTGATGGAGCCGTCCTCATTCTCGCTTGCGCGGGCAAAAAGGACGCCGTAGTTATTATTGAGCGGCTTATAGCCGTCTCCGAGATCAAGCGCGAGATGCATACTTGCGGCGAGCTTGGTCGAATAGATCTTACTTTCCTTGGGGGTTCGTGTATATACCAAAAGCTTAGGTGCCATAGCTTTAATCCTTTCGTGTATCAGAGGTCAAGGAAATCCTTGCGATAGGTCACGCCGAAGAGCTCCGCGAGCGACACGAGCTGTTCGTCCGTGATCGTATTAACTCTCGGAAGGTGCGCGACCTTCATATAGAGCTCCGCCGCCTTTTCGACAGTTTCGACAAGACCGAAGGTCTCGTCCATCGTTTTGCCTGCGCAGTAGATACCGTGCAGGCCCCAGATGACTGTGCGGAACTCCTTCATTTTTTCCGCAGTTGCGACGCCGATATCGTTCGTGCCGCAGAGCATCCACGGAAGCACGCCGACGCCGTCCGGGAACACGACGATGCACTCTGAGCACATCTGCCAGAGCTCATGCGTAAACGTCTTATCCGTGAACTCGCAGACGAATCCCATAGCGACAGTATTCGTCGGGTGGCAGTGCATAACGATCCTGTTATCGGGATCAACGGCGAGGCGCGCCACATGGCTCATCATATGTGCGGGAAACTCGCTCGTAAACTTACCTCCGTCGGAATATCCCCAGAGGAGCTCCGCCGTCGTGCCGTCCTCAGCAATGCGGAGCACGCCGAGGGTGGATTCGGGATCGTTTTCGATATGACGGAAATATTTACCCGTGCCCGTGACAAGAAAATACTTGCCCGCAAGCGGCTTTGCGTCAAATCCCGTGGGGATCGTGCGCAGAACCGCTGTCACGTCGAGGTATTCCTTGACCTCATCCTCGTCGAGCAGGACGCTGATATTACCGCCGTTACGCTCATTCCAGCCGAGGCGGTACATATTAGCCGTGATCTCACCCATTTTCGTTATGAACGGGCTGTTTTTGATATCTTTCATATCGGTTTGTTCCTTTTCGGTCGTTCAACACAAAAGGGGAGACGAGCGTGCCGCCTCCCCTCGGGTGCATTATTATTTCTTAAGTGCGATAGCCGCTTTCGCCTTTTCAACGAGGTTTTCAGCGGTGAGACCGTATACGTTAACGAGCTCCTTCGCGGGACCGGAGTGACCGAACTCATCGTTGATGCCGAGACGGACAACGGGAGTGGGGCAGGTGCCTGCGAGATATTCGGAAACAGCAGATCCGAGTCCGCCGATAACGGAATGCTCTTCAGCCGTAACGATCGCGCCCGTTTCCTTAGCTGCCGCAAGGACGATTTCCTCATCGAGGGGCTTGATCGTATGGATATTGATAACGCGTGCGGAGATTCCCTCTTCAACGAGCATCTTGCTTGCGCGGATAGCAGGCTCTACCATAAGTCCGGTAGCGATGATGGTAACGTCCGTGCCGTCTGCCATCTTGATTCCCTTACCGATCTCGAATTTGTAGTCTTCGTTATCGTTGATAACCGGAACCGCCATTCTGCCGAAACGGAGATAAACGGGGCCGTAGTAGTTGATAGCCGCTTCAACAGCCGCCTTTGCTTCAACAGCGTCGGAGGGGTTGATAACTACCATACCGGGAATCGTTCTCATAAGAGCAATGTCCTCGTTGCACTGGTGGGATGCGCCGTCTTCACCGACGGTGATACCTGCGTGAGTCGCACCGATCTTCACGTTAAGGTGAGGATAACCGACGGAGTTTCTTACCTGCTCGAAAGCACGTCCGGATGCGAACATTGCGAACGTGGATGCGAAGGGAACGAAGCCGGATGCGGCAAGGCCCGCAGCTACGCAGGTCATATTCGCTTCTGCGATGCCACAGTCAAAGTGACGATCGGGATATGCCTTCTTGAAAAGGTCTGTTTTCGTTGCGTTTGCAAGGTCAGCGTCGAGGACTACGAGCTTTTCGTACTTTGCGCCGAACTCGGCAAGAGCTTTACCGTATGCTTCTCTGGTTGCAATAGCTTCAGCCATGATATATTACCTCTTCCTTTCCGTAAGCTTCATCATATAGCGTCGCGAGCTGCTTTGAGCTCTGCGACTGCTGTCTCGTACTGTTCCTTATTGGGAGCCTTACCGTGCCAGCCTGCGTTATCCAGCATATAGGAAACGCCGTTACCCTTATGGGACTTGGCGATGATAGCGGTGGGCTTGCCCTTGCACTCACGAGCTGCCTTGAACGCTGCTTCAAGCTCGTCAAAGTCGTGTGCATCAACAGAGATGACATTCCAACCGAACGCGAGGAGCTTTTCGTCGTGAGGAGTGGGGTTCATAACGTCCGTGATCTTACCGTCGAT
Source organism: Eubacteriales bacterium (assembly GCA_045594085.1). GTDB lineage: Bacteria > Bacillota > Clostridia > Oscillospirales > CAG-272 > DTU064. Next base: position 50,956 of record JAZNXW010000014.1, on the reverse strand, counting down.
CTGAAGTCCGTTCCAGTCGATGATGAGCACGAGGTTGTCGAGGTGATAGTGAGCCGCGAACATAGCAGCTTCCCAGATCTGACCTTCCTGGCTTTCGCCGTCGCCGACTGCCGTATAAACACGGACGCCGTTGTTCTTCAGCTTAGCCGCGAGTGCCATGCCGCAAGCAACGGAAAATCCCTGACCGAGAGATCCCGAGGACATATCAACGCCGGGAACGCCCTTCATATCGGGGTGACCCTGGAGATAGCTCGTAGTCTTACGGAAGGTCTTGAGATCCTCAACGGGAAAATATCCGCGGTTTGCGAGGGTGGAGTAAAGCGCGGGAGACGTATGGCCCTTGGAGAGGACGAAACGGTCGCGGTCCTCCATTTTGGGATTCTTGGGATCGATGTTCATCTCTTCAAAATAGAGATAAGTCATAATATCCGCAACGGAAAGTGATCCGCCCGGATGTCCCGACTGTGCGTTATAGACCGCCTCAATGATGCCGAGTCTTACATCGGCGGCGATACGCATAAGTTCATTTTTTCTTGACAGTTCCATGATACTTTGCTGTTCTCCTATCCTTTATAATATTTGATAACAAGCTTTCATTTGCGGAAGTCCCCGCAGTTACTTTTATTTTACTACACACACGGGTAATTGTCAAATGTTTTGCGTCAACTTTCCGTCCGCGGACGATAAAATTTGGTTATCGCGGGCGTTTTCGGTTTACAGCGGTCAAGATTTATGATAAAATATAAAATGGTGGCGGATGCGCACACTTGCATCCGCAAAAACTATTTCGATTACATAAGGAAGTAACGTAAAATGCCCGAACTTCTTGCCCCTGCGGGCAATCCCGAAAAGCTGCGTGCCGTCTTCGGATACGGTGCGGATGCAGCATATCTTGCCGGAAAGGTCTTCGGAATGCGCTCCGCGTGCGACAATTTCTCCCGCGAGGAGCTTCTTGATGCCGTTTCACTCGCGCGAAGCCTCGGCAAAAAAATATACGTCACGGTAAATACGCTTCCGCGCACATATCAGTATGCGGAGCTTGCCGAATACATTGATTTTCTCGCCGGATCCGGCGTCGATGCAGTCATCGTTGCAGACATCGGCGTGCTGTCTCTCATCCGCGAACGCGCACCTGAGCTTGAGATACATATTTCGACGCAAGCATCCGTCGTTTCAGCGGCGGCGGCAAACGCCTGGCACGCACTCGGCGCGAAGCGAGTCGTGCTTGCACGCGAGCTGACGCTTGATGAGATCCGCGAGATCAGAAAGAACACGCCTCCCTCCCTTGAGCTTGAGGCATTCGTTCACGGATCAATGTGCATCTCATACAGCGGCCGCTGTCTGATCTCGAACTACTTTTCAAGTCGTGACGCGAATCGCGGTGCGTGCTCGCAGCCGTGCCGTTGGAACTATCACGTCCGCCGCTTCGAGATCGCGGAGGAAAAGCGCGAGAATCTGCCGCTTCCCGTTGAGGAATACGAGAACGGCACGTTCATTATGAGCTCGCGCGACATGAATATGATTGCGCACGTCCCTGAGCTGATCGAAGCCGGCATTGACAGCTTCAAGATTGAGGGCAGAGTCAAGAGCGCCTACTACGGAGCCGTCACAACGAACGCGTACCGCATTGCCATCGACGCATACGAGTCCGATCCCGTCGGCTACAGCTTCGATCCCGCGCTTTATGCGGAGCTCGAAAGCGTCTCTCACCGCGAGTTCTGCACAGGATTTTACTTCGGTGCGCCCACAGAGGGCGCAAACACCGTCACCGAGAACGGTTATCTGCGTGAGAAAGCATATCTCGCGACCGTTTTATCGTATGATGAAGAAACGAAGCGCGCACGTTTCGTTCAGCGAAACAAGGTCATCTCGGGTGAAGCCGTTGAGGTAATCTCGCCCGGCAGGATCGGTCGCGGCTTCACTGTCGGCGTGCTATACGGCGAGGACGGATCCGAGATCCCGTCTGCGCCGCATCCGGGCATGATATTCGAAACGGAAGTCCCCTTCCCGATGAAACCCGGCGACATTATGCGCGGAGCCTAATTTCCGCAACAACAAAAGGAGCATATTATGAGATTTATTGAATTTTTGAAGGCGATCCTTTTCGGCATAGTCGAGGGCATCACCGAGTGGCTGCCCGTTTCATCCACGGGACACATCATCCTGCTTGATGCATTCGTTGCGCTTGACGTAAGCGAAGCTTTCATGGAGCTTTTCGAGGTCGTGATCCAGCTTGGTGCGATTCTCGCCGTGCTCGTTCTGTATTTCCACCGCTTGAATCCGTTTTCGTCCAAGAAGACCACCGCAGAGAAGGCGACGACGTGGCATCTTTGGTTTGCCGTTGTTGTCGGAGTTATTCCCTCTGCAGTGCTCGGACTTCTGCTTGACGACTGGTTTGACGCCAACTTCTACAACTGGCAGACGGTTTCCATCACACTCATACTTTACGGCATAGCCTTCATCGTGATCGAACGTCTGCGCCGCGGCAAGGAATACAAGATCGACGACGCCGACAGCATTACTATGAAAACGGCGCTTATGATCGGTGCGTTCCAGGTTCTCGCCATCATCCCCGGCACGTCGCGCTCCGGATCCACCATTCTCGGTGCGATGCTCCTCGGTGTTTCGCGCACTGCGGCGGCTGAGTTTTCGTTCTTTATGGCGATCCCGACGATGCTCGGCGCATCGGGACTCAAGGCTGTCAAGCTCGTGCTTGAGGGCGGCGCATCTGCCGTCACGACGGAGGAATGGCTCCTCCTGCTGACCGCCACCGTCGTTGCTTTCGTCGTTTCGCTCGCGGCGATCAAGTTCCTCGTCGGATTCGTCCGACGTCACAGCTTCTCCGCATTCGGCGTATACCGCATACTGCTCGGATGCGCCGTGATCCTGTGGTTCTTGCTTCATTGACTTAAAAAAATCTCCGCACACTGCCCTTTTTCGTGCAAAATATCGTAGGAAAATTCTTGTAAAGACAGGATAACTGTGCTATAATAAACGCGGTGTGCGCAGGCGCATTGCAACGCACACAAAGACAAACGATTTTATTAATAAAAAATAAAAGGAGTCGCACAAATGGCTAACTACAACAAGAAAACAATCGAGGATATCAACGTATCCGGCAAGCGTGTTCTCGCACGTTGCGATTTTAACGTACCCATGGACGGCACCACAATCACCGATGACAAGCGTATCGTCGGCGCAATGCCCACCATCAAGTACCTCTCCGAGCACGGCGCAAAGGTAATCCTCTGCTCTCACCTCGGCAGACCTCACAACGTTATGAACGCTGAGATCAAGCTCTCCAAGAAGGAAAAGGCTAAGGTTGAGGCTCTTCCCGAAGAAGAACGCGCAGCAGCTACCGCAGCTCTTCTTGAAAAGGCTAAGGGCGACGTTAAAAAGCTCTCCCTCGCGCCCGTTGCAGCTCGCATCTCCGAATACCTCGGCAAGCCCGTTATCATGGCTTCCGATGTTGTTGGCGAAGACGCTAAGGCAAAGGCCGCTGCTCTGAACGACGGCGACGTTATGCTTCTCGAAAACGTTCGTTTCCACGCTGAAGAAGAAAAGAACGTTCCCGAATTCGCTAAGGAACTCGCTTCCATGGCTGACATCTACGTAAACGACGCATTCGGCACCGCACACAGAGCTCACGCTTCCACCGCAGGTGTTGCAGATTACCTCCCCGCAGTTTGCGGTTACCTCATCCAGAAGGAAATCGACGTTATGGGCAAGGCTCTTGAAGATCCCAAGCGTCCCTTCGTTGCTATCCTCGGCGGCGCTAAGGTCTCCGACAAGATCGGCGTTATCAACAACCTCATCGAAAAGGTAGACACCCTCATCATCGGCGGCGGTATGGCTTACACCTTCTTCGCTGCAAAGGGTCTCCCGATCGGCACATCTCTCTGCGAAGCTGACAAGCTCGAGCTTGCTAACGAGCTCATCGAAAAGGCACACGCAAAGGGCGTTCAGTTCCTCCTCCCCGTTGACAACATCATCGCTCGCGAATACAAGGAAGATGCTGTTCATATGCGCATCTACTCCGACGCCATTCCGGACGGCTGGATGGGTCTCGACATCGGTGAAAAGACTCAGGAGCTTTACGCTAAGTCTCTCGCAGGCGCAGGCACCGTTATCTGGAACGGACCTATGGGCGTTTCCGAATGGAAGAACTTCGCATCCGGTACAGAAAGCGTTGCAGAAGCAGTTGCAAATTCAGGAGCTATCTCCATCATCGGCGGCGGTGACTCCGCGGCTGCTGTTGAAAAGCTCGGCTTCGCTGACAAGATGACTCACATCTCCACCGGCGGCGGCGCATCCCTCGAGTTCCTCGAAGGTCTTGAGCTCCCCGGCATCGCTTGCCTCAACGACAAGGAATAATTAATTTTGAAGTTCCTCGGAGAAGGGCCCTTTTGAAAAAGGGTCCTTCTCCGGACCTCATCCCCTAAAACTTTCATTCGGGGGATAAATATTTTTTACCGTCCCCTCTAAAAACTTCCCCCTGATTGAAGTTTTTGAAGAGAGGGTGCGGGAGAGAAAGCTTTTTTTAAAAAGTTTCTCTCCCGCAAAAATAAAAAATTTGGAGAACAACAATGAACACAGCAAAAAGACGCACCGTTATCGCGGGCAACTGGAAAATGAACAAGACGCCCTCCGAGACCAAGGTTCTCGTAGCGGAGATCGCGAAAAAGGCAGAAGGCAAGACTGCGTGCGACGTAGTTCTTTGTGTACCTTACGTTGACATTCACGCAGCTGTTGAATCCGCAAAGGGCACCAACGTCAAGATCGGTGCTGAAAACGTACATTTCAAGGAATCCGGCGCATACACCGGTGAAATCTCCGCACAGATGCTCGTCGAATGCGGCGTTGACTACGTTATCGTAGGTCACAGCGAAAGAAGACAGTACTTCGGTGAAACAGACGAAACCGTTAACCTCCGCACCAAGGCAGGTCTTGCTGCAGGACTCAAGGTTATCGTTTGCGTTGGCGAAGTCCTCGGCGAACGTCAGAGCGGCATCACATCCGAAATCGTTTCCATGCAGACAAAGCTTGCTCTCGCAGGCATTTCCGCAGAGGATATGAAGAACGTCATCATCGCATACGAACCTGTTTGGGCTATCGGCACGGGTCTGACTGCAACTCCCGAGCAGGCTGAAGAGGTCTGCGCTCTCATCCGTGAGGTCGTTTGCGGTCTTTACGGCGAAGACGTTGCTGAGGGTCTGACCATTCAGTACGGCGGCTCCATGAACGACAAGAACGCATCCGAGCTTCTCGCAAAGGTAAACGTTGACGGCGGTCTTATCGGCGGCGCATCCCTCAAGGCTGACGCTTTCGGCGCCATCATCGACGCAGCACAGTAAGAAAACGAAATCAAAAAAGCACCCTTTCGGGTGCTTTTTTTATCTTATTCTCGCTAATTTGGCAACTCCGTCGCGGAGCGCATCTACGAGCGCATCGGCTTCGTCGTGCGTATTATCCGCGCAAAGACTTATCCGCACTGTCGTATCCGCTTCGGATGCATCGAGTCCGAACGCCGTCAGCGCCGCCGACAGCTCCTTCGAATGCGTCGAGCACGCGGATCCGCTTGACACCGCGATCCCGCGATCCCACAGATAATGCAGCATCGTTTCGCTCTTGATCTTAGGCAGAGTCACGCTGATGATGTGCGGCGCCGCCCTCTCGGGCAGATTGCATCTGACGCCATCGATCGCGGACACTCCTGCGATGATATAATCTCTGAGCTCCGCCATTTTTGCGACATCTTCAGATCTCGTCGCAAACGCCTCCTCCGCCGCCGCGGCAAATCCCGCCGCCGCAGGCACGTTCTCCGTGCCCGATCTGTATCCCGATTCCTGACCGCCGCCGAAAACAACTGCGGACAGCTCGCGTCTCTTGAAGATGTCGGCATCGACGTAAAGCGCGCCGATGCCCTTAGGTCCGTGTATCTTATGCGCGGACAGCGTGACAAGATCCGCGCCGAGCGATTTGACCGTGAACGGGACCTTCATATATCCCTGAACGGCGTCGCAGTGGCAGATCGCGGTCGGCTGAAGTCTCTTCACCGTAGCGAACGCTTCTTCGACGTTATATCTTGCGCCCGTTTCGTTGTTGACGAGCATAAACGACGCAAGGACTGTGTTTTTCGTGACGGCCTGCGCGAGCGAATCCGGATCAAGCCTGCCTCCCTTTGTCGGGATCCTCACGATCTCAAAGCCCTCCTTTGCCGCCTCGCAAACGGCGGCATCGACGGATGCGTGCTCGCCGTCACCGACGATGATACGTCCGCGTCTCGCTTTGGATCTGCAGACGCCGAGGATGGCGAGGTTCGTCGCCTCCGTGCCGCTTCCCGTGAATATGAGCGACGAAGACGGGGCGCGGAGCGCCCCGATCGTTTTCAGTATCTTCGTTTTTGCCGCATCAAGCTGCTTTCGTGCGTCTCTGCCGAGTCCATGGCGGGACGACGGATTGCCCCACGTCTCCGTGAGCATCTCCGTCATCGCTATGACAGCAGTCTCGGACGGCTTTGTCGTTGCGGCGTTATCAAAATAGATCATTTTATCAATGGAATTCGAAATATTCGAGGATGTCTGCAAGGTCTTCAGTGTGCGTTTCGTAATTATCGGGCGTGGACGTGAACGTGAGAACGTAGACCATACTCCAATGGATGCACGCGCACTGAACGTAGTAATACTCGTGCTCACCGAGCTTTGCGGTGTATGTATATTTCTTCGCGGCGACGTCACCGAGAGTGGTCGTTTCCTCGGAGACAACTGTCATTTCATCGAAAACGAGCTCAAAATCGGACACGTAGCCTTCCCACCACGCGTCAATCGTCATAGAGGAATCGACGTTCCACGCCATGACGGAGACGTTTGTGGGGTCCTCTGCGGAGCAGTACGCGCCGACAGCGCCCGTGGAGATGGAGGGCGTCCACTCGGAGGGGACAAAAAGATTATAGTTGATGACGTCGTTTGTACAGAGCTGCATTCCGTTCGGAACCTTGACATCCGACTGCTCACCGCAAGCGGCGAGAGGAAGCGCAAGAATGAGAACTGCGAGCAAAAGTGCGATCTTTTTCATTGTTTTTTTAAAATTCCTTTGTTTTGTTACTGATATTATATCCCTGTTGGGGGAGTTTGTCAATCGGAGACGGAAGAAAGCTCCTCTACGGCGCAACGGATGCCGTATTTGCCCGATTCGTATGTGAGTCCGCCCTGCATAAACGCGATGTAGGGAGGACGGAGCGGTCCGTCCGCAGACAGCTCGATGGAGGCTCCCGAGACGAACGTGCCTGCCGCCATAATGACGGGATCCGCGTAGCCGGGCATATCCCACGGTTCGGGTGTGACGAACGAATCAATGGGTGATCCGTACTGAATTCCGCGGCAGAATGCGCAGAGCTTTTCGGGCGAACCGAGCTTCAACGACTCAATGATATCGGAGCGGTGCTCATTCCAGCGAGGAGACACCTCATATCCGAGCTTTTCAAAGACGTAGGCGGCGAGCGCCGCTGTCTTTTTCGATGCGGCGACGGCGTGAGGCGCCATAAAGAAGCCCTGTATCATAAGTCTGTTCTGTCCGAGCGTCGCGCCGACCTCCGCGCCGATTCCGGGCGAGGTCATTCTGTACGACGCAAGCTCAACGGCCTTGGCTGTGCCTGCAAAATATCCGCCCGACATAGCGAGTCCGCCGCCGGGATTTTTGATGAGCGATCCGATGAAAAGATCCGCCTTCGGCTCTGTCAACTCAGTGAATTCGCCGTAGCAGTTATCGACGACGACGTATGCATCACATCTTGCGTGCACGAACTCCGCGAGCTCATCAAGCTCTGCGACGGTGAGCGCACGGCGATCGCTGTAGCCGCGGCTTCTCTGCGCGTACACGACCTTGATATTGCCCGATGCCGCGAGCTTCCTTTCAAGCTCTACGTAATCGATGAGATTGTCCTTGAGCTCGATCTCGTCGTATTCGACGCCGAAATCGCGGAGCGATCCGACTCCTGCCTCACCGCGCTTACCGATTACCTCCTCAAGGGTATCGTACGGTGAGCCCGTGACGGAAAGCATTTTGTCGCCCGTGCGGAGCAGAGCGAAGAGTCCTATCGTGAGTGCGTGGGTGCCGTTTGCTATGCTGTGACGGACAAGCGCCGCTTCCGTTCCGAAAACGGTCGCATAAACGCGGTCGAGAGTCTCTCTGCCGCGGTCACCGTAGCCGTAGCCGCTCGTCGGATAAAGGCAAGCCTCGCTCATGCCCTCACTTCTGAACGCATCGATTATATCGCGGGTGCGTTTTTCCGAAACGGCATCAATCTCGCGGAACACGGAAATAAGTGCCTCCTCCGCTTCATTGAAAAGTGCTTCTATGTCGTAGTTTTTCATAAATTTCCTTTTTTCTCACGTATATTAATACTTACAAAAAGCATTATATAATTTTTTTCTTAACTATGCAACACAATACTGTTAAGTTTTTTGCGATTGCGCGTTGTTTTCGTCATGTGATCTGTGTTATAATTAAATGTAAACGAAATCCCATATATGAAAGGATCGGTCACACTATATGTCTGAGTACAAACTCGGTTGCTGTATTCCGGGCGCATCCTTTATGCCGGAGGGCGTTGCCGCCGTCAAGGAGGACACGCTCGCTGAGCTTCGTTACGGCTGCCGCTCCATCATTGATGCGGGCTTCGATTATGCCGAAGTCGGCGTTGGTATGGTAATGAAGCTATCGGATGAGGATTTTGAATCCGCGGTCGCGGATCAAATGCCGCTTCTTGCCGCCAACAGCTTCATCCCGCCTAATCTTAAAATTGTTGCGGACGGTGCTGTTGACGTCGGATCCCCGCTTTACGAATATCTTGAAAAAGCACTTTACCGCATGTCCCGTCTCGGCATCAAGGTCGTCGTTTTCGGCTCGGGCGGTGCAAGACGAATCCCCGACGGAATGACTCGTGACGAAGGACTCGAATACATAAAGAAATTTCTCTCCGTTTGCGGAGATATTGCCTCAAAGTACGACGTTATGATCGCGATCGAGCCGTTACGCGAGCTTGAATGCAACGCGATCAATTTTACTCACGACGGCGAGCGTCTTGCCGGCGAGGTTCACAACCCCCACATCGCGTATCTGGCGGACGCATTTCACATGGCAGAAGGCGCCGAAACCGCAGACGCGCTCGAAGCCGCTGAAATCTTGCCCGTTCACATCCACGTTTCCGAAGCTCCCGACCGTTCCTGCCCCGGATGTCACGGCGGCGAATATCTGTCCGCCTTCGCGGAGTCGCTCCTCAAGACAGATTACGACGGTATGATCTCCGTCGAGTGCGGATTCAAGGATTTCAAAGCCGAGCTCCCCTCGGCGTATGAGTTTATTAAACGCAATTTCCACAAAGGAGACTTAACATGAGCATAAAATTCAAAGCCACACGTTTCATCGAGCACGAGCCCGTCACATTCAAATACGACGGCGGCGCAGACGTAAACGCCGTTTCCGTTTTCGGACGTTATTTCCCCGCAGATGTCAAGGACGGCACACTGACAGCGATCCTCTCCCTTCCCGCAGGCGAATATGAGCTCGATCCTATAAAGGCGGAGCTTCCCGGGCTCGCTCTCGTCCCGTCAGGCGACGAAAAGGACGGCAAGCTCGACGTTATGATTGACGGCAAGCTCTTCACCTCCTACGTCTACACGGATAAGCTCTTCAAGCCCTATCTCGGTCCCGTTATGACCTCGTTCGGCGAGAGCTACACGCGCCTTGACTTCGAAACGAAGGAGCATCCGCATCACCGTTCCGTCTTTTTCGGTGTCGGTGACGTATCGCTTGACGGCAGAGACGACATCGGCAACGTGGATTTCTGGAATGAGCCCGCAAACTGCGGCATCCAGACTCACGTCGGCATCGAAGACGTGACCGTCGGCTCCGCATCCGCCTCGTTCACGGCGAAAACTCTTTGGTCCTCCCACGACGGCGAGCCGATGGCGGACGCCGCGTGCGAATACAAGTTCTATGCACAGCCCGAAGGTTGCCGCTACGTCGACGTTGCGATGACCTTCACGGCATCCTATGGCGAGCTTCACTTCGGCGCGACGAAGGAAGCGGGGCCGCTCGGCGTCAGAATGGCAGATCCGCTTCGCGTCGAGAATGGCGGCGACATGCGCAACTCATACGGCGCATCCGGCGAGCGCGAATGCTGGGGCAAGGCGGCAAATTGGTGCGTCTACGGCGGCGAGCTGTCAGGACACAAGGTCGGCATCGCCGTGTTCGACAACGAGGGCAACGAACGCTATCCGACAACATGGCACATCCGCAATTACGGTCTTTTCGCTGCCAACAATCTCTATTTCCGTGGTGGACTGACGATTCCGAAGGGTGAAAGTCTGACGTACCGTTACCGAATCGTGTTCTTCGAGGGCGTATGTGAGCTTCCGCGGATCGCAGATCCGAAAAAGCTGCCCCGCGACCTCAAATTTGTCAACATCCGCGACAAATTCATCGAATACTGCAAATAAAAATAAAGCCCCCGCAAAAAAAGGCAGAGACGAAAATCTCTGCCTTTTTGTTTGAGCGCAGAAGAAGCGCACGTCGGAAAGGAGGACAGCGCGCTTCTTCTCAAAAGGAGGGGGATAATGAAAAAACGTATTCTCTTGCGTTTGGATATATGCGATGTTACGGCATTGCAACGCCGGTTCTGTCACTGCCCATGAAGAAGAGTGCGACTGTACCGGGACCTGTATGACTGCCGATAGTTGTGCCAATATTATTGATGAGGACTTCCTTTACGTTCGGGAAGCGCTCTTTAACGAGGTTTGCGACTGCTTCCGCATCCTCACGGCACATAGAATTGGAAAGATAGCACTTTTCGCTATATTCAGTTCCGTTTTCCGCGTATTCTGCCATCTTGTCAACGATTGCCTCGATTACGCGCTTCTTTGTACGGATCTTGGAATGAGGGATAAGCTTACCTTCGTAGTTAACGAAGAGGAGCGGGCAAATATTGAGCACGCCGCCGACAAATCCCGCAGTTTTGGAGACTCTGCCGCCCTTGACGAAGAAGGTCAGGTCGGTGGAGAAGAACCAATGATGGAGCTTGAGCTTGTTTTCGTTGAGCCAAGCTTCCAGCTCTTCGATCGTAAGCCCTTCCGCGCGCTTTGCTGCGGCGAGATCAACGAGCAGACCAAAGCCGGAGGACGCCGCAAGCGAATCCACGATAATGATCTTTCTGTCGGGGAATTCCTCTGCGAGCGTTTTCTGAGCGTTAACGGCAGAGCGATACGAGCCGGAGATACCGGAGGAAAGCTCGACATGAATGACGTCGTTGCCTGCCTCAAGAAGGGGCGTAAAATAGTCGATATATTCGCCTACGGGGATCTGCGAGGTCTTTGTGTCTGCGCCGTTTTTCATTGCATTATAAAAATCGTCCGCCGGCATAGACTGACCGAGGTCATCAAGCATTTCCTTTCCATCAAGGGAATAGTGGAATTTAAGAAATTTAACGTCAATGCTCTCAAGATGCTGTGCGGAAAGATCCGCAGGAGCAGAGCAGCTTATAATATAGTTTGCCATAGATTGCCTCGTTATTCAACAGAAATTATATAGGGATAGATCGGCTGTCCGCCGGGGATCACTGCGACGTCTGCGTCGGAGAGCTTGCCCGAGATGATCGCCGCGATCTCTTCTGCAGATTCTTCGGTCGCGTCCTCGCCGTAATATACGGTGATGATCTCGCCTTCACCTGCTTCGTCAGCGAGCGTTTCGATCACTTCCGTAATAGAATCGGAGGAAACCTTAATCTTGCCGTCGAGAAGTCCGAGGAGCTGATCCTTGCGGACAGAAACGCCGTCTGTTTCGGCATCGCGCACGGCTGTCGTGACGGAAAGCGTCTTTACGTCTTCGAGGACACCCTGCATTGCCGCAAGATTTTCTTCGGGAGTACGCGCCTTATTGAACGCGATGAGGGATGTGATACCCTGCGGGAGCGTGCGTGTATCAACGGAAAGCACGTTCACGTCGTCCATCAGCATAGCCACCTGCTTTGCTGTGAGGATGATGTTGGGGTTATTGGGGAGGATGATCGCCGTTTCGCAAGGATAGGACTTGATCGCCTCAATGATGTCGTCTGCGGAGGGGTTCATGCTCTGTCCGCCTGCGATGATACGGTTTGCGCCGAGCTCGCAGAGCAGATCCGAGAATCCGTCGCCGGGAGACACGGCGAAGATGCCGTAGGGCTCACGCTCGACAGCTTTTTCCTTCTTTTTCGAGCCGCTGTTCACTGCGATACCGTCGTGCTGAAGTCTCATATTCTCGATTTTGGAGAAGCGGAGAGTACCAAGCTTGGTAACGCGGGCAAGAACCTCCATAGGATCGTTCGTATGGATATGGAGCTTGAAGATCTCCTCATCCGTAGTGAGAACCATACTGTCGCCTACAGAAGCAAGCCAAGAACGGATATTGGAAAGGATGACTGCGGGAACGGGAGCGTCCAGATCGAGCAGACATTCCGTGCAGAACGTGAACGTAATCTCCTCGTCGGAAAACTCGGAGAAGTCAGCGGCTTCATTGAGTGCATACTCGCTTACGGGAGCGATCTCGATCGGCTCGCCGGAGAGTGCTTTTCTCATACCGTCAACGATGTGGACGAATCCGCATCCGCCCGAGTCAACAACTCTGGCGCGCTTGAGGACGGGAAGCATTTCGGGAGTTCTTGCGAGAGTTTCCGCGGCTTTTTCATAGAAGATATCAAGCAGAGCTTCGATGTCGGCAGCGTCGTTATCCTCTGCGCAGCACTCACGCATAACTGTAAGTATAGTTCCCTCAACGGGATTTTCGACGGCGGAAGCCGCCGCGACGGCACCCGCGCGGAACGCTTCGTGGAAGATCTTTACGTCTGCCTCTTCGTGGCCGCTGAAGGCACGCGCCATTCCGCGGAAGAAGAGAGAGAGAATAACGCCGGAGTTACCGCGTGCGGCGCGCATCATATCGCGCGCAACGTTCGCGGAGTAATCGCCTATTGACGCGGTATCGTGGCCGCGGTTTCCTGAGACTGCGCTCATCGTCAAGCTCATATTTGTGCCCGTGTCTCCGTCGGGGACGGGGAACACGTTCAGATTATTGACAGCGTCGCGGTTGTTGTCGAGGCAAAGCGACGCCGACAGAAGGAGCTGCTGATAGAGCGCACCCGTAACTGAAATAGTGCTCATTTTATTCCTTTCCCGAGAACAGTACGTTTCCCGCGAGGCAGCCTACCGCCAAAAAGGAGAGGCAAGCGGCGGAAAGGGCGAGTGTATTTCTGCGACGGATACGGTTTGCGATAACGGTGTAGCGATATTTGCCTGTGCCTGCGGGCGGAGCCTTGAGGGAGCGGGCGATGTGGCAGATGTTCTTATAATATTCGCGGCACTCTTCGCATTCTGCGAGATGCTCTTTGATCTCGGCGGTAGTTTCGGGGCGAGTTTCGCGGTCTTCGTAAAGCGGAAGAAGATCCTTAACTATGTTGCAATTCATTTAAGTAATGCCTCCTTGATATATTTCTTGGCGCGGTGGAAGATGACCTTCGCGGAGTTTTCGGAGATTCCGAGTTTTTTTGCTATTTCGCTATACGGAAGTTCTCCGTAGATGCGTAAAACGAGAACTTCGCTGTATTTTTTCGGCATAAGCGCGATAGCGCGTTTCACGTCCTCGATCTCAACCTCGCGCACAAGGCGGTAGCCGGGCTCATCGGAAAGCGGAGCCTCGAGATCGGTGATGTAAAGATCGATCGTCATGGACTCATTTTTCGTGCGGCGGAGATGCTTGAAGAATGTGTTTTTAGCGATCGAAGCAAGCCATGTGAACATTTCGCAGCTTCCGTTATATCTTCCGAGAGAGATATACGCCTGGTAGAAGGTTTCCTGCGTAAGTTCTTCGGCGAGATCGGTATTTCTGCAAAGCTTGTAGAGGAACGAATATATGCGACGATAATGGTCACGGTATATTCGCTCGAATTCGATGTCAGGAGCGTTCATATCAACCTTTGTCACGTGCGTCCGATTTCCCCATCGCGGCACACGTGAAATCTCGTTCCTTTCGTTAGTTATTTTTATAAGTTAATACCGCAAAAACAAAAATAGTTACAGAAAAATCGAAACTTTTTTGTTTTTTGCAGTGATCGGGGACAAATTTAAAGAGAAAGCCTGCGGCGGATGGCGACGAAGAGCAGCACGATCACAAAAACGCCGAGGACTGCTGTCGCACGTCTGAATTTTTCGCCGGGCTTTTTCACCGTTATCGGAGTGATAAACAGGACCGCAGAGACGATGATAAGCGCGCCGTAAACATACGGAAACGCCGCGCCGATGATCCTTTTGAAAAGGTAGAGAATCGGGATAGTATACGACGACGTTGTGACGGGCATACCCGCATAGGTTTTTCTTGTCTCTGTCGTTTCGGACTGACGGATCTCCTCAGTCACATTAAAATAGGCAAGACGAATGAGCGCCGCGAGCGAATACGCACCGAGTGCGAGCATCCAATACCACTGATTAAGGCCGATCGAATATCCGATAACAGACGGAAGCACGCCGAAGCAGACCATATCCGAAAGCGAATCAATCTGAATTCCGAAGCGGCCTTCCTCGGGTGTGCGGTCGGTTTTGCGTCTTGCGACGGGGCCGTCGAACATATCAGCGATGCCTGATACGAGCATGCACACTACCGCGGCAGTGGGGTGTCCTGACAGGACCGCGAACATTCCCAGAATTGACGACGCAAAGCCTAAATAAGTCAAAATAACAGTATAGTTGTAAAAGCCTATCATAGATACACCTCCCCAACATAATAATTATACAATAATTTGGCATTAAAGTCAACCGCATCACGGGATTTGCGCGGTTTCTCCTTGACAATCGGGAGAGAGTGTATTATTATATATATTGTTGAAAAACCACTATCACAACACATTATATATAATTTTACAAGTCCGACAGTGAGCGCTGTCGGCATGGATTGGAGAATTATTATGAAACACTACACAATGAAGATCGCGGGCATCGAAAGATCCCTTCCGCTTTGTCCCATCACCGAGGACCTCTACATCGGCGCATTCGTAACATTCGGTGATCCCGAGCTTGTTACCGCGTGTGCGCAGGAGCTTCTTGACCGCGCGCCCGAATTCGACTATATGATCACAGCCGAATCCAAGGGCATCCCAGTAACTCACGAGATGGCTCGTCTCGCAGGAAACAGGCGTTATTTCCTCGCAAGAAAGACGCCGAAGCTGTACATGACGGGCGTTTTCGAGGTTGACGTTCGTTCGATCACGACTGCGAAGGCGCAGAAGCTCTATCTTGACAAGGCAGAGGCAGATCAGATCTGCGGCAAGCGCATCCTCATCGTGGACGACGTTGTTTCGACAGGCGAGTCCTTTGCGGCACTTGAAAAGCTTGTACTTGCCGCAGGCGGCGAGATATGCGGACGCATGTGCATCCTCGCAGAGGGCGACGCGGCAGACCGCAAGGACCTCATTTATCTTGAAAAGCTCCCGCTTTTCAACAAGGATGGCGAGATCATAAATTACTGATTAAAAAAGCACCCGAAAGGGTGCTTTTTTCATATATACAAAACCTTGATCTCACCGTCTTCGACGTAGATGAGGATGCCCACCTCCGCGTCCTCGGTAACGTGATACGCGCCGTATTTCGTGAGTCTGTCACGTACTGCGACAGACGCCGTGTTGCCGTCCTCCTTCGTTGACGTCGTCACGATCGAGACCTGCGGAGACGCCGCGGCGGCAAACTCCGCCGAGGTCGCATCGTTGTGACCGTGATTCGGCACCTTCAATACGTCGCAATCGAGCTCGCATCCCGTCGCCATGATCGACGCCTCCTCCGCGAACTGCATATCGCCCGTGAAAAGATACGTTATCCCGCCGATCTGTCCGCGCAGGACAATGGAATTGTCGTTTTCGTCGCCTTCTATGCGTTCAGCCGGTCCGAGCACATCGAGCGAAACGTTGCCAATCTCGATCACGTCGCCTGCTGCAACGGCAGATGCGTCAAGCTCGAGCTTTTTTATTTGCTTGGCAAGCTTATTTTTGCCGTTTTTGTTCTGCTCCGAAAACTCGGGATAGTACACCTTCCCGATTTCGATCGTCTCCGAAAGAGGTTTCACTCCGCCAAAGTGATCGCTGTTTGCGTGCGTGACGACAAGCACATCGATTCGGCCCACGCCTGCAAGCGTGAGCGCCGACGTCAGATCATCCGTATGTGCTTTCGATCCCGCATCTATGAGGACATATTTCCCTCCCGTGCGGATCAAGATTGCGTCGCCGCGTCCGACGTTGATAAAAAAGACGCATTCTTCTTCATTTTTTAAGTGCTGTATGGGCGTTTCCTTATCAGCACACGCACAAATTGCCGTCACCGACAAAACGGCAAGAACAATTGCAAGTATGTGTAAAACTTTTGTTTTCATTATCGAGTGTACCTGATGCGGCGCGTTTTCTTCCTGTGCAGGTAGATCGCCTTGCCAATTACATAAAGCACCGTCAGCACCACTGCGGCAATAACGGTAGAAATGAAAAATCTGCTCGTTGCAAATTCCTTGATCTGTTCAAGGGTATAGAGAAATTCGCTTCTCGCGACGGCAACCGTCGTGACAAGCTCAATATTGCCCACGATCTCATCGTTATACATAACAGTCATAACGCCCGCGACCTCGCCCGCGGAGACGGGCGCCGTCAGCGAATCGAATGACGTTTTGTAGCTTCGCTTGATCTCTGTTTCAAGATCCGTCGAAAGCGGCAGATACATCGACATCGGCTCTTTTGTGACGAGTGTTACGTAATCCGTCGTGCCGGACAGGGTGACGGGGATCTCGCAGATCATCTCGCCCTCCTTGACAAGCTCGATGTTGCCATACGAGGCAAACGCAAAATCAAGCAGCTTTTTACATTCCGTATACGAGTAGATGAGGTCTTTTCCCTCGTCGGAATCGGCCCCCATAACGATGGCGAGATAGGTCAATCCGTCGCGGTGTGCCGTTGTAACGAGGCAATAGCCGCCCTGCGAAGTCGAGCCCGCGTTCATACCCGACGCATCTGCGTAGAAATACTTCATAACGCTTGACGTGGAGATGAGATAATTGCGGTTATAGACGTTTCTGTATTCGCTCATATTTGTTTCGGGGATAACGTGCTTTGTGGTAGACGTGATCTCCATGAAGCGCGGGAGCGAATACGCGTGGAGCGCGATCTTCGCCGTATCTGCGACTGTTGTATACATTTCGCTGTCGTGAATGCCCGACGGATTCGTGTAATGCGTTCCGACGGCGCCGAGATCCATCGCGCGCTTGTTCATCATTTCGACAAAAGCCTCAACAGAGCCCGCGATAACGTGCGCGAGCACGTGTGCGGCGTCATTTGCACCTCCGACAAGCATTGCATAAAGGAGATTTTCGATAGAAATGATCTCTCCGGCCTTGAGCTTGATGTTGTTTCCGCCGACGCCGTCAAGCATCTCGGGCGTGACGGTGACGTTTTCGCTCATACGTGTCGAAAGATGCTCGATTGCAAGGATGCCGGACATTATTTTGACAGTTGCGGTCGGGTAGACCGTATCCTCTGCGGCGTAAGCAAGCACGGTGAAATCGTTTTCGAGGTTATAAAGATACGCGCCCTTGATGTGGTTCGTTTCGAGTCCGACGTCGGAGGCGTAAACGTCACCGACTGCGGCGGCGCTCGCCGTTACAGGCGCCGAAAAAACAAAAAAGACCGCGAAGATCAAGGCGATCAGCCGCTTGGCGCGGCTGTGTACACGGTGTTTTTCAGTGATAATATTCTTCATTGTTATTTATACCGATTCGTTTCCGAAGTATTCCCTTGCGGCGGCTATATCTTCACCGATCGCGCGGGCGAGCTCCTGCTCGGACGAAAATTTCTTTTCACTACGACGAAAAAGGAGGAGCTCCGTTTTCGCGTCAAGTCCGTAAAGCGCTGTCTTGCAATCGAGAAGATGTGTCTCTGAGACGGCTTTGCCGTCGGACGAGACGGTAGGCTTCACACCTACGTTTGTGACTGCGTTATATGTGACTCCGCCCACAGTACAGCGCGAAAAATAGACGCCGAACGGGATATCGTTTTCGTCGGCGGTCAGAACCTGATTGACCGTTGGTGCGCCGAGCTTATGACCGAGACCGCGACCGTGAACTACGGGCGCGGTAACGGTTACGGGAAGCTTGATCTTTTCCTTCATTTACGCGTCTCAGATGCCGAGATAGCACTTGACAAGCTCTGTGAGAAGCTCGTCGCGGTCGATCTTACGGATGAGCGCTCTTGCGTTTTTATGGTTTGTGATATACGTCGGGTCTTCGGACAGGATATAGCCAACTATCTGGTTGATGGGGTTATAGCCTTTTTCCACAAGCGCGTCATACACCGTACCGAGAGTACGCTGCAGCTCATCCTCGGGAGTTTCGTGAAGGGAAAAGGTAATGGTTTCGTCTCCTGCTTTTTTCATTTTGTCAGACCTCCTTTTATATAACGATCGTGAATTTGCGTGATTTTCGGAGAGTGTGTGATATTACACCCCTTTATAATATTATATAGCATAGAAATTCGCTTTTCAAGTAGACGGGGAGATATAATTCTTAAAAAATCTTTAACCGGCATGCATGTTTGGCGTCAAATCGAAGAATATTACACTTCATCATTGAAAAAACTATTCTGTGGTGATATAATTAGGGCGAAAAACGACTCAAA
This sequence comes from Eubacteriales bacterium, assembly GCA_045594085.1. GTDB lineage: Bacteria > Bacillota > Clostridia > Oscillospirales > CAG-272 > DTU064. The sequence goes on along the minus strand of JAZNXW010000014.1, from coordinate 32,235 downwards.
AGGAGCAAAACCATGCCCGTAAGACTTAATGAGGACGCTGAAATCGTCCGCATCATCAAAGAAGGTCTCCGTGAGCGCGGCGGTTACTGTCCGTGCAGACGCGAGTCCACCCCCGACACAAAATGCATTTGCAAGGAATTCAAGGAGCAGATCGCAGATCCCGATTTCGAGGGCTACTGCCACTGTATGCTCTACTATAAAACAAAAGATTAATTCGCCTTGTGCGTAATTCATCTGATTCACATCAAAAATCATCCGCCGCGCGTCGGCAGAATGGAGAATTATTATGTCAGTTATCAAGATCACAAAAGAAAATTACCAGTCCGAGGTTCTTTCCTCGTCCGTTCCCGTACTCATCGACTTCTGGGCGACGTGGTGCGGTCCGTGCCGCATGATGACTCCCGTTATCGAAGAGATCGCGGAAGAATCCGACGGCAGCTACAAGGTCGCTTCCGTCAACGTTGATGACGAGCCCGAGCTTGCAAACGCTTACGCCGTAAACGCGATTCCCTGCTTCGTTGTAGTTGAAAACGGCGAACGCAAGGCATCTACGCTCGGTGTTAAGCCGAAGTCTGCAGTGCTCGCGCTTCTCGGAAAATAATGAAATCCAAATCCAAGCTGTCTTTTCTGATCGCGGCATGTCTGTCCACGATCGTACTTGCTATCGTAAACTCATCGTTCGGCACGATGCTCGCGCCGATCACGGAGAATTATCTTGACGGCGAAGGCGCAAGCCGCGGTTATCCCAATTCCGCGATGCAGATCGGCTGCATAGCCGCCGTGCTTGTGCTCGCGCTCCTTGGCGGCAAGCTCAAGGGCAGCGGCAAACTGATCCTGCTCGCTGTATCCGCCTGCATTATGTCCGCAGGGATGTTTTTCCTCGGCGGCGAACCGACGCTTTTTGCCGTATTCGTAGGAGTTTTCGCAATTGTAGGGCTTGCTTACGGCACCATTGACGTCATTTCATCCGCGCTTGTCGCGGACGTATACGGCGAGGGCGCGTCAAGCATGATGTGTCTTCTCCACGGCAGTCACGGTGCCGCCGGCATCGTTGCGCCGATCGTTGTTTCGTTTGTGCTGTCCCGTGCAGAAAAATGGACGCGTCCATACACCGTCATCGGCATTTTCGTTGTATGCGTGCTCGCTTATCTTGTGATACTGTACGCATTCGCGCGGAACCGACTCCCCGAGGCGTCGGCAAAAACGGACTCTCCATCCGTCGGGTTCGACAAAGCTCTGCTTCCGACCGCACTTGCGATCGGATTTTACGGCGTTTATCTCGTCGGTATGATCTGCTACACGGAAAGCTACGAGGAACATCTCTCCCTCGGCGGCAGCGGCAAAGCGATGACGCTTTCGCTTCTCTACCTCGGACTTACCGCGTGCCGTCTGCTTTTGCCCGTGATTCAGCGCACCTGCGGCATTACGCCGCGTACATATCTGACGTTTTCACCCTTCGTTTCCGCTGCGATCCTCTTCATCGGTGTCGTGTCAGGAAACGCGACCGTTTACATCATTTTCTCGGCGCTTTCTTCTCTCATAGCGGGCGCGTTCATTCCGATCGCGATCTCGGCGGCGTGCGAGATCATGTCGGGCAACACGACAGGCGCATCGACGTATATGAACCTCGCGATGCTGATCGGAAACAGCGTTGCATCCCCCCTTCTCGGGGCGATCGGCGGCGCGTGCGGCATCGGCATCGGCATGCTGATCCCGCCTGCGGCGCTCATTATCTGCGGCGTATGCGCTGCATTTTCAAACAGAAAAAAGAAGGCTCACTGAGCCTTCTTTTTTTAGTCAGAGTTGTTACATAAAATTATTCGTCGCAGATTTCTTTTTCCAAAACGACCACGCCGCAAACACCGCCGTCTCCGTCGCCCTCGAGCCTTATGTCCTTGACGTACCAACTGTCAGAAAGATATTCATTGATCGCATTTGTTGTGTTATAATCGTGCGGATTTAACCCCATTATTCTTTGTTTTATGACGCTTTTTCCGCGCAAAAGGTAGTCTATCGACACGCCGAAAACGTCCGCGATCTGCGGCAGGAGCGTTACGTCGGGGTAGCCTATACCCGTTTCCCATTTCGAGACGGCGCGATCCGTCACGCCGAGCTTTTCCGCAAGCTCAAGTTGCGTTATGTTCATTTCGTTTCTTAATTTGGCGATGCGTGCGCCGACCTTTGTTGCGTCCATAATTGCCCTCCGCGTTTTGTTTGAGCTTATTATATCACAAGTTTTGGTGCGCGGCAACACACGCGTTTTTGAGTTTTGCCGCTCGTCAGCGGCAAGAATCTCAACCGTCAGTGGAGTTAATTGTACGAACAAAAAAAGCACCGATTGCTCGGTGCTTTTTAGCTGCTAATCAGATTCGAACTGATGACCTCATCCTTACCAAGGATGTGCTCTACCAACTGAGCCATAGCAGCATATTACGGTCTTCTTTTGTGACCGCGTTATATTATAGCAGATAAAATCGGTCTTGTCAACGATAATTTTGAGGTTTTTTCGGTTTTTTTCGCTTATGGATCTCCCTCGCGTTGCCTGCGTCATTTTCGCGCCACGTTCGGACAAATTTTGAAAAATTGCATCCGTCAGGGTGGCTTTTTGCGACACAATAAGGTATACTGTATATACGGAAAGAGTTCCGAACTTTTTATTCGGTGTTTTATTTCGCCGTGAAAGGACTTTTTATGAACGAATTTGAAAAGCTCGCCCGAAATCTTGTAGGACAGATGACTCTCGCGGAGAAATGCGCGCAGCTCAAGTATGACGCACCCGCGATCCCCCGTCTCGGAGTCCCCGAGTACAATTGGTGGAACGAAGCTCTCCACGGCGTTGCACGTTCCGGTGTCGCTACCGTTTTTCCGCAGTCGATCGCGATGGCTGCATCGTTCGATGACAAGCTCCTTTATCGAGTTGCGGACGCCATCTCTGATGAAGCGCGCGCAAAATACAACGAATACAAGCGCTTCGGCGGCACACAGATCTATCAAGGCTTGACGTATTGGTCGCCCAACATCAACATTTTCCGCGATCCGCGCTGGGGCAGAGGACACGAAACCTACGGGGAGGATCCGTATCTGACGGGACGCATGGGGTCCGCATTCGTGCGTGGTCTGCAGGGTGATCCCGATTACAAATACCGCAAGCTCGACGCAACTCTGAAGCATTACGCCGTCCACAGCGGTCCGGAGGATCTGCGTCACGGCTTCGACGCTGTTGCGACGAAGCAGGATATGTTTGAAACGTATCTTGAGGCATTCCGTTACTGCGTTGAAAAGGCGGATCCTTCCGCTGTTATGGGTGCCTACAACCGCACAAACGGGGAGCCCTGCTGTGCGTCACCGACGCTCATCAAGATCCTGTACAAGACGTTCGGATTTGAGGGCTACTATCTCTCCGACTGCGGTGCGATAAACGACATCAACGCGCATCATCACTACACGGAAACTCCCGCCGAGAGCTCCGCGCTCGCCGTCAAGTCAGGCTGCGTGCTCAACTGCGGATCCGCATATGCATCGCTTCTCGCAGCGCACGACGCGGGCTTGATCGACGAGGAGACGATCACAGAGGCGGCTGTGAAGCTTTTCACGGCGCGTTACCGTCTCGGCATGTTTGCAGACGATTGCAAATACGACGACATCCCTTACGACATTGTCGATTGCGACAAACACCGCCGTTTGAATGCAAAAATGGCGCGCGAATCGATCGTTTTACTCAAAAACAACGGCATTTTGCCGCTTGACAACTCATCCGAGCTGAAAATTGCCGTCATCGGCCCGAACGCAAACGACGTTGAGGTACTTCTCGGCAACTACAACGGCACGCCCTACAATCATACGACGATTTTCGAGGGCATCAAGCGCGCCGCGAAGGGCAAGGTCTACTATGCGGAGGGCACTCGTTACTTCAGAGGCGACGTTGACGCATGGGATGAGCACCGCATCCGTGAGGCACAGCTCGCCGCAGACAGATCGGACGTTGTACTTATATGTCTCGGTCTTTCCCCCTCGCACGAGGGCGAGGAGGGCGCGGGAGACAAGCGCGACATTGAGATCCCCGAGGCTCAGCGCATCATGTACGAGGCAGTTCTTTCGCGCGGCAAGCCCGTCATTACCGTTTGCGTAAGCGGAAGCGCGATGAATCTTTGCCGTCAGGACGAGACCTCCGACGCGGTGATCCAATTCTTCTACGGCGGAGCCGACGGCGGAAACGCTCTTGCTGACATCATTTTTGGCAAGGTAAATCCGTCCGGACGTCTGCCCGTGACATTTTATCGCTCCACCGACGAGCTTCCCCCTTTCGAGGATTACTCGATGGACAACCGCACGTACAAATTCTATCGCGGTGAGCCGCTGTATACATTCGGTCACGGACTCTCGTACACGACGTTTGAATATTCGTCTCTGACTGTTCTGCCTAAGAAAAACGGCGCAAACTTCACCGTTGCGGTAAAAAACACGGGCTCGCGCGCCGGCGACGAGATCGTGATGCTGTACTGTCACGAGAAAAACGCCGCTGTACGCGTACCGATCAAAAAGCTGATCGCGTTCGAGCGCGTTTCGCTCCGTCCGGGCGAGAAAAAGGTTGTCACGCTTAAAACAGACCGCCGCGCGTTCACTCACGTCCTTGAAAACGGACGCGTTGTTTGCGCGAAGGGCGCTTTTGACATTTACTGCGGTGACATCACGACTGAGATCAACGTTGAATAACGCGATTCGGGGAGCCACGGAAAGGGCTCCCCGAATTTATAGTTAGAAGCTGTGTCGGTGCTTTCCAAGAGCCGAAAGCAATCGCACCGTCTGACAAAAACAAAGACCTCCCCAAAAAGGGAGGTCTTTTGTTTTGTTTGAGATATTCCGTTCTGATTGGATTAGCCGACGATACCGGAGCGCTCGATACCCTGTACCAACTGCTTCTGTGCGAAGGAGTAGATGATAATAAGGGGAAGGAGGATCAGGATACCTGCGGTATTTCTGATAGCAGCGGTGTACATATTCTGTCCCGCATACTCGGTGTCGAGTGAGGAGGGAACCTTGATGATGTCACGGAGCGTGTACGGACCTGTGGTCGTGAAGAACACGTTGACGTAGTAGTTGTCTGTCCACTGCCAGGAGAACGCGAACATGAATACTGTTACGAGCATCGGGACGGAAAGCGGGAGAATGATCTGAACGAAGGTTCTGAACGTGCCCGCGCCATCGATGTACGCAGACTCTTCAAGCTCATCCGGCACGCCGCGGAAGAACTGACGGAGCATAAAGATGTAAAGTCCGTTCTTGAACGCGAGACCCGTGAGAGAGAGGATGATGAAGGGCCAGTATGTATTCGTAAGCTGGATCTCTGTAAAGGGGAGGACCTCAAGCCACTCAAACGTACCGCCGCCGAGCAGCTTGAATATTCCGAAGATGTCGAAGTAACGGAACTTCATGAACATTGCAAGACGGAGCGTGGAGTGCGGAACGATCATCGTGAGGATGACGAAGAGGAAGAGGAGCTTGTTGCCCTTGAAGTTAAACTTCGAGAAGCCGTACGCGATACAGCAGGTGATAAACGTCTGGATCAAAGCTGTCGAGCCGGACAGAAGCGCGGTATTAAGCATAGCTTTGAAATATTCGTTATCGACTATGATCGCTTTGTACGTATCAAGCGTGGGGTTCTTCGAGATCAGAAGCACCGTTGCGTCGACGAAGTCTTCGCGGCACATGATCGAAGAAGCGACCTTGGAGATGAACGGGAAGATGATGATGTAGGAAATACCGACGAGCAGGATAAGTCTGCAGATATAAACTACAACATTCTTAAGGAAGTACATCGAGAAGACTTTGAGCTTAAATCTCTCCCAAGCGGAGGTTTTGCCTTCATAGTCTACCTTGATCTTATTCTTGGTATCCTTAGTGACTACGGGAGCACTTTTTACGTTATTAGCATCCATTTATGTGCACCTCCTTATGCGTCACGCTTCTGATAGAAGACGTAGGCTGAAATGATACCGGAAACTGCCGCGATGAGGAGCATTACCAAGAGGAAGTACATCCAAGACATTGCGGAAGCAAGCGTTGTACCGTTTGCGCCGTCGTAAACCTGATCGATGTATGCCATTACGTTGTTGTCGGAGCGTGTGAGCGCGTCGATAACAGTGTAAATTGCGTTAACAAGGATCATCGGGCTGATCATCGGGAAGGTGATCTTCCAGAAGGTTTCCCAACCGGTAGCACCGTCGATCTGGCAGGACTCATAAATTGCCGGGGAAATGGACTGGAGGCCTGCAAGGAAGATAAGCATCTGTACGCCGGAGCGGTTAACGATATTGAAAATGTCGTTTACGAGGCCAACAACGTACTCAACGAGTCCGGAACCGACCTTCATATTTGCGAAGAGTCGTTCAACGTCCATGACGTTAACGATCTGAGTAACTGTACTCTCACCTGTACCTGTATCGATCTGAGAACCGGCTTCGCCGCCCATACTGGACTGGAGAATGTTCTGAGCGTCGATGTCGCTCATAAGACCGGTGCTGATGATAACGGGGATAAAGAAGATTGCACGGAAGAGACCACGACCTGCCATATCCTGGTTGAGGAGGATCGCCATAAACAGAGAGAAGATAACGATCGCAGGAATGTCGAAGATGATCTGCTGGATACCTGCTGTAAGCTGCTGCACGAAGCTTGTATCAACGAGGATTGCGTCCGTGTAGTTGTCCCAGCCGACGGGTACGAGTTCGTACCCGCCGCCGCGGAGAGAGTTCATTTCATGGAAGCTGTAATTGATAGACTGGAAAATCATCGGAAGATAAATTATCAGAAGTCCGAGGATGAAGGGGAGTACGAACCAATAGCCCGCACGAGCCTTTTTCTTATCCAGAGAAACTATCTTACGCTTTTTGGGAGCCGACTCGACTTTTATTTTAGTCTTTTTAGTTTCAGTTTTCATTGTCAAACTCCTCTCTTAAAATTTCACTACCGAGAAAGCTTCGATAGTATAGGTTTCGCCGTCAACTTCAACGGTTACCGCGAAGCGGTTGTAGTTGAGGATGAAGCGTGTGCCGTTTTCGTAGGTTACCATTACGATGGAACCGTCGTTTACTGCATACTTGGATACCTTTTCAGCTTCAGGCATTTCTTCGCCGGGGACATCGCCCTCGCCGTCTGTGCCTTCGCTATCTTCGCCTTCACCGTCTTCTTCATCTGCAACGGGTTCTTCAAGCTCATAGAGAGCGAGAGCTGCAGCGTAATCTGCATAGAAGGGTTCGATATTAGCGATTGCGGTAGCTGCGATAGAAGCTACTGTATCCTTATTAGCGACGATTTCAGCGATAGCGCCTTCGGTGATCTCAACCTTACGCTCTGCGAGAGCCACGGTTGCTTCGATCTCAGCCTTGAGGTCTTCCATTACGGTCTTGTAAGTTCTGATGGACTCAAGAGCCTTTTCGAGGTTAGCCTTTGCCTTATCAACGTCTGCGGTAGCAGTTTCGTTTGCCTTTGTAGCTGCATCAAGAGCTTCTTCAGCCGCGTCAGCTGCCGCCTTGAGGGCTTCATATGCTTCCTCATCGGAAGAATCGCCCGCCTTGAGGGCTGCCTGAGCGTCGTCATTAGCTGTTGTTGCTGCTTCGAGAGCTGCCGTTGCGTCTACAAGAGCCTGTTCAGCAACGGGGATAGCTGCCTCGAGTTCGGGGATGCTTGCTACGAGTTCGGAGAACGCGAGTTTTTCAGCATCAACATCTGCGAGGAGCTTATTGATGGTATCGATGATAGCTGCGGAATCTTCAAGAGCGGTGAGCTTTTCAGCTTCAAGAGCTTCAGCTTCCTTACGTGCTGCAAGCGCGTCGGCTGCTGCCTGCTTTTCAGCTTCGATTCTTTCCTGCTCTGCCTTAGCTGCAGCTTCTTCTTCAGCCGCGATTCTGTCAGCCTCAAGTTCATCAGCATCCGGTACACGTTCGCCTGTGAGGAGTTCGTGGCCTACGATAAGCTGAGTCTGGAGATCCTTCAGAACGTCATTAAGGGAGAGGTAGTACTCAACCATATCCTCGAACCAGATATCATATCTGATGGAATAGTAGGAGTTGAGGTCTTCGTCTTCCTTAAGATCGGAAGTGTTCTGATATGCGAGCGTGAAGTAGAGGTAAGTACCTGTTTCGATGGACTTCAGGATAGCGGTTTCAATGTCACCTTCCTCGTTAGCGGGAGTACCTGCTGCCTGGATATATCCATGGAGCACGAGACCTGTGAAGGGAACGGAGTAGGAAGCATTGAAGAACTCACTGGAGTTGAGGTTCATATTGACGATATGATCGATATACTGGAAGGTATAAGCGTTACCGCCGTCTACCATTACCTGATCATAATCCTCTGCGATTTCTGCAAGGAGCTCGATTGTGAAGCGCTTGCTGTCCTCGCGGTTGTAAGGATCGTCTTCGTCAAAGTCGGAGTTAAGGTCTGAACCGAGAGTGGAGACGGAGATTCCGGTCGGGTTATACTTCTGATAGTTCTCTGAGAACTTCTCATAGAAGTGAGTGAACACGGACGGGGAAATCGCGATCTCGAAGTTTCTCGTGTAGGACTGGGACATAGCGTCATAGTAACGCTTAGAGGTGTAACGGTCGTCGATGGTCTTTACAGCGTGCTTCTTATAAGTGAAGCCGTCGAAGGACTTATTGTTAGCTGCGTAGCAGAAGTCGAAATCGGGGAAGATTCCGAGGTTCTTATCAGCAGCGTAAGCAACGAGCGATTCGAAGCCGTCGTTACCGCCGACTGCCTTTTCCCACTTGAGCTTATACGGAACGGTAGCATCGGAGAGGCCGCCGTTTGCAAAGCCGGTGAGCTTGAAGTTTACGTTATCAACGCCTGCTTCAACGAGATCTTCATACATCGTCTGGATGTTTTCGAAGGTCGTGAGAGGAGTATCAACAGTTACGGGGATCGAAAGGACCTTTTCGGTTGTTTCGAGAGTGCCGAGGACTTCGATGTAAAGCGGGACATTATCCGTTACGTCCTTATCAGTGAGTCTGGTGAGGACGCCCTTAGCTTCGAGGTGTTCGCGGTAAGCCTGAGCCATACCGAAGTAGTTGGGAGCGTAGGACGTTTCAAGTCCCGCAGCCTCTGCCATCTGTTCGTCATCAAGCATGATGTACTTGATACGGTAGCTGTCAACGTACTTTCTGGAAGATTCTACACGCCAGGTTGTATCGGATGCAGCGGAGATAGCTTCGGAGAGGTTGTACTCATCGGAAGGACGCGGGCAGAAGGATGCGTAGATAGCCGCATACTTATGGAGCGTACCGCCGTTTTCGTACTTGATGGAAGCAAGGGAGTCACCTTCGGTGATGATTGCGACGTAGCCCTTGTTTTCGTGAACGTCGAGAGTTTCAGTCGTTGTTTCGATTACGGGATCAACAACCACTTCCTCACCGGTTTCTTCATCGGTGTAGGTGTAACCTTCTTCGATTACGTTTTCATGAGTGATGGTCTTCGAATAATCGAGGGACTGAACAGCACCCCAAACGGGGACTGTAAGAACTTCCTGATGCTCACCGGTGATCTCCTGGTAAGCATAGTCGGGGCCGTACATCTGACCGGTACGGTTCCAGGTTATGCCTGCGAGGTCGGAAGCGGTGAACAGAGCGCCTGCGCCGTCGGGCATGAAGGTATAGCCTTCATTCTCGGAGCTGATGCAGCCCATATAGGGGAGCATTGTTACGCTGAGCAGGGAGTAAGCCGTATCGTCGTAACGGATACCGTTAGCAGCGAGACGAGCGTTAAGACCTTCGGAATCGATAGTGTACTCGATAGCAAGACGGAAGAGAGGCGGAGCGGTATCGCTGCCTTCGTATTCGGTCATTGCATGGTCTTCGTCGAGGGTTTCGTATGTGTAGTCAGGGCAATAAGCCTTGATTACGGATTCGCACCAGTTAAGCTCGTAGTCCGTGGACTTGGAGTCATAAATGTAGACAGCCATCTTGTTCGTGATGGGGTACTTCGCCTTCATTTCCGCGATTGCACGCTCGGAAAGGGTTTCGTCGTTCGGGTCCATCAGAACGTAGAAGTTATAAAGTCTGTCATGAGAATACTGGTTATCGATCTTAGAGAGAATGAGGGTTTCAAGACGGTCCTTCTGGATCATTCTCGGAACAAGACGTCTTGCTTCCTGGCGACCCATCGTATACTCAACACGGATACCGTTTTTGATGTTCTTTACGATGATCTGATCTCTCTGAGCAGCTTCTGTGAAGCTGTACATCTCTTTTACAGTACCGTCGCTGTCTTCGTATTCAACAAACACCTGAGAGAGGAGCTTGGATCTGATCGAGTCAGCGTTAGCGGCTGTCATCGAACCGGAATCATAGGGGTTCGAGAAGAGAATCTGACCGGTAGCGATCTTCTGGAGTGCGATTTCACCGGAGTAAGTGTCGCAGTAGAGGTTGTAGCCGTCCTGAGACTTCATAAGAGTCATCGTTTCGAGCTTTGCGAGCTGCGACGCCATTTCCGTCGTAAGATATTCATACGCCGGAGTTGCAGCGCTTGCGGTAAGCATAGATCCTATGCCTACGGAAGTGATAACCATAAGAACGGTCAAGAGCGCTGATATTAATCTAACAGATTTTCTCATAATTTAATTTTCCTCCTAACCGTTATGTACGATACGTCAACTCGACAATGATACTGGAGATGAAGCTTACCATCTTAGCTACAAGGCTCGTGAAGAGGACTGCGACGAAGATGATGAACGCCATTGCTACGATAGTACCGAGAGTCGTTGTGACATTTTTGAGAAGGGAGTAGTCGTGTGTAACCATCATTCCGAAGAAGATGAGCATGCCCGCCCAAGCGAATGCGATACCGACGAGAAGGGTAATCATCTGTCCTTCATTCTCAGCAAGGATATTGGAGAGGATTACGGACGGGATTACGAGCATCGGAACGGGGAGCAAGCTGTACGTTGTTGCGATGAAGATATCCTTGAAGGAGCCTTCGCCGTCGAACAGCGTTGTGAGACACCAGTTACCGACAACCCAGAGGAGAAGCGGAACAGCAACGGACGCGATCTGCGCGAAGATGTTCATGAAGTTTCCGGTGGGGTTGAAGATATAGCCGGTACCAACGGACTGATAGAAGAATGTGATGATCGTGATGATAACGTAAACGATACCCGCACGAACGGAACCGCGCTGCTCATGCTTGAGGTCCCAGAATCCGTCAAACGGATGGAAGATAAGGTGGAAGCCGTAGAGGAGCTCTTCCTTGAAGCTCTTCTTGCCAACCTTAAGAGCAGTTTCCTTATTGACCTTGCCCGCATACTTGAAGAACTTGGACAGAGCCACGCAAATAACTACGACGATGATCGGGATAGTCCAGATCCACTTAGCGACCCATTCCTTACGAACTTCGCGGAAGGAGTTGGAGTAGCCTTCGGTGTTGTACGCGTACTTGTAGTATTCCATAGAGGTTTCGTACTCAGCTTCGCGGTACATAGCGTCACCGATACCGATATATGCGGTATCGAAGTTACTGTTACGCTGGAGGATTCCCGTCCAGTCGTCAACAGCTACGTCGTAGATACGGTTATTCTGATGGCTGAGAGCCTCGAGAAGGAGGTCGCCGTAAGCTGTTCTCTTATAAACGGTGAAGCAATCCTTCGACTTATCGAGAAGGATAATATCATTGCCGCTGTAAGCGATAGCTTCGATGTTATAGATGTTACCAAGCTGTTCGCCCGTATCACCGAAGATGAAGAGGAGGTTACCGTACTTATCGTAGGTATAAGTCTTGCTTCTCTTTTCGTCGATGATAGACCAGGTTCCTTCAGGACCAACTGCAACGTCGATGATCTTGGACGCACCGGAGATAGCGGAGTTGGAAGCGAAAGCAACCTTTACTTCACCGGAGGGCGGCCAGAATCCGTTACGACCCATAACGTCGTAACCGGTGGAGTTAAGTTTCTTAACAGGAGCGTAGTCACCGTCGGTGGAACGGGAGTTCATCGCGCTCTGCTGAACATCCTCATCGATGGAGGAGGTTGTTACGTAGATGAATCCGTCGGAGTCGATGGTGATGTTATTGAATTCGGAGGAGATGTACTCTTCAGAGGATTCTCTCTGCTCTTCTGTCTGGATCTCACGCCAGATTCTTTCCATAACGGAGATGGAAACCTTCTGAGCGCCGATAAATCCGGAGAAGTTCGCATCATCGTCCATAACGATGATACCCTGATAGGTGGTGGACGAAACGACGAAGAGTCTTCCGTACTCGTCTACAGCAACTGCAACCGGCTTATAGAGGGAGCCCTCTACGAAGTAAGCGGAAACAGGCTTCGGAACGATCTTGTAGTAGTTACCGTCGCGGTCGAACATAACGATACGGTTATTATTCGTGTCGCAGACGTAGATGTAGTCTTCCGTAATGGCAACGCCGGAGGGATCATTGAAGCTATCCCATACGCCGTGCTCATTGAGGAAGGAGGAGATTTCAAACTTCACCTTGTAATAACGGTCTGTTACGATTACACGGTCCATATTAGCGTCTACGATATAGACGTTGCCTTCGTCATCGACCTCAAGATCTCTCGGATCGTCGAGCGGAACCTCGAGACCCATATAATTGGAGTCAACGAGTCTGTCCGGAACGTACGCGTCGGGCGATTTGAGAGCGAATCCGTCGTAGGAGTAGGTGTAAGTCGTATATGCTGCCGCATTCACAGACGTAGCAAGCATAACCGCCGTCATTACGATCAGAAGCAAGGAAAAAAGTTTTCTTTTCATATTAGGCTTTCCTCCTTAGTCCTTCATTCCGCTGGAACCCATCGTTTCGATGATGTTACTCTGGGAAATAACGAAGACGAGAATCGGTACCATCATCATGATGACGGTAGATGCCGCAGCGGCACCTGCACGGGCGATACCGCCGGCGGTGATCTGCGAGATTGCGTAGTTAAGAGTCTTCAGCTGCTCGGAGTAGATGTAGATGGAAGCACCCGCATTCCAGAGGCCCTGGAAGGAGTAGATGATCAGCGTGAGCCACGCCGGCTTAACCATCGGCATTGCGATTACCCAGAACGCGTAGAACTCAGATGCGCCGTCAAGACGGGCACTTTCGAGAACTGCATCGGATACGTTCGTTTCCATGAACTGCTTCATGAGATAAAGACCGAGAGTTGTCGAGAAAGCGGGAACGATAACTGCGAGGTAGGTATCGACCCAGCCGAGGAGGGACATCGTGATGAACGTTGCGATACCGGTAACGGTGGACGTGAACATAAGGGACTTAACAACGAGGTTGAAAAGGAGGTCACGGCCGGGGTACTTCAGCTTTGCGAGCGAGTAAGCTGCGAGTGAAGCAAACAGAAGGTTACCGAATGTACCTACAACAGAGATAAACACGGTGTTGAATATGTATCTCGAGAAGGGAACCCAAGAATCAGACATCAGTGAGAAGAGGTCCGTGAAGTTCTTGAGTGTGGGCGAGATAACGTAGAAGCGGGGCGGGAACATCCAGAGCTCATCGAGAGGCTTCAGAGACTGAAGAATAACGTAGAGCATCGGGAGGAACATAAAGACGCCCATAATGGTAAGGAATACGGTGATTCCGAGGTCGCCTCCCACAGAACGGTTGAGGACAACTTTATGGTTTCTGGTTCTTAATTTTTTTGCCATATTACTGTCCTACCTTTGAGAGAAGTTTCTGAACGAGCATATTCGCTCCGATCATCATTGCGAAGAGCAGAACCGCGATTGCGGAAGCATAACCCGTTTCCCAACGCATTCCGCCGTAGTCATCGAGGTGATGCGTGATGGTCCAGCAGCAGTAGTCAACGGACGGGAAGCCTGCGAGAGCGGTAACGATACCGCCGAATCCGAAGGAGCCCGTGATCGCCATAACGGCACCGAACATAAGCTGCGGTTTCATAGAAGGAAGGGTTACGTACCAAAGTTCTTGCCAACGGTTTCTGATACCGTCAACTGCGCCTGCCTCGTAAAGGGACTTATCGATACCCTGGAGACCTGCGATGAAGGAAAGGAACGAAGTACCAAGGGACGTCCACAGAGCAACTACGATACAAAGCGGCATACAATACGTTGCATCGAAGAACCAAAGGACGGGCTGGTCAATGATACCCCAGTTAAGGAGCCAACCGTTTACCCAACCGTACGCGTCGTTGGAGAAGAGCGTACCCCAGATAAGATATACGTTACCGCCGATGGACGGAGCGTAGAAGATAAGTGTTACGATTGCTCTGATCTTAGGTGCAAGCTCATTGATGAACCATGCGATGAACAGAGAGAGGAAGTAGGATGTAGGTCCTGTAATAACCGCGAAGATGAGCGTGTTCTTGATCGCTGTGATAAAGATATCGTCATCAAGGAAGAGTCGGATATAGTTATCAAGGAAGATGAACTTCGGCATCTGCAGCATATTGAACGACGTGAGGCTCAGGAATACGGAGAGCACGACGGGGATTACCGTGAAGACGAAGAAGAGGATCATAAACGGAGCAACCATAAGGTAAGCCGTTTTATTATTCTTCATCTCGTGCCAGGTCCACTGAGCTCTTGTCATATCCTTGCGCGACACCGCGTGCTGTTCCTGCACGGCAGCTGCTTCTTTTTTCTTTGACATGAGCATTTCTCCTTATATAGATTTACTTAACTTTAACCGAGATTCAGCTCTTATCAGTAAATGTAAGAGTTGAGAGCAGCAACTGCATCGTCGATGTAGTCTGCAACTTCTCCGAACAGATCTGCATTAGCAGCTCTGAGCGCTTCGCCCGCTGCTGCGAGAGCTTCGAATTCAACCACACCGGATGTACCGATGAGAGCTGTTTCGATTGCGGCGTCAAGAGCGAGGATCTGCTTAGCATATTTTTCCTGATCGCTGTCCTTGAGGGCATCGATTGCTTCTCTTGCCTGACGAACTCTCTTTTCTGCGAGGTTTTCACCAAGTTCAAGAGTTTCGAGGTTGAACTCTTCACGTTTACGTGTGAATTCCTTATTAATTATATTAATGTAACCGAGAAGCGATTCTGTCGGGTTAGCCTTATTGTTGTAAGCATCCTTAAACGCGAAGTCTGTGTAACGCGCGATGATGTAGGAGCCGGGGTAGCTGGGGATTGCAGTAAGAGCATCGAACTGTGTGCGGAGGCTGTTATACTCTTCGGACGTCCAGGAGAGCTCTTCGAGCGCTTCGATGTTTGCCGTCGGGTTCATACCTGCTTCGCCGAGGACAGCAACGAGTTCGTTACTGTATGCAGCCTGGAATTCAGCGTCTGTGTACCAATCGATGAAGTCCCAAGCATTTTCCTTATGTTTGCTGCCTTCCATAACAACGACGCCGGAAACGCCGGAAACTGCCGTGTTATTGATGGAACCGTCTTCCTGGAGCATACCGGGGATCGTGGTGAATTCCCAGAGACCTGCGATTTCGGTTGCGAATACAACGAGCTGGTTATAAGAAGTGTATGGAGAGATAGCTATCGGAATCTCACCTGTTCTGAAGCGGTTCGCGAAGTCGTAGGAGTACGGCAGCGAATACATTGTGAACATATTACACATCATCTCGAACGCCTCGAGGGAGAGGTTGTTATCGAGGTTGACTCTCATACCGTTATCGGCGTAAAGCTCGCCGCCCATCTGGTAGAGATATGTGAGGTAGTCGGCGGTGAGACCGATTTCCATGTTATTGTACTGAAGTACGGGGATCATAGCAAGCACGTCGTCCCAAGTCTTGGGAACTTCGAGGCCGAGGTCAGCGAGGATGTCCTTACGGTAGAAGAGCATCGGGAAGGTCTGAGTCTCGGGGATAGCGAAGGTTTCGCCGTAAAGCGTAAGCGGGATTGTAGCTGCTGCGGAGAATCTGGAGGTTACCTCTTCGAAGGTATCAAAGAAGATTTCCCAGTTATCTTCACCGTCTGCGCCGCATTCGTCGCAGTGGTAATCGCCATCATCGACATACTTGAGAGTTTCCTTACCCTTGGAAGCGCAGTTCTTACAGAGCTTGTCGTTAAGACCCTGAAGAGCGCCGCGGATCGCGTAGTTGATAACGTCACCGTCGCCTGTGAAGAGCGATACGTCAGGACCAACGCCCGCGAGGACGGAGGGGAGGAGAGTACCGCCGGCAACGAGCTTGAGGTTAACTGCAACGCCGCTGACAGGAGTAAAGTCATTATCTATAAGGTTACGGATGATCTGAGCCTGGTCACGACCGGTTACAACCCAAACGTCAACGGAGTTGGTCTCGTCAACTTCGACTGTGGAGCCGAGGGAGTTGTAGTCGGTGTAGAAGCTTCCGATGAAGGAGCGGATTTCGAACCAGATCGCCTGGAGGAAGTTCGCTTCAGCCTTGGGGAGCTCTGCGGATACGGGCTGTACGGAGAGGTAGTCGATCTCGAGCGGCTGCTTGGTAACTGTATTTACCCAAGTACCGAGAGTACCGACGTTGGATTTAAGAGTTGTGAGGTTGGGAGCGATCTCGTCTTCATCGGACGCCATCTTTTCAACAAGTCTCTGAACCTCGGAAAGGGTAGCGGTGTTTTCACCTGCAACGCCGTTCATGGATTCGAGCTGGCCGATGATCTGCTCGAGATTTCTGGACTCGAGAACGAGATTCTTGATCGTACCGGGAATTACACGGGAGAAGCCGTAGTCACGGTACGAGTCAGGGTTTGTTCCTGTGAGCTTCAGGATGGAAAGGTAAGCTTCGTTAATAACTTCGAGCGTATCGCTTACGTCACGAACGATGGTTCCGAGCTCGCCGAGGGTTACTTCAAGTCGGATAGTGTGCTTGCCCTTGGTGAGATAGAACTGATAAGGCTCGTCGCCTTCTGCGTTTTCGCCGAATCTCTTGGACTGCCATGCGGTAGCATAGCCGAACTGAAGATAGTTGCATTCTTCGAACGGAACTTCGCCGTCGATGTAGAGGCGTCTGGAAACATACAGACCGGAAAGCTCAGCCTGTCTGAATCTTGCCGCGATCGTGTAAAGGCCGTCTGCGGGAACTTCGATCTCATATTCCACCCACTGTCCGACCTTCTGCCACTTGTCGGAGCCGATGGTGTTCAGCTTAACGAGAACGGGGTCCTGAGGATCCGTGATAGCAGAGGTTCTGTCGTAGATGGGGTAGATTGTCTGATGAGAGGTAGCCGTCGTGAATTCCGCGTCGATCTTGATGGGATCCGCAACTGCTTCCTTGTAGCCGTTAGCGGCATACTCAGACTTCATATCTGCATACGTGGGAAGATCCTCGTAAGGATAAAGCTTGATCGTCTTGATGACAACAGGCTCTCTTACAGCTTCAAGCGCGATAGTGTTCTCGCCCTTTTCGAAGTAGAACTCGAAGGGGTTGGAATAGTATCCGTTGCTGTCGATAAAGTCTGCGGTTACCCAAGCGGGATCCTCATACGTTTCGGGACGAATGTCGTTTCCGTTAATGTCGGTAAGGAAAGTATTCTTGCCGTCTTCGCCCTTTTCGTATTCGTTTTTCCAGATCTTCGTCATAGCAAGGTATCTTGCTTCTGCGAAGGGAACTTCGTCGTTGATGTAGAACATACGCTCAATGGAGTTCGCTTTATTGCTTATGGGGTAATAAACGACCTCAATAGCGTATTTTCCGGTTTCGGGGATCGTAATGTCCCATGTTACCTTACCGGAATCGGGAATGAAGAGGGAATCGCCTTCCATTCCTTCATAGTTGGAGTACACCTCAACTGCCGCATCGGTCATTTCTTTGTTGTAGACCGCCGCGTCAACGGTAACTCCCGTTGTGGCACGTTTAGCGTCCTTGTGCTCTTCGCAGTATTCAAGATACGTGATAGCGTTGAGCGCCGCACTGATCTCGGCAAGCTCTTTGCGCGCCGATGTGCCTTCGTCTGTGTCTGTCTCACTTCCTGCATCAGCAGCCATAACAGGTACGGTAAATGTACCCGCAAGCGTCAGAAATGCAAGAAAAAGAGCCATGAGCTTTTGAAGCTTTGTTCTGTTCATAGAACTTCCTCCTACCTTGGTTTGGCGTCATCCCGACTTGCGGCTTCAGCTCACGAAAGCCGTAAGCCATGGGGGACAACCGCTGTTTTCGCCTTGACGGCGTTTAAAAAAGCGCCGTTTATCGGTGGGCGAAACACCGTTTGATCGTTGACTCATCCGCCGCCTCCGACACAGGCGGCGGTTTCCGTCAAATTTTCATAACAATATATTATCATACGCAAAAAAATCTGTCAAGCATTCATAAAAGTCTGTGAAGCGCAAATGAACGAACCGTGACGGCTTCAAAAACGCATTGTTTTGCTTCAACTTTATTATAAATATAATAGAGTTTTGAGCGGATTTGTACGGCGCCATTCGGGGACGCCGTTGCGGTAAATTTGATTTACCTATGCTTACAAGGAGCCCCACAATATAGGGGTGGCAGACAGCGTTTACGGCACATTTTGTAGTAAACGCAACGACGTTTTCGGAGCGTGGTAAATTTTATTTACCACCTTGCAAAAACTGTAAAAACCGCCCTCGCAAGGGCGCGCGGTTCAAACTTCGTTCACAATTTCGTCAGCGTGCACAATTTTGGGGTGAAAAGTTTTACGTCTGCGCACTTTGCACAAACTTTTAAAAAGCGCTGACATTCGCCGCCTTGATTTGTCATTTTGTGGCGTTTTTGTGGCATTTTTGTCTCCGATCGGACAAAAAAGCAGCGCGCCTCCCGAAGATACCTCTTCGGCGGCACGCCGAGTCTTTTATTCATTCACCATCTTAAAAACACGCACGGGAGTGCCCGTCAGACGGCACCTTCTGACCACATACTGAGTGCCCGTTGAGGCCCCGTCCCAGAAGGCAAGCACCTCGTCGGCATAATCCACGATGAGATCGTTTCTGCGGAGCGGCGCGGCATTTCCGTAACGCTCGTAATCGGGCAAAAACTCCGTGAGCTTTATGCCGTGCGAGATCGCGTACATCCTTGCGCACGTATCGACGCCTTTGGCGCCGCCGGAAACGATCTCGTCCGTACCGTCAGGCAGATAATTCTCGAGTTCGAGACGCGTTATGCTTCTTGATCCGATAACCGCAACCTTCATCGTCACCTCTCCCTTTTCATTTGCCTTTGTTTTTTACATTATAACACAATCGCACCGAATTGGAATACGTTTTCGCAAAATTCACAAAGATAGCGTCCGCGCCGTCATATTTCCCGCAGTCGGCGCGTAAAGATAGACCAAAACATTTCTGACCGAAACGAGGAAAACAAATGAAAACGATCAAAACAGAACGAGATATACGGCTCACTCACGACTGCGTCGGTGAGTTCACTGTTCCCGACTATCTTCCCGAGATCGAAAAGCTCCTTTCCGCAGAGTGCTCTGTTGCTCCGGACGGGATCTATCTCAAATCGGGCGGAGCGTCGGGTATAACGGCGGAGCAAAGCGGCGAGGTCGCCTTTGGCGTGATCTGGCAGGGAGGCGATGCGGCAACGCCTACGGGCGCTGTCTTCCGCTGTGATTACGACAACGCCGCCGCGCTCGGCGTCTTTCCCGCAGACGCGACTCCGCGCTGCCGCGCAGTCACAACAGTTGACAGCGTATTCTGCCGCGTGACGGGGCCGCGCAAGCTATCGCTTCGCGCGCGTCTGTCGAGCAGGATCATTGCTTTCGCGGAAGCGTCACTTTCCGCGCCGTCCGAATGTGAATCGGAAAGTGTTGAGGTTTTGACGGACCGCATTGATTCGGCAATTTCCGTACTCGGATCGTCTCACGATCTCTACACCTCCGTTGACGTCGCCGCGCCGGGCACGCCTCTCTACTGCCGAGGAGGCATACGCGTAGATTCCTGCGCACCCTCCGCCCCCTCCGAGTGCAGACTCACGGGCGAGATCCTTCTGACCTGCTTCTTCGCCGTTGACGGCGGTATCGCATCAGAGTCCGCATCCGTTTCGTTTGACGAGACGGTAGCGCTCGATCTGCACGGCGATATGTCGCTTGAGTCCGCGGTCTCTTGCCGCGGCTTCGGCAGCGTCACCTCCGTCTCGCTTCGCGAGGGCGAGACCTCCGCCGTAGCGGACGTAACGTACGATCTTTTCGCAGACGTGCTTCTCTCCTCTGTCGGAGACGCCGTGCGCGATGCATACAGCACCTCTGCAGTCTCGCACGCCGAATACCGCGAGCTTGACTTTTCATCCGCGCTCGCGTGTGCATCAACGTCTCTTTCCGTGAACGAACGGACCGCGATCTCGCGCACAGGGCGCGTAGAGCTCATCACCGGCAGCGCCGCTGTCGAATCGGTGCGAGCCGACAAGGGCAAACTGCGGATCTCGGGATCGGTGACGGGCACCGCGCTCATCAAAACGGACGGCGAACGCGAAAACGTGCCGTACACGGTGCCGTGGAGCTGTGAGATCCCTCTCGCAAAGGATGCATCGGCTTGCGAAAATCCCGATTACGTCGCGGACGTTTCCGTTCTCTCCGCATCGGGGCGCGCCGACGGCGAGCTGTCCGTATCGGCAGAGCTGTTCGTGTCCGTGACTGCGACAGCGCCGAAGCGCATCTCCATCTTAGACGCGCTCTCCGTCGACGGCGGCAAGCCCGAGCCTGAGCACTTCATACGCGTTTGCTATCCGACGGCGGGTGAGGGTGCATGGGAGATCGCCAAGAGATTCCGCGTGCCCGTTTCGCGCGTTCGATCAGCGGAAAACACAGACGAAAACGGCGCACCGCGCCGCGTTGTGGTGATATAAATCAAAAAAGACGGCGAAATGCCGTCTTTTTTGTTTTTCGTTTATTCTTCGGGATCCATCATCGTTCCGATAAAGAACGGGATATTATTCTCGCAGTCCACGAGCATATACACAAACGGTCTGTCGAGATATACTTCCTTGGGATCCACCGGTCCTGCAGAGCCGTATGTCGCCTCAACAATTGTTGCAGCACCGGCTTTCGTTCCCTTTTCTCCAACGGAAATAAAGGTCTTATGGAGAACACGGGAGATATAGATATTGCCGGCAGTTGATGTTCCAAGACCTTCGAAATCTGCATTATACATATCAAATGCCTCGGTCATACCCATCCTCTGAAGGATCTCCGACATCTCCACACTATACTCGGTTTCAAACTTCGGGATTGAGGTATGCACCGTTGCATACCGGGGATTTGCAAGCAGAGTATTCAGGGATTCACCGTCAAGGGATGCAATATACTCGGACACGCTTACTCCTTCGTTAGGAAGCATGGCAACGAAGGCATATTTGCCGCCCACATACCGCTTCATAAAGCCGGTAGCCTTTTCGTCTTCAAAATAGGTTCCTTCAGTACCGTACATAAACTCAACGTCCTGCTTGGTTCCGTCTTCCTTGATGAACTCACCGTCCTTGACCCGATGCTTCTCATAAATCTCCATCCACTCTGCCTCAAAGGCAAGAGCGTTCACGAGACACATAACCGCTTCGGCGGGAATCTGATCCAGGATCTCCGGGATCATTCCATCGGTATTCTGTTTTACCCAATCGTTGATATCCGCACAGGTCTGCTTATCAAACGGCGCCTTGTAGATATCTGCGCCGTAATAATCCGCATTGGTCTGCAGGAAATCCTGATTGACCGTGAAGCCTTCATCCTCGGTAAACCAAATGGAATTGGCAAGGCTGAGCTTATACTTATCGCCCCGGGGCAGATTCTTCATGTAGCTGTAAAGATACAGATTCAGCTCCTCGGTGGTCATACCGAGAACTTCTTCCATCTGCGCCAGCGTTTCCTTCTCTGCTCCGTTTGCGGTCATTGAGAGCGCACAGAGCACCGACAAGGGAGAGATCAGCGTGTTCTTGCCGCTTTCCTCGCACTCACGGAACAAACGGATCGCAAAATCGGTAACATCCGCGTTCTGCGCCGAAAGATCAGTCAAAGCTTTTATCTCATTCGGAGTGATACCCGTCATAAGATCGTTTGCTTCCGCCTTCACGGCACATCCGATCAAGTTTGCCGTCATGCCGCACGCAAGAAGCAGACTTGCCGCGATCAAAGCAAGGCGTGTCTTTTTCATATTGCTTTCCTCCAATAAATTTTATATTGTTTTTCAAAGCTTCTGTTTATATAGACGCGCGAACTCCCGAAAAAGTTCCGTCAGAAATCGAAAATTTGTATGAATTTTCGCGTTTTGCGGATTTTTTACATTTGTTTCTTTCATCAAACACCGAGAAACGCCGCGCCGATGATACCTGCGTCACCTCCGAGCGACGCCGTGCAAAGCCGCGTGTGCATTTCCTTCGGCTGGTTGCGGTTATAGATCATATCGGGGAAGATGAGCCTGCGAAGCGGCTCGATCAGCTCGTCGCCCGCGCCCGACACACCGCCGCCGACGGCGATGATTTCGGGTTGGAATATATTAATGAAGTTAGCAAGCATTGTCGCGACGTATTTGAAATAAGAATCAAGCACGGCTTTTGCCGCTGCGTTTCCCGATCTTGCGGCGTCGAACACATCCTTTGCGCCCGAAGGCAACGGATCGAGCTTCGCCTCCCGTCCCATACGGACAAGTGCTGTTGCGGAGCAGTATGCCTCGGCGCACCCTCTCCGTCCGCAGCCGCAGGGCTCGCCGTCCACAACGATAACGGTGTGTCCGAGCTCTCCACCCGCGTGATTGAAGGACGTGAGTATCCTTCCGTCCGCGATGACTCCTCCTCCGACGCCCGTACCGAGCGTTATGAGCATAAAATCCCTTGCGCCCTTGCCCGCGCCCGCGAGCACCTCACCGAGCGCCGCCGCGGAGGCGTCGTTTTCGAGCTTAATGAAACCTTCGGGCACGCCGAGACGGTCCGCGACAGCTTTGCCGAGCGGATAATACACCATCGGCAGGTTGCAGACGTAATCGATCACGCCGCGCTCCGCATCTACGATGCCGGGAGCACCGACGCCGACGCCGTCTACGTCGGCGAGAGTGACGTCCGACTCACGCAGAAGCTTACGGACAGCATCCACAATCCCGTCTGCGACCGAATCGGCAGAGGTCGGATCAGTGGGGACGGACAGCTTTCTTACTATTCTATATGTATCATCGACGATGCCGACGGCGATATTCGTGCCGCCGAGATCGACGCCCACACGAAGGCTCATTCCTCCACCTCCACGCAGCTTGCCGCTATGGAAAGATGAGTAAGTCCCCACGTCTGAAGCTGATTCAGGATCGGGAGCAGGCTTTTTCCCGTTTCCGTGAGCGAATACTCAACGCGCACGGGCATTTCCGCATACTGATGGCGCAGGACGAGTCCGTCCGTCTCAAGCTCGCGGAGCGAATTGGCAAGCATGGTGTTCGTTATGTACGGGACCTTGCGCTTCAGCTCGTTGTAGCGCGTTTCCTCCGCGCGCGAAAGTGCGCAAAGGATCGGGATCTTCCATTTGCCGCCGATAACGGACAAAACTGCCGTCAGCGGACACGCGGACAGTGTTGAATCCGTCTTGCCTCCGCAATTTCCGCCGCAGTTTCCTCCGCAGGAGCCGTCGCAGCCGCCCTCGCACGACGCACGCGCCGCAATTCCCTCAACTTCGGGGTTTATCATTATTTTTTTCGTGGTCTTTTCCGTGGTCTTTTCCGTGGTCATAAAAACAATACCTTATAATAAAAATCTGCGTACTTGATATAATTTCGGTACGTGGTATAATAATTATACCATAGAGAATCGATACATTCAAGTGAGGATATAGATTTGGAAAAAAGATTTGTTTACGCCGACAACGCGGCGACCTCTCCCGTCATCCCCGAGGCGTTCGAGGCGATGAGACCTTACCTCACCGAGGTTTGGGGAAATCCGTCGAGCATGTACTCCGTCGGAAGAGAGGCGAAGAAGGGGCTTGACTCCGCACGCGCCGATATCGCATCCGCGCTCGGCGCAGCCGATAACGAAATTTACTTCACGTCCTGTGGCACAGAAGCCGACAACTGGGCGCTCAAGGGCGGCGCGCGATTCATGCGCGACAAGTACGGTCGTCGTCACGTCATCACAAGCGTGATCGAGCATCCCGCCGTGCTCAAATCCTGCAAGGCGCTCGAAGCCGAAGGCTTCCGCGTCACATACGTAGGCGTCACATCTGAGGGCGTCATCAACATGGACGAGCTCGCTCGCGCGCTCGATTCCGACACCGCGATCCTTTCCGTGATGTTCGCCAACAACGAGATCGGCACGCTCCAGCCCGTCGCAGAGCTTGCCAAGCTCGCGCACGACGCGGGCGCGCTCTTCTTCACCGACGCCGTTCAGGCTGTCGGATCAGTTCCCGTCAACTGCCACGAGCTTAAGGTTGACCTTCTGAGCTTCTCCGGTCACAAATTCGGCGCGCCGAAGGGCGTGGGCGGTCTTTACATCCGTCGCGGACTCAAGATCGGCAAGTATCTTGACGGCGGCGGTCAGGAAAGAATGATGCGAAGCGGCACCGAAAACGTCGCGGGCATCGTTGCGATGGCAAAGGCGCTGACTCTCGCGGTCGAAAGGATGCCCGACACCGCACGCATCGCCGCGATGCGCGACCGTCTTGCAGACTACATCACGAAAAACATCCCCTACACGATCTACAACGGCTCGCGTGAGCACCGTCTGCCGGGCAATCTGAACATCAGCTTCGAGTTCATCGAGGGCGAAAGCCTCCTGCTTCTGCTCGACATGGAGGGCATCTGCATCTCCACCGGCTCCGCTTGCTCGTCAAATTCGCTTGAGCCCTCGCACGTTCTGCTTGCGATCGGTCTGCCTGCCGAAAAGGCACACGGCTCGATGCGAGTCTCCATCACGCATCACAACACGGACGCGGACGTTGACTACATCATCGAAAAGCTTCCTCCCATCGTTGCACGTCTGCGTGCGATGAGCCCCATTTATCCGGGCGATCCCAAACAGTAAGAAAGGATTTTCAAATATGCAGTACAGTGAAAAAGTAATGGACCATTTCGCTCATCCGAGAAACGTGGGCGAGATCGAAAACGCTGACGGAGTCGGCACGGTCGGCAACGCGACCTGCGGCGACATCATGCAGATGTTCCTCAAGATAGAAAACGACGTCATCGTTGACGTAAAGTTCAAGACGTTCGGCTGCGGAGCCGCGATCGCAACTTCGTCCATGGCGACGGAGCTCATCAAGGGCTGCACCATCAAGGAAGCGCTCGCTATGACAAACAAAGCCGTCGTTGAAGCGCTCGGCGGTCTGCCCGCAGTGAAGATCCACTGCTCCGTGCTCGCAGAGGAGGCTGTCAAGGCCGCGCTCGCGGATTATTATCGCAAGATCGGTCGCGAGATCGATTTTGAGGTTCCCGAAGAGGACGCTTGCCACATCCACGGCGCCGCAGAAGAGGAATAACGAAAACAAAAGGCTCCTTCTCATAAGGATATTTGCAAAAATCGGCAGAGGATTTGTTTCCTCTGCCGATTTATGTTATAATGGGGTTAGCTAAAAGTCCCCTCGGATGCGCGCAGCTTCAGGGGCACGGGCTTCTCCCGCAACAAAGCAGAACGATAAATCCCAATTTGTCGAACAGAACAAACGAACCCCGACAGACGCTTTAACGTCTGTCGGGGTTAATTTTATGTTTTGTTGGCGTGATTCTTCTCGTACTGTATCATATACAGCTTATAATATCTGCCCTTTTGCGCAAGCAGTTCGTGATGAGTGCCGTGCTCGCAGATCTTGCCGTGCGACAGCACGAAAATATTGTCCGCGTGCTGGATCGTCGACAGTCTGTGCGCGACGATGAGCATCGTTCCGACGGATCTCATCTTGGAAAGCGAATCCTGAATGAGAAGCTCCGTTTCGGTGTCGATGTTTGCCGTCGCCTCGTCGAGTATCATCACCGACGGCTTGTGCGCCATCGTGCGTGCAAACGACAGAAGCTGTCTTTGTCCCGCGGAGAAATTGTTTCCGCGCTCGCGGACGGGCTCGTCAAATCCCGCCTCGAGCTTGCCGATGAATCCCGCCGCGTTGACGTAACGGCAGACCGCCTCGACCTCTTCATCCGTTATCGAGTCCTCGCGGAGCACGATGTTGGAGCGGATCGTACCCGAGAAAAGGAACACGTCCTGAAGCATCTGCCCGAAATGACGGCGCAAGGATGCGATCTTGATGTTTTTGATGTTGATACCGTCAACGAGGATCTCGCCCGAGTTCACCTCATAGTTGCGGCAGAGGAGCGAGAGTATCGTAGATTTACCGCTGCCCGTCGAGCCGACGAACGCCGCCGTCTGTCCCGCTTCGACCTTGAAGCTGACATCCTTGAGCACCCATTCGTCGGACTTATACGCGAACCAGACGTTGCGGAACTCGATCTCGCCCTTTACCTCGTCGAGCTCGATCGCGCCGTCGGTGTCCTTCATCGCGGGCTCGATATCCATAACGGTGAATATCTTTTCCGCAGATGCGAAGGCAGACTGGAGCATATTGAACTGCTCAGCGAGGTTCTGTATCGGGTTGAAGAATTTGGATATGTACGAATAGAAAATGACGATGGTACTGCTCGTAAGTGCCGTCCCGAGGAAGCTTGCTCCGTCAAGGTAGCCCTTACCGCCGAGATAGAACAGGCAGAGCACAGACGAGATATAAAGCATATAAACAAGCGGACGGAAGATGCCGAAAACAAGTGTCTGCTTACGCTTTGCAAGTCCGAGGCGGGAATTGCGCTCGGAAAACTCCTTCATTTTGCGTTCCTCGCGGCAGAAGATCTGCGTGATCTTGATTCCGGAAAGATTTTCGGACAGATACGTATTGATATCCGTTGTTGCGTCCTTTACCTCACGGTATGCACGGCGCGAGAATTTGCGGAAAATGACCGTAAAGAGCACGATGAAGGGAACAAAGCAGAGCACCATCAGCGAAAGCTCGAGATTGAGGCACAGCATCGCGATGAGAACACCCACTATAACAAAACAGTTCTTCGCGAGGTTGACGAACACGTTGGTGAACATCATCGAGATCGCGTTTGTATCGTTGGCAACGCGTGTGACAAGCTTACCGACAGGGATTTCGTTGAGCTGTCCGTGCGACAGCGACTCAATATGCACGAAAACGTCCTCGCGCACGCGCGAAAGTATCTTCTGGCCCGTTCGCTGAAGGACTATTGCCTGAACGTATGTGGATCCGAGCGAAACGAGAAGGATCGCGGCGTAAAAGATGACGGCGTTCACAAGGCGCGACAGCTCGAAATCACCCTCTATCAGCTTCTCGACGTAACCGAGCACCATCGGGGAGATGATGTCATAAGCTACGGAGACAAGCATCACAAGTCCCACAAACGCAAAGCTTTTTGCGTGCGGAGCCGCGTATCTGATCAGACGGCGGAGTATTTCGCCGTCCTTCATGTTTCGATCGAAGCCGACGGCTTCTTTTTTATTCTTCATCAGCGCATAGGCGATGACGAAAACGACGGAGAAAAAGCCGACGGCGGCGCCGACCGCTATCAAAGGGAAGTATTCACGCATAGCTTACACCTCCTCTTCGAGCTTCTGCAGATCGACAGCACGCTTGTATGCGGGACAGCGCTCGTAAAGCGCGTTGTGTGCGCCCACGTCCACGATCTTACCGTCGTCGATGAACACGATCTTGTCCATGCCCTCGACGGTGGAGATGCGGTGCGCGATGAGAAGCGTCGTTTTATTTTCTCTTGATTCCTTCAGGTTGCGGAAGATGACCTCCTCCGTCTTAGTATCGACGGCGGAAACGCTGTCGTCGAGGATAAGGATAGGTGCATCCGCGAGGAGAGCTCGTGCGATGGAGATCCTCTGCTTCTGTCCGCCCGAAACCGTGACTCCGCGTTCACCGAGCACTGTCTTATATCCGAGCGAAAGGCCGCGGATGTTTTCGTCAACGTCCGCGAGGATCGCGGCATCGACTACGGCTTTTGCGTCTTCGTCGTCAAGCCCCTCGGCATTGAGGGAGAATGCGATATTATTTTCGATCGTATCGCTGTAAAGGAAGTTGTCCTGAGGAACGTATGCGGCGGCGGATCTGACGGACTTGATCGTTACGTCGTTGACGTCGTTTCCGTCGATGAAAAGAGCTCCGTCCGGCACGTTATACGTGCGCAGAATGAGGTCAACGAGCGTGGTTTTGCCGCAGCCCGTTGCACCGACGATGCCGACGTGCTCGCCCGCCTCGATTTTGAAGCTGACGTTTTCAAGCGCATCGTATTCCGCATCGGGATAGCGGAAGGTGAGATTTTTGAACTCTATCTCGCCCTTAACGTCCTCAAGCGCTCTCACGCCCTCTCGGTCAGCGACTGTGATCTCCGCGTCTATCAGCTCGCTGATTCGGTTAAGCGAAGCTTTACCGCGTGAGCCCATCTCGATGAGCTGGGAGACTGCCATTGCGGGCCATACGATTGCGGTGAAGTATCCGATAAATTCAAACATATCTCCCGCGTTGAACACACCCGTATAGACGAGGTAACCGCCGTATCCGAGGATAACGCAGATGACGGATTCGACAAAAAGGGTAACGAGTATATGAAGAAGCGTCGAGGTTTTGACAAAGTCAACGTTTGCGTCCTCGTTTTCGCGATTCAGCTTACGGAACGCCATCAGCTCCTTCGTTTCCTTAACGAAAGCTTTGACAACGGCAATTCCCGAGAAGCTCTCCTGCGCAAAATCGGACAGAGACGAGAACGCCTCCTGCCGTCTTGCCCATTTTTTTGTGATAGTCGTACCGACCACAAGTCCTACGACGAGCAGAATAACGACGGGGACGAGCGAGAGCATCGTCAGAATCGAATTCATCCGCCACATCTTTACGATAGACAGACCGCCGAGGAAGGCGGCGTCAAAGAACATCAGCACGCCTGAGCCGAAGCAATCCTGGACTGTTTCGAGGTCGTTTATGAACAGCGACATAAGTCCGCCGACTTTGTTTCTTTGGTAATACTCCTGTGACAGATCCTTGGCGCGATCAAACATCTTCTTGCGGATGTCCGTTTCGACGAGGATCGCGGATCCGAAAAAGCAGATACGCCAGAGAAATCTGCCCGCCACCATCGCAAGGATAATGGTTATCATCGGTCTGCAGACGGAATCGAGAAGAAAATCGAGATCAAACGGCACAGTCTGTCCGTTTTGCTCTACAAATCCGTCGTTCATTCCGTTCACGACGAGATTATATATCTCCGGCACCTCAAGCTGATACCAGTCAACGGCGACAAGTGCGGCAAGTCCGATAAGCAGAATGAGGGAATATTTCAGATAATATTTATTAATATGCTTTCCGAATATCATAGACTTTCCTTTCAACATCCGTATTTCTGCGACAAAAGCGCAGATTACATCTATATTATTATATTTTTGTAGAAAAGACAAGGGGGATTTGAAAAAAAGTTAAGATATGCGCATCGGCGGCGGATGGGTGTTTCTTTTGTCCTCGGGCGGAGCCAATTCGACGGCAAACAGATTGAGGCGGATCGTGTAGCAAAGCTGAGGAGAAAGAGATGAAAAACAACGCCGCCATTAACGGCGGCGTTGTTTTTATTGCATTAAGATGACATCAAAGTTTCAATCAATCTTCCAAATAGTCAGCAAGAAACAGTTCGAATGGTTCTTCGTCAAACACGTTATATCCGCTATAGTACCTGAGCCGTTCTTCTTCGTCAAAATATTTTGCTCGACCACACCAGTTGATCAATTCATAGTCACCGTTGTTGTAGCAAATTTTGACAACTGTGTCTTCTTTGTAGTCCTCGGTGGGACCACACGGATCTCCAAACCACTCATAACAGTCCAAGCTTCTGAAATCTTTTAAAAATTCACCTATGTCTTCAATTTCAGCAAGTTCTGTTTCCGTTAGTTCGTTTTCTTCATCAAAAGAGATCGTTACAATATATACTGCGGAAATATCATCTGTTGAATGCATAAAGCGATACCGTACTTGAACATTGCACGAAATCAAACATAAACATATTAACGCAACAAGCAAAGCAAAGATTTTTTTCATATTATTTAACACTCTCATTTTCGGGGTCAAAACGGTGGATATTATCTTCCAATAACATTCTATAGGAACATTTCCCCTTTGGCAACAGCGCTGATTTGCAGGCAGCGCCCCATCGCGTCACACACGCAGTGTGACACAAATCCCATAATGATCCGACGGGAATTTTCCGTCGAAGGTTTCGTCTGCGATTCGGTATGACACGGGCGTTACCGCCTCGCTCACGAAAACGTAATCGATGTGCTCGCCTCGCACTCGATTCGGATCATATCCGTGATAGGTGCCGCGCGTCTCGCGCGCCGTTACAGCGTTTACGTCGGTGAAATGCGACGTCATCACCGCATAGGCGGGCTCGTCGGGCGTCATATTAAAGTCGCCCACGATTATGACAGGCATACTTTTGTATTTTTCCGCACGATCCGTGAGGAGTTGCGCGCTTTTTTGGCGGCAATCCGTCCCGAAACCGAAATGCGTGTTCAAAAACGCAAATTCCACGCCCGTTTTTCGCTCGCGCAAGACGGCACAGACGCACATCCTATAGCAGGTGCTTTCGCGATCCCATCCGCGTGACTTGACCTCTGGCGTGTCTGACAACCAGAAATGCTCCGTCCCGACAAGCTCGAATCTATCGAGCCGCCACAGAATCGGTGAGGCTTCCACGTCTGTTTCGTCATCGCGATACTTGACAAAAATGCCGTACTCTCCGCCGTAACGCGAGGCGATCTCCGCCTCCCAAGCGGGAGTGTACTCCTGAAAGCCGATAATATCTGCGCCGAACGCATCCGTTATTGATTCGATGCGCGGCGCCCTCTCCGCGATCGAGTGACCGTTTTTGTCACTTTTGTATCTTATGTTGAAGCTGACGGCGTTGAGCGTCATTTTAAATCAAGCTCGCGGACCTCGCAGCCGCAATCCTCAAAGATGTCCTCGATCTCGTCGGGATCGTCCATGAAAACGAGCTGTCCCTGCGCCGAGCCGTATCTGTTAAACGTGACGGCAACAACAGCACCGCTTTCGTATACGTAGATGTACGTCACGGGCTCATCGAGCTTCAGATCCTCGTCCTCGACGACGGTGAGATACATCGACGCCGCGGCGATAACGTTGCTGCCCATTCGGGCGTTGATCTGTGTGATAAGTGTAGTCAAGCCGACCTTTGCCTCAAGCTGCTCCTTCACGACATCGGACAGATCGTCCCAGTCAACGTCGGCATCTGCGAGGAATTCCTCGCAGAATTCGCTTATTTCGGGAATCGTGACGGCGTAGACAGCCTCGGGCTCGTCGTAATCGGAGAGATCGACGGACCCCATAAATCCGCGGATCTCCTCATTTACGCCGTAGATCTCGGCATATTCGTTCGATTTGATGAGCTTTTTCATCGTTCCGACAACGTCGACTCCGAGAGCATACAGCTCCTGTTCGCTTGACGTGCCTGCGGCACAGCCAACGAGCGCCGTCGCCGCCATCGCGGCAAGAACGAGAAGAGAGAGAATTTTTTTCATAGGGGCGTCCTTTCTGTGGGTAGTATGATATGGCGGTTATTCAAGGATCCAAGAACGTAATGAAATGACAAAATAAACAATTCTTAAAATTACGTATGTTAAAAACATAAGAATCAGTGCTATTCCATCTTCCTTAAAGATGTCCGAATAATAATCGCTGAAAAACACAAGCAGCAGACTCAAATTTGAAAGGATATTCAATATTGATTTTGTTGCAGTTTTCGGCTTTACGAAAAAATAATAAACCGTATAAAACAAATCTGTTTCGTAAAGAACAACAAAGCCTCCGATGATCATGGCAAAAGCGGCGCCCCAGCCTTCAAGAAGATCAACGCCGTTTGCCGGATCCATATCATAAAGATAAGAATCGATTGCCACCACGACAGTATATATTGCGGTAACGAGAATCAGCAGCAAAAACACACAGACGATTATTTTCTTTTTCATAAAAGTGCACCGTCCTTTCCGAGTTCATTGTATCACACCGCGGGGCGGAGTGTCAATCCGTTTGCGGCGCCTCCGCCACCGTCGCATAGTCGCGGAGCGTCGCCTGCGTCACTCGGCTCGCTTCGCTCCTTGCTTTGGGTGGGCTCGATTCCTCTACCCGGACGGCACTTTCGTGCCTATCGTAGGGTCCGATTCCGCCCTTCGGGTAAAACAAAAAACACCCTTTTGGGTGCTTTTTGTTTTAGGCGCCACCCGGACGGCACTTTCGTGCCTATCGTAGGGTCCGATTCCGCCCTTCGGGTAAAACAAAAAACACCCTTTTGGGTGCTTTTTGTTTTAGGCGCCACCCGGACGGCACTTTCGTGCCTATCGTAGGGTCCG
>JAZNXW010000013.1:0-46493 GCA_045594085.1 Eubacteriales bacterium | reverse complement strand
CAATCTTCCCTTCGGAATTCTCATCCGCGCTGCGCTTACGCTCGCATTCTGCTCGCCCTCACTCACGGCGCTTCTTCCGCCACCGGCGGCGCGCCCTTCGTTCGTCTACCGAACTGAGCCACACCCCGAAATGCAACGTATTTTCACGACAGCCTTATTAGTATATCACCGACTTTCGAAGATGTCAAGTAAATGTTGTCTTATGAATATGAAAAAATTTTCAAAAAAAGCGTCAGTCAACGCAAATTTGACGAAAATGACGAAAATTTCGTGTTATTATTACATCCTCACACAAACGCAAGCAAATTTCCCGAAAGGAGAGACCTGTCATTTTCAACATTACAAATCAACTAAACGGCAGAGACTGCACGCATGACTGCGCTTGAGACGATCCTCGGCATTTTATCCGTCGTTTCCACCGTCTGCGCCATCATCTTCGGATATGCGACATTCCGCCGCAACGGACGTGCCGATCTTACGTCACACGCCGCCAAGAACGCCGCACTTCTGTCCGAGCTCGGCTACATAAAAGCCAACACGGATGACATCAAAGCCGAGCAAAAGGAACAGCGCAAGACCAACATCGAGTTTGTCACGCGTCTGACTGCTGTGGAGGAATCCGTCAAGCAGGCACACAAGCGCATCAACCGTCTTGACGGCAAGCTCGACACCGAATAAACGAAAGGAGCATCACATGGCAAGAGAACACAAAAAATGCACTGTAAACGTGCTAAAAAACGGACGTCACTATCTGACGTCGGGATACGGCAAGCGCACCGTAAACGGAGTTTCGGGCTTTCATTACGGCTGTGATCTTGTAGGAGGCACTGATGATCGAGCCGCGACCGACTACGTAATCGCTTTTGAGAGCGGCATCGTCACAAAAGCAACAAACGACGTCACAGGACGTGAGCCGTCAGAGGGAAACGCAGTCGTGATCGATCACGGAAACGGCATCTCGAGCTGCTACTATCATATGAAAAAGGGTACGCTAAAGGTCAAAAAAGGAGATTGCGTGGCACGAGGAGACGTACTCGGTTACATGGGAAGCACCGGCAACTCAACGGGCGCACACCTTCATTTCGGCATTAAGAAAAGCGGAAGCTGGGTTGATCCGCTTCCCTATCTGACGGGAGAGATGACTCTCGGATTTGAGCGAAGCGCGATCAACGCACGCACTCTCAAGTACCTTTACAAGGGCGCGGACGTAAAGCTCGTGCAAACGCTTCTGAACTCCGCGATCGACGCAAAACTCGATATTGACGGCAGCTACGGTCCCAAAACGCGAGCCGCCGTAAAAAAATATCAAAAGAAGAAGAAGCTTACTGCAGACGGAGTGTGCGGAGGAGAAACCTGGGCCTCGCTCACCGTTTCCGAGGCTTCCGATTAAATCTCAAAGCGAAAGGAACAGAATATGACAAAAAAAGAGATCACATCCCGTGCTATCAAGACCTTCATTGAGACCGCATTCGGTTACATCGCAGTCAATCTCGGTGCTGTAGTGCTCGATTTTGACGAGCCCGCCGCCTCCGCAAGCGCGCTCCTCTGCGTTATAATTTCCGCTGTCGCGGCAGGCGCATCCGCTGTCTGGAACGGCGTGATCGAGCCCTTACTCGACGCGTCAAAGTAAAAACAAGCGCAAAAAAGGCATCCTTACGGATGCCTTTTTATGTAGCTGACTTAATCAGTTAGCGGGAGTTCCCCAGATTTCGAATTCAGCGATGTTGCAGTATGCCTGATAATCAGTGCCTGCTGCGTCAACGTATTCGTTGTAGGATTCGAGGTCACGGGAGAGGAAACGTACATAGTAGTATACGGTTTCGTCTTCGATATCGTAGAATTCATAGTCGCCGCCGGCGTTCTCGAGAGCTTCGATAACTACGAGATCAACCCATTCAACGCCGTCAACAGATGCCTGGAATTTGCATCCGGGAGCGCGAGCGGTCCAGTCGCCGCGGGGGAAGAAACGGATCTGAGAAAGAACAACGCCTTCTTCGATCCAAGCGCCAACGTAACCGGTCTTGGTTGCGTCATCGTTCCAATCTTCGAGA
Source organism: Eubacteriales bacterium (assembly GCA_045594085.1). GTDB lineage: Bacteria > Bacillota > Clostridia > Oscillospirales > CAG-272 > DTU064. The sequence goes on along the minus strand of JAZNXW010000013.1, from coordinate 44,442 downwards.
ACGAAGCCAACATTCATAGCGTCGGTGTTGGTATATTCGCACTTTTCGTCACAGTCATAGAACGTGCCGAAATCGTTGTCGAATGCGTAGATAGCGGTGCAGTTAGCATCATTGTTCCAAGTGCCCTTACCGTCGTGGAAGATGTGTGCTTCGTCGATTACAAAGAATACGGAGTCCGCATCGGGAGCGCCCCAGTCGTAGTCAACGGAGCCGGGAGTTACATCGCCCTCATAGGGGAACATATTGGGCTCGTCAACAACGTCATCGCCTTCGCCTTCGGTTTCAGCGTCGGTCTCTTCGCCTTCGGTTTCGCCATCGGTTTCTTCGCCGTTACCTTCGGTTTCGCCGTTTGTTTCGTCGTTGCCGGAAACAGCATCGGTGTCAGTGTCTTCGCCTTCGCCGTTTGTGCATGCCGTCATAACGAACATGGAAAGAACGAACGTAAGAGCAAGAAGAATAGCAAGTAATTTTTTCATCTTTTTTCTCCTTGAAAAAAATTTTAATTTGCTTTTTTAGCATACCACAAAGGCAATGCCTTGTCAATATATCAACTGCGACAATTTGCAAACAATAAACAAAAAAGCGAGCAAGCGCTCGCTTTTTTGTTTATTAAGTAAACTAATTGCTTTCAGTCAAGCTCAGTTAGCGGGAGTACCCCAGATTTCCATTTCTGCGATGTTGCAGTAGGAGTAGTAATCGGTACCTGCAGCGTCAACGTACTCGTTGTAAGCTTCGAGGTCACGACCGAGGAAACGTACATAGTAGTATACGGTATCGTCTTCGATATCGTAGAATTCGTAGTCGTAGCCGCCATTAACGAGCTCTTCGATAACTACGAGGTCAACCCAGTTTACACCGTCAACGGATGCCTGGAATTTGCAGCCTGTTTCACGGCCGAGGTTAGCTGTACGGGGGAAGAAACGGATCTGAGTGAGAACAACGCCTTCTTCGATCCAAGCACCAACGTAACCGGTCTTGGTTGTGTCGCCGTCCCAGTCTTCGAGAACGAGACCTACTTCCATATTAGCATCGTTTTCGGTGCCGCACTGCTCGTCGCAGTCATAGCAGGTGTCATAATCGCCGTCGAATGCCATGGGAGGAAGAGTGGAGGTCTGGTTGGACCAAGTACCCTTACCGTCGTGGATAACGTGATCAGCATCGATTTCGAAGCAGATGGATGTAGCATCGGGTGCGCCCCAATCGAAGTTTACGGAACCGGGAACATATTCGCCTTCATAGGGGAACATATTGGGCTCATCAACAACGTCATCGCCTTCGCCTTCGGTTTCGCCGTCGGTCTCTTCGCCTTCGGGTTCGCCATCGGTTTCTTCGCCGTTGCCTTCGGTTTCGCCGTTTGTTTCGTCGTTGCCGGAAACAGCATCATTGTCAGTTTCTTCGCCTTCGCCGTTTGTGCATGCCGTCATAACGAACATAGAGAGAACGAACGTAAGAGCAAGAAGAATAGCAAGTAATTTTTTCATCTTTTTTCTCCTATATTTGTAGATTTGTATGTATTACTACACACATTTAATATACTACATCTGTTCACATTTGTCAACAATCGGAACGTTTTTAATCGAAAAAGAGCTTTTGCAGGCATTTTCATCTATGCATCTCGGAAAAACTGTGGTATAATATTCTGAAAAGACAGAAACGGAGACTGTTTATGAGGCTCGGACGCGATTTTTATCTTATGCCTGCCACAAAAGCGGCACCGCTTTTATGCGGAAAGCTTTTGTGTGTGCGAGGAACTGACGGTGCTGTCACAAAACGCCGCATCACGGAAACCGAATGCTATTTCGGTGAAGAGGACACCGCCTGCCACGCGCATCACGGACGCACAAAGCGCACGGAAACGCTGTATTCCGAGGGCGGAGTCGCATACGTCTACCTCTGTTACGGGATCCACGACCTGCTTAACGTCATTACGGGAGAGCGCGATCATCCCGAAGGAGTGCTCATCCGAGGCGTCGAGGGCGCAAACGGTCCGGGCAAGCTCACGAAGCTGATTGGGATCGACAGATCCTTCAACGCATATTCCTTCATCGATTCTGACGTTATCTGGTGCGAGGATGACGGTTTTTCGCCCGAGCTTGAAGCATCCCCGAGAATAGGAATCGCTTACGCAGAAAAAGCCGACAGAGAGCGCCTGTGGCGCTTCACTGTCAAGGATACACATCCGAAAGGACAACGCAAATGAAGATCAAAAACATACTCTCAACAAACAAGGTCACCGTTTCTCTCGAGGTCTTCCCTCCCAAGGCTTGGCAAAACCTTGACGAGACGATGGACGTGATAAAGGAAATGACAGCGCTTGCGCCGTCGTTTATGTCTGTCACTTGCCGTGCCGGATCAACAATCGATTACACAGTTGACGTCGCCTCCGCGATCGAAAAGGCGGGCATACCCGCGCTCGCGCATCTGACGTGCTATTCCGCTGACAAGGCGTTCACCGATTACACCCTTTCGCGTCTGCGCGACGAAAACATCGAAAACGTCCTCGCTCTGCGCGGAGATCTGCCCTCGGACGGCTCGCCCGTAAAGACCGATTTTGCTCACGCAAACGACCTTATGGCATACATAAAGAAATCGAACGGCGACTTCTGCATAGGAGGAGCTTGCTATCCGGATTCTCATCCCGAGTCCCCCTCCTACAACAGCGACATCGATTTCCTTAAAAAGAAGGAGGAGGACGGCGCTGACTTTCTCACCACGCAGATGTTCTTCGACAACAATCTCTACTACGCATTCCGTTACCGTATGCTCAAGGCGAACATCAAGATCCCCGTCGTTGCCGGAATTATGCCCGTCACGAACGCGCGTCAGGTCATCAGATCGGCAGAGCTGTCCGGCACTTTACTGCCGCCGCGATTCCGTGCGATCGCAGACCGATTCGGTGACGACCCCGCCGCCATGAAGCAGGCGGGCATTGCGTTTGCGACAGAGCAGATCATCGATCTGATCGCAAACGGCACCTCGCACATCCACATCTACACGATGAACAAGCCCGAGATCGCGCGCGCGATCATGACAAATCTTTCCGACATCATCAGCAAATGAGGTTTGACAAATGAAACTTACGGACAGGATCGGCAACGAGCTTTTGATCTTTGACGGAGCCACAGGAACGGTGCTTCAGTCGAAGGGACTTTTGCCCGGCGAGCTTTCCGACACTTGGAATCTTTCGCGTCCCGATGACGTATACGCGCTTCACCGCGCGTATCTTGACGCGGGCGCAGACATAATAACGACAAACACGTTCGTGACGAGCAGAATCAAGCACCAAAACGCCGCCGAGATCGCGGCGGCAGGTGCCGCGATCGCGCGGCGTGCCGTCACGGACGCGCGTCACGGCTACGTCGCATACGACGTAGGCCCGACAGGACGTCTTATGACGCCCGAGGGGGACCTCGGCTTTGATGAGGCCGTATCGCTTTTCTCGGAGGTCATATCCGCAGCCGCGCCATACTGCGATTGCGTTCTGATCGAGACGTTTTCGGATCTTTACGAGGCGAAAGCCGCCGTCATCGCGGCAAAGGAGTCGTGCGATCTGCCGATATTCGTCTCCGTGACGATGGACAAATCTCACCGTTTGCTTTCGGGCGCCGACGCCGACACCGTCGTGACGGTGCTTGAGGGGCTCGGCGTATCCGTAATCGGACTCAATTGCGGTCTCGGTCCGGACACGATGGAGGAGATCCTTCCCGAGATCATCGGAACTGCTTCCGTGCCGATCATGATCTCACCGAACGCGGGGCTTCCCGACGTTGACGGAGAGGGCGCACACTATACAGTCACTCCCGACGACTTTGCTAAGTCCGCAAAGCGTCTTATCGAGGGCGGAGCCGCCATCGTCGGCGGATGCTGCGGCACAACTCCCGAGTACATCTCCGCAATCAAAAAGCTTTGCGGAAGCATCTCTGTCACACGGACGGCAAAGAAGTCGCTTACCCGTATCGCATCGCGCACGCGCACTGCGGTTTTCGGTGAAAAGCCGCTTATTATAGGCGAACGCATAAATCCTACAGGCAAGCCAAATCTCAAGGCAGCGCTGAGAAATTCGGACTTTGACTACATCGTCAATATGGCGTTTTCGGAGCTTGACTCCGGCGCCGATATACTCGACGTAAACTGCGGGCTTCCGGATATAGACGAACGCATAACATTAACCTCCGCGGTCGATAAAATACGCTGTGCTGTGCCTCTCCCGCTCTGTATCGACACCTCGGACGCATCCGCGATGGAGTCCGCTATGCGCATATACAGCGGCAAGCCGCTCGTCAATTCCGTCTCGGGCAAACGCGAGTCCATGGACGCTGTTTTCCCGCTCGTGAAAAAGTACGGCGGCGTCGTGATCGGACTTTTGCTCGATGAAAACGGCATTCCCGAAACAGTCGAGGGCAGACTTGCCGTCGCTGACCGTATCCTCTCCATTGCAAAAGAATACGGCATCGACAGAAGCGACATCATCTTCGATCCGCTCACGCTTGCCGCCGCCACCGTAACCGATGCGGCGAGCATCACACTCGAATGTGTTCGTATTTTGAGGCGTGATTACGGTGCGCACACAGTGCTCGGAGTGTCGAACATCAGCTTCGGTCTGCCCAACCGCGACACCGTCAACGCTTCCTTCCTCACATCCGCTCTCGGCGCCGGACTTTCATCCGCCATTATGAATCCGGAAAGCGACGCGATGAAAGGAGCCGTGCTCGCGCACGAGCTTCTCTTCGGATGCGATCGAGGAGGAATCAAATACAGCTCCGTAATGAGCGGCACAGACAAAAAATCAGTCAAAACAGAGGCGAAAGCACTGACTCTTGCCGATGCGATCGTAAAGGGCAGAAAATCCGACGCGTCACGCATCGCGGAGGAGCTGTCGGCTGAACTTGCACCGCTCGACGTTATCAACTTGCACATCGTGCCGGGGCTTTCGCGTCTCGGTGAGGAATATGACAAAAACCGCATCTTCCTGCCGCAGCTTCTCGCGGGATCGGAAGCCGCTACAGCAGCTTTTGCCGTCATAAAATCAAAGCTCGGCACCTCAAGCGACGTTTCAAAGGGCACAATCGTGCTCGCTACCGTAAAAGGTGACGTACACGATATCGGCAAAAACATCGTTCGTGCCCTTCTCGAGAATTACGGCTACGACGTTCACGATCTCGGACGTGACGTATCTCCTGAGGCTATACTTGACGAGGTCACGCGCACAGGTGCGCGTCTGCTCGGTCTGTCCGCGCTTATGACGACAACCGTCCCCGCAATGAAGGAGACGATCGCTCTCGTCAAGGCTCGCGCACCATATTGCAGGATCATGGTCGGCGGTGCTGTTTTGACAGAGGAGCTCGCAAAAATGATCGGCGCGGATCATTACGTCCCGGATGCAACGGCAGATGTCAGGATCGCGGACGAAATATTCGGAAATTGAAACGAAAAAAGTCACTGTCAATGCAGTGACTTTTTGTTTTAACTGTTTTGCCCGTCAAAACACGGTTTCTATGATTCTACCGCTTTCGGGCGGCGAATAGCACCACGAATCGATGTGCCGCGTTTTGATTGTATCGATGTAATATTTCGGCGGAGTCACGTCGCGCAGCAGTTCACCTCTGTATGCGCCTACGATTGCGAGCTTGATCTTCATCCGCTCGGGCGTGATGCTTTTTATGTACACTGCCGCGCCCTCATCGACGCGCACGCCGTCGTACGGCTCGGCAAGACCCGTCAGATTCGGCGTCAGCTCCACGAACACGCCGTAGCTTTCAATCGAACGAACGATGCCCGCGACCGTCTGACCTGCCGAAAAATGCGCGGCATTTTCCTTCCACGTACCGCAAAGCTCGCGGTGAGTAACGTTGATGCGTCCGTTTTTGCCGTCGATGCTCCTTACGGCGACGTATATTCGCGACGAGACGGAGAGTCTCTCCTTCGGATGCGATATTCTTGAGACTGAGATCGCATCCACGGGCAAAAGCGACACGATGCCGCATCCGATATCCACAAATGCGCCGAAGCGTTCGAGATGCGTGACCTTTGCCGGAATTATATCTCCCGGCACGAGCGAGGACACGTAGTCCCTCATACAGCGCTTCTGCGCTTCCCTGCGTGACAGATACGCCACGGGCGGATAAACGCTTTTGTCTATGTATCTGACAGTGAAAGCGACAGCTCTTCCCACGCGTGTCAAAACTGCTATGTTCTTCACTTCCTCGCCGATGCCCGTCAGCACAGCTTCGCTTTTTTCGATCACGCCGATCACGCCGCCGAGATCGACACGGAGCGAAAAATCCGCGTTATCGCACATAACGGCGGGCGCTTCGCATATTGCTCCCTCCGTCATCGCGCGTTCAAGCCCCGCGATGCTTGAAACGTACATTTTGTTTTCCGGCGAGCCGAGTCTGTATCCTTCGGGTAAATAAACGGAGTTATTCATTGAGTTCCCTTTCTTTCTCACGATTTAGTTACATTCTATGCTTCCGCACGTGACGCTATGACTCGATTTTTGCCTCCGTTTCATCCATCACATCAAAAAAATTCGCAATTCATATTGACATTCGCGGTCAAATGTATTATACTGTTTAGGCGTCAAAAAGACGGGCCTTTAGCTCAGTTGGTTAGAGCTACCGGCTCATAACCGGTCGGTCCTGGGTTCGAGTCCCCGAAGGCCCATAAAAACTCCCGAATGCATAAGCATCCGGGAGTTTTTTATTATGCTTGACATATCTGCATTTTTACTGTACAATAAACTCACATACGACGGAGAGTAAACTCATAACAAAAAATCATTCGTATGAAAAATCGAATATCGCTATGAACGAAAGGGGGAAGACACCCATGACAAAAAACGTAACTGTTCTTTCAAGCGAGGGTAATCCGATAGGTGCGACCTACCCGAAAAGGGCTCAAGGTCTTGTTAAAAAAGGGAGGGCACGCTATCTTGACGGTGACGAGACCGTCATCGTCCTCGCTGCCTCTCCCGACGATATAACGTCACAGGAGGACGAAATGAACAACAATTTTAACTTTGATGAATTCATAGAAAAGACAAAAGCTGCCGCAAAAGCGGCAGGCGAAACTGTTTATCACGTAACGGAAACAGCCGCAGACAAAGCAGAGGATGCATTCAACCGTGCCATTGCTCATCTTAATTCCGCAATGACAGACTATCTTGCGAAAAAGGAATCCGAGTCGGAATCGATCGAGGACGAGCTTTCTGAGCTTGAAAGTGATCTCGGTGAGATCGAAGCGGAGCTTTCCGAGCTTGAAGATACGGTCAACGCTGATGAAAGCGTAAGAATCCGCGAAAAGATCGCGGCACTCACCGCAAAAATGCGCGCAAAAACGCGTGATTACGAGACTCTTCGCCGCGGCAAGGAGATCTGCAAAAGCGCTGTAAATTCTGCGTCCGAGGCGGTAAAGGATGCGGCAAAATGGGCATCCGAGGCGGTAAAGGAAGCGAAGCAGTCGGTCGAGGCGAGAGTTGAGGCGAGACAAGCCGAGATTCACGTAGGTTATGATCCCGAAGCCGAGCGTAACCGTATGATCGAAAAGGTACTTGACCGCATCTACGAGCTCCGCGCAATACGTACCGAAACGGAAGCCTACCTCGACACCATCGCAGAGATGTCCGTCGGCGCTCCCGGCGAAATAGGGACGCAGGCAAAAGCGAACGCGATCGTGGCAATCGTCAGTGAGAACGCACAGCAGAACCGCGATATCCTCGAGGTCTACACGGGTATGCTCGAGACGCTTTACGAAGAGCGTGATCAGTACAACGAAGAAAAGCAGACACGCGAGGTAGGAGAATCGAACGCGAGAGACACGCGCTGCAAGATGTTTGAAACAACGGTCGAGATGATAACCCGCGCCGACGAATCAACGGACGTAAACGTGCTTGCGTTCTACATCCGTACGGCTGAAAAGCTTGCGAAGGAGTCTGATGTGATGACTCCCGACCTCGCAAGCCGTCTTATGTCGGAGATGCTTACGGAAACCGACGTAAACAAGCTTTCCTGCTACATGAATCTCATCGACAGTATGAAATAAAAGCTAAAGGCACCGAGAAATCGGTGCCTTTTTTCTTTATTCAATTACAGGGAGCACCACCGATGCGTTATACGCCTCGACTGCATCTCCGAGGACCTCGATCTCAAGATCGTAAACCTCCTGCGCGTCGCCCTTGCCGAAGCTCGATTCGGTCAGTCCGTACGCGGCAGGATCGGCAAGCGCCGCTTCAAGCGGCACGATCTCGTGAGCATAATATCCGTTCGACGCCTTATGTCTGTGAACGAAGGTCGGTATCTGCTCGACCTCGCTGACCATGACCTCGCCTGTCGAATACTTACGCACCGTCAGCTCTACCATAAGACCGCCTTCTGTATAGGTGCTGTTCTTTGTGTCGCCCATTGTGCGTCTGTTCTGATTTGAGACGAGATTGCCAAGCGAATAGAAGCAGAGCGTTTTGTGGTCGGGATCCGTCTCGCTTGTGAGAGTGTCCGCGTCCTGGATGACGTGCGGATGACCACCGATGATAACGTCAACTCCGAGATTCGTCAGCTCCTGTGCAACCTTTTCCTGATAGCGGTTGTGGACGACGTTATATTCATAGCCCCAATGCATATACGCGATAACAAGATCGACTCCGTCCGCCTCCATATCAGCCATAATCGTTTCTACCTCATCGTAGAGCTCGTCGAGAAGCGACAGATTGTAAAGATTCATATAATCAAGATCGTCGCCCTTAATCGTCTTGCCGTTGATGTAACGAGTTTCGGTGATACCGCCCGAAAGGTCATCGGCATAGTTGAGCATACCGATCTTGATTCCGTTGACCTCGATCACAGTGTATGCGTCCTGTCCCGGCTCCGTCTTTGCACCGATATAGTCAAGTCCGTACTCACCGAACATCTGTTGAGTGCGCAAAAGTCCCGCGAGGTTCTTGTCATAGCAGTGATTGTTTGCGAAAAGCGTCATATCAAAGCCCGCATCCTTGATTGCGGAGAGGACGGAATCCGGTGCATTGAAGGATGGATATCCGCTGTAACCAAGTTCCGCGCCCGAGCAAGTCGTTTCAAAGTTCACGACAGCGTAATCCGCAGCCGAAACAAGGTCATCGATGTACTTGAAGGTGTTGGTGAAATCGGGAGTTGTTTTGTTGACAGCCTCAGCGTAATAAAGCTGAGACAGATGAACGATAATGTCGCCCGCGGAGAGGATCGTCGCCTCCGTATACGTCACGGGATCGGGCTCGATCACGGAAGTATGCGTGGAATCCGTCTCCGACGTGTCATCGGTGTTCTCATCTGTGTCGGAAGATAACTCGTCCGTATCTGAAGTGCTGTCGGACGCACTGTCCGACACACTTTCGCTTTGCTTATCTTTGTCCGTATCGTCGGGAGCTCTGTCCTTGAGGTGATCCGCAAGGAACACTATACCGAGAACAAGCGCCCACACAAGCACTACGCAAACAAAAACAAGCGTATTTGTATATTGATTCTTCTTTTTACGTTTCTTCATTTTGCTTTTCCGTTAAAGACTGATAAGTGTATATTCTCTCTTGCCGAAGCCGTGCTCTGCGGCTTTTTCTACGGTGAGGATACCGTTTCTCGATTCAATTCTCTCGAGCAAATGTGCCTGACCGGGATCCTCCGTCGCCGCATAGACAAGATCGAGGCAAGCCTGATCGAGCGCGATCGGATCCGTGGATGCGAGGATACCGATGTCCGCCATGCAGGGATCTTCAGCGACCGCGCAGCAGTCGCAGTCAACGGACATATTCTTCATCACGTTGATGTAAACGATGTTCTCTCCGAAATATTCGGCAACGCTGGATGCGGCATCAGCCATAGCAGTGAGAAAATCATCGTGCGCGCCGCCCCAAGGATTATCCGTATTGCCTGCGCCGTGGATGTTGCCCTTACCGAACGCGGACGCAACGCCGATGGAGATCTGCTTCAGCGCGCCGCCGAATCCGCCCATGGGATGTCCCTTGAAATGAGAAAGAACGAGCATAGAATCATAGTCCGCAAGCTTGCCGCCGACGTAATTTTTATCAATAATTTTTCCGTTTTTTACGGGAAGCACGAGGTCCGGAACGTCTCCGTCAAGGATCTCACAATCGAAAGCATCGCTCCAGCCGTGATTTTTAAGCGTCTCAACGTGAGTTTCCGTGCTGTGTCTCGGTCCTCCGTACAGCGTGTTACATTCAACAACTGTTCCCTTCACTTCCTCCACAACGGGACGCCACAGCTCGGGACCGATGAAGTTCTGATTGCCGGGCTCGCCTGAATGAACCTTGACCGCTACCTTGCCGGGAAGTTCACGTCCGAGCGCGTGATAGAGTTCAAGAACAGCCTCGGGGGTAATATCCTTTGAGAAATAAACGACGGGAGAAGCATCTTCCGCTTTGGAAGCGAGCTTTTCGGCTTTGCGCGCCGCCTTTTTCGCCACGAACGAGATCGCACGGGAGAGGGGATTGACTGTCTCTCCGAAATAAATATTCAGACCGTCGCGGCTGTTGATATATACGTAAAATTTCATATAAATCCCTTTCCTGATCCGAAAAACGAATTTTCCACTTATATTATGATACCGCATCGAGGCGGCTTTGTCAACAAGGATAAGCGACAGACAAATGTCGGCAAAGTAAACAAAAAAACACGGTGCGGAGTCTCCGCGCCGTGTTTTCGTTTGATTGATCTTATCTTTCGACCTCAACCATCTGGAAGCACTCGAGAATATCGCCTTCCTTGATGTCGTTGAAGCGTTCGAGTCCGATACCGCATTCGTAACCCTGTGCCATTTCGCGTCTGTCTTCCTTGAAGTGACGGAGAGAGCTGATCTTATCTTCGAAAATAACGAAGCCGTCGCGAACGATACGGATCTGCGCGTTACGCGCGATCTTACCGTCCTGAACGTAAGAGCCTGCGATTGTACCGACGTTCGGAACGTGGATCGTCTGGCGTACCTGAGCGTGTCCGAGCAGCTCTTCACGATACTTGGGAGCGAGCATACCCTTCATTGCCGCCTCGATCTCCTCAAGGCATTCGTAGATGACGCGGTAAGTTCTTATCTCGACGTTCATTCTTTCAGCCATATCGATAGCAGACTTATCGGGACGGACGTTGAATCCGACGATGATCGCATTGGATGCCGCTGCAAGCTGTACATCGCTTTCGATGATACCGCCGACTGCGGAGTGAATGATTTGGATTCTTACTTCCTCGTTTGTGATCTTCTGGAGAGAAGCCTTTACAGCCTCGGCACTTCCCTTAACGTCAGCCTTGACGATAATATTGAAGTCCTTGACACCGGATTCGATCTGCGCGAACATATCGTTGAGGTTTGCTCTTGCGTTTGCGCGGAAGATCTCTTCCTTTTCCTTTTCACGGCGCTGATCTGCAAGCTCTCTTGCCATTCTTTCGTCTTCAACTGCATTGAATTCGTCGCCTGCGGCGGGAACCTCTGCAAGACCGGTGATCTCAACGGGGACGGACGGACCCGCTGACTTGAGCTGACGTCCGTTTTCGTCCGTCATAGCGCGGACGCGGCCGACGGAAGTACCTGCGATAACGATATCGCCCGTATGGAGCGTACCGTTCTGCACGAGCATAGTTGCAACGGGGCCTCTGCCCTTATCGAGCTTCGCCTCGATAATCAGACCGCTTGCGCGGCGGTTCGGATTCGCCTTATATTCCTGCATTTCCGCGATAAGAAGGACGTTTTCGAGAAGGTCGTCGATACCCATCTTGGTCACAGCGGACACGGGAACGCACATAACGTCTCCGCCCCATTCCTCGGGAACGAGATCGTACTTCGTGAGCTCCTGCATTACCTGATCGGGGTTAGCCGTGGGCTTATCCATTTTATTGATGGCGACGATGATTTCGACGCCTGCTGCTTTTGCGTGGTTGATAGCCTCTACTGTCTGCGGCATGATACCGTCATCAGCGGCAACGACGATGATAGCGATATCAGTCGCCTGTGCGCCGCGCAGACGCATAGCCGTGAAGGCTTCGTGACCGGGAGTATCAAGGAAAGTGATATTCTTTCCGTTGATCTCAACTCTGTAAGCACCGATGTGCTGTGTGATACCGCCCGCCTCACGGGAGGTAACGTGCGTATGACGGATCGCGTCGAGAAGCGACGTTTTACCGTGGTCAACGTGACCCATTACGCAGACTACGGGGCTGCGCTCGATGAGATCTGTCTCATCGTCTTCCGCAACGGCAAAGAGCTGATCCTCGATCGTAACTACGACCTCGCGCTCTGCCTTGGCACCGAGCTCCTCGGTAATGATAAACGCAGTATCAAAGTCGATGACCTCGTTGACCGTCGCCATAATGCCGTTGAGCATAAGCTTCTTGATGACCTCGGACGCTGTGATCTTGAGGCGGTTTGCGAGCTCGCCTACAGTAATTTCGTCAGGGATCTGAATTACGAGCTGCTGACGGCGCTGACGCTCGATCTCTTCCTTGCGGAGCTTTTCCATTGCGCGTCTTTCCTTGTCTCGATCCTTACTCGAAACGGACTTATTATTCTGCTTTTTGAGCTTCTGCTTTGTTACGAGATGATCGTCACGATCAGAAACGTAGCTGTTGAGCTTTTCGTCGTACTTGGAAAGATCGACGGAGCTTGAGCGTGTATCTACGATACGTGTATTGCCCGTGCGCTGACGTGCTTCGCCCTGTGCTTCGGGCTTCTTCGTCTTGGGCTGAGTTGATGCACCTGCCGCAGGCTCCCACGGTCCGCGATTCTTCTTCGGAGCCTCTACCTGACCGCGGCCCTGTGCCACAGGCTTCTGCTGAGGCTGAGACTGCTGATTCGGTCTCTGCAGTGCGGACTGCTGTCCCTTGGTCTCGGGACGCGCATTTCTGTCCTGCTGCTGAGGCTTTTTGTCCTGTCTCTGCTGATCGGGACGCTGGCGGTCATTGCGTTCGCCTCTCTGTTCGGGACGCTTCTGCTGATCCTGACGGGGAGCTCTTTCGTCCTTGGCGGGTGTGCGCACGGGAGCCTCCGATTTTACGGGAGCTTCCTTCTTAACGGGAGCCTCTGTCTGCTTTTCGACGGGCTTTTCTTCCTTCTTGGGCGCAGGCTTGACCTCCGCCTTCGGCTCGGACTTAACGGGAGCGGCTTCCTCAATCTTTGCGGCGTCGGTCTTTTCCTTCGACACCTTCTTCGGAATTACTGCTTCGCCCTTAACGTAAGCATCCAGATTCGTTATTTGATTTTGAGACGTAATAAGCTCGATGAAGAGATTGAATTCAGCGGGCTCAAGTATCGCCATATGAGTTTTGCCCTCGAGGCCGTGTTCAGCCAGAAGGTCGATAATATCCTTACTCTTAAGGTTAAATTCTTTAGCCAGACGGTTAATTCTGTAAGTCGTGGCTTGCTGTGCCATATAATTCCTCCTCGCCGCCGGGTAGGCGGTTTCGTTTCGTGTCGTTATCTTATATATGATGTGTTTTCAGGTGCGTTTGCATTACTGAAGTGATGCTGCCGCCGCATTTGCAAGTCCCTCATCGGTGACGTATACGGCCGCTACCGCGCCCGTTTTACCGATCGCGTGACCGAGTTCAGACGTATCCGCGTCAAGTCTGACGAGCTTCACGCCGTAGAACGCGCATTTATCGGTGAGCTTCTTTTCCGTCGCCTCCGAGATATCGGACGCGGCGAACACAGGATTTTTTCCGCCGCGGCGGAGCGCGTCGCAGACGGCATCCGTTCCGAAGGTGAGCTTTCCCGCCTTTCTTGCGATGCCAATATATGAAAGTACTCGGCTCACTTTGCTTCAGCCTCGCTTTCTATCAGCGCCGCGAGCTCGTCACCGAGCTCCTCGGGGATCGCACAATCAAGATTGCGTGCGAGCTGCTTGCTTTTGATCGCGCGCTTGAGGCACGCGGACGAAGGACACAGATACGCACCTCTGCCCGATTTTTTGCCCGTGAGATCGAGCGCGACCTCGCCCTCGGGTGATCTTACAACGCGGATCAGCTCGAATTTAAGTCTTGTCTGACCGCATCCAATGCATCTGCGTTCGGGTAATTTTTTCTTTTTCGGCGTTGCCGCTTCTTTTTTTGCCACGGTCATCCACCTCGCCGTTATCAGTAGCTGCTCTTGATATCGATCTTAAAGCCGGTGAGACGCGCCGCAAGGCGTGCGTTCTGACCTTCCTTACCGATTGCGAGAGAGAGCTGATCAGAGTCAACGTAAACCTTCGCGGAGCGTTCGCCGTCGATAACGACCTCATTGATCGTTGCGGGAGCGAGAGCTGCGGAGATGTATTCTCCCATATCTTCGCTGTACTTGACGATATCGATCTTTTCGCCGCAGAGCTCATCGAGGATCACGCCGATTCTCGAGCCGCGGTTACCGATGCAGGCGCCGACAGCGTCAACGTCGGGATCACGGGAGTAAACCGCGATCTTCGTGCGGGAGCCTGCCTCACGGCAAATGCCCTTAACGAGAACGATGCCGTCCGCGATCTCGGGGATCTCAAGCTCGAAAAGACGCTTAACGAGATTGGGATGAGTTCTGGAGAGGATAACGATGGGACCTCTTGTTTCGTTTCTGACCTCGGAGATGTACACCTTGACTCTGTCGCCAACCTTAAGGATCTCACCGGGGATCTGTTCATCCTTGATGAGAACTGCCTCGCTTGTGCCGGTGTCAACGACAACAGCACCGTCGGTGGTATCGACCTTTGTTACGAGAGCCGTAACGATCTCCTCACGCTTGGTTTCATATTCAGCGCGGACGAGCTTACGCTCCTCCTCGCGGATACCCTGGATAATGACCTGCTTCGCCGCCTGCGCGGAAAGACGTCTAAAGTTCTTGGGCTTGAGCTCGATCTCACAGATACCGCCGAGAACGTTTCTTCTGGAGATCGCCTTTGCATCCTCAAGAGAGATCTCGACTGTCGGATCCTCGACCTCTGCAACGACGTTGTACTGCTGGTACACCTTAATGTCGCGCTTTGTTTCATTGATTGCAACGCGCACGTTACCGTTACCGCCGTTTTCACGCTTTACAGCGGCAACAAGAGCCGCCTCGATGCGTTCAAGCATATATTCTTTTGATATTCCCTTTTCCTTTTCAAGAGCTTCAAGAGCCAAAAAGAGTTCGCTGTTCATTTTCTGTGTTTCCTTTCAAAAACTGTCGTATCAGTTGAATTCTCCGAAGTCAAAAACGGAGCATATTTTTGCGCATTCGCTTCTCTTGACGTCAAACTGCTCGCCGCCCTCGGGAAGGAAGCTTATTACATCGTTTTCCTCGTCGTAATCGACGATCTCGCCCTTAACGGACTTCATTCCGTTTCTCGGTGCGAAGAATTTGATCTCGATCGTCTCACCCGTTCCCGTAAAGGAAAGAACGTGCGCGGGGCGCTTGAGCTCGCGCTCGATTCCCGGAGACGATACCTCAAGTCTGTATGAATGCTCGATCGGATCGGCTTCATCGATGATGGGATCGATCGTGCGGTGCACGAGCTCACAATCGTCAATTGTGATGCCCTCGAATTTGTCGATAGTGATGCGAAGGTACCATTCGGAGCCTTCCTTTTCAAACTCGACGTCCCAAAGGTCATATCCGAGTCCGTTTACCGTAGGCAGAAGCAACGCTTCGACAGAGCCTGCGATATTCTTTTTTTCGCCGCCTTGTTTTTTTGCCATTATAGCCTCCGTTTCTTCGCATCGGCGATTCAAACATTCGCTGAAATCCTCAAAAGTCGCACTTTAGGATTTCGTGCACGAAACAAGTGCATTTCCGTTTAACGCGAATTGCGGTTTCGCGCTGATGCCGTAAAAATCTTTGATTTGTGAAAATTCCAAAAACAAAGAGCGGGTTGCCCCACTCTTGTTCCACATCCTTACTTCTTACATTCCGTAGTATACCACACACTGTGCGCATTTGCAATAGCTTTTCCGAAAAAACTCTTGATTTTGTTACTCATTTTCCGTTTTCACGGTGTCTTTGTCGGTTTTCTTCCGCGAAAAGACGAAGAGCTTACTGAAAACGTAATTTCCCACGATAACAACGATCGCCGCGGCAAGCTTTGCTATTATCTCGGACGGATTCACGCCGAGCACCGTATCGGGAAGCACGGCTGCAAGCGCAAGCGTACCCACATACGTGATGACGAAGTCAAGTCCGAGCGTCAGAAGTCTGCCCGAGGCGAAAACCGCGAGCTGACGCGCCGCAGGCGCGTCCTTGTCCGCGTCCGTGAACACCCATTTGCGGTTAGTAACAAACGCAAAAAGCACAGCCGCGATCCACGAGATCACCTGTGATGCGGTATAAACGGCAAGGTATCTTCCTCCCGACACTTCTCCTGCCGGGATCGAAAGCACGGTACGTCCGCCGTACATAACGGCGAAATACGAGATCCAGCTCACCGCTGTCGTAAGCACGCCGAAGATGAGATACAGGATTATTTCCTTATATTTAATGCAGAGCTCACGAAGATTCATTCCGTCGCCTCCGCAAAAAGCCTTTCAGCGCGCGCGCAAAATTCGTCCTTGCCCATAATGACGTTGAGTGCCGCAAGAAACGCATTCGGCGTCATTCCGTCGGGAAGACCGACATCTGCCGCCATTTTGTCTCGGCAAGCAGACGCATCGTCCGCGCCCGACATACCGTACATATACAGATCCGCTTTGCTTATCTCTCCGCCCGAACGGCGTTTCGCGGACACATCGCCGCCCTCCTGCGAGAATGGAAGGAGCAGCTCGTAAAGCTTGTCCGCATCGATGCCCTCGACACCGAGCGTGCCCTCCTTGGAGGATGTCTTTTTTCTTTTCTCCTTGCCCTTGACCTTCGGAATGTATATCTGCATCACGCTTCCCTTCGGGACTGCCGAAGTGATATAGCTGCGGATAACGCCGCCTGCGCCGTCGCTGTCCGTCAAAAGGATGATCCCGCGCTCCGCGGCAAGGCGGCGTATAAGCGCGAGCTTTTCGTTTTTATTGAATATCCCGAAGCCCTCCGTTGTGATAATATTTCCTTCCATTATCATACGGAGCTTTTGCTTGTCGTATTTTCCCTCGACAATCACGGGACGGTCTACGTGTATAGGTTTCATTTTATGTTCCGTTTCGGGTTCTGTTATTTTCCGGTACCGATCGATGCAACAAGGCGCTCAAGCGCGATGTAACCGAGCCGCGACGATTTCAGCTTCGCGTCCGCCTCGGCGCACGCCTCGACGGCAGATTCGATCTCCTCAATGTCGCGCATCTCAACGCTTCGCATTATCAGCTTGATCTTATATTCGTGTATTCCGAGCTTTGATGAGATCTCGCCCGTGCCGACGCCTTTTTTCATCATCATTTTGACAGTCAGCATTTCCGAGATCGTCTTCATAATGCTTCCGAGGAGCATTACGGGATCCGTACGGCGCTTTTGCTCCGCACGAAGTGCCGTCAGCGCATCCTCTCGTCTGCAGTTCAGTATCGCATCGGAAAGCTCAAACGCGTCGTATTTATCCACGGCGCTGCACACAGCGCTCACGTCGGAAAGCGTGACTCTGACCGCGCCGCGCGCTTTTGTATATGCGACAACCTTACTTATCTCCTCTGCAAGGACGGTCATTTTTCGTCCCGCGACAAAAAGCATCCTATCGGACACTTCATAATCAAAGGTAAGTCCCGCGCGCTCAAAATGGCGTTCGATCCAGCGACGGAGCTG
This sequence comes from Eubacteriales bacterium, assembly GCA_045594085.1. GTDB lineage: Bacteria > Bacillota > Clostridia > Oscillospirales > CAG-272 > DTU064. The sequence goes on along the minus strand of JAZNXW010000013.1, from coordinate 26,769 downwards.
TGCGGGCGTTGATTCGGGGAACCAGACCGCGTTCACGCCGGAAACGGAAAAGAGCTTTTTCGCATTGGCGCTCGGGCGCTTCGGCAGGGTTCCGTAATCGAACGTGCCCGAAAAGATCGGCACAACGACTATGCTGTCCTCATATTCCGCCGCCGCTTCAAGCGCGGAATAAAGACTCTCGCGCGCGTCGGAGAGCAACGAATCGAAGTTTTCAACGTTGACCTCGATGAGCTTTTTGCCGGACAGACTCATCATCGACGGCGACATCGCCGTGCTGACGATGAGCTGTGCATCATCCTCGGTCGAATACGCAACACGGAGATAATCAAACGACATTGACGCGTCAGTCAGATACGGCTCGCGGAGCTTGTCGCGATAGTGCGCAATAAGGTAATCCTCTTCACCGAAAAAAACGTAAACGCCGCCGCGCGAGGCGCGGCTCATCGACTTATATTCGGCTTCGCTTATCATCGGCATAAATACCTCCCGTGCACACGCACTCTGAAATCACTCGTCACGCCTCTCTTTCGACGGGAGTGACTGTTATGGTCATTTTATTGAACTGCTCGACACCGACTCCGCTTTCGACTGTATAAACGAGGTAAAGCTCACCGCCGTCCTCCGTAAGCGTATTTTCCACACGTTTTGCGGTTGTGTAAATGGTGATCGGAACGTACGTCGTGCTGTAAACGCACGAATGACGCACGCCTCGCTCAAGGATCAGCGCAGTATAGACGTCACCGCCTCTCATAACGGCAACAAGTCCGCGATCGGACTCGTCAAACGACACAGACGTGATCGTTTCCCCCATTTCCGTCGGTGCAGGCTCAGCATATCGGATCTCAATCCTGCCTCCCTCGGAAACGAGCTCACCTTCCGTACATATCTCCATCGTTTCGGAACCATCCGTGAACAGTTCGCGGATGAGCTCGTCAAATCCGTCGTCGGAAATGATCCCTTCGGCATCCTCAGATGCAAAAGAACGCATCTCCGTGAGGAATCTGATAGCATCCGCACGCTCACGTTCGATCTCGTGAAACTGCGATTTTATCTTTATTATAACATCTTTTCTCATTTTATTTCTTTTCTCGGTAAATAATATATTTGTCCCCGATTAATATATCACAGCCGACATTCGTTGTCAACTTTCGTGTGGGGACAGAGGTGAAAGTTTGAAAATTATACTGCCATTACTGCTTTCCGTGACGCTTGCTTGCACAGCCCCAACCTCCGCCATGCCGAGCGAAACCGATCTGCTCGCCGCATACATCGACGGCGCAGCGAAGGATGCGGGGCTCAGCGTGATGTGCGCTGTGGGCGCCGTGATAATCAATAGATGCGTATACGGAGGCTCCATCGTCTCCGAGGGCACTGCCCTCGGCATCACTCCGTCGCCGTCACCGTCGCCCATGGCGTACTATGCCGCATCTCTTGCCGCAGACGGACTCGACGTGACGGACGGTGCCGTGATCTTTTTCAAATCAACGGACACGGACGCGATGCATTTGTACGGAAAGCTTATAACCTATTCCGCAGACGGCTACTGCTTTGCCCGAAAATAAGCCGCAATCAAAACAGAAAAGAGGCTCTCGGAGCCTCTTTTGTTTGATTATTCAGCCTTTTCGGTTTCCGTTTCGGATTCGGAATCAGTCTCTTTTTCGCTTTCAGCTTCCGTTTCGTCATCGGTAGTGACGTCAGCGGTCATAGCGTTGATGTATTCCTCGTACAGTGCATCGTAGTCTGTCTGATCCTGGATAACGTAGGATGCGAGAACGATGAGAACGAAGATGATAGCAACGATCGTTGTCATCTTGGAAAGCTTCTTTTCGATTGTAGCCCCCTTCTGCTTGCCGAAGAAGGTTTCAGCGCCGCCTGCGATCGCGCCGGAAAGTCCGTGGGATTTACCGTTCTGCATAAGAACTGCGATTACAAGGAAAAGCGCGCCGATAAGAATAAGCACTCCGAAAACTATATTGATGGTGTCCATATTATGTTAATCTCCATTCCGCCGCACGCGGCGGCACAAATTATATATCAAAATACTGTGATCACACCGAATTGCATCACAAAATAAGCCCGCGAAGACGTGAGCGTTAATAATTGTACCACACCATTTTCGGAATTGCAACAGTTATTTTTTATTTTTTGATGTTTTTTTGCTGTTTTTGCGAGAAATCAAGCTCACATAAGCTTTTCAAGCGTGAGATATTCTTCTTCGGTGATGTTGATGATACCGCCGTGGCGCTTCAAAGTCTTGCCCATATTGAACTCGGAATCATCAAGCACCTTGAAATTACCCGAGGAAAGATCATTCGTAATGAGAGGCATATAGCCCTTACCTGTCGCGAATCTGTCCACGATAAGGCACCATTCTTCCCTGTCATTGAACTTGAAGATCTCGGGGCCCTCGACACCGAAGATGTTGTCGAGAACGGGTGATTTGATGTCAACGAACGTATCCGCATCGAGAGTCTTGCTGAAGTCAACACGGATGTTCTTCGTGGTTTCATCCTTCGAGTAACGGAAATACCCCTTGTCATTTTTGATAATCGTCGTATCTATGACGTGATTTCCGCGCTCGATGTAAAGCTCAGGCTCCGTAAACGTCTTGAAATCCTTCGTATAAGACGCATATATGCGCTGCTTATGAAGTTGATCGTATTCCTTCATCGTCATAGATGCCCAGAACACGAGGATCGCGTCCTTTTCCTCGTCGTACACGCACTCAGGTGCCCATACGCAGCCCGCGCCGGGGATTCCCACCGTGTGAGCCTCCGGCTCGCTCCAATTGATAAGGTCGTCGGACTCCCATACGATAATGTCTCGGCTTCCCGCATACTGTGCAACGCCCCAGCCTTTGCCGTTGGCAATGCGAAGGTCTGTCGCGATCAGAAAATACTTGGGCTTGCCTTCACCGTGGAAGGGATTGCGGATGATGTACGGGTCACGCACACCCATCTCGCCTATCTTTGACCAGAGAATCGGCTCGCCGCCGTTCAGATCATGCCAATGAAGTCCGTCGCGGCTGATCGAAAAATAGATCTGCTCGCCTGTCGGGTGCTCGCCCGTAAAATGTACGAATAAGTAGCCTTTGTAGTCGCTCATAATTGTTTTCACCTTTCTTTTTTGATTGCGGAGCCGATTTTGCCTTCCCTCTCAAGAGATTCAAGAAGCGCCTTGCAACCCTCGGTCACGTCACGATACGTCTTTGAGAAGTCGTCCGTGTACCACGGATCCGCAACGTCGCCTCCGAAGGGCGTGTACTCCATAAGCTTGCGGATCTTACCATCGGGATCTCCGTCAAGTATACGGTGCATATTTCTGATGTTAGCGCCGTCCATACCTATGAACAGGTCGTATTTTTCATAGTCAGCAAGAGTAAGCCTGACTGCGCGTTTCCCGTCACAGCGGATGCCGTGGCGCGCCAGCTCTGCTTTGGCGGGCGGATAAACGGGATTACCCACACCGCCCCATATCTCTTCCGTGGACGTCGCAGACGACGCGATGTAAAAATCCTTTGCCATGCCGCGTTTTGTCACCATATCGCGTAAAACGAATTCCGCCATCGGGCTGCGGCAAATGTTGCCGTGGCAGACAAACATGATCCTTATCATCTTTCCTCCGTCTTTATCAGCTTATAAAATATTGTACCATAATTCGCCGCAGATTGCCATAGGGCAAGCGAAAAAATATTCGAGCCGAACACAACGCTTTAATTGGTTAGCGGCTCAACGCAAGATGATATGCGTTTTTGATATAACCATACAGGCTATGGGATTAAAGCCCCTTTTTCAGCAAATTTTTCAATCTGCAAGTGCCCCAGAAGGCAGCCCATGCCAAGGAGAACCACATTTTGTTACTCCCCGGCACCGATAAGCACTCAGAAAGCGTCATACGACACTCCCGCGGCACCGTGTTGATTTTGAATCTGGCTGATGCCAGATCCTCTTTTCCCAAATGCAGTAAAGACATCTGCCCGGCATAGATGCAACTACCAAAAAGATTAGCTTTCGCTTGAAGGCTCAACTGAGGATGGTTGGTGTCTATATATCTTTGACGCTGTACCTTTGCCTCTATGGCGTCCAAACGCTTTAGAGAGTAGGTTTCACCCATAATGCTTTCGGGACGCTGAAAGTAAAAATAGAGCACATCCGGTATCTTTACAACCTTTTTTGCGTTCCCGAAGACCTGATAGGTCCAGAATTCATCTTCGTTGGTTTTTTCTTTAGGGAAAAGAATGTCAGCAATCACATTTCGGCGATACAGCTTGTTCCATACATGCTGGTGAAAGGCACCGTCGTAAATTAGCTGTTCCAAAGCGCCCACAGTATCAAACACTTCCGACGCGCTGTTTTCAACTGCGGGAAGAACGTCAGATCCTTCTGTTCTGAGGACAGCGCACTCGCAGATGACAGCGCCTGTTTGTATCAGCGTATTCAACATTTGCTCAAGATAATTTGGGGTAACCCAGTCATCGCTGTCAACGAAAGCAATATACTCGCCCTGCGCAACCTGTAATCCTGCGTTTCTGGCGTCAGAAAGTCCGCCATTGGTTTTGTGTATCACTTTAACGCGCTTGTCTGCAGCAGCATATTCATCGCAGATGGCGCTGCAGTTGTCCGGTGAACCGTCATCTACAAGGATCAGCTCAAAGTCCTCATATGTCTGCGACAAAATGGAGTCTACGCAGCGGGATAAATAAAGTTCCACATTGTAGATCGGTATTATGATACTGATGTTTGGCTTGTTTCCATTCATAATGTATAGACCATGATAATCGTTCTGTTGTCGTTACTTAATCAATGCCACAATCTGTTCTGTTAAAAAGCGCGAATGATAAAATTCTCTCTCTGGAATCAAATCCCCAATCTGCCCATCCCCGGCATACTCAGGGTATAAAATCGCGTCTTCTGTAAATTCCGAATGTGCCGTAAACAGCACTTTGGCGTACGGAATCTGTTTCCACTGTTCGTAGACAGCCTCGTCAAAGCCATCCCGATCAGTAGCCAAGACTAAAATCTTGTCCCAATTGATCCTCGCTTTGCGCCTGCCCCAAGCCTCTTTGGCATCCTTACAGTTTTCGTAGTGCATAAAATGGATCTCCACATCATCCAGCATACCAATGGGATATTCTTCGCCCCAACGCATGACAAGTTCCTGCGCCATATAGTGCCGCAGATTCAGCACCATTTTGACAAATCCAGGCTCGGGAATAAATGTATTGACAGTAGGGGAAAGGAACTGCAGTCCAAGGTCATGATACAGTACACCGCCGATACAATTTTGGGAGATAAATGTAATGTTCTCCGCATTGACACCAGCAACCGAGTGGGTAATCTTCTTCTTGATTTTTTCGCGGTTAATTTTAGCGTGAAGGCGGTGATACAGATTTTTCCAACTGCAAATGCGTGCTTTGATGGTTTCCTTGGTGTAAGACGGTAGCTGCTTACGATAATGGTTTGCAGCGCTCCCGTCTGCCATGATAGTTTCGATGGCGTTCAGCTTTTCCCCTTTGGAATGGTGCCTGTTTCGGACGATATGGTAAATGTAATTCCGCTTGATTTGCGCAATCATGGCGTCTTTACGTGCTTCGGCACCGGAACCAACAATCCGCGACAGTTGTTCCATGCGTTCAAACTCGGGACGATTATCGATAAACCCGAATTTGCTCATAAGGGATGCGTTGTTCCAACGAATGTAGTAATAAAGCGCTTCGTTGAGAACAGCACAGGTTTTGATTTGGGCGGCTTCCATATAGTCCAGGACAAACTGGAAATCCTCGCCCATGCTCTGGGCCTCGTCAAACTGAATATGATGCGCCTGGATGATATCTCTGCGAAAAACCTTATTCCACAATTGCTGAAGTAAAAACTTGTCGCACAGATCAAAGATGTCACGTTCCTTAAGGAGGATTTCCTCTGCTGAATCACAGCTCCACAGGTAATCCTGTTTTGCTGCGTTCACGTTATCAATAAAGTGATGGCCGCAAAGGGATAACGCTTCGGGATGGCTTTTCGCCAGATTCAAAAGCTTACGGACATATTTTTGGGACACCCAATCGTCACTGTCCACGAAGAGAATATATTCTCCATGGGCGTTGCGGAGACCGGCGTTTCGTGTGTAGGAAACACCGCAGTTCTTCTGGTTTTGCACGCAAAACACGTTTGAATATTCCTTTGCAAGCGCGCAACACAAAGCCCAGCTGTTGTCTTTTGAGCAGTCTTCGCACAGGATAATTTCGATATCCCGTTCAAGCCCTAGTACAAGAGATTCAACACAACGGCGCAGTGTCCTTTCTGCGTTATAAACCGGAATGATTACACTGGCCTTCGGATTCATGATTAAGCCTCTCTCTTTCGAATTATTTTAGCCGGAACCCCGCCCATGACGGCGCCGGGTTCCACATCCTTGACGACTACGGCGTTTGCGCCAATAATAGCGCCATCACCAACCGTAATATTGCCCAGGACCTTGGCACCGCATGTAATCATAACATTATCCCCAATTACCGGGCAACCTTTACCTGTGTGTCCAATGGTGACCTGCTGATTGATCCAGCAGTTTTCTCCGATGGATCTTGCCGCAATCATCGTGGCAAAACCATGCTGAATAAACAGCCCTCCGCCGATCTCAGGCGTTTCAATAAACAGCGTATCCATGGGGCGGTACCAAAAGGCGATCCAGTAACGGTAAATTCTTCGATGACTGTTTCGGTAAATGAACAGGTTTCGAAATTCTTTCCAGGACCACAGGAGCTGCGCAAGCACCCTAAGATTTGAACCATCCAGGTGGCAAATATCCTTCCACCGGGCTAAGTCCTGCATGAATGTTTGATCGTGCCAACGAACAAAAGGCAGAAGTGGCAGGATTCGTAACAGAATCAGTGCGTTTTTCATTCTTTTTGCAAAACCAATCATTTAAAATAGTCCCCTATGTCTTTAGTATCTTTGGGTGGCACCTTTTCTAATAAAAGCTGTTTTTTTGGAATCATTTGCAGTTTTATTGCGGTTTTGAGTAGTGTTAGATTGACAGGATCGCGCATCACCTGCAGCAAATAATACCTGCTGATCCTGCGGAATTTCGGTACAGTTTCTTCGGCGTGGCCGAAAGTAGCAAAATAGAACAAAATCTGAACGTCGTGTTGCAGAAATGTTTTTCTAAGCGTCGGAAAATGCGCACACACCCATTGATACCGTTCTATCAACACCTCCAGAGAATCATCTACAATCTGCTGCTGATTTTTCGAACTGTAAACTGCGCTGGAGGCACGCTGACGGTAATGGTACAGCACATTTGGGATACGAACCACTTTGCTTGCGTTTGTCAGCACTTTATACGTGAAAAATTCATCATCAATGCATCTGCGCTCAGCTTTAAAACGAAGCGTTTTTATAAATTCGGAACGAAAAACTTTGTTCCAAAACAAACTGCTGGTCCAATTCTGCAAGTATTGTTCCAAATAACTTTCCGCTGTGAATACAGTGGTTTCAGAAAAATCATTGACGCGTTCTATGCTGCATCGATAGACTTTATCAAAATCAAATTCGACCACATCCGCGTCGTATTCCTGCATTACAGACATTGTGGTTTTCAACCAATCCATATCCACATAGTCGTCACTGTCAACGAAAGCAACATAACTGCCGGAGACATGATCAAGGCCTGCGTTTTTTGCACTGGCAGCGCCGCCATTCTGTTTGTGGATTACAACAAACCGTGAGTCATTTTTTGCGTAGGAATCACAAATTTCTCCTGAATGATCTGTGGAACCGTCATCGACCAGAATGGCTTCCCAGTGGGGATAACTTTGCAACAAAATTGAGTCAAGACATTGGGGAAGATATGCTTGAACATTATATACGGGGATAACGATGTTTATCTTTTCCATAGTAACCTCAGGTTAACAATCATAAGGATTCTCTGACATCCACCGGGAATACAGTGTTTCTTTTCCGTTACTTGTCAAAGATGGATACGTGTTTTTCCATGAAATTTTATAAAAAATAGTATCCTGGGAATCGAATACAGCTGCGTGCTGATCGGCAGGGGCATCTAGATGGTCCTGTAAGTACATAAAGGAGGTGTTGTTAACGGGAATGCTGTTGATCTGCGCATGCAGTTTTGCACAACCGCTGACCACAAGCCGGATCATATAGTCAAAGAGGTAATAATCCACGATGCTGTTATGTTCTTCCCAAAATGTACGCAAGAGTTTTTCAACCGAACAAAAAAGCGTGTTCTGCTTCCAACCGCCGATAATACCCACAGTCCATTCCCAATTGGAAACGTTGGTAGTGTCTCCGCCGGGATTTCTGACGGTATATATGGGCATGTTATGGATTTGGCTTGGCAACCGGTCTTTCATATAGATGGAAGCATCAATCCAAATACCACCGTGCGTTGCCAATAGAGCCATACGATAATAATCTGAAAAATGCGTAAAGGAGATAATTCCCTCATCTAACTTTTTGACAATGTGCGCAGGAACGGAAACATACTCTTGGTAATTCTTAGCGTCGATCACACAGATGTGCATACCCTGCGTATTTCTGCGAATGGAGGCAATGCATCGTTTTACTATGTCGGGGGCCTGGTTTTCTCCCTGCCACCAAAAGATCCAAATAACTTGTTTTTCTGGCTTGATTCCTGGATGATATTCTTTGATATTCTCCGAAATCACATGGCCATACTGGGCGGATAAATAGTCTAGTGTTGCCCTGTGAACGAATTGATAGATCCGCTTCTGTGCGCCAGCGGTTACAGAGCCTCCCTCTTCTATGTAGGTACGGAGCGTGTGGCCCCAGACCAATCTGAGAGGATACTTACCGTACTCACGGAGAAAAACAGCAATGGGACTTTTGATTTTCAGGGGTATCATTTCTTTGAACGTTTTCATGGTTCTTCTCCGTTTATTTCAGCATCAAGTCTAACTTCAAAAAATGTTTCTGTGCTGCGGCACAAAGGGCATCCATCTGTATTGCGTTGCTGTTTGACCAATTCTCTTTACTTTCTTCATATGAGATCGGTTCTGCGGAACGCAAATCAAAACGGCCTCCCTGAAAACCGATGCTGTCAAGTGTGTGCAGTGTTTTATCGCTATAGATAACCGGCAGAACGGGGCGGCCTGCTGCAAGGGCAAGGATAACACCGTGAAAACGAGACGCGATTACATAGTCTGATTCAGAAATTGCGTTTAATAATGCGCTGCCATTCGTACCGTCATATGACAGCGTGCTGATGCGGCCTGCAAAATCATCGGTAATCAAATTGCCCAAGATTTCCGAAACAGCTATGTCATCCCCTTCGTGCTTGCAAAAGGATGCCAAAATGATACTGCATCCATCTTCAAGGTATCGTTTCAGCAGGGAGGACATGTTATCGATATATGCTGCTTTATAGCTGCACAGTTCGGCGTGATCGTCTCCGCCGCAATGGATCAAAGAAACAAAAATCTGTTTTTCCTTGACCTGGCATTGGGGCATGGGATAAGAGAACAAAATATCCGGCGCATATCGAACGCAGGGCACATCCTCGAATGTTTTCTGGGAAAAGTAATCGCGGAAGCATACATCCTGCATGGAGGCAAATGCTTCAGCAATGCCGTCTTTGTATGCGGGCGTAGAGTAAGGTCCCCAGTTTGCTCCCAGCACATACATGCGGTTACGAAGTGCCTTTGCTTTCCACCACATTACATAGCGTTCCCATTGGGGGTATTCCATAAAGATAGAACCGCCGATATATACGACTGCGTCACACCGGTCCTCTATCCATGTACGATATCGAGAGGGAAATGAAGGCCAGATTTTACCGATTGTACAAATTGGCTTTGCTTTCTGATCGATGACTGTCAAATTATGAACATCAGCGAAATTTTTCTGATTTAACGAATCAGACCAAAGATAGAACTTGGTGTCTGGATATCTTCCGGTGATAGTGCGAATAAACAGATCGTCACCAAAATTCACTTTATCGTATGCATACAAAAAGACATGCTTCATCTGCCTCACCTCTGGTGGTACGTAAGTTTTCTGAATTTTGCACCAATCCGCTCAAAAAACCACCGAACAAATCCTGTAAGCTGTTTAATCAAAGCGGCAATGCGATACCAACAGAAAACCAATCTGAGACGGTACAAAAGAAGATCGCGGAAATAACTGTGCGGCCCTGCAGCCTGGGCAACTTGTATTGCGTGGGCGTCCGAACGATAACGGAAGGACTGGGCGTTTTTATTGCCCCAATGTACGATGGCGCATGATTTCACCGTGCCATCTTTTGGGTTTGTGTATGTTACCTTGCGGCGATAATAGTCTGTGGATACTTTGGTGGCAAAAGGAACAAAGCAATAGTATTCCGGCTTCCTTTCGATGGGCCTAAAATTCATAATTGCCATCGCAAGGGCGAAGACGGGTTCGTCAGCCAGAACATCATTGAAGGCCTTAAAGGACACGGCATGGTAATCCTGTATGATCTTTTTACACCACTGTTCCATCTGGGCAATGGGGCTGCCTTTTCGAATAAAGTAAAGCATGCCATGCAGATGGGTGATGAAATGAATGGGGTAAAGGGTTTGCGCATCTTTTTGGAACCATCCATCTGTTGCCTCCATTGGCAGAACACTTCCAAAGCAGGAAAAATCATCTGCATTCTCAAAAAGCTGCCACAGAAAGTTGATATCCTGATACACAAGACAGTCCGCATCGATAAAGATGTTTTCCTCATAGGGACAATTGCTGAGCAGTGCAAGCTTGTCCATCCAGGAATGTGCCGGATGCTCCAGAATCACAACATCGTCAAATTCTGCGGTATATTCGTTTTGGCGATCAGCAATGATTGCAAAGGGAATGGGGTCTGCGCAGTTTTGGCGATAGGAGCGCAGAAGCATCCGCGCCATTTGATAGTACCGCGGATTGCCTGTCGCAATGGTAACAAATCCTTTTTTCATATACTCCTTAAAAAACGCTTATTACATTACTTTCGATCATGCACACAAAATCATTTTCTGAATATCCAATTACAAACTTTTCGAACAGGTCGTTTAATCAGATTCTTCTCATATGTATTCATACTAAAAAGCCAAACGGAACCGGCAAAGCAGCCGCTTATTGCTAATGCAGAAAGCAGTATATCCAAATAACTGTCCAAAACAAAAAAACGGTTGATTAGGAATCCTATACAAGCAGGGAATGCACATCCGGGAAGTATTTTAATAATCGACTTAAAAAATAAAGGAATGTCTAACCCAATTTTTTTCCAATAATATAGATTCATAAAGATTGCAGCACCGGCAATCATGCATACCATAGTGGCAAAGGCGGCGCCAAGACCACTCCAGATACGGCTTAACGGGATCGTTATTAGAATATTGACTAAAGCGACACAAAAGTATACGACACTTCTTGCTTTATGCATATTCAAAGCTTTTTGAATTTCCAGTCCCACACTTTGAAACGACGGAACTAATACGGATATCATTAGCATTAGACCAATATAGTAAGCATCTTGATATCCCTCTCCTGCCCAAAGACGGACAAAGTCTTGCCCAATCGACAAGTAACCAATCAGCACCAATGAAACAACATAGAATTGAATTCTGCCAACGCGTATAAAAATTTCGTCCAAAGCTTTTATGTCATGACCTTGTGCAACTCTCATATGGATGGTGGGGCCAAATACTCCGGACACGCCGGCGGCAAATTGCTGAAAGTAGGTCTTGAAGTTTGACCCAACGGAATAAACCGCAACTGCTGTTGTACCCTTCACCGCACTTAAAACAATATTATCTGTTGAAAACGTAATCTGATCTGTTATGGAATTTAAAAATAAGAATCCGGAAAAAACAAATATTTCTTTTAATATTGCCTTGTCAAAACCGTGAAAGGAGAATTCCAAATGAATTGCTTTGCGAGCATAAATAAAGTAGATCACATAACAAGTAAAGCTAACAATGAGTGAAATAACAGAGATTGCAACAGCACGTCCTCCCATATTAAGCGCAATAATATTGATAAGGGGGGTTACAATGCCGCTGAGCAATGTTATCAGATGGATAAAAGCATATTTCTCATATGCTTGCAGTGCCATAGATACCACATTAAAAACAAAGGTAATCATCATATTCACTGTAAGCAAAAACATAATGATTCGCAACTTTGCCAATTCACTGACGGTAAAGGTTCTGTCCACCAGATGGCCTGCTAAAAATATGCATATGATTCCACCAATAAATACCAGAACAGAAAGCACAGAAAAAACAGTTAAAAACATTCCGTTTATACGTCTTTCGCTTTCCCGATCATTTGCTGCGCGCGCACGTGCATTAAACCGAAAGTATGCACCGCCGATACCAAGGCTAAGCAAGGACAAATAGGAAATAAACGAATTAGCAGTCCCAAATAAACCATATTCGCTTTGGCCCATTAACCGAAGCATATATGGCGTGTAAATGATTGCAATTGTATTGGAAACGAAAATGTGTATGTATGACAGAATCATACCTAACTTGCGTTGATTCATAATTTGCACTCGGCCTCACGATAAACTCAGATTCATTCTAGTGTGTGCACTTGCTTACCTGCATATTGCGTTTTTAACATGAAGCATAAGTACATACAGAATATAGTATACTCTGGGAAAATAACGGTACATAAACCTTTCGGGAGAGGAAACCAATGCCTCACAGAATTGCGCGGAGGGATGGGTTTCTAAGGTGTGCAGCGCTGCATAAGGAACCTTCCCTGCAACGCACTCTGCGTAGATGTTGTTCTGGCAATGCCGGAACATTGCCTGAACTTCTTTTTTTTGCGTGGGGGTTAATGGTTTATTGGCAAACCAATTCATAATGGATTTTCTGGCTGCGATCCAGGACGCGATCTGCCAGTTGTAATCGCTGCATCTGCTTGTAATTGAGGTTGGGTTCATCCGATAAAAGTAGGGCACGTCTACTTGCACAACCTCTGAAATATAGCGCAGATAAATACCATTCCAAACCACATCTTCAAGATTGCACAACGCCGTATCAAAATGCAAATGGATGCTGCGCACAAGGTCATGGCAATATAATGCGCCCCAGCAGTATAGTCCTCCGCGTTTAGCGGAAATGGCTTTCCCCAGATGATGAAAGGCAGGAACCGTGTTGCTGACACGAGGCAGGTTGTCGGAAAACTTGATCTTGTCCGAAACAACAAGACGATCGTTGCCAGCGCTTGCGGAAACAAGTTGTTCAACGAAATTTGCTGGGACAGCATCATCGGAGTCAATGAAGAGCAACCACTGACCGGCAGCAATCTCAATACCACTATTACGCGCATCGGATACTCCGCCGTTTTGCTTGTGGATCACCCGGATTCGGGTATCCTTTTCTGCCCAGGCATCACACATGGCTGGGCAATTATCAGGAGAACCGTCATCTACTAGAATGATTTCAAGATTCTTATAAGTTTGATTAACCAAAGATTGAATACATTCATCCAAGTATTTTTCGACCCGATAAATCGGCACGACAACACTTACCATACCTTGCTTACTAACCATTATGCCTCCGGATTAACGTCCCAGTTTGGAACACGAATTCTATCGTAGACTGTATATACGATCCTATAAAGGCTGGGCAAATACCGCATTAGTTTATAGTTCATATATTGGCGAGCAGGGATATCTGTGTGAGTATTCAACGCGTTGTCAATTCTTGCTGCCAGTTCTTTGCGTTCTTGGTGACTATTCTTTACAGAATTCATCACATACCAACGATACAGCCCTGTCTGAAGGTTAATCAAGCGTTCTTCCGCAGCTGCTTCAGCCGGTGTGTTTTTGTAAATGCTTAACATCTTTTCGGCGGCATGGACACTGTCGCTCAGCTTTTTATGTTCTTTAGTAACAGAGGACGCTGAACCGACTCTCTCATATACCAGATACTTTCCGACATCCAAAAAGACTAAGCGATTTGCTCTGCTGAACAGTTCTGCGTTTGCGAGCACATCTTCATTGATTGCTACTGTTGTGTCCAACCGCACGTCGGAGAAAAGATGTGCCTTATATAACTTGTTGCACATACTGCCAACAAACAAGGATCCAAGCAGTAAACATTTGGATGCTTCATACCGATCCTGGCTTACCAGCTTGCCTGTTCCGTTCACATCTTTTGTGCTTCCGTCCGGGTAGACCCTCATATAGCCGCAGTGCGCGATGTCGATGCTTTCATCCGTAAACAAAGACAGAAGCGTTTCGTACATATCCGGCTCGATGGCGTCATCGCTATCGACAAAGGTAATAAAATCACCGGTTGCAAGATCAATACCTGCGTTTCTAGCAGCAGAGGCGCCTGCGTTTGCCTGATGGACAACGCGAAGCCTTTTATCTTCCAGCGCCAGCGCATCAAGGATCTCGCCGCTGCCGTCGGAAGAACCGTCATCGATACAGATGATCTCCAAATCGGTGTGCGTCTGCGCCATGATGCTGCGGACACATCGCGCAACATAAGGCTCACAGTTATATACCGGGACAATGACTGATATCTTCATGTTACACCTCAAGACCGTAATATCTCATAATATTCCGGGTCCAAGCTTCTGTACTGAGTGTTTCCTTAATATATGCCTGCGTGCTGCGGCAGTCCTGCCGGGGCACGGGTTTTCCGTCCAGATATTCCTTCATAAGGGTGTATAAGCCCGTTACGTCCTCGCTTTCAAAGAAGCTTACTGTGGGAAGCGCGTGTGCCCATTCCAATCCGGCAATGTCACTGCTGATGACCGGAAGACCTGCATAGGCGGCTTCACAAACCGCGTAAGAGAAGGTTTCTCTTCTGCTTGCCTGGATAAATACGTTTGAGGCGTCAAAAAGCTGACCGACATCCTTGACGGGATTTCCTTTCGCAAGATACGAAGGGGTTCTGCCGCCTAAGAATGCATCCAGCTTATTCCATGTGTTATCGTTTCCGTTTAAGAGAAGCTTGAAGGAATAACCGTCCGCTTCCAATTTATCGCAGGCTTTCAGAATGAGATCGTCGCCTTTTCGCTCAAAATCCCAGCCAAAGGTCAGAAAATCATAGATCCGTTCGTTGATGCCTTTCACAGGTTTGATTCTGTTCAAGTCGATACCGTTAAGCACGGTTGCTGTTTGCTGTGCAGGAAACCCCAGTTTCACTACAACATCTTTATAATAGTCTGCAACGGACAACAGCATGGCCCTTTTTCCAACACAGCCGTACTGCAGTTTCCAAAGTATGCCCCGCAAACCACCGTCCGGGTTGATCGGATCATGCAGATGCCAGAATATGTTTGTGGTTTTCGGCGCTGTTACTGTGGCGGGAATATCGTAAAGCTCAAAATGCGTATGTACAATTCCTACATCGTTCTCAGCGTAAATCTTACGCAGGATCCGATAGGTTTTGGGCAGGATTCTTGCCTTTGCTTCCGGCAGAAAGTACACTTTGGTTCGCCGGCAAATCCTTTTGCACCAGTCTTTTTCCGCTGCGCGTTCAACAAACGCATAGATTGTCTGAATGCCCTTGTCTGCCAAAGCGTTTTCCAACGCTTCCAATGACGCGATGAAATTTCCCGGATGCTCGGCGCCAAAAGCGCAAACCTGCAATACTGTCATAAACTACCTCTTATAAACGCAGCAGCATATCCTCCACGGCTTTCACCGTGCTTTCGGTGCTGAAAGTTTTGCCGCGCCGGGCGGCTTTTTCTTTGTAATGAGCCAACAGAGCCGGATCATCCAGCAACCGTTTAATGCCCTGATAAAGTGCTTCTTCGTCATTTTCTGTAACGATGCCCCATTCGTTATGTTCCCCCAGCATTTCCTTCATACCGGAGACTTCCACAGTACAGACCGGAGTTCCCACGATCAGCGCCTCAGTGGCGGCGGTGGAAAACCCCTCGGAATGGCTGGAACAGACGAACAGGTCACACTTGGCCACGTACTTATACGGATTCATCTGGTAGCCTAAGAAGGTGACATGGTCGGCAACACCGCACGTAGCAGCCAGCTTCTCCAACTCCGTTCTCTGGGCTCCTTCGCCAAGAATGCAAAGGTGGGTATTATAGCCATCTTCGATCAAACGCTTCTGGATGCGGATCATGCGGTCAAAGCCTTTCACTTCTTTAATCTTGCCGACGCCGATCAGATTAAGCTCATCAGCACGAAAGATGTCTTCCAAGGGCTCATCGGCCATGGAGAGAATTTTGTCGCTTTCATTGGTGTTGTACAAGACAATCCCGTTACGAATGTCGCAATGCTTTTCGAAAGCTGTCTTAACCCCTCGGGAGACAAACACATTCCTGTGAAAACGGGCGATGCAATCCTTAGCTTCCTCATAGGAACGGAAACCGACGGAAAACTCTTTTTCAGAATGCATCGTGCAATGAATCCAGGAGATCAGTTTGGTATCCTTGCAGGGACATCCGCTGACGACACGCACAGCCGGGCCTTCCAGATAGGCAATCTCCACATCGTAGCGGTCTTTGATGAACCATGTATGCAGCTGCCGGGGGGTCAGAAGCTTCATCAGATGACTGTTTCCCGGAATCATTCTCGGGAATACCGCCCGGAAATGAATATGCGGCTTCAAGAACTGCTCGTTCACTCCGCCACCGAAAAGTGCCATGACCGTAATATCAAATTTTGTAGAGTCCATGTTGTTGACCAGGTTGACCAGTACCTTTTCGGCACCGCCGTGGCCAAGGTCGTGGATTAAGAAAAGAAGTTTTTTCATACACATTTACGCTATTATGCGTGGCGAACTATCATTTCAACCAATTCTTTCATAGCCGTTTCTGTTTTATATCTTTCAATATCATGCTGTGCTTGCGCAGTTACACTATCTCCGAGCGCAGAATTATGATACAAATCGATCACATATTCAGCCATTTTCTCGCAATCGTTTATCTCCACCAAAAAGCCATTGATCCCATGATCGACGATCTCGGCATGACCGCGATTATTTGTCGCAACAACCGGAAGATCGCACGCCATTGCTTCGATGAGATTGAGCCCAAGGCCCTCAGACTTACTGGAAGCAACGTAAACGTCAGCGAGATGAAGCAAAGTCGGAACATCGCTTCTCCAACCAAGGAGCAGGACTTCATCCCGAAGCTGTTTGGCGTCGAGTAATTTTCGCAGAGCGCCGTTATCATGTTCCGGGCCGATCAAAAGCAGTTTTGCATTGGGAACAATCTTCCGCACACGGGCAAATGCATCCACCAGCATCGTCTGATTTTTGTTGTCGATAATCTCTGCAACATAGGTAAGCACAAAGTCATCGGATGCAAGGCCGAGCTCGCTTCTCTTTTCTGCTCGTTCTTCGGTAGTAAGGGCGGCGTCCCGGAAACGCTGCAAATTGACACCCATGCCATGGTTTTTTTCAATAATCGGAATATTCAGGTACTTCTTTGCAGTAGCGTAATCCGTACTGTTAGTAGCAATCATAACATCTGTTTTTGCTGCCAAAAGTTTCTCTGTCGGATATCCCATCGCCCAACGCATCAAAGATGCTCCCGGAAAGAAATGCAAGCCATTGTTCAAATAAACAACTTTCAATCCCTTTTTTCTGAACGAATCAGCAGCCAAACGAGCAACAACAGAGCCAACAACCGTACTGCAAACAAGGAGGTCATAATCATTCTCCCGCAGGATTCTCTTCAGGATTTCCACGCTCTTGACAATGCCACCGCGGAAGGGGTTGCGATCGCAGGGAAGATCATAGGAATTGTCGCATTCCGGCACAGGAACGTCCATCCGGCAAGCAACATCCACTTGCCAACCGCATTCCTGCATCAATTTTATGAACGATATATAGAATTTTCGAATATGTTCTTTTGAAACATTAGCAACAAGTAAAATTTTTTTCAAAACTCTTGCCCTCCCAAGAGCAATTCTACTGACGTAGATTTCGTTTATGTAATTTATCGTATATTTTTTTCGGAAGAAGTCCCACAACAATCGGTCGCAATGCGTAAAAAGCGCAATAAAAAGGGAGCTTCAATTCTTTCACAAGCAACAAACGTACGTACGATTCATTGATTCTATAGCGAAATTTGCGGCGGCTGTAAGCGTTGCGGTCATCTCGCATTTTATATAGCGGTTTGGGGATATTCATTCCAACAAAGCCTTTGGCGTACATTTTTACCCAAAGATGATAGTCTTCAACGCGCAAAAGTTTTTTATCCACCGAATATCCGCCAACCGCATCATAAGCTTCTTTGCGCACCATACACGGGGCGTGACAGAAGGGCGATCCGTGAACAAAATCTCTGTTTTGAGGTCTCTCCGGATGACTGATTCTCCCCCATGTTCCCGTTTCGTCAAAGAACTCCATATCGGTGCTTACAATGGCGATATCGGGGTTGGATTCGAGAAATTTCAACTCTTCTTCCAAGCGCTCGGGAGAGCACAGATCATCGCCGTCCATACGGGCGATATATTCTCCTTTAGCATAGCTGAGACAACGATTAAGGGTATAGTTAAGCCCCATATTTTCTTCGTTTTTCAAAAGAACAAATTTATCGGGATACGTGTCGGCATATTCCTTTGCGATTTTATAAGTGTTGTCATTTGATGAGTCATCGCAGATAATCCATTCCCAATCCGTAACACTTTGAGCAAGAATAGATTCAATTGCCTCCGGCAGCGTTTCTGCACAATTATATACGCCGGATATAATCGATATAGTGGGGATCATTAAAACTCCTCTATAAAATCAAAATAAAGACGAGATAAACTTCATAAGACTTGTTGCCTGATACGCCTGATCAAAATAAAGATTGATTCCATTTGCATACACAAAGAATCCCATAAAGCAAACACACGCAATGTTTGAGACAAGCAGATACGATCTTTCATCGAACGTTTTTTTCAGCATCGTCGGCAAGTAGCATATCGTGCCAAGCTCGAAGTAGTTTGCCATACGTCCGAACATATTTGCTCCGGACTGAGTACCCATACTCATAAAAGCAAGGCTGATTATAGTCATATGAACGAGTATATTTTCCGTCCTTGAGTTCCCGCGCAAAACCCATTTTTGGCAAATCAAGCTGATCAGAGGCGGCACCGCATAAACGCCCAAGCGGAAAACGTTGATCGTTGCATCACCGAAAACCTCATATTCCGCAATCGTTTTACCGAGCTCGTTTGCCTGCTCCATAAATTCGGTGATTACTTCCTCAAAGTTCATCATCAGGACAGCAATTGCCGCAATAAAAACAAACGTAAACGCACGCCACGGACGCGTTGAGAAAAACGGAAGTATCACAAACGCGAGCGCATAAGTGTGAACAAGCATCGCTGCCAAAACCAAAAGATAGTAACGCCCGTATTTTCTTTTTTCAAGATACGGGAACGCCAGCGTAATGATCGCCATAGCCGTGACCTGCTTGATCGCCGCAAGCGTAAATACGAACGTACCGAGAGTGAAATATATAAAGATACTGAAAACAAAATTTTCCGAATAGCGCTTGAAAAAGCGGATAAAGCAAATCTGAGCAAAAAGCGATGTCGTGAAAATCATCACCTGCGCGTTATCAACGTATGTCTTCAAGAAACTTTCAAACAAATAAAAAAGAGGGTTTTTGAACGGGTTCAAATTCTCGGGATCTGCCAAAAATTCCGACAAAATCGGAAAAGAGCGAAAACCCGAAACATAGTTCCATGTATCGTTATAGCTTGTTCGGAGTCCCGCAAAGAGCGTCATCACGATTACGAGAAGCACATATGCCCAGTCTTTTCCGGTCGAATATTGACGTCCGCTTGCGGCACACGCTTGGGTGTTGCGTTCCGAAACATAAGCAAGCGCCAACGCCATCGCAAACACGGTAAGTAACTTAAGCATATTGGTCCCCTTTCCGCCGCGCTCTGCGGCATACATTAGCGGGAAGTGATAAAAATCCGCACACTTCTCCTTTTAACTACAATATTATAGTACATTTTTATAAAAAAGTAAATCCCAATTTGGCACATAACGATGGGAAATGGTGCAAAACGGGGAAAAACTTATAAAAAAGCCGCCCCTCATTGAAAAAATGAGGGGCGGTTTTGCCGATTATTCGGATTTGTCTTTTGATTTTTTGCGTTTGACTATAACAGCT
The DNA here is from genome assembly GCA_045594085.1 of Eubacteriales bacterium. Lineage (GTDB taxonomy): Bacteria > Bacillota > Clostridia > Oscillospirales > CAG-272 > DTU064. The sequence goes on along the minus strand of JAZNXW010000013.1, from coordinate 6,691 downwards.
ATCGCTGTTCCGACAGCCGCAAGCGCGGCAAGGACAACGGATGCGACGGTACCGACCGAAGGACCTTTTCCTCCTCCGCCGTTTTCGTCATTTGTCGAAGTATCAGCGGGCTCGTCCGTGTCAACGGGAGAGTCCGTTTCAACGTCCGTATCGACCGGTTCGTCAACGGAAACGATACGTATCTTGATGTACGTCACGTTGATCGCGGCGGAATCGCTTGTAATTGCAAGGGCAAGCTTACCGTCCGTAACCGTGATCTCGCCCTTCGCGGGGCGTTTACGAGACACGTCGAGCTTTTTGGCAACGACAGAGTCATTCGCCGTCACGGTAGGATAATTCGAGCATCCCCACGGATCGTCGAAGCCCACCTCGACTTCGTAGACGCCGTTTTCAAGCTCAAACTCATAATCGATATGTCTGTCAATGCCGTTTTCGACCTGGTTTTTCGTATAGCGATTCGTTTTCGTTTTAGAGAGGCCGTCGCGGCAGGAATTCTGCTCATAGCACCAAGTGTTGTGGGTATAAAGGCCCGCGCTGATCGCAGATCCGTTATATCTGTCGTTCGCATTATCAACGAGGCCCCATTTATATCCCGTCACCGGATCCTTACCGAGGATCTGCTCCGTCACGCTGTTATACGTGCCGAACAGGTCACCGTCAGAGAGCGTTGAGGGATCATGGTCTCCGCAATCGACGAAATACGCAAGTGAGGGATCGACGTTTGCGCGTATTCCCTCTCCGGGTGCGACAAAACGAAGCGTATATTTCTCACTTGTTGCATGATCCTCAGCATAAACTGTGAGAATGTAATCCGTTTCCTTGCCGTCGAGCGGTGCCGTGAACGTGAGCTTATCGTCAACGACGTTGCCGTTCACTGTCACGTAGCCGTATTTATCACCGAGCTCGAAATCAACATCCGCGCTCGTCGCGTCCTCATCAAGCAAGATACGGATTATACCGCCGTCGTATTCCGTTTTTCCCGTTTCACACTCCACCTTCACGGACGTATCCGTGCCGAAGCTGCCAACGGAATAAAGGAACGTACAAAGTCGTGCGGACGGCTCGTCCGCTTTCGCAGATTCAAACACAAAAGTAAGCGCTGTTTTTTCTTCGCCGTCAACAGTAACCTTTTCTCCGTATTTTTTAACGATCTCAGACGGGATCGGAATGACAGTCTGATATTCCGCATCGGTGCCGCTGTTCGAAAGCTTTTCCTCGAAGATTACGTCGTCTCCGACGGAGATCTTCATCGTTTTGCCGTTATCTGCCTTGGAAAAGATTGCAAGAAGCGACGTTTCACAGTCATTGTCGACGATCATACGGTACGAGAACGATCCGCCGGCATTAGCGTAACGCGACGTTCCGTCCGCAGTTGTTCCGACAGATCCGCTGCCGTACTCCGTCATAGAATGAAGCTCATCGTTTTCATACTGACCGTAGCCGGGCTGTACCGTATCGAGAAGCTTATCCGCAAGTCTGCCGGCGCGTTTTTCCGCGAGGAAGGAAACGACGTTCAGCTCGCCCTCGCTTTCGGCGAATTTCCAATAGATGCCATAACGCTCCTCGTGCTGTGAGAAGTGAGGCACGAATGTAAGGTTCGAGTCCGTATTTGCAAGCACAAACTTGAGTTCGCCGCTCGATTTAACGAGATTTTCATTAATATTTTCGATGAACTCCGCCACGGTCTGTCCGTTGAGGATATAAACGGTATCGCTTTCGCTCGGAACGTACTTTTCTTCTATGACTTTTGCCGCAGGGATCGTAACGATAACACCCGTCATGGTAGACGTCATCGACTTTTTGCCGAGAAGAGCGCTGAGCACGACGGGGCCGTACTTGAACGCATATGTGTTTTTACCGTCGGGCAGACTGTACGCCTTGATCTCCATCGGGAGGGTTACCTCGATCACGTCACCGTTCTCAAACGGACCCGACACAGCAGCATAGCCGTCGATGCTTTCATACGCGTACTCGCTTCCGTTCAACGTGATCCTTGCATCCGACGCAAGCCAATCGGGAAGTCGGAAATATATCTTGACGTCGGCTTTGCCGTCCGTTTTCACGGTAAAGCGTGCCGTATCCTCGGCAGGAACGTTCGTTTCCTGCGAAACGGTGATTCCCTTCTCCGTCCAGCTCACGTCAGAGGAGATATACTGATTGACGATGAGGATATCGTCCTTTTTGAAGTACAGGCTGTCGGAAAGCTTCGTGAAATTCTCCATTCCCGAGCCCGTGCAGCACCAGAATTTTTCGAATCGGTTACCGTAGACCTTGAAATATCCCGTCGCCATCGGCTGGAAGTACATACTCATACCCGTTTCGGGATCCTGAGACGACATTATCGCGTTGATGAACGTATTTTCATAGAAATCCGCGTATTTGACGTCACCCGTGATGAGGAAAAGCGCGCGAGAGAGCTTGAGCATATTGTAGGTATTGCAGGTTTCGCAGTTGCAGTTCGTTCTTTCGGCATCAAGAACGTTATCGTGACCGAAATGCTCCCACTCACTGTTTCCGCCCGTGATGTAGGAGTGGTCGTTCACTACCTTATCCCAGAACGCCTCCGCGTAAGCGAGATATCTGTCCGCGTCGATGCTCTTTCCGTTCACCGTCTTACCGTCGCAGGCTATGTATCGGTTAAGAGCACCGAGGAACTTCGGGATAGTAGTATTCGCGTGTCTGTTATTGAGCGCGTTGGGCGTTCCCGCAAGGACTGTTTCAAAGAGATCTGTTTCATCAAAGGCGTGCGCCGCCTCTGCGTGAGTATCCTTGCCCGTGATGAGATAAAGCTCATACAGACAGTCGTTCATTCCGCCGTATTCTATGTTGAGCACCTGACGCTGAAGCGACGCGTTCCACGAGCTTGTGCGTCCGTAGCACCAATCACCGAGACGTGACGCAACAGTCTTCGCAGGCTCGTATCCCGTGAGCTTATATACATCGACAAGACCTGCGAGGATCTTGTGCATCGTGTACCACGGCACCCACGCCTGCGTCATTATATTGGTTTTGTTTTCTTCAACGTTATCAAACTGCTTTTCGATATTGTTTTTATCGATCACAGTCGCACCGAAGATAAATCCCGTACCGACAGCGTCCTGACACTCAAGGAGTCCGTCCGTCATGGTTTCAAGGATATCATAAAGCGCCTTTTTGTCAGCATTTCCGTCGGGCAAGGAGGCATACGCCTGCGCGCACGCGGTGAGATAATGGCCAATGGTGTGACCGCCGATAAGGGAGTCCTCCCATCCGCTGTATCTTACGGCGCCGCGAAGATCGAGTCCCGCCGTTTCTCTGAAGCCTGCGAGGAGTCTGTCCGTATCGAACGCGAGCAGATAATCAACCTCGCGCTCAAAGGAGTTCGTGAAATAGGGATTTGTCAGAGTGACCTGACCGAGTGTGAAGGTTTCGGAGCCTTTCAAAGCAAAATCCTCCTTTTGTTCCGTTTCCGCTGAGACTGTGAGAGGCACGCACGGCAAAATCATCGCCGTGACGAGCACCGCCGACATCAATCTTTGCAGCTTTGTTCCGATGTTCTTTGTTTTCATTTCGTTAAAACGCCGCCTCGGTATAATTATATCTACGTTAAATTATATCATTTTCGTATCGATATGTAAATGGCATCCGCATAAAATTATAGCGACAAAAAGCAGTGCCGTCCGACGGGCGATACACCCTCGGACGGCACACGTTTCATTTACTTTTCGATCTTTTCGGGCTCCGCATCTTCCTTGGTGCCTTCAACAACACCATCGTGACGGATAACTTTTACAAAAGTGCCGAAAAAGCACTTGCAGTCAAACGAAAACGACAGCTTTTCGATGTATTCTCCGTCGTATTTTGCTTTCACGTCGATGGGAAGCTCGTCTCTGCCGTTGATCTGTGCCCATCCGGTAAGTCCGGGGCGGACAGCGTTTGCACCGTATTTATCACGCTCTTCGATGAGGTCAAACTGATTCCAAAGTGCGGGGCGCGGACCGACAACGCTCATTTCGCCGGCAAGAATGCTGAACAGCTGAGGGAGCTCATCGAGTGAGGTCTTGCGCAGGAATCTTCCGACGGGAGTGATCCATCTTTCAGGAGAGGTAAGCATATGTGTCGGAGTCTCGGAAGGAGTTTCCGTGTACATTGATCTGAATTTCGGCATCATATATGTAGACTTGTCCTTGCCGATGCGCTTCTGCCAGAAAAGCACGGGGCCCTTCGAATCGATCATTATCGCGATCGAGATAAGAAGCATCGGCACGATGAAGACGACGATCCCGCAAAACGAGATCACGATGTCCAAGATGCGCTTGATGAATTTCTTGTACATATCAATTTACTTTCTTATATCACTTATCTTTGCGGAATTATATCACATTATTCCGAATTATAGTATAACTTATCGCAAAACAAAAATCAAGATGTCTCCGGCGAGGAATTATAACAAAATTCGCATAAATTTTCCGGTTTTTCGCTCAAAAAAATTTACGTCCTTAACATTGTTGACTTTTCAACAAGACATGATGTATAATAAGTCAGGTAAAATCCCGAGAAAACGGAGCTTACATATGATAAACAGATTTGAAAAATTTTCGCTTGCCATTTCGGAGATACACCGTTATTGGCATAAAATAGCCGCAGACGTAATGGAAAAGCACGGACTCAAGGGTCCGTACGCGACTTATTTCACGACAATGTACCGCTATCCGGACGGAATCACATCCGCGAAGCTGTCGGAGCTTTGCTCGCGTGACAAAGCAGACGTATCGCGTGCAATCGCGCTTCTTGAAAAGAACGGTCTCGTCGAGCGCGACGGAGCAAACAGCAACTACCGCGCTCCGCTGAAACTGACAAACGAGGGCAAAAAGATCGCAGAAATGATAAATGAAAAAGCGTCGGCTGCCGTTGAGTACGGAGGTCACGGACTTTCGGACGAGGACCGCGAGACGTTCTACGCCGCGCTCGAGCTCATCACCTCAAACCTGCAAAAGCTGACCGAAAAGGGGCTTTGAAATCAAAAAGACGGCAACAGCCGTCTTTTTTTCGTTCACATCAAAAATGACATGTCACTCATACGTTTTACTATTCTTTTACCGTCATCGTTTATTACCATCAGAGACACTCCTCCTGCATGCCCAAACATCTCACAGTAATTCATTGACTCAATGTCCGATCCACAAAACATCGTGTTGAATACAGACAGAAGATCACCATGCGAAACTATGATAATGTTTTCATCGGCGCTCGTCAAAATTTCATCGAAGAAAGGCTTGAGTCTGTTCCATTCGTCACGTCTGCTTTCTGCATCCGAAAACATTTTATCGTCAACAGTATTTTCCTGCTTTTCGATATTCTCGCGGAGCCACCGCACCGACTTCCCACAGCATTTCCCGAGATTTCGCTCACGAAGCTCGCTTCTAAGTACCGGTGTAACGCTTATTTTTTCACCGATGATCTCTGCAGTTTGCTTTGCTCTTTTCAGATCGGATGCATACATAACAAACTGTCGGTCGCCAACAAATTCTTTCATATGCTCTCCGATTCGTTTCGCTTGCTCAACACCAAGCGCCGAGAGATTCCAATCAGTCCACGATCCAACCATTCCGTTTGTATGATGGACTGATTGCGTATGCTGTACAGTTATGATTGTTTTCATATCGTCTCCTTCCTCGAAAAGCGGCGGAGCCGCGTTTCCTCTCTTAAATGCGTCAACGCGATTGGTATACGTCAGCTTCCGACGCGTTTAAGGGATTTCTCGTAGCACCTTATCTCCATAGGAAAAGGACGGCTTCTGCCGTCCTTTTCCTATGGAGATAAGGGGAGTCGAACCCCTGACCTTCTCAATGCCATTGAGACGCTCTACCAACTGAGCTATATCCCCAAAAAAGAAAACGCGTATATGGTATCAAAATACAGAGGTGAGTGCAAGCGTTTTCTTTTTAAATTTTTGATATGGTGAAAATGGAGGGCTAATGATATACTTCAAGACATGAAAAACAGCGATTTCAAGGTGTGTTCTGAAGTAGCCGTCCCGTGCGGATGCGGCGTTTAAGGCAGGTGTGGGTATGGCGAACCGATTTTCAGTAGTTCTTGTCCGGCCGGAGATACCGCACAACACAGGTGCGATAGGAAGGTTGTGTGTCGGTCTTGGCGTGCCGCTTCATCTTGTTCGTCCGCTGGGTTTTCATCTAGACGACAGATCTATCGCCCGTGCAGGGCTGGACTATTGGCCGCACCTTGATGTGTCAATCCACGATACTTGGGATGAGTATCTTGAAGCTGTGAATCCGAAACGGATGATGATGCTTTCGACGCATGGGGAAAAGTCGCTTTACGACTGCCGGTTCGAGGAAGGCGACGCGCTTGTGTTCGGAAACGAGAGTTCTGGGTTGCCGAAGGATTTCTACGGACGTTACCGCGAATCGCTTTTCCGCATTCCCATGCCCGGCGAGCATGCGCGGTCGATCAATCTTGCAAATGCCGTTTCCATTGCGGCATATGAATGTTTTCGTCAGACGATGTAAGAAAAGGAGAGTGCTGCAATGTACAAGAATCGTTCAGAAGATATGTTTGCAATGGACCGGCGGCAGTTTGTCGCCGGGGCGGTTGCGGCAGGTTTGACCGGAATGGCATGGGGGAAATCTTCGCCTGCTCAATCCGATGATATTGCCGTGTGGCACAATGAAACGGAGCAGGTCAAGTCGGA
>JAZNXW010000012.1:0-32794 GCA_045594085.1 Eubacteriales bacterium | reverse complement strand
GCTCGTCCTTCGGAAAATGTGCAGGTACCCAGTCAAGAATTACTCCGATTCCGGCACCATGCATTTTGTCAACAAAATAACGAAAATCATCCGGTGTACCGAATCTTGAAGTCGGAGCATAGTATCCACACACCTGATATCCCCACGATCCGTCAAACGGATGCTCCAGCACAGGCAAAAGCTCAACGTGAGTATATCCCATCTCGGAAAGATACGGCGCAAGCTCGTCCGCAATATCTTTGTAATTGAGATATGCGGCATTATCGCGTGTGGTTTCTCCGTTTTTCGTTTTCCAAGAGCCGAGATGCATCTCGTAGATGTTCATCGGTGAGGGATAGAACGTGCCGGGCTTACCCCAGATGGTATTTTTTCTTTCGGAGATCCAGCCTTCATCGTGCCATTTATAATCGGGCAGCTCGTAAACGTAAGATGCCGTTTTGGACAGCGATTCGTTATAGACCGCGTACGGGTCACATTTCTTCGCTTCCCTTCCGCCCGAGACGACTAGGTACTTATAGTTCATTTCGTTTATGGAAAATTCGGGATTATACCTGATCTCCCAAACACCGCCGTCGCTGATTCTCGTCAGCGGAAGATCGCGCTCCCAGCCGTTGAAATCACCGACAAGGAAGACTGCGTCTGCGCGCGGTGCCCACGTTCTGAACACATACCCTTCACCCTCGCGGTGGCATCCGAGAAATTCGTATATACGAAAGTCCGTGCCCTGATGAAAGTAATAGATATGTGAGTCCGCAAACGATTGCGGAGACATCGGTGATGCCGGCGCCTTTTCGGGAACTGCTTTTCTGACCTTTGCCATAAGATACTCACATCCTTCCGTAGGATCATTACGTTATATAATATTATACTATATTTTATCCAAGATATCAATAGATTCTTTTCGACATAAAGCGTGATATTGGGAATCTTTTTCAAGAAAAACGGGGAGTATAGGCAATATACTCCCCGTTTCTTTATTTAACAACAATATTAACGATTCTGCCGGGAACGTAGATCTCTTTCACGACAGTTTTGCCTGCTGTCATAGCAGCAACTCTTTCGTCAGCCTTGGCAAGAGCGATAACGTCTTCCTTTGCCGCATCCTTGGCAACCATAACGGTACCGCGGAGCTTTCCATTTACCTGAAGAGCGATCTCGATTGTCGCATCAACAGTCTTCGCCTCGTCATATACGGGCCACGAAGCTACAGAGACAAAGCCCTCTCCGCCGAGGGATTCGTATACCTCTTCTGCGATATGAGGCGCAAACGGCGCAATAAGCTTAACGAGCGTGACAAGCTCGTCACGCGTAAGCGTGCCGACCTCATAGATCTCGTTCACGAGCGTCATCATAGCGGCAATGGCTGTATTGAACTTCAGCTCCTCGATATCGGAGGAGACCTTTTTGATAGTCTTATGGAAGGATACCTCGAGCTTCGGAGTCACGCCCTTACCGGAGACAAGCTCTGTAAGTCCGCAGATTCTGTCAAGGAATCGCTTTGCGCCCTTTACTCCCGTTTCAGACCAAGGAGACGCAACGCCGTAATCACCCATAAAGAGGATATAGGTGCGCAGAACGTCCGCACCGTAAGTGTCGATAACCTCGTTGGGATCGACGGTATTTCCCCTGGATTTGGACATTTTTTCACCGTCCGGACCGAGAATAAGTCCCTGAGCCGTTCTCTTTGCGTAGGGCTCCTCTGTATTAACCTTACCTATATCGTAAAGGAATTTATGCCAGAAGCGTGAATAGATCATATGACGGGTAACGTGCTCCATACCGCCGTTATACCAGTCAACGGGCATCCAATATTTCAGCTTTTCGGGATCAGCGATAGCGCTGTCGTTGTGCGGATCGATATAGCGGAGGAAATACCACGAGCTGCCTGCCCACTGCGGCATTGTGTCTGTTTCGCGCTTTGCATCCGCGCCGCACTTCGGGCACTTGCAGTTAACGTAAGACTCGACCTTTGCGAGCGGGCTTTCGCCGCCTTCACCGGGCTCGAAATTTTCAACCTTGGGCAGACGGAGAGGGAGCTCCTCGTAAGGTACGGGAACCATACCGCAATGCGGGCAATGCACAATCGGGATCGGCTCGCCCCAATATCTCTGGCGGTTGAATGCCCAGTCCTTCATCTTGAACTGAACAGCCGCTTCACCGAGACCGCGCTCGGAAAGAACCTCGATAGCCTTCGCGATCGAGTCCTTCTTGTTATCAAAGCCGTTGAGGAAATCGGAGTTGACCATTTCGCCGTCTCCGGTATATGCCGCTTCAGCGATATTTCCGCCCTTGATTACCTCGATTATATCGATACCGTACTTCTTTGCGAAGTCATAGTCACGCTCGTCGTGTGCGGGAACAGCCATAATAGCGCCCGTACCGTAGCCCATCATTACATAGTCTGCGATGTAAACGGGGATCTGTTTGCCGTTGAGCGGATTGACTGCCGTAAGACCTTCGATTCTTACACCCGTCTTATCCTTGACGAGCTGTGTGCGCTCGAATTCCGTCTTCTTTGCGCATTCCTCGCGGTACGCAAGGATCGCATCCATGTTGGAGATCTTATCCGCGTACTTGTCGATTGCGGGATGCTCGGGTGCGATGACCATAAACGTTACGCCGAAGAGCGTATCGGGGCGCGTTGTATAGATGCGGAGCTTATCGTCAACGCCGCATATATCAAAGTTGACGTATGCGCCGGTGGACTTACCTATCCAGTTCACCTGCTGCTGCTTGATGTTGGGAAGGTAGTCTACATCCTCGAGTCCTGAGAGGAGCTTGTCAGCGTACTCTGTGATACGGAGATACCAAACCTCCTTGGACTTCTGAACGACGTCGGAGTGGCAGATGTCGCACTTACCGCCCTGGGAATCCTCATTGGAAAGGACGACCTTACAGGACGGGCAATAGTTTACAAGTGTGGTGTCACGGAAAACAAGTCCGTTTTCAAACATCTTGAGGAAGATGTACTGTGTCCAGCGGTAATAATCCTCATCTGTTGTATCTACAACTCTCGACCAATCGAAGGAAAATCCTACGCGCTTAAGCTGAGAGGTGAATTTTTCAATATTCTTATCTGTGAGAAGTCTCGGATGAGTATTGAACTTGATGGCGGAATTTTCCGTAGGCAGACCGAATGCGTCAAATCCGATGGGGAAAAGGACGTTATATCCCTGCATTCTTCTCTTTCTGCTGATTACTTCAAGACCGGAATAAGCCTTGATGTGACCGACGTGCATACCTGATCCGGAGGGGTACGGAAACTCAACAAGACCGTAGAACTTGGGCTTGTCCGAAACGTCCTTTGCCTCAAAAATGCGGGCGCTTTCCCATTTGTCCTGCCATTTTTTGTCGTTGACCGAAAAATCGTATTTCATAGTTGCCTCGTAATGTATGTTTTATCTCTCTGTAAGCTCACCTGTGATGTCGATCTCCTCGGCATCGTCCCAGAGCTTTTCAAGTCTGTAAAGATCTCTGTTTTCTTCGGTGAAGATGTGTACGATAACGGAATGATAGTCCATGCAGATCCAATTAGCCGCATCCTCACCCTCGATGTGACCGGGCTCCATTCCGGACTGTCCGATGCGGTACTCGACCTCGCCCGCAAGCGCGCGGATCTGTGTCGTAGACGTACCTGTGCAGATAACGAAATAGTCTGCGATGATGGTCTTTTCGGTTACGTGAAGAAGCTTGATGTTCGACGCCATTCTCGCGTCAAGCACCTTGACGATGGACGTCGCCAGCTCTTCGGGTGTACCGATCGGGTAAATAACATTAGTGTTGTTATCCATAATTTACCTCTGTAAATTCAAATAAATTTCGTTTTTATACGGGAAGATTTCCTTCCTCAATGAAGCGGAGCGCCTCGACCGTGTCGCAATCAAGCGCACTTCCCTTTTCTTTCACGTGCATAAGCGTGTCGGCAAGCGACATTCCGACAGCATCCGCAAGCGCGCGCACGGCTTCGTCTCTGTCACGGGACTTTTCAAGACTCGTATGCAACATCTCACGGCATTTCCGGCAGGAATCGTACCTGCGCGTCGCTTCCGTGTAATCCGCAATGAAGATGACTGCGTCGAACACAGTCATTCCGCGCCGTCCGGTTGTGTGCCAGCGCACAGCAGAGAGTATCTCCGGGTCCGCATAGTCGGAAAAGAGCTCAGCGACGGCGCCCGGAGCCGCCGCCGCATGCATAACAGCGGGCGGAACATCCTTTGCACTATCTGTTATTATATCAAAGCGTTCGATATAATTCAACTGTTTTTCCGAACTTAATTCCTTTGCGATATCGTGAAGAAGCGCTGCGGCACGCAGCATATCAGTCTTCTCGGGCAGGACAAAGCCCGCAATATACACCGCTTCCTCCTCAACCGCGAGAGTATGCCCGTATCTTTTCTCCGACATCAGAGCTTTGACGTCAGCGCGAAGCTTCGCCAGCGCCTCAGCAGAATACTTATTTTGCACCGTAAAGCCCTGCCTTTCTGATGTACTCATATACGTCACCCGAAATATGAGGCGTAGGATCGGCTCCGTTCTCAATCATAAGTCTGATCTTTGATGAGGAGATCGGATATGGCTCGAGCTTCAGCTCACGCACGCTCGTACCGTAGAATTCGGAGTAAAATCTCGCCTTTTCAGCAAGATTTTCCGCTTCACCGAGCTCGCCTCTCGGCGCGTAGACTATATCTGCAATGCGCAAAAGCTCATCCGCGCGGTACCACGTATCGAGCGAGAGGAACATATCCGTTCCGCAAAGCAGACTGATCTTGTTTTCCGACGGATCGAGTTCGTAGATAGAATAAAGTGCGCTTATCGTATCAAACGTATAGCTTTTTCCGACTCTGTCAAGCTCAAGACGCGAAACGACCGCCCTCTCGCAATCCGAGAACGCGAGCTTTGCCATTTCAAGTCTCTTTTCGGGAGCATCATCTGCGTTCACCCTCTTATGAGGAGGCACTGACGCAGGCATTATCAGAAGCAGGTCAAGCCCGCACTGACGCACGAACGCGTCCGCGATGAGTCTGTGACCGTTATGCGGCGGCGAAAACGTGCCGCCGTAAAGACCGATCTTCATTTTGCGTCAAAGCTCGATCTTTTTGTTTTTCTTGCTCGGACGGTAAAGAACAAAGCGCGAGCCGACAACGGAAACGGGCGCGGAATTCGTTCTTTCCGCGATAATATCCGACGCTTCTCTGCTTGTGTAGGGGCAATTGTCGAGTACACGAAGCTTGATGAGCTCGCGGGCCTCAAGTGCGTTGCCTACCTGCTTGACAGTCTCCTCGGAGATGCCGTCCTTACCGATCTGAAAGATCGTATCGTAATCGTTAGCCATTGAGCGAAGCTTCGCTCTCTGCTTGCTTGTTATTTCAAGTTTCATTTTTCAAGTTCCTTCAATATAGGTCTGATTGTTTCGGCAAAGCCGCGAAGTGCCTCGCCTCTGTGACTGATACTGTCCTTTTCCTCAGCGGTCAGTTCAGCCATAGTCCTTCCCTCTTCCTCACGGAAAAAGTATGGATCGTATCCGAAGCCGCCGTTGCCCTTGGGCTCGAAGACTATCTTTCCTCCGCAGCTTCCGTAGGAAACTATCGGTTCAATGCCGTATTCCTCGGGGAAAACGCACGCCACGGCGCAGGCGTAATGTGCTGTTCTTTCGTCGTACGGGACGTTGCGAAGCTCGGATATGAGCTTTGCGTTGTTCTTTTCGTCCGTGTGTCCTTCGCCCGAATAACGTGCGGAATAAACACCGGGAGCGCCGCCGAGCGCATCTACGCAAATCCCGGAATCATCTGCAATTCCGATATAGCCCATCGACGCAGGCACGCTCGCTTTTATGAGCGCGTTAGCTTCAAATGTGTCGCCGTCCTCCACTATATCTCCGCAAAACCCGATGTCGGAGAGCGAAAGGAGCTCAGACTCCGGCGAGATCTCGCAAAGGATGCGTCTCACCTCTTCGATTTTCTTTTTGTTGCCGCTGGCAAGTACAAATTTCATAGTAATACCTGTATTAAGTTGAAGTTTTAGGACTCAAATAACGCCTTTACGAAGTCCTCGCAGACGAAAGGCTCCATATCGTCGATGCCTTCGCCAACGCCGATATATTTGACGGGGATGCCAAGCTCTTTTTTGATGGAGATGACGATGCCGCCCTTTGCGGTACCGTCGAGCTTGGTCAGGACAAGACCCGTGATCTCTGCCGCGTTTTTGAATTCCTTAGCCTGCATGACCGCGTTCTGCCCCGTCGTTGCGTCAAGAACGAGAAGCGTATCGCGCGAGCTTTCGGGAAGCTCGCGTGTGAGCACGCGATTGATCTTCGCAAGCTCGTCCATGAGGTTTTTCTTGTTGTGAAGTCTGCCTGCGGTATCAACGATGAGAACGTCCGCGCCGCGCTTTCTTGCTGCTGCAGCAGCGTCGAACACGACAGCGGCAGGATCTCCGCCCTCGCTCTGACGAATGAGAGTCGCGCCCGCGCGCTTGCACCAGACTTCAAGCTGGTCGATCGCGGCAGCACGGAAAGTATCTGCGGCGGCGATTACGACGCTTTTTCCGTCACGAATGAGGCTTGCCGCGATCTTGCCGACGGACGTTGTCTTACCGACGCCGTTTACACCGATAACGAGAATGACCGCGGGCTTGGACTCGAGATTGAGCGGCTCGCCCTCACCTATCATTCCCGCGATGATATCGCGGAGCGCTTCCTTTGCCTCGGACGCCTCCGTAAGACGCTCGGATTTGATGCGAGCGCGGAGCTCATCGAGTATCTCCATCGTCGTTTCAACACCGACGTCTGCCGTGATGAGCGTTTCCTCGAGCTCGTCGAGCATATTCTCATCTATTTTTACGAAGCTCTGCAAAACGGAGTCGATGCGTCCAATAAGGGCATCCTTCGTTTTCTGCATGCCTCCCTTGAGTTTTTCAAAAAATCCCATAATTTACTCCTTATAACGTCACTTTCCTCACGATCCGGAGGAGTCGGATGCGTATTTGGATTTTGCTTCCATATCGTTCACATCAAGCGCAAGAACGCGCGAGATTCCGTGCTTCGGCATCGTGATGCCGTAAAGCGAATCTGCCGTTTCCATCGTACCGCGGCGGTGCGTGACGATAACGAACTGCATATCGGACGAATAACGCTTGATATAGTTCGCGAATCTGTCCACATTGACCTCGTCGAGTGCGGATTCGATCTCGTCGAAAATGCAGAACGGTGTCGGATTGACGTGTATCATCGCGAACAGAAGCGCGATGGCGACAAACGACTGCTCACCGCCCGAAAGCAGTGACAAATTCTTGATTACCTTGCCGGGAGGAGCCGCTTTGATCTCAATTCCGCTTGAAAGGATATCTGTCGGGTCGGACAGATATATCTCGGCGTTACCGCCTCCGAAGAGCTCGCGGAACACCTCACCGAAGCGTGTATTTATGCGTGCGAACGCGTCTGCGAACGCCTTTTCCATATCTGCGTTAAGGTCGTTAATAATGGCGGTCAGATCGTCCTTGGATACGCGCAGATCCTCCATCTGACGCGAGAGATACAGATATCTTTCGCTCACTTCCTTGTATTCCTCGATCGCGCCGACGTTGACGGATCCGAGCGCACGGAGCTTGTTTTTGTACTCTGTGAGCGATTTGTACGTCTCGTTTCTGTTTTCGTCGGTAACCTCGGGATAGTCAAGCTCTGCCGCTGTAGAGAAGGTAAGCTCGTACTCATCCCAAAGATGAGCAACAAGCTTATCGATCTCCGTCGCGAGTGCTGTTTTTTTCTGTTCGTTTTTCAAGTGTACGCGGACGATCTTATCCTTTTCGTCCGTTTTTTCGCGGATCTTACGGCGAAGCTCGACCTGACGCTGCTCAAATTCGAGTCCGCCGGATTCAAGCTCTGCTCTTTCCGCCTCGACAGACTGCAGGCTCTTTTCCACGTCGGAGAAATTCTTGCGGTTCTCCCCCTGCTTTTCAAGCGAGATGCGGTTGCTTTCCTCAAGCTCAGCCGCACGAGCCTCAAACTGAGTCTTACGCTCGCAAAATTCGTCGAGTCGTCTTGTTTTTTCATCAAGAAGGACAAGCGCTGATCCGATCTCTGCATCAAGCCTTACGGATGCAAGCTGAGATGCGGACACCTCGGCGGCACGTGCAAGACGCTCGTCATCAGCCTCGTGTCGCGTTACATCGAGCGCTTCTCTTTCTTCCTTGACGGAGGATACAGCCGTCTCTGCTTCTGCGAGCTTTTCCGAAAGAGTCGCCATATCCGTTTCATAAAGGCTCTTCTGCTCAAGGCGCGTGTCGTAATCGGAACGGAGCTGTGCAATAAGCGCTTCCGTCGCGTCGCACTGAGCCTTATACGTATCGCGCTCAGACATAGCGGCGCGCATCATTGCGTCCATCATATCGCGTCTGCTGACCTCGCCCAAGCGATGCGACTGCTCGGACGCTCGCTTTTTCGTTTTGTCCGCAATCGCGGACACTAGCTGCTGCGTTTCGCGCTCGCAGAGCGATCTTTCCGCACGGAGAGATTTGATCTCTCCCGCGCGTGAGAGCATACCGCTGTCACGGCGCGCGGAGCCGCCCGTAAATGAACCGCCGGCGTTGATCTGCTGACCGTCGAGTGTGACGGCGCGAATCCTGTATCCGGATGCTTTCGCCGCGGAAGCGGCGTTATCAAGCGTATCGAACACACAGATGCGTCCGATCAGATAGCCGATTACACCCGAGTATTTTACATCATATTCCGTAAGCTCCGACGCGATGCCGATATAGCCGGCACAGCGGGATGCGTCCGCGATCTCACGTCCCTTTTCGGGAGCCTTCATCGCAGAGATCGGATAAAATGTGCTGCGTCCCGCGTTCGCCGCCTTGAGCGCGCGGATCGCGGATTTTGCGGTTCTGTCGTCCTCGACGACAATGTTCTGAAGGTTGGCACCGAACGCTGTTTCGATCGCCGTGATATACTCTGACTTAACGGAAATAAGACGCGAGATCGGTCCGTAGACCTTACCCTCGATATCACCTTTTCCGTAAGCATCCATTACAAATTTTACGCTTTTTCCGTAGCCCTCGAAGTTCTCCTCAAGACGAACGAGAGCGTCGATACGCTTATCGTATGCTTCAAGGGATGCGGCTTTGCCGTTGCGCTTTTCGTTAAGCTGCTCGATCTCGCCGTCAAGCTTGGCAATGGTCTCATCGGATGCGGCGATGACCTCGTTAGCTTTATCGATGCCGACCTTATAATCAGAGACGTTTTTCTCCTCGGCAGCGACACGCTTCATATACTCGTCAGCAGCGGCGCGGTACTTCGCGATCTCGTCCGACACAGACGCGTTTTTTACATTATCAGCCTCACACGATGACTTGAGCACGTTAAGGCGGACCTTGAGATCCACAGTCTCCTCCTCGTGCTTTTTCTGTTCGGCAAAAAGCTCATCGAGACGGCGTTCGTAATCCGCGACCTTCACCTCTGCTTTTGCAAGCTGAGCCTGCTTTTCCGCAAGCTTTGCCTCTGCATCGTTAAAATCTGCGCGGAGTGATGCTATGCGCTCTTCGACCTCTTTTTTCTCCGTCGTTGCTGTTTCCACGGATGCGTCCGTCTGCTTGATATTGACCTCGCACTCCTCGATCTGCATCGAATTTCGCGCGGAATCGGTGACGAGCGCTCTGTATTCGCTTTCGAGACGCGATCTTTCCGACGTCAGCTCACGAATACGTTCATATGCACGCTCAGAGGAAAGCTTATTGCTCTGTGACGCCTCGGAAAGACGCTCGCTCTGCGCTTCAAGTCCCTCAACGGTATCCTCTATCATCTCAAGCTCGTGAGTCGAAAGCAAAAAATCGTCCTCTGCCTTTTTCTGTTCGGCTCTGACGCGCTTGCTGTCGTATACTGTCAGCGTTATGTCCGCCTTGCGCTTCTTTTCGTAAAGATCGAGGTATTTTTTCGCCTTTTCCGCTTCTTTTTCGAGCGGGCCTACTCTTCCCTCGATCTCCGAGAGAATGTCGTTTACGCGGAGCATATTGTCTTCAGCGGAAGCAAGCTGACGCTCCGCCTCGTGACGCTTGTGTCTGTATTTGGATATGCCCGCAGCCTCTTCAAAGACGGTACGTCTGTCCTCGCTCTTGCGCGAAAGAATCTCCGAGATCCTTCCCTGACCGACGATGGAATAGCCCTCTCTGCCGATACCCGTATTCATAAAAAGCTCATGGATATCACGCAGGCGGCACGGACGTCTGTTGATGAAATATTCGCTATCGCCGGCTCTGTAGTACCGTCTTGTTACGGTAACCTCATCATACGGAAGGTTGATCTTACCGTTATCGGGAGTGTTATCGAATGTGACGGATACCTCGGCGTAGCCCATCGGGTTTCTGCCGTCCGCGCCCGCAAAAACAACGTCCTCCATCTTTGTACCGCGGATGTTTTTACTCGAGATCTCACCGAGAACCCATCTCATCGCGTCCGTGATGTTGGACTTACCGCTTCCGTTAGGTCCGACAATGACTGTGGAGCCGTTATCGAATTCTATTTTTGTCTTATCGGGGAACGATTTGAACCCCTGCATTTCAAGCGATTTTAAGTACACGTATTTTTCCTGTCTTTCTTTAGCTTAACGTCTTTTTATCTCTGTTTTCACATCATATCCCGCAAGCTCATCGAGCTCACGAAAGCAAATTGCGTGAATTTTATACTCTTTTTTTAATTTTTCAGCATTTTCACGCTTATGACCGACAGCCTTGGATACAGATCCCTTCGGGACGTACACAGTCACGTCCGCGCCCGAAGCGCCGTTCATTTGCGCACTGATATTTTCGTAAAAGATCCGCGACTCGCACAGCTCACCGATCGCGGGATGATTCGGTCCTGCCGAAAAGCGCGACGAATGAAGATTCTCGCTTTCGCAAAGACCGACGCGCAGTACCTTGACGCCTCCCGATTTAAGGACACGCAGAACGCCCGACGTGCGTAAAACGGCGTCGTCAAGCGTCATTGGTGCGTAGCTGCCGCAACACATCATGGCTTCAAGCTCCGTTCCCGAAAAAACGAGCGTAGGATAGACCCTCGCCTCCGCGCATCCGAGCTCCACGATTGCACGGGCACATTCGAGCTCATCCTCGTAGGCAGCACCGGGGAGTCCCGTCATCATTTGTCCGCCGACCGTAAATCCGCCGGCTCGCAAAAGCGCACACGCACGCACCGAATCCTCAGGTGCATGTCCGCGTTTCGATCGTGACAACACCGGCTCCGACATACTCTGTATACCGAGCTCGACAGTTCCTACCGAATAGCGAGAGAGTACATCGACGATCTCATCGTTGATATAATCGGGGCGAGTAGAGCATCTTATGCTTTTGACCTTACCTTTTTTGACGTACTCCTCCGCCAGATCGAGCAGACGTATCATCAGATCTCTGTCGATGCCCGTAAACGAGCCGCCAAAAAACGCGATCTCCGCCTCGTCACCGTCACCGACAGTCGAAAGTGACGTTTCGATAATGTCTCTGACAGAATCGAAATCGAACCTTTCCGTGCCCGAAATGACGCGCTGATTGCAGAAAACGCAAGCATGCGGGCATCCGAGATGCGGAATGAACACGGGAATGTTTATATGTCTCATTGGTTTCCGACACCGAAGAGCTTGAGCGCCTCCTTCGCCGCCGCCTGTTCAGCGGCACGCTTGGATTTGCCTGAGCCCTTGCCGATAATATTGCTGTTGAGTCTTGCCTCGACCTCAAACTGCTTTTCATGATCGGGGCCCGATTCATCGACGACAACGTAGCAAAGAACCTCGCCGTCGACCTGCTGAATAACCTGCTGAAGCAATGTTTTATAGTCGAAATAATCAGTTCTGTCGCTGATTTTTTTGAGCTCGTCCTTTACGTACGGCAGGATGAACTCCGCGACAGCACACTTGCCGTCCTTGCCCGACGCTTCAGCGTCAATATATACAGCGGCAATGAGCGCCTCGTACGCATCCGAAATGATGGACTTTCTGTGACGTCCGTTGCTTTTTTCCTCTCCGCGTCCGAGAAGCAGAAACTCACCGAGACCGATCTTTTCGGCATAATCAGCAAGTGCGCCCTCACAGACGAGAGAAGAACGAATTCTCGTCAACTCGCCCTCCTGCTTTTCCTCGTTTCCCGTGAAAAGATACTCGCTCACAACAAGCGACAGCACGGAATCTCCGAAGAATTCAAGTCTCTCGTTCGACGGGAGATTTTTGTCACGGTTTTCATTTGCGTAGGAGGAATGCGTCATCGCACGGTAAAGAAGCTCCTTATCCGAAAACTCATATTTTATTCGATTTTCAAGGATTTTTTCATCATACGGATACTTCATCCGTTGCCTCCTTTTCCGATCTTATTTCGTTTCCTCGAGCTTACCGAGCTCTCTTTCCATAATACCGCAAACGTCACATTCAACGCAGGTGACAGCCTGACGCACGGCGTTATATATAGCCTTTGCGTCGGAGCTTCCGTGTGCCTTGATAACGGGACGCTTAAGTCCGAGAAGCGGCGCTCCGCCGTGCTCTGAGGAATCGAAGCTCTTCTTCATTTCCTTGAGCTGCGGCTTAACGAACAGATACGCAAGCTTTGTTTTAATGTTAGCTGTGAAGATGCCCTTGAGCGTCTTCATCATAAATCCACCCATGCCCTCGATGAGCTTGAGAATTATATTTCCCGTGAATCCGTCAGCGAGAAGGACATCGCAGGCTCCGTTCGGGATCTCGCGGGCTTCGACGTTGCCGACAAAGCCGACGTCAGCCGCCTTAAGAAGCTGATGTCCCGCCTGATAAAGCTCCGTTCCTTTTGTTTCCTCGGCACCGTTATTGACAAGACCTACTCTCGGGGACTCGCATCCCATAACGTGCTTCATATACACGGATCCGAGCACGGACCACGACACGAAGAAATCGGGTGTAATAACCGCATTTGCGCCCGAATCGAGCAGCAGAACGGGTGTTGTGAACGGCAGAAGAGCCGCAATGCATGAGCGCTTGACGCCTTTGATCCGTCCGACAAGCACAGAGCTTCCGACGTGAAGCGCACCTGTGCTGCCGGCAGAAACGAACGCATCGCCCTGCTCACCGTATCCGTTATCGGGCTTGAGAAGCTTCATACCGATCGCCATCGAGCATTCGGGTTTACCTCTGACGACGAGCGACGGTGATTCGTCCATACCGATCGTCTCTTTCGTATGAACGATGTCGATGCCTTCAAGCGATACGCCGAGCTCCGCAGCGGAAGCTTCGATGGCATCTCTGTCACCGACGAGAGTCAGCTCCGTTTTGCTTCCGAATTCGCATTTTGCGCGGCAAACGCCCTCGACTATCGCCTTCGGCGCGTTGTCGCCGCCCATTGCGTCTATAATAATTCTCATTTTGTTTCTCCGTTAAGTATTTCTTTGAGGCATTCGATCGCACGCTTCGAGTACTCCTCGTTACGCGCGCGTTTTCCGCCCTTGACCTTATATCCGAGAGGCGCGACGATGCCGTAATTTGCATTCATAGGCTGAAAATTCTTCGACACGGATCCGACGGAAACGTAATTTGCCATCGCGCCGATCATAGTCGTGTCAGGCAGAACGAACGGATCGCGTCCGAGCGCGCGAAGCGCGGCGTTTATGCCCGCATACATACCGGATGCGGCACTTTCAACGTACCCCTCCACGCCCGTGATCTGACCCGCGAAAAAGACGTCAGGACGCTTTTTCATCGAGTAATCGTTAGCAAGAACGCCGGGCGAATCGAGATAAGTGTTGCGGTGCATAACTCCGTAGCGCAAAAATTCCGCGTTTTCGAGTCCGGGGATCATGGAAAATACGCGTTTTTGCTCGGGGAACGCAAGATGCGTCTGAAATCCGACGAGATTGTACATTGTTCCGTCCGCGTTCTCTCTCCTGAGCTGAACGACCGCATACGGATCCTTTCCCGTTTTGGGATCGGGCAGACCAACAGGCTTGAGCGGACCGAACGTAAGCGTCTCATATCCGCGCGACGCCATGACCTCGACGGGCATACAACCCTCGAAAACGGTCAATTTGCCGCCGTCGTTATCGAAATCGTGGAGCTCCGCTGTTCTTGCGCTTATGAGAGCCTCATAAAACGCGTCGTACTCCTCCTTGGTCATCGGACAGTTAAGGTAGTCGGTAGCGTCGCCTTTTCCGTATCTGGACGCAAAATAGTCCTTATCATAATCGATCGAATCCGCAGAGACGATGGGAGCGGCAGCATCGAAGAAATGGAGTCCGCCGATGCCAAGACTGTTTCTTATATGATCCGAGAGACCGTCAGACGTGAGCGGTCCCGTCGCAACGACGGTGATTCCATCGCCGTCGAGCTCCGTTATTTCCCTGTCAATGACAGTGATGTGCGGATCATTTTTGATCTTTTCAGTGATATAATCGGAAAATTTTTGTCTGTCAACGGCAAGCGCAGAGCCCGCGGGTACGCGAGACATCTCTGCCGCCTCCATGATAAGAGAGCCGATCATACGCATCTCTTCCTTCAGAAGACCGACAGCATTTCCAACATCGTCCGAGCGGAGCGAATTGCTGCAGACGAGCTCCGCAAATCCATCCGATTTATGCGCGGGAGTACGCTTATGCGGCTTCATTTCGTAAAGAGTTACGTCAACACCGAGGCGAGACGCCTGATACGCAGCTTCGCATCCGGCAAGTCCTGCGCCGATAACGGTGAGCTTACTCATTTGAATCTTCCTTCCCTGCGCCGAGCTCTTTTTTGTATCCGCACTTTTCGGTCTTACATACGAGCTGATTTTTGCCCTTCTTCTCGTAGAGAATTTCGCCGCAATCGGGGCATTTTTCGGCTACAGGCTTATCCCAGGACGAAAAATCGCATTCGGGATACTTCACGCAGCTATAGAAAACGGATTTGTTGCGTCCCCATTTTGTAAGCACGTCGGATCCGCACTTCGGGCACTTAACGTCAAGCACCTGACCGAACGGGCGAGTATACTTACATTCGGGATACTTCGAGCAAGCATAGAAATTACCGTAACGTCCGTGACGAACTACCATATCGGATCCGCAATGCTCGCACTTATATTCGACCTTTTCCTCAGGCTTTTCGGTCTTTGTCACTTCAGCCGCTTTTTCGAGAGGCTTGGTGTTTTTACATTCGGGATAATTCGGACAAGCGGCAAATTTGCCGTAGCGTCCGCTCTTAACGACCATCTTCGCGCCGCATTTGTCGCAAATGATATCCGTCTCCTCGGGCGGCAGCTCGAGTCTCGTTGCCGTTGCCGTTGCCGCTTCAAGCTCACGCGCAAATCCCGCATAGAAGCCCTCGAGAACGTCGTTCATTGTGACCGTTCCCGCCTCGACCTCGTCGAGCTGAGTCTCCATCGACGCCGTAAATCTGTAGTCTACGATGTCGGGGAAGCTTTCCTTCATCAGCTTCGTCGTTGCTTCACCGAGAGATGTAGGCTTGAGCGATTTACCCTCACGGACGATATATTCACGCTGTGTGATCGTCGGAACGATGAGCAGATACGTGCTTGGACGTCCGATTCCGAGCTCCTCAAGGAACTTGATGAGCGACGCTTCCGTATATCTCATCGGAGGCTCGGTATAGTGCTGCTCGGGTATAACCTCGGAAACCGCGAAGGTTTCGCCTTCATTTATCTCGGGAAGCAGATGCTCTTTATCCGTCGCGCTTTCGTCATCTGTCGATTCCTCATAAACAGCGAGGAATCCCTGGAACTTCACGGTGCTTCCGTTAGAATGGAAAACGTAGCCTGCGGCTTCCGTTTCCACGGCAACCGTACTGATTTCGGCATTTGCCATCTGGCTTGCAATATAACGGTTCCAGATAAGCTTATAGAGTCTGTACTGATCGACGGAGAGCATTTTTCTGATCTTTACGGGATCGAGCGCGACGTTAACGGGACGGATAGCCTCGTGTGCATCCTGTGCTCCTGCCTTCGCCTTGAATATTCTGGGTTCGGACGGAGCATATTTTGCGCCGTACTTATCTCTGATGTAAGCAAGAGTCGATTCCTGCACCTCTGCGGAGATGCGGACGGAGTCCGTTCTCATATAGGTGATAAGACCCTGCACACCGCCGAATTCCGATCCGAGATCGATTCCTTCGTAAAGCTCCTGCGCCGCACGCATAGTGCGTCCGGAATGGAAATTGAGCTTACGGGAAGCCTCCTGCTGGAGAGTTGACGTCGTAAACGGAGGCGCAGGCTGACGCTGCTTGACGGAATGACGACAGGAGATCACGTTGAATTTCGTATTCTTGACGGCGTTCACAACGCTTTTCGCATCCTCTTCGCTTTCAAGCGCGATCTTTCCGGATGCGTCCCCGTAAAAATGAGCAATCAGATCGTCGCCTCTGGGAGTTTTGAGATCTGCATCTACAGTCCAATATTCCTTCGGGACGAACGCACGGATCTCATCCTCTCTGTCCACGATAACCCTCGTCGCAACGGACTGAACGCGTCCCGCGGAAAGTCCGCTTCTGACTGTACTCCAAAGGTAAGGACTGAGCTTATATCCAACAATTCTGTCGAGGATTCGTCTTGCCTGCTGAGCGTCAACAAGCCCCATATCTATACGTCTCGGATGCTTGATCGCCTCCTTGACTGCTGTTTTCGTAACTTCATTGAAGGTAATTCGGTGGCTTTCGTCGGGAGAAAGACCGAGAGCCACAGAAAGATGCCACGCGATTGCTTCCCCCTCGCGGTCAGGGTCCGTCGCGATGAATATCTTATCTGCGCGCTTCGCTTCCTTTTTCAGTTCCTTGATAAGGTCACCCTTACCGCGGATGTTGATGTATTTCGGCTTAAAGCCGTCCTCAATATCAACGCCGAGTGTGCTTTTGGGCAGGTCTCTGACATGACCCTTGGAAGCAACAACACGGTAATTGCGTCCGAGATATCCTTCAACCGTTGCCGCCTTCGTCGGCGACTCCATAATTATAAGATTTGCCATAAATGTCCTTTATTTTCTTGATTTTTTACTTATTTGTTCTGACGTAGCGTCCACCCGGGACCGACGAGACGTAACCGAGTATCTCAAGCACCGTCATCGAGCTCATTATATCGGATGCGGAAAATCCCTTCGCCATCAGCTCATCGGGAGTGATCGCCGCCGATCCCATAGCATCGAGCAATGCCTGCTCCGCTTCGGTCACGGGCACGTCTGCCTTCGGCATCGTTTTCGGCACCGCAAACTCACTCTTGGGTTCAGCCTCCGCCTTTGCGCGCTCCTCCGCAAACGAATACGACGTATCGGGTGTCGTTTTCTCCTTTTTGGGAGGATTGAGATCCTTTTTATACGTCTTTGTCTCCTCGCGCTTGCGTTCGCGATCTTCCTTTTTCTCCTCGGGCGTGACAACGGAGCGCGACGCGATGCGTCTGAGCTTCGCCGATTCGCGAAGGCTCTTTTCCGTTATCTCCTTTTCGGCACGTTCGCCCGATGCGACGAATATTCTGTGCGGATAGATGAACTCGTACATACCGAGCACGTCAGCAGCAGACGTGACAACATGGGCACCGCCTCTGATGAGCGCGTTACAGCCCTCGCTGTTTTTGTTGCCAATTTCGCCCGGCACGGCGTAGATGTCGCGCCCCTGATAGAGCGCCGTTTTAGCCGTTATGAGCGCACCCGAGCCTGTGGGCGCTTCAACAACGACCGTTCCCTGCGACAGACCGGAGATGATCCTGTTGCGCACGGGAAAATGAGCTCCCTCCGGAGGAGATCCGGGAGGATATTCCGTGATTATCATGCCGCTTCGAGCGATATGCTCGGAAAGCGTTCTGTGCTGGCGCGGATAAACTACGTCTATACCGCATCCGAGGACAGCTACCGTCGGCTTTCCGGCGTCAAGCGCGCCGTTCGCCGCCATCGCGTCGCATCCGAGCGCCATACCTGACACGATAACGGCTCCGCCCGCTGCCATAGCATACGAAAGCGAGTGAGCCTGACGCTCGCCGTATTCCGTCATAGTTCTCGTTCCGACAACAGCGATGCAGACTTGATCGTTCAGATCAAGGAATCTGCCCTTATAATAAAGCACAACAGGCGGATCGACGAGAGTTTTCAAGCGCTTCGGATACGTCTTGTCGCCATACGTCAGAACGCCCCAATGATTTTTGATGCACTGAGAGAGGATCAGCTCGGCGCGGGTCATATCCTTGTCCGCGAGAGCTCTTGCCGTAGCTTTATCGATGCCGTCAACCTCGAGGAACCTGTCCTCGGATGCTTCGTATATATCGCGAAGCGTGTCGAACGAACCGAACAGCTTATTATATGCAGTACTTCCGGGACCGCACGCAAGAGAGAGCCATATCCAAATAAGTCTGTCTGACATTGATTCCCGCCTTCTTTCCTTTGCTTTTTCGTTTATTTGCTGTGTTTTTGTCTGTACATCTCGTAAAGGATGACAGACGCCGCCACCGCGGCGTTAAGGGACTCCTGCCCCTTTTCCATCGGGACATAGACCGCCTCCGATGCGCATTCGAGCACGCCGTCCGAGATGCCGTGTCCCTCGTTACCGATAACGATGATATCGTCGTCACGGAATTTGAAATCATATACTATGCTCGCGCCCTCGCGCGGCACCGTAGCGACTATACGCCTGCCCGATGCGGTTACGTCACGGCAAAGAGATGTGAGATCATCCGATATGATGCATCCGACGCGGAGAGCCGCGCCCATTGACGCACGCATAACGCGTCGGCTGTAGACGTCTGCGCATCCGACTCCGCATACAGCGCCTTTAACGCCGAACGCAGACGCGGAACGCATCACCGCACCGAAATTATCGGGGTTCTGTATCGCATCAAGCATCAAGAGCTGTCCTTCGGGGAGCTCCGATGCAGATGTGCAAGCACACTTGACTGAGTCACTGTACCTGACTGCCGCAATTATCCCCTGCGGAGACTTTTCGTCCGTCACGCGCTCGAACACGGATGCAGAAAGCACATTTATGCGCGCCCCGGAGAGCTCTTGCGCAACAAAATCGCCGTACAAATCGAGCGCATCCTCGCGCAAAATGACGTGTTCCACGGTCAGATCCGACGACGCCGCCTCGCGAACAAGCTTTATTCCGTCCACTAAAAACAGCCCCTCGGCATCCCTATGCTTCTTGTCCGACAGCTTTGCAAGCGCGACTACAAAGGGATTTTGTCTGCTTGTTATTATGTTCGTTTTGTCGTAAATATCTGTAAGAGATGTCATACACTTCCGCCGTATTTTCTGTATTTCGCGGGGTTTCCGGCTCAAAAGCCGAAAAATAAACTTGCTTTATAATAGCACAAAAAACCGGTCATAGCCGGTTTTTTGAAGCAATAATTCAATTAAAGTGCAGCCTTTGCACGCTCAACGATAGCAGCGAAAGCTTCCTTGTCGGAAACTGCGAGCTCAGAGAGCATCTTTCTGTTGAGGTCAACGCCTGCGAGCTTAAGACCGTGCATGAACGTGGAATAGTTCATACCGTAGGGCTTAACTGCTGCGGAGATACGGGTGATCCAGAGACGACGGAAATCTCTCTTCTTGAGCTTTCTGCCGACGAATGCGTAGTTACCGCTCTTCATAACGGCCTGCTTAGCCATCTTGAAGTGCTTGCTCTTTGAGCCCCAGTAACCCTTTGCGCTCTTCAGAACTTTATTTCTTCTTTTACGGGCCATCATAGCGCCCTTAACTCTTGCCATGTTATATTATCCTCCGTTAAATTCTTTTCGCGCCGTGATTACTTGATGATCATGCGTCTTACGTTGCGAGCCTGTGCTTCTTCCATGATAGCGCCGGAACGAAGATGTCTCTTGCGCTTGGTGTCCTTCTTGCCGAGCTTATGACGGTGGTCGCTGTGGTTCATCTTTACCTTGCCGGTTCCGGTAAGGGAAAATCTCTTGGCTGAAGCCTTATGTGTCTTAATCTTTCCCATTTTTGTTGGTACTCCTTTGATATTTTACTTATTTTGTTACGCCCGAGGGCGAGTGTCAACTGAATTATTCTTCCGATGTCTCGAGGGCTTCCGCGGGCTTTGCTTCCTGCTTCTGCTTCTTCTCGGGCTTTTCGGGTTTCTGCTTGATGGGATTGATCATCATAGTCATCTGACGTCCCTCAAGCGTGGGGCGCTTATCTACGCTTCCGAGCTCCTTGCAGTATTCTTCAAAGCGAAGAAGTACGTCGCGGCCGATGTTCTGGTGAGCCATTTCTCTGCCCTTGAAGCGGAGAACAACCTTTACCTTGTTACCGTCGCTGAGGAATCCGAGTGCGCGGCGCGCTTTTGTTTCAAAATCGTGAGTGTCGATCTTACAGGAAAGCTGGACTTCCTTGATCTCCACCACTTGCTGCTTGCGCTTTGCTTCCTTTTCCTTCTTTTCGCGCTCGTAGCAGTACTTGCCAAAGTCCATTATTCTGCAAACGGGCGGCTCGGAGTTGGGAGAGATAACAACGAGGTCGAGCCCCTTGTCGTATGCGATCTCCTTAGCCTGATCAACGGAAATGATTCCGAGCTGTTCGTCGCCGTCGATAACGCGTACGTTACCTGTTATGCGAATGCTGTCATTGACCTGATAATCTTTGGAATTGTTAGCCATATACCTCCAGGCAGTGCCGTTCGAAAGAATTAAAAAATGCGGGAATGAACAAGCCTTCCCCGCACAAAAAAACCACACTTATACCCGTGTGAAGATCTTTTGACCGTACAAGCCGTATATCGCCGAACGGTGGGGACAGGAGCTGTTCCGCTTCTTTTTACCGATCAAGTTTACCATGTCTTTGCGCTTTTGTCAACACCTTTTCGAAAGATTTTTTCGTTTTTTCGAGGCTTTTTCGGCAATATCCGATACAAAAATAAAAAAAGGTGCAATTTTCCGTCATCTTTTCGTCACCCCCTTGACAAATCCGATTTATGGTCAAAACGTAGAAATTTCGCTCGAAATATCGTTGAAAATGACTATATACAAATTGTGTTTTTTGCGATATAATAATCCTTGCCGTAACCAAATCATTGGCTATTTTCCGTCAGATCAGACGGAAACAAACGCGGCAGTCTGCGCCCGGATACATATCAATCTAATGATATCACTCACACCGACGCAAGGCTGCTGCGTTTTGTTTTTTTGTCACAAAACACGCCGAAAGCAAAAGTTGCAAAAATATAAATGATAGATATGGATTTTTCGCTTCGGCTGTGATATAATTATAAGGATTATACTCGCATAACCATATCCCCGAAAGGAATTCATCATAAATTTATGTCAAAATACACGGAAAAAGCAAAAATGATGACGCTTCCCGTCATTCCCCTTCGCGGCATCGTTGCATTTCCTTCGATACCGATCAGTTTTGAAATAGAACGTCCCGTATCCGTGGCAGCCTGCGAGGCGGCAACGAACGGAGATATGACCGTTCTTCTCGTTACGCAGTCCGACATCGCTTGCGAGGACCCTGCGAGACGCGACGTTTACGACGTCGGATGCGTCGCACGCATCAAGCAGTGTGTAAAAACGCCCGAGGACGTCATCCGCGTGATCGCGGACGGACTTTGCCGCGCAGAGGTACTCTCGTGGCACAAGTACGACGACTTCATCACCGCAGACGTTATGACCAAGACAGTCACCGTTGAGGGTGAGCCCGACACCGACGCAAGAGCCGCTATGCGCGTGCTTATTGCCTCGCTTGAAAAGCGCAAAGGACCGAACCGAGTTTCCCGCGAAATGCTCATGACCGCGCACGCAATCTCATCCCCCGGGCTTCTTGCAGACTTCGTTGCATCGAGCGCATTTGTCCGTTGGGAGCACAAGCAGACCATACTCGACATATTCGATCCGCTTGCGAGATTGAAGGTCGCGATCCGATTACTCGAAGACGAAAAAGAGCTTCTCGACACAGAGGCATACATACAGGAAAAGGTCCGCGAATCGATCGGCGCGTCTCAGCGAGATCATTATCTACGTGAGCAGCTCCGAGTTATCCAGGATGAGCTCGGTGACAGCGATGATGACGATTTTTACGACAAGATCATGTCCGCAGATCTGCCCGATGAGGTCCGCGCAAAGCTTATGCGCGAGTACAATCATCTTCAGCAGGTCCAGTTCGGCTCGCCCGAAAATGCACTTCTCCGAAATTATCTTGAGACTTGTCTGAATCTGCCTTGGACCGCAGAGACAAAGGACAGAGTTGACATCGCCGTTGCAAAGCGTATCCTCGACGAGGATCACGACGGACTTGAAAAGATCAAGGAACGCATAATCGAATATCTTGCAGTCAAACAGCTCTCGCCTGAGCTCCGTCATCAGATCATATGTCTCGTAGGTCCTCCCGGCACGGGAAAAACCTCCATAGCCGCATCCGTTGCACGTGCGATGAAGCGTAAATACGTCCGAGTCTCTCTCGGCGGCGTACGCGACGAGGCTGACATACGCGGTCACAGAAAGACCTACATCGGTGCGATGCCCGGACGCATTATTACCGCTCTTTGCGACGCAAAGGTAAAAAATCCTCTCATCCTCTTCGATGAGGTGGACAAGCTCACCCGCGATTCCCACGGAGACCCGTCAGCGGCACTCCTCGAGGTTCTCGACGCAGAGCAGAACAAAAACTTCCGCGATCATTTCATTGAGTTTCCCTTCGATCTTTCGGATTGTATGTTCATATGTACGGCCAACACCGCCGATACGATCCCGAAGCCGCTTTATGACAGAATGGAGATCATCGAGCTTTCCGCATACACGAGAAATGAAAAGCTTTCGATCGCGAAAAATCACCTCATACCGAAGCAGTGCAAGCGTCACGGTATAGACCGCCGCCGCTTCCGCATCACCGACGACGCCGTTTTCGAGCTCATCGACTACTACACGAGTGAAGCGGGCGTGCGTAATCTCGAGCGCGAGATCGCCGCACTCTGCCGCAAGGCGGCGAAGCGCTTCGTTTCCGACGGAATCAAGTCGCAAAAGGTCACCGCGGACACTGTCAAATCCTATCTCGGTGCAAGAAAGACTATGCCCGAACGTGTCTCCGACGTAAACGAGGTCGGCGTCATCAACGGTATGGCTTACACCTCCGTCGGCGGAGATCTGCTCAAGATCGAAGCCGCAGTTATGGACGGCACGGGCAAGCTTGAGCTCACAGGCTCGCTCGGTGACGTTATGAAGGAATCAGCTCACATAGGAATCAGCTACATCCGTGCTCACTGTAAGGAGCTCGGCATAGCCTCCGATTTCTACAAAACAAAGGACATACACATCCACGCGCCCGAAGGCGCTGTTCCGAAGGACGGTCCGTCTGCGGGCATCACGATGCTCTCCGCGATGGTTTCCGCTCTCACGGGCACTCCCGCAAGAAGCGACACATCGATGACGGGTGAGCTCACGCTCACAGGCAGAGTCCTCGCCATCGGCGGACTCAAGGAAAAGACCGCCGCCGCGTACGCAGCGGGAGTCAAGCGCATCATTATTCCGAAGGAAAACGTGCCGGACCTCGAAGAGATCGACGCCGACGTGCGAAGCAACGTCGAATTCATCCCCGTTTCACGTGCGGAGGAGGTACTTTCACTCATACTCGCTCCCGAAGCAAAGAAAAGCTCCGACGACGACGTGAAGCTGCCCGAGATCTTCCCTCTCCCCTCGCGCCCTTCGTATAAGATCTCGCAGCTTTGACCTATAATTCAAGTATGACCAAAGGTATGAACAATGCTTAACATCCACAACGTAACACTCAAGATCAGCGCGGGACGTCCCGATCAGTTTTTGTCGGGAATTATGCCGCAGGTCGCGCTTTCCGGCAGAAGCAACGTCGGAAAAAGCTCGCTCATAAACAAAATGCTCGGACGCAAATCGCTCGCGCGAGTCAGCGGCACCCCAGGCAAGACTGTTACCGTCAATTATTACGACATCGACGGAAAGCTCTATTTCGTCGATCTGCCCGGCTACGGATACGCAAGACGCACACGCGAGGAGCAGGCAAAATGGTCGCTTCTCGTTGACAGCTATCTTGTCCGAAACCCGCACATTGATCTTTTGAAGCTCGTGCTTCAGTTGATCGATATAAGAGTCGGCCCGACAGCGGACGACAACGCAATGCTCGGATGGCTTAATCAGAGCGGCATCCCCTACGTTGTCGTTGCCACGAAGTGCGACAAATGCAAGAAAGCTGAGCTCGAGCGCAATCTTGAGGCGCTCGCCTCCCATCCGAACATCGCAGACGGAACTCCCATCGTCCCCTTCTCATCCGAAACCGGACTCGGTCAAAAGGAGCTTTGGAGCATTATCACCGACACTGTCGGAATCAAGTAAATGAACGGTATTTTAGAACAGATATTCCCCTATCTCCTGCGCGTTCCGTCAGTGCTCATCGCGCTGACCGTGCATGAGATATGCCACGGCTACGCCGCTTACAAGCTCGGAGACACGACCGCAAGGGATATGGGCAGGCTTTCGCTAAATCCTATGCGGCATCTGACGCTTCTCGGATGCGTATGTATGCTGTTTTTCGGTTTTGGCTTTGCAAAGCCCGTGCCGATCAACGTGCGTCATTTCAAAAAGCCGAAGCGTGATATGGCGCTGACAGCGCTTGCAGGCCCCTGCGCAAACCTTGCGCTTGCCCTCGTCGGAGTTCTCGCAGAAGCGATTCTCGAGCTTGTCATTGAGGCAAATCCCGAGGTGATCGCTGCCGGCAGCTACGGCTATTGGCTGCTTTTCGTATCATACAATTTCGTGTACGTATTCTATATGCTGAACATCGGACTTGCCGTGTTCAATATGATACCTCTGCCGCCGCTTGACGGTTCACGCGTCCTGCTCGCTTTTCTGCCTCGGGATCTCTATTTCGGCGTAATGAAATACGAAAGACACATTATGCTTGCACTCTTTGTCCTCATCTGGACGGGACTTCTCGACACACCGCTTGCATTTATAATGAACACAGTATACACTGCAATGCGCACTGTCGTGTCATTCATTCCTTTTCTTTAATCAGAGGAGACTCACTTGGAATCACTTACCTACAGACTCGACCTGTTCGAGGGGCCTCTCGACTTATTGTTGACGCTCATACAAAAAAACAAATTTGATATCTCCGATATACCGATCGCGGTCATTTGCGATCAGTATATGGAGTACATAAACGCAGCCGAGGACCGTGATCTCGACGTATCTGCGGACTTCATCGTTATGGCGAGCCGTCTTATGCTTATCAAAAGTAAGATGCTTCTGCCGAAGCTCGATGAGGACGAGGAGGACCCGCGTGCAGAGCTTGCCGCGGCTGTTCTCGAATACGCGAAAGCGAAAGAGGCATCCCAGCTTTTTGCGGGTATGTATTCGCTCCATTCGGGACGTATGATAAAGGACACGGACGAAATCGAGCCTGACCGCACACTACGTCCGCATTCAGCAGATCTTCTGACGTCTGCACTCCTGCGTATTATGTCCGAAACGAAAACGGTTGAAAAATCGCAAACACACTTTACTCCGCTCATCAGGAAGCGTTCTGCTTCCGCAACGGAAAAAGCGCTCGGAATCATCCGTCATCTGTACCGCAACGGCAAAACAAAAGCCTCCGAGCTTCTCGGACGCGAAACGGATCGTTCCGATCGCATAGCCGTATTTCTCGCGATACTCGAGCTCTTGCGCAATCAGCGTCTTTTGATTGTAGGCGGCATCGGTGAGGACGGCACGGTCAGTACGGAGGAGCTCAGCTTTGAGCTTTCAAAAGAACATAACAGGGATAAAAACAAAAATGAATGAAAATATAACAGTTGAAACGATCGAAACACCTGCCGACAGAGTAAAAGCGGCAGGCGACGAAGAGATCGCGGCTGCTTGCGAGGCAATACTTTTCGCCGCAGGCCATCCGATCAAATATGAAAAGCTGTCCGAGGTACTCGGCATCTCCGTTTACGACGTATTGCGCATACTGCGCGCTGTTGAGCCGGAATACAACAGCGAGGAATCGAAGCGCGGCCTGCTTCTGCTCCTTCTTGAGGATTCGTGCCAGCTTTGCACCAAGGAAAGATTCGCTCCGCTCATCAAGGAAGCGCTCGGCATCAGACGCGGAGGCAATCTGTCCGCGTCCTCACTCGAGGTGCTCGCGATAATCGCATACAATCAGCCATGCACACGCTCGTACGTCGATATGGTTCGTGGGGTTGACTCCGGATACGCGGTATCCTCGCTTTGCGAAAAGGGACTCATCGAGCAGCGTGGACGTCTCGACGTCCCCGGCCGACCCATTCTTTACGGAACGACAAACGATTTTCTTCGCGTATTCGGCATCTCGTCTATAGATGAGCTTCCGCCCGTTTCATCCGCGGATGCAAAGGACACAGAGCTCACGCAAGAGACGATATCCACAGACGAACTGCTCTGACAATAACGTAAGGAGGGCTCACGTTTGACAGGTTTATATATATTTGCCGCCGTCGTGTGCGTGCTCCTTATATTGCTTCACAGCAGAGTGCGCGTAACAGTAAAGCACAACACCGACAGCGGTGATGAACCCGAGATATACGTTTCGTATATGTTTTTGAAGTTCGGCATCTCGCCGAAAAAGAAAAAGCGCGTAAATTTGCGCGATTACTCATATAAAAGATTTCAAAAATCAGAGAAAAAACGTCTGAAAAAAGAAAGCCGTAAGGCTGAAAAAGCAAAAGCAAAGGCTGCCAAAAAGGAAGCCGATAAAAAGGCTCGCGAGGCGGCGCGTCAAGCCGCCAAAGCCGCAAAAAAAGAAGCTCCCTCACAGACATCGGGCACCGAATCCTCGCCTAAGGAGGAGCCCAAGAAGAAAGGCATCGTTTCCGTCATCTGGGAGATAAAGCATCTCATCTTCGATGCGCTCAAGCGCTTCCCAACCAAGCTGAGGCTCGACGTATCACGCTTGAAGCTCCTCATAGGCGGCAAGGACGCGGCAACGACCGCTATAACGTACGGGGCCGTAACCGAAGCCGTAGGCGCACTTTTAGTAGTCCTCGAATCCTTTATGAAGGTCAAGCGCGGCCACGAAAACGAGATCGAGATCGTTCCCGATTTTACGTCGGGCAAGATCGATGCGGACGTGCTCATCCGCGTTTCCATATCGCCTGCGGGCGTTTTGTCAATCGTTTTCGGATTCATCAAGGGCTACATTGTACACTTACTTAAAAAATTATAAAAACATAAATCATTCCATACGGAGGATAATATCATGAACGAACAGAACAAGATCAGCAGCATCATCAAAACCTCGCTTGAAAGCATCCGCACTGTTGTGGACGCGAACACCATCATCGGTGATCCCATCGTTACCCCGTCGGGAGTTACTATCCTGCCCGTTTCTAAGGTATCGGTCGGCTTCGCGTCCGGCGGATTTGACTACCTCGGCAAAAACGCCGCAAATACATCCAAGGATAAGGGCAACAACTTCGGTGGCGGAGGCGGATCCGGACTCACTGTCGAGCCCGTTGCGTTCCTCGTCATCTCTGCCGAGGGCAGCGTAAATCTTATGCCCATCGCGGTTCCCTCCTCCACAAAGTCAGACATTGCCGCTATCATCGACGGTGCACCTTCCCTCATCGATAAGATCAAGTCTCTCTTCCCTAAAAAGGCAGTAGAAGAAGCCGTTGGCGAAACCGAAGACGCCACAACGGACGAAACTGACGTTCCCGCATCCGAGTGATCCTCGCAAGGAAAACATAACCTCGTATCATATTCCCTGTATCAACAAATAATAGCTCTGTAAAATCATACTTTCCGGAGCTATTATATTAAATGAACGTTTTTTCACAGATCAAGCGAACAGCCGCCGTTCTGAGTGCGGCGGCTGTTCTTTCATTCCCCGTCTCTGCAAGCGTCCCCGTCTCCGCAGAAGCATCGATACTTATCGAAGCATCAACGGGCGAGGTAATCTCGGAGCATAACGCAGACGAACGTCTGCCCATGGCGAGCACCACAAAGATAATGACAGCGCTTGTTGCCCTCGAAATGCGCGGACTCGATTCACCCGTTACAGTATCCCCTCTTGCGGTCGGTGTTGAAGGCTCTTCAGTCTATCTGACAGCAAACGAAAAGCTCACGATGGGCGATCTCGTTTACGCACTGATGCTTGAAAGCGCCAACGACGCCGCCGCCGCAATCGCAATCGAGGTCGGCGGATCCATCGAAGGCTTTGCCGAGCTGATGAATAAACGCGCACGCGAGATCGGATGCGTGAACACACATTTCACGAATCCGCACGGGCTCGACAACGCCGAACATTACACGACGGCGCGAGAGCTTGCGCTCATCACGCGCGCCGCGCTCGAAAACGACACGTTCAAAGAAATCGTTTCAACAGAGCGTCACACGATTCCGCTTGAAGGCGGTGGCGTGCGTCTCCTCATCAATCACAACAGACTTCTGCGCGAAAACGACGAGGTAATAGGCGTAAAAACAGGATTCACCAAACGAAGCGGACGCTGTCTTGTCACCGCGGCAGAGCGAGAGGGCGTTACCGTGATTGCGGTAACGCTGTCCGATCCCGATGATTGGCGCGACCACTCGGCACTGCTCTCCTACGGTCTTGATTCATATAAATGCTTGAATCTTGCCTCCGAAAACGCGTTTACGGTAGCCGTTCCCGTCGTCGGTGGCGACGCATCGTTTATCACAGCCGTAAACGAGCATCCGGTATCACTCACCCTTCCCTGTGACACCCCCGAGCTGACTCTCGTCACCTCGCTTGACAGGTTCTATTTTGCGCCCGTCACCGAAGGCGCCGTCCTCGGTAAAGCGGAGTGGTTTTATCCGGACGGCGAACTCGCCGCATCCGTTGCGCTTGTTGCTCAAACGGGTGTTGACCGCCCCGACGAAAAGACAACTTTACAAAAATTCAAGGATATCTTTACAAATTAACGAAAGGACTCATGAAAATGAAAAACTTCCTCGACCGTGACTTCCTTCTCGATACCCCCACCGCTCTCCGCCTTTACGACGCGGTAAAGGATCTTCCCATCATCGACTATCACTGTCACGTTCCGCCCAAAGAGATTGCGGAGGACAGAAAATATTCGAACATAACCGAGCTTTGGCTTGGCGGCGACCACTATAAGTGGCGCGCCATCCGAAGCGCCGGCGTGGACGAAAAGTACATAACCGGAGACGCCTCCGACTACGAAAAGTTCCGCGCATATGCGTCCGTTATGCCCCGTCTGATGGGCAATCCGCTCTATCATTGGACACATCTTGAGCTTCGCCGCTATTTTGACTGCGAGCTCATCCTCGGTCCCGACACCTGTGACGAGATTTGGCGTCTGACCTCCGAAAAACTCGCGGAAAACGATTTTTCCGTGCGCAACATCATCCGCCGCTCCGGCGTTGAGGTAATCTGCACAACGGACGATCCCATCGACTCTCTCGAATATCACATAGCACTTGCGAAGGACAACTCATTTGAGACAAAGGTTTACCCCACATGGCGTCCCGACAAGGGCATCAACATCGAAGCCGCAGGCTACGCCGCCTACATCGGTAAGATTTCCGAGGCATCGGGCGTTGAGATCACCGATATCGACTCTCTCTTTGAGGCGTACCGCCGCCGTCTCGACTTCTTCTGCGAGGCAGGATGCCGTATTTCCGACCACGGTCTGGACATTTACCCCATGTACGTCAAGCCCGACAAGTACCGCGCAGGTGAGATCTTCAAGGAAGCGATTGCCTCCGACGGTAACGTCACCGATCCCGAAAAGATTGCGCTTTTCAAGGGCGCAATGCTCCGCTTCTTCGGCGGTGAATACCTCCGCCGCGGTTGGGTAATGCAGCTCCATTTCGGCGTTCACAGAAATGCAAACGGCAAGATGTTCTCCCGCCTCGGTCCCGACACGGGATTCGACATGGTCGGTGATACATTGAAGGTCACCGAAATCGCGAAACTCCTTGATATGATGAACGCAAACGATTCTCTCCCCAGAGTCATCGTTTACCCGATCAACCCCACGCAGAACGCCGCTGTCGCTACCCTTCTCGGCTCGTTCCAGACGTCAGGCGACGGCTTCCCGAAGCTTATGCAGGGCAGCGCATGGTGGTTCTCCGACACGCTCCACGGTATGCGAGAGCAGATGACTACGCTCGCATCCCTGTCCGTGTTCGGTGAGTTCCTCGGAATGCTCACAGACTCGCGCAGCTTCACATCCTATCCGCGTCATGAATACTTCCGCCGCATCCTTTGCGGTCTTGTCGGCGGTTGGATCGAGAACGGTCTGTATCCCGACAGCGACGACGCGGTTGAGCTCGTTCGCAACATTTGCTACTTCAACGCGAAGAAGTATTTTCAGTTTTAAGGAGGTCCTTCGTGATTCTCAGAAACGATATCCCGATCCTCGACTATGACAGCGATCCGAACGCCGTCATTATGCCGAGCAGACACGATATTCCCTCCTTCCCCGAGAGAGCTGTTTTCGGTTTCCTCGGCGATGAGATCGACAAATACGCCAAGGCAGAATACGCCGAGGTCATCACGTATTTCGAAACAATCACAAAGATGTTCCCCATATACAAAATCGAATACAAGGGCGAGCCGATCACGCTTTGTCAGGCACCGCTCGGCGGCGCCGCGGCGGCTCACATCCTTGATTTTCTCATCGGAAACGGCGTAAAAAAGATCGTAGCGTCCGGCTCGTGCGGCGCACTCATTCCGTTTGAGGAGAACAGATTCCTGCTCCCGACGGAAGCCTTGCGCTGTGAGGGCGCGTCCTATCACTATCTGCCTCCGTCGCGCACTGTAAAGCTGAACGAATCTGCCGTTTCATCCGTCGAATCCACTCTCGCCAAGCTGGGAGTACCTACGGAACGCGTCAAGACGTGGACGACCGACGCTTTCTACCGCGAAACAAAGGCAACAGTCGAGGCGCGGCGTGCAGAAGGCTTCGCCGTCGTTGACATGGAGTGCTCCGCAATCGCGGCGTGCGCCGAATTCCGCGGTGTCTCGCTTGCGCAGATCCTTTTCACCGCAGACTCACTTGCCGATACAGATGCATATGACGAACGCGGATGGGGCAAAATGTCTATGGAAACAGCACTTCGTTTGTCACTCGAATGCGTTTTGGAAATGTGAGAATAGTTTTTCGTGTGGAAGGCACCTTCCACACACCCCTTCCTCCAAAACTTTCAAACCGAGGAAATTATTTAAGATACGGATTTTTGATTCACCTGTGGTTGGAAACAAAACAACAAAAAGAGCCTTGCGAAAAGCAAGGCTCTTTTTTGTTTGACGCTTTTGAAAAAGGGTATGTGGAAAACTTTTTCCGAAAAGTCCCCCACGCAAAATCCATCAATAATACCTCACCGACGCGATGACTCTTCCGAGTATCACAACCTCGTCGGCATAAATAGGCTCCATTGTGTCGTTTTCAGGCTGCAGACGGAATCTGCCGCCCTCGCGATAGAAGCGCTTGACAGTTGCGCTGTCATCCATCATAGCAACAACGATATCACCGTTGTCAGCCTGGGGCGTGCGGAGCACTATAATAACGTCACCATCGAAAATGCCAACGTTTATCATACTTTCTCCGCTGACTCGGAGCGCAAAAAGATCATCGGACGTGTATTTGCCGCCTACGGAAATAACAACGGTGTCAGTCTCGTCGTACACCTCTGTCGCAAGGATGGGCTGACCTGCCGCGATGCTTCCGAGGACGGGCAGCCTGACTGACGAGGTCTCGCTCCCCGATTCCGCGGTGCGAACGGTACGGCTCTTGCCGTCTTCGCGCGTTATGTATCCCTTGGCGGCGAGTCTGCCGAGATATGCGTGCACAGTGGACGTGCTCTTTATACCGAGCGCGGTCTTTATGTCGCGAACAGAAGGAGAAAAGCTGTTTTTTCTTATGGATTCGGCTATGTAATCATACATAGCCTGTTCTTTTGCGTTCAAGGGTTCTCTTGCCATAATTATTTCTGCCTTTCGGTCTTGTTTTTCTCATTACAAAACGATTATATCACACAAAGTCAAAGAAGTCAAACGAATGTTCGCAATTTTGAAAACTTTTTCGGTTATTCTTCACAGAATCCAAGGCAAAACGAAAAAAATATTTTTTATCAATATATCTTGAACTTTTGACAAGCATCGTATATAATGATATCAGTGAAAATTTGGGGTACCATATTGGGACACCACATATTTTATTTTCAAGGAGAAATATACATGACAAACAACAAGTATGTTCTTGATTGGATCAATGAGATGGCAGAAATGTGCCGTCCCGATCAGATCGTCTGGATCGACGGTACCGAAGAACAGGCTGAAGCTCTCCGTGCAGAAGCTTGCTCCACCGGCGAAATGATCAAGCTCAATCCCGAGCTTCTCCCCAACTGCTATCTCCACAGAACAGCAGTAAACGACGTTGCTCGCGTTGAAGGCAGAACCTACATCTGCACTCCCAGCAAGGAAGAAGCAGGGAACATCAACACCTGGATGGAACCCGGCGAAATGTACGCAAAGCTCAAGAAGCTCTACACAGGCTCTATGAAGGGTCGTACTATGTACGTTATTCCCTACTCCATGGGCGTTGTAGGCTCCGACTTCGCTAAGTACGGTATCGAGCTCACAGACTCCATCTACGTCGTTCTCAATATGCTCATTATGACCCGCGTAGGCACTAACGTCCTCGAAGCTCTCGGCGACAGCCCCGACTACATCAAGGGTCTCCATGCTCGCGCTGACATCGATGAAGAAAACCGTTACATCACTCACTTCCCGCAGGACAACACCATCATGTCCGTTAACTCCGGTTACGGCGGAAACGTTCTTCTCGGTAAGAAGTGCTTCGCTCTCCGTATTGCATCCTACCTCGGACGCAAGGAAGGCTGGATGGCTGAGCATATGCTCATTCTC
>JAZNXW010000011.1:0-18121 GCA_045594085.1 Eubacteriales bacterium | reverse complement strand
CGGTCTGCGGTCTTTTCGCTTGCGAGGAATGAGTTGATGATCCTCGACAACTCGGATGCGGACAGCTCCGATTCCGGCGTCTCCGCAGACGCGACGGTGTCGTAAAGCTCGTCGAGCGCGAGCGAGTATTCGCCGCGCTTTGCGGTCATGTTGGATCGCAGCTTGCTGATCGCGCGGTTGCGCGCGATCTTCGCCGTGTACGTGGACAGCGATTTGGGATGTTTCGGAGGGATCGAATTCCACACGCCGAGATATGTATCGTTCGCGCATTCCTCCGCGTCGCTTTGACTGCCCGTGATATTGTACGCGATTTTCATTATGAGCGCGTCGTATTTTTCGGTCAGCGCCGCGATCGCGCTTTCACTGCGCGACCAAAACAGCTCGATTATGCTTTCGTCTTTCATTTCGGCTCCTTTCGGTGTGTTTTGCCTTTCACTATATATCTCGCAGAAAACGTCCCGATCTTCGGTTGAAACGTCAGTGTTTACAATTTATTAACAAAACGACGCAAGGGAAAACAAAACCCGACCGAGACGGTCGGGCTTTGCGGAAAAACTTTATTAGTGGATGATGCAGCGCTCGGTGTCCTTGTCGAAGATGTGGATCTTGGTAGGATCGATAGCAACCTTGATGTTGTCTCCTGCTCTTGCGGTAGAGGTGGGAGATACGCGAGCGATGAGGTTCTGCTCCTCGGATACGAGGTAGAGGTAAATTTCAGCGCCCATAAGTTCGGTAACTTCAACATCGGTGTTGATAACGCATTCCGGATACTGTTCGAGGTAAGAAGCCTCGTCGCGGATAGCTTCGGGACGTACGCCTGCGATAACTTCCTGACCGAAGTAATCCTTAAGATCGGGGTTGTTGCCCTTTTCTGCGGGAAGCTTGATGGAGTTTTCGCCGTATGTAAGGTAAGCGTCTTCGCCCTTGCGCTCAAGAACGCAGTTGATGAAGTTCATCTGAGGAGTGCCGATGAAGCCTGCAACGAAGAGGTTGCAAGGAGAATCGTAGAGAACCTGAGGAGTGTCAACCTGCTGGATGAGACCGTCCTTCATAACTACGATACGCGTAGCCATCGTCATAGCCTCTGTCTGGTCGTGCGTTACGTATACGACCGTTGTTCCGACTGTCTGGTGGATCTTTGTAAGCTCAGTTCTCATGAGTGCACGGAGCTTAGCATCGAGGTTGGAGAGCGGCTCGTCAAGAAGGAAGACCTTCGGGTTACGAACGATAGCACGTCCGAGAGCAACACGCTGCTTCTGACCGCCGGAGAGAGCCTTCGGCTTTCTGTCGAGAAGGTGAGTGATGTCGAGGATGCGGGCAGCTTCTTCAACTCTGCGCTTGATCTCTTCCTTGGGAGTCTTGCGGAGCTTGAGGCCGAATGCCATGTTATCAAACACGGACATATGAGGATACAGAGCGTAGTTCTGGAAAACCATCGCGATGTCTCTGTCCTTCGGAGCTACGTCGTTAACGAGCTTGTCGCCGATGAAGAGTTCGCCTTCGGAGATCTCTTCAAGACCTGCGATCATACGGAGGGTAGTGGTCTTACCGCATCCGGAAGGTCCTACGAGAATGAGGAATTCCTTGTCTTTGATTTCAAGAGTGAAATCGGATACGGCAGTAACGCCGCCGGGGTACTTCTTATACATGTGTTTCAGGGATAAGCTTGCCATTGGAAATGTTTCCTCCTTGAATTTATGAAATCGTACTAGCGCGGCACAAACCGCCACCGTAAGAGATTCATAGCTTTTGTTTTCTCATATATTTTATCAAATGATTCGATTAAAGAAAAGAGTTTTTTTCTCCAAAAAATCATTTATTCTTTTGTACATATTGCCTAATGAACGAAAAAATCGGCGCGGTACAATTCTTAATCACGAGTTTACATTTTAATAAATTAAAACGTTACTTCTGCGAAAGTCCCTTTGCTGTAAGGCCGATTCTGCCTTTTTTGGTGTCAACGTCCTTGATCTTGACTGTGATGACGTCGCCGACGGCAAGGACCTCGCGCGGATGGCGGATAAACTTGTCCGACATCTGCGAGATGTGAAGCAGACCGTCCTGATGAACGCCGATATCGACGAACGCGCCGAAATCGGTGACGTTGCGGACGGTGCCCGTGAGCACCATGCCTGCGGAAAGATCGCTCATTTCGAGCACGTCCTCACGCAGAACGGGAGCGGGGAAGGAGTCGCGGACGTCGCGGCCGGGCTTTTCAAGTTCGGAAACGATGTCAACGAGCGTAGGCTCACCGATGCCGAGCTCGGTGCAGACCTTTGCGGTGCCCGCCTTGTGGATTTTGTAGCGAAGCGCGTACATATTGCCGTCGCGCACATCCTCTTCGGTGTATTTGAACATTTCGAGCAGCTTCTTTGCAGCCTCGTAAGATTCGGGGTGTACGCCCGTGTTGTCGAAGATCTCCTCGCTTCCGGGGACGCGGAGGAAGCCCGCACACTGCTGATATGCCTTCTCTCCCATTCTCGGGACTGCAAGCACGGAAGCACGTGTTTCAAATTCACCGTTTGCCTCACGGTATTTGACGATGTTTTTGGCGAGCGTCGCATTTATGCCCGCTACGTAGGAGAGCAGGGAGTGGGATGCTGTGTTAAGGTCAACTCCGACCGAGTTAACTGATGCCTCAACAACGCCGCCGAGCGCTTCGTCGAGACGAGCGGGCTTCATATCGTGCTGATACTGACCTACACCGATCGCCTTGGGCTCGATTTTTACGAGTTCTGCGAGCGGATCCTGCAGACGACGGGCGATCGAAACAGCGGAACGCTGGGTTACGTCGAAATCGGGAAATTCCTCTGCAGCGAGCTTGGACGCGGAATAAACGGACGCACCCGACTCGGATACGATGACGTATTTGCAGTCGCAATCGGGGATCTCGCGGAGCGTTTCCGCGATGAAGCGTTCGCTTTCGCGGGACGCGGTGCCGTTACCGATGGCAACGGCGTCTACGGCGTATTTTTTGATGAAGCCCTTGACGATTCGCTTCGCTTCGGGGATGCGCTCGTGAGGCTTTGTGGGATAGATCACAGCCGTGTCGATGACGCGGCCCGTCTTTTCTACGACGGCAAGCTTGCATCCGGTGCGGTAGCCGGGGTCAAGACCCATAACGGTCTTGCCCTTGATGGGTGCCTGAAGGAGCAGATTTCGCAGATTCTCGGAGAAGACCTTGATCGCGCCCTCGGATGCTGCGTCGTAAAGCTCGCTTCTGATCTCGCGTTCGATGGAGGGGGCGATCAGACGGGAATAGCTGTCGTCGATCGCGGCGCGGATGAGGGGCTTTGCGGGACTCTCGTTTTTGGCGAGGATCTTTGAATAAAGGTAAGCGAGTGCCGTTTCGGGAGCGAGAGTAAGGGTGACCTTGAGGAATTCTTCCTTTTCGCCGCGATTGATCGCGAGAACTCTGTGAGGTGCGATCTTCGAAACCTTTTCGGAAAATTCGTAGTACATCGAGTAAACGGAATCCTCGTCCTTTGCCTGCTTCGTCTCAATGATGCCGCCTTCACGCGTAAGCGTGCGCAGACGGCTTCTGTAATCGGCGTTATCCGATACGGACTCAGCGATGATGTCTGCCGCGCCCGCGAGAGCCTCTGCGGGGGATTTGACGCCGAGCTCCTCGTTTACGAAGGAGGCGGCAAGCTCGGGAAGTGCGGGATCATAGACCTCGCGCTGTTCGAGGAGTGCGTCTGCGAGAGGAGCAAGACCGCGCTCGCGCGCAACGGACGCGCGCGTCTTTCTCTTCGGACGGAACGGACGGTAGATGTCCTCTATTTCAGCCAGGATCGTAGCCGCGTCAAGTGCCGCGGAGATCTCGGGAGTGAGCTTTTCCTGCTGTGCGATGAGGCCTCTGACCTCCTCACGGCGTTCGTCGAGCGAACGCAGATAGTTAAGACGCGTTTCGAGATCGCGAAGCTGCGTGTCGTCAAGACCGCCCGTAACTTCCTTACGATAACGCGCGATGAAAGGGATCGTGTTGCCCTCGTCGATAAGCTTTACTGCCGCTTCGACCTGACCTTCGGGGATCGAAAGCTCGGTCGAGAGTGTTTTTAAAATGTCCATAACTGTTTCTCCGATGTAATTAATATATTAAGCCTGATTTTGACCGGTGAAGCGTGCGATCTCGTCCTCGGTCAGATAACGCCACCCGCCCGATGGAAGCTCCGCATCGAGCGTTATTCCCGCAAAGCTGACCCTGCAAAGCGAAGTGATCTTCGATCCTACGGATTCAAACATACGCTTGATCTGATGAAACTTGCCTTCCGTGATCGTGATCTCGTCTCCGTTTATGACGGCGGGAGAGGTCAGCACCGTCCGTCCCTTTCCGTCGCGCTCGCCGATGTCAACACCCGATTCGATCGCGGACTTCATTTCGTCCGTAAGCTCGGGGTGGGCGGTGAAACGGTAGGTTTTTGCGACGTGATGCTTCGGTGAGAGCGCCTTGTGCGCGGATGTGCCGTCATCGGTGATGATGAGCAGCCCGGTTGTGTCGCGGTCGAGGCGTCCGACGGGGAAAACTCCGCGACGGCGAAGCTCCTCGGGTATCAGATCGTTTACGACAGGCTCGCCGCGGCGAGCATCCTCCGTTGCGGTGATGTAGCCTGCGGGCTTATTGAGCATAAGATAAACGAATTCGCTGTACGAAAGCACAGTACCGTCAAGTGCGACTCTGTCCGGGACATCAACGGATGTCTTCCCGTTTTTTACGACGATCCCGTTGACGGTGACGCGTCCCGAGGCGATCATTTTCGTGGCTGTGCTGCGCGTCAGAAACGCCGCGGACGCCACATATTTGTCAAGTCTCATATACACCTCAAATAAATAATATTGAAGCCAACGGAGATTATATCACAAATCTTTCCGAAAGTAAACATTGACTTTGTCTTCTTATTATGTCATAATGTGCTTGAACGGTTTTAATGCGTTAAAGCCGTAAAACAGATACGGAAAAGGAGAAAAGCTCATGTTTTTTCCCGATTACTACAAGACACAGAAGATCCTCCACGTAGGATGTGAGGCGCCTCACGCCTATTTCATTCCCTACGAGACAGTGCGTGCCGCAGAAAAAGATCTGCGCGGAAAAAGCGCGTTTTTCGAGTCGCTGAACGGAGATTG
This sequence comes from Eubacteriales bacterium, assembly GCA_045594085.1. GTDB lineage: Bacteria > Bacillota > Clostridia > Oscillospirales > CAG-272 > DTU064. The sequence continues at coordinate 12,997 of JAZNXW010000011.1, read as the reverse complement.
GGATTTCAAATTCTATGAATCCGTGCACGATGTGACCGATTTCACGCTTCCCGGCTTCACCCGCGACGGAATGGACAAGCTTACCGTCCCGATGAATTGGCAGATGGCACTTGACCGCGGCTACGACGTTCCCAACTATACGAACGTTGCCTATCCCTTCCCGATCGATCCTCCGCACGTGCCCGATCAGAATCCTTGCGGACTTTACGTCCGTGATTTCGACGTTGATGCATCGGTGCTTGAGCGCAAAACGTGCATGCTCACCTTCGAGGGCGTTGATTCCTGCTTCTACCTTTACGTAAACGACCGTTTCGTCGGTTACAGCCAGGTCAGCCATATGACGAGCGAATTCAACGTTACGGATTACCTCGTGAACGGCAAAAATACAGTCAAGGTGCTCGTTCTCAAATGGTGCGACGGATCCTATCTCGAGGACCAGGATATGTGGAGAATGTCCGGTATCTTCCGTGAGGTTTTCCTCCTTTACAGAGATAAAACTCACATCGTTGACGTGTTCAATCATGCAGAGCCCGACGATTCATTCAAAAACGGTACGCTCAGAACAGAGATCAAGGCTTCCGCTCCCCTGACGGTGGATTATACTCTCAAGACACCCGCAGGCGCAACGGTAGCGGAGGGCAAACTCGACGTTAACGGCGACGGCGAATTTTCCATTGACGTTGCTTCTTGCGAGCTTTGGAGCGACGAGAATCCCGCTCTTTATACTCTCATGCTTCACGCCGGTGAAGAGTACATTGTTATCCCCGTCGGCTTCAGACGCATTGAGGTCAAAAATAAGGTAGTTTATGTCAACGGCAAAAAGATCAAGGTCAAGGGCGTAAACCGCCACGACAGCAATCATCTGCTCGGTCACGCAACTCCGATGGATCATATGCTCCGCGACCTTTATATAATGAAGGCACATAACGTGAATATGGTCCGCACGAGCCATTATCCGAACGATCCGAGATTCACCTGCCTTTGCGATAAGCTCGGCATCTACGTCTGCGACGAAACAGACATTGAAACTCACGGTATGAGTCCGTGGAACAGAGTTTCCGACGATCCCGAATGGGAAGAGGCATACGTAGACAGAGCGCAAAGAATGGTTGAACGCGATAAGAACCATCCGTGCGTCATTATGTGGTCGCTCGGTAACGAAAGCGGACTCGGACGTAACCATTGGGCGATGTCCCGTTACATCCACGGCCGCGATATGAGCCGTCTTGTTCATTACGAAGGTGCAAATTACCGCTATTATAACGGCGAGCAGCCCCTCGATCTCGTTGATATCGAGAGCCATATGTATACAAGTCCCACCGATTCCGCCGCATATTGCAAGAATAAGAAGTTTACTCTTCCTTTCTTCCTCTGCGAGTACAGCCATGCAATGGGTAACGGCCCCGGCGACCTCGGTGAATATTGGGATGCCATCTACGCGCACGACGAATTCTTCGGCGGATGCGTTTGGGAATTCATAGATCACAGCGTCGCTATCGGAGATAAGTATAAATCCCCGTCCTTCACGTATGGCGGCGATTTCGGCGATAAGCCCCACGACGGTAACTTCTGCGTTGACGGTCTCGTTTATCCCGACCGCCGTCCGCATACGGGACTTCTTGAGCTCAAGCAGGCGATCAAGCCCTTCTCCGTGACTGACGTTGACGCGTCCGCGGGCAAGTTCAGAGTCAAGAACCTACGTTACTTCACAGATCTTCGCGATCTTGAGCTCGTCTGGACCGTTGAACGCAACGGTAAGGCGGTCAAGGAAGGCAAGATCGACTCTCTCGCAATTGAGCCTCAGCACGTCCGCACGTATACGGTAGATATTTCCGACGTAAACCGCGAGGGCGAGCTCTATCTCAATATCAGCGTGCGCAACCGTCTGTCCAAGCCGTGGGCTCCCGCAGGTTACGAGGTCGGAAGTGCACAGCTCGAGATCCCCGGCGTAAGACTTCTTGCGTACGATGCACCCGCAAAATCGAAGATCCACGGCGTCACCGAAGACGAAAGATATATCAAGGTGACCGCAGGATCAGCCGTTTATACCTTTGACAAGGTTACGGCAGCCATCGCGGATATCACCGATAACGGTCATAAGATGATAACGAAGCCTGTACGTCCCACGCTCTGGCGCGCTCCCACCGATAACGACAGAAACATCAGATGGGAATGGCAGAGAAACGGCTTTGACCGCGCCGAGGTCAAGTGCTACGAATGTGCGCTTGAATCCGCGGCTGAAACAGTCGTCATCAAGGCTAAGATCGCGCTCGTCGCGTATTCGCAGCTTCCCATTATGCACGCAGATGTGACCTATACTGTCAGCGGCACGGGCACGCTCACCGTCAAGTACGAGTGTGACGTCGATATCATCCGCAATTCCCGTGCGGATGCGGAAAGAAGAGCAAAGAACGGCAAGCTGCCGCGTCCGCAGGTGTTCCTGCCTCGCTTCGGCCTTGAGCTGACAATGCCCGAGGGAACGGAAAATATGCGCTACTTCGGATACGGACCGTACGAAAGCTATATCGATAAGCGCCTCGCGTCCCGTATGGGCGAGTTCGCGTCCACGGTTCATGAAAGCTATGAGCCGTACGTGTTCCCGCAGGAAAATTCAAGCCACTACAATACGAAGTGGGCGATAGTTTCCACGGTCGCGGGCCATGGTCTTATGTTCACGAAGACGGAAAAGCCCTTCCACTTCACGGCAACTCATTACAGCCCCGAGCTTCTCACCAAGACGGAGCATCATTATGAGCTCGTTCCCGAAAAGGAAACGACAGTCAATATCGACTACCGCCAGAGCGGTATCGGATCCAATTCCTGCGGTCCGGGACTTGCAAAAGAGTGGAGATTCGAGGAAGAGCAGTTCACATTTGAGTTTGCGATCACACCCGTGTTTGCAAACGAAGCTGATCCTTACGAAATGATCTGAATGTAAAAAGAAAAAAGCGTTGCTTCTGCAACGCTTTTTTTGTTTATCTGTTTATATACTCGTGATTCTTGCATGCGACGGTGCCGAGCCACGCATAAAGCCCCTGTACATCATATTTTTTAGGGAATTCAAATGTTTTTTCCTCTACCTCAACGCCGCTTGACGCGCGGAAATAGGGCGAGGAGATGTATTTGATCGTGATGTCGCTGTCGTCGATGCCGAAGCCTGCCGTCTCGACGGAAACGCCGATGACGGAATCAAGCCAGATGGATGTGACGCGCGCCTTTTGTCCCGTCGTACCTTGCTTATCAAGCTCGATAATGCGTTTGTCAGTGAAGATGACGGTGTCACGGATGAGGGTGAAGCCCGTTTTGATCGTTTCATCCTCGATCAGGTACGCCCCGTACTGCTCCGTCAGCTTTTCGACGGAAACCTCGCTGTAATTGCCGGCGATGCCGTGTGTGAGATTGCCAAAGAAACCCATGTGTGTACTCCTTTATATAAATTCAGTTTGCTTCTGTCGGGAAGGATTTCCATACCTCGCCCGACGGGATGATGGAAAACGTCATTTTTTCCTTTTTCGAGGGATGAGGGAAGGAAAGAGAAACTGCCGCGAGCGCGAAAGCGCCTTTTGCAACGGACGGATGCGGAGTGCCGCCGTAACGAGTGTCTCCCAAAAGAGGCGTTTTTCGCGATGCGAATTGGACGCGGATCTGATGCGTGCGTCCGGTGTGAAGCTTCACTCGTACAAGAGTGAGTCCGTCCTCGGACGTAATGGTTTTGTATGAAAGCGATGCCCGCTTGACTCCCGCACGCTTGCGATCTACGACGTAGGATTTGTTTTTTGTTCTGTCGTGATAGAGCAGATCCTCGTATGTGCCCTCAGCTTCCGACGGGACGCCGCAAAGAACGGCAAGATAGGTTTTGTCTGTCGCGCCCGATGCAAATGCATCGGACAGCGATGCGGCGGCGCTTTGCGTCTTGGCGTAGACGGTGATCCCCTCCGTGCCGCGGTCAAGTCTGTGTACGGGATAAATCTGAGTGCCCGTGTGCGCTGAGAGGATCGCGATCATGTCGGAGCCGTCTTTGCTTGATTGCGACTCAATACCTGCGGGCTTGACGGCGACGATAACGTGACCGTCCTCGTAGAGAATGTGCGGAGACGTCATGCGCCGAATCTGTCCGCTACCTCGCGAAGCATCTTGCGGATCGGAAGCTCGTAAGGACAACGGCTCTCGCAAGCACCGCAGTCAATGCAGGCTGAAGCCTTGACGTCTAGGCTGTCGTAGCGGCTCTTTGCCCAATCAGTGAGACCGTATCGGGTGTAGTATCCGTCAAAGAGGAAGACGAGAGGAATGTTAATGCCTGCGGTGCAGGGCGCACAATAGCCGCAACGACGGCAGAAATTGCCGCCGAGAATGGCGCGGATGCGCTCAATGCCGCGCTGCTCAGACTCCGAAAGCGGACTTTCATCGTTGACGGCGTTATTGTTCATCGTAACCTCTTCGTCAGAGTACATACCCGGAAGAGCGACAGCGAGCGAAGGATTTGCGGAAATGTAACGGAGCGCAAGACGTGCGTCGTCGATGGCACCGCCGGCAAGCGGCTTCATCGCGATAAATCCGATGCCGCGCTTAGCGCATTCCTCAATGAGCGGCTCGACCTCGTTTTCGACAATGTTGTAGGGGAACATAAACGTCTCGACCCAGTCAAGCTCGAGTGCGAGCTTGAAGGTCTCAACGGAGTGCGACGTAAGACCGATGTGGCCGATATTGCCTGCCGCCTTCGCTTCGTAAAGTGCTTCGAGTGCGCCGCCCTCTCCCATTACGGTGCGGAGCTGATCGGGATTTGCGTTGTGTACCTGATAAAGATCGATGTAATCGGTGCCGAGCAGGGAAAGACTCGTTTCGATGTCAGTCGCCATAGCCTCGCGCGTGCGCGCCATGCTCTTGGTTGCGATCACGAATTTGTCGCGTCTGCCGCGGATCGCCTCCCCGATGTAGCCTTCGCTGACTGTGTAGCCGCGGGCTGTGTCTATGAAGTTGATACCGTGCTCTATAAGCGAGTCGAAGAGCTTGACCGTGCCTTCCGCGTCGATGCGCTGGATCGGAATGCCTCCGAATCCGAGACGCGATACCTTGAGTCCTGTTTTGCCGAGTGTGACGTATTTCATAAGTTTACCTCTTTATATGTGCCGTGGCAGTTATCTTGTTGCGATGAGGGAGATGGCGTAGGTGCGTACCTCAGCCGTTGTTGCCTCCGTTTCCTCGTCGGTGAAAGTGAAAACGACGGAATAAGCGTATTCGTCCTCTTCCCAGACGGCGATGGCTACGTTTCCGTCCGTCCTGTACGAGACTGTGTAAGATCCGAGACGCTCTGTAGATTCCACAGCGCCCGCCTTGCCCGATATGCCGAGTCCTCCCGTTTCGGATTCGTATTTGTCGGCGTATTCGAGCGTTGCCATACGGTAAACGAGAGTGCCTATGGGTTCGCCCGCGTCGTCGTGAACCTCGTACTCGATCTGACCGAGCTCACCGTCCATCGCACCGAATATGATGTAGTGCTCCTCCTCGGGTACTTTTTCAACTGTAAAGGAAACAGCGTCGGACATCAGCTTGTAGTTTTCGTAGTAAACGAGCACAAACGTGTCGGATGCGCACGAGCAAAGAAGAAGGGTGAGGATCAAAGCGGAAGCGAGGATGACGGATAAGCGTTTCATATGTATCTCCTGTCGGATGTTTTGTAACTTTATAAAAATTATATCACCGATGAGGTTGAAATTCAACAGCCCGAGCTGTTTATTGTTGTTGAATATTGCGAAAAAACGGAGTATAATATAGAAAATCATCTTGATCGGAGAAATGTCGTGACGATCGAAACAGAAAAGAAATTCTTGATAAAAATGCCGCCGTCGGCTGTGACTTCCAAACTGACGGCAAGCGTAATTGAACAGATATATATCAAAACGTCGGGAAATTATGACGGTGAACGCGTCCGCAGACGCGAATTTTCCGACAGAACAGTCTATACCCGTACGGGCAAACGCAGACTTTCCGCGATGAGCGCGATCGAGGATGAGCGCGAGATCACCCGAGAGGAGTTTGAGTTCTTCGCACGCGAGATCGAGCCCGGAACGTCGCCCATAATCAAAACGCGGTACGTTATGCCGTACCGCGGTTATGACTATGAAATTGACGTGTACCCGTTCTGGGATGACCGTGCCGTTATGGAGGTGGAGCTTCCGAGTGAGGATGCGGAGTTTGAGCTTCCGCCCGAGATCGTGATCGTGCGCGACGTCACAGATGACGCACGCTATAAAAATCACGCGCTCGCACGCCGTGTGCCCTGCGACGAGCTTTGATTTATTTCAGCGCAAGAATGCATTCCTTGAGAAGCGGCACTATCTCCTTGAAATAGCCGATAAGGTCGATCTTGAACGCGAATACGGCAACGCATACGATGGCGGCGATCACGAGCAGAATCAAGGTCTGCGCCATAATGACAGCGGTCATAAAACGCTTAACGGCGAGCTTTTTTGATGCAAAAGCAACGATGACGGCAATAATGAAGCCGATCACGGGGATAGCGGTCAGAAGGAGAAGCCAAAAATACGTGCCAGTGCGTGCGGGCGCGTAGATCGAGGTCTTTGCGGGACGCATATCGGAATATGCGCTGTACGCAAGACGTGCCGTCTTGGGTGAGGGCATGGCGAGCTTTTCAAGCTTGGCTTCCTCGGCGGCAGATTTGACCATTTCGTGTAAACGGGACGCGGTGTCCTGTGCGTCGGATTCTATTTCGGGATCAAGCACCGTTTCTTCGGCAGTGTCGATGGTTTTTGTTTCTTCGTTCATTGAAAGATCCTCTTTTTGGGGATTTGTGTACGGATATGTTATATTATCTCAAAATACATCCGATTTGTAAAGTGAAAACGAAAAAATAATTTGCCGTGACCGAAAATTAATTATTGACACGGAGCGATAACTTGTGTATAATATAGCTTACGGTGTGAAAAACACCGTGAAATAACAGCAAGAAGAAGTTTCTTGACAGGGAGAAGTACTCAAGAGGCCGAAGAGGCGCCCCTGCTAAGGGTGTAGGTCGGGATAACCGGCGCGAGAGTTCAAATCTCTCCTTCTCCGTACGAAAAAAGGACGTCGAAAGACGTCCTTTTTTCGTGCGGAGGATTTGAACCGAGCGCCGGGAACCGGCAAGAGAGGGAGCGTTGCGAGCGCCGCCGGTGGCGGAAGCAGCGAGCAAAAGCGAGTGACGTTTTAAGGAGAGTCACGACCGAGCGATGCGAGGGAGCGAATCGACTATAAAACGTCAGTGTCGTAGACCAAATCTCTCCTTCTCCGTACGAAAAAAGGACGTCGAAAGACGTCCTTTTTTCGTGCGGAGAAGAAGGAGTAAGCGAAATCTCGTGGAGAATTGAGGCAATTTATTGACATATTCGAGCAACTGTGCTATGCTGATGGTGGAATCGGTAAGATAGTTGTCGTTTGACAGCGAGTCTTGGGGATAAGCTCCCTCCCGATTCCTTTTTTCTATGCCTAATTTCGGCTCTGTCTTGGCGTTCATCGCATAGAGAACATCCATAGAAACAAGCTCGCTTTTGAATCTGTTCACTATGGAACGCACTACGTACAGTTCGCCTTTATCGTTCCTTGCCGCACCGATAAGAACATAACTGCCGTCCGCTTCCGCTTTTGAGGGAGTGAGCTCGTTTATCCTGATGGAATTTTTCAGTATTTCGCCCGCCTTGCGCGTGACAGGCGCATTTACGCCGAATCGTCTGTCCAAGCCGTGTCTTAATCCCGACGCGGCAAGGATGACCTCTGTGCCAATATCATTCACATATGCTGATTGCGGAGACGGTAGGAGTAGCGGACTTGTCCGTGATCTTCGGCAGCAATGCAGCCGACTCCTTTTTTTGCGTTTACGAAATAGAGTGCTCGCATCGGATCTTCTCCTCCTTTTTCAAATCTTGGAGTTTTATTGACCAAAATGAAAATGTTTCGCGAAAAATGTATGTCGACAAAACGTGAAGTCTGTGGTATAATATCGATGTATTTATTTAAACAGGAGAATCCAAATGGAAAAGCTCTTCAAACTCAAAGAAAACGGAACGACAGTCAAGACTGAGATCATCGCGGGCTTGACAACGTTCATGACCATGGCGTATATTATTGCGCTGAACCCCAATCTGCTTACCAATTTCAAGTTCGGAATTGACGGTAGTGAGGACCTGACCGCCCTTTGGAACGGTGTTTTCATGGCAACGTGTATCGCATCCGCTATCGCAATGTTCTGCATAGCGTTAATTGCAAACAAGCCGTTCGCACTCGCTCCCGGTATGGGACTTAACAGCTTTTTTGCCGTTGTCGTTGCCAACATCGTCGGCATCACGGGTATGAGCTATGTTGATTCCTTTAACGCAGCGCTCGTTATCATCCTTATCGAAGGTATCGTGTTCGTTATCCTTTCCGTGCTCAATGTGCGCGAAAAGATCGTTGAGTCGATCCCGCTCGGTGTTCGTCTCGGTATCGCTCCCGCCATCGGACTTATGCTGATGAACATCGGTCTCGGCTCCAACGTAGGTATCTATGCCGCAGGCAATGAATTCAAAACTCCCTTCTACGTAATGCGCGACTTCTTCGGCGCACTCACTCCCTCTGTTCTCAAGGGCAATATGGGAGATGAAGGCTACGCTACGATGATCCTTACCGTAGTGACTATGTTCGTCGGACTTTTTGCGATCATCATCCTTGCAAAGTTTGGCGTTAAGGGTGCAGTCCTCTTCGGTATGCTCTTCGCATCCGTTATTTACTGGGCAGGTCAGTGGATTTTCCTCGGAACAAATCCCTTCGCAGCTCTCGCAACCGCATCGTTCGTTCCTCCCTTCGCTGATATGGTGGAAACAACATTCTTCAAGTTCGATTTCGCCGGCATCATCAATATCGGATGGTTCACGGTAATCACCCTCGTTATCACGTTCTGCATCATCGATATGTTCGATACAATCGGTACTCTCGTTGGTACGGCATCCCGTGCAGGTATGGTTGACGAAAACGGCAATATGCCTCAGATGAAGGAAGCTCTCATTGCAGACGCAGTCGGTACTATCGCAGGTGCGTGCACCGGTACCTCTACAGTAACAACTTTCGTTGAATCCGCTTCCGGCGTTGAAGCAGGCGGACGTACAGGCCTCACCGCACTTACAACCGGTATCCTCTTCCTCGCTTGTATCTTCATCGCGCCCATCGCGGCTATCATCCCCGCAGCAGCTACCTCTGCCGCACTTATTTACGTCGGTGTGCTGATGCTCCAGGGACTTAAGAACATCGACTTTGACGATATCGATCAGTTTGTTCCCGTGTGTCTGATGCTCATCGCAATGCCCGTTTCCGGCTCCATCGGTCACGGTATCGGTCTCGGCCTCATCGCCTACACCGTAATCAAGCTCTTCACAGGCAAGGCAAAGGAAGTTTCTGTGCTCACTTACCTCATCTCCGCACTCTTCCTTGTTAAATTCTTCCTCGTTGTTTAATAAACAATAAATATAATCAAACAGCGCTCCGACAAACGTCTCGGAGCGCTGTTTTTCTTTTTTGCTTTGTTTTAGTTGCACAAAAACGAGAGGCATTTTTTGGAATATATGTGTATAGACGGGTGAGATGACCGTGTGATATAATAAAAACGGAGACATATCGAAAAAATATTTGTAAATTTTTTAAAATCAGCGAAAGATTTTCGAAGAAAAAGCGTCATATATAGTGAAGGGATAAAATAGCGCCGCTCGCAAAGGAGAACATCAATGAAAAACAACCATACACGCGGGAAAACACCGCCTCTGCTTCTCCGCAAATGAAGGAGTATGTGGCTTTGCCGCATACTCCCCCCGACCGCAACACAAAAACAAATCTATTAACAAAGGAGAACGCAAATGACACGCAGACGAATGATCTCGTTCGCGCTTGCCGTTGTTATGCTCCTCTCAACAGCGGTTATACCTATAAACGCGGAGAGCGAGATCCAATACACGGAAGCCGACCTTCACGAAATGATAACCTACGCCGACGCAGTCGCCGCAGGTCACGTCAACCGCCTCAATGACGAGGAGGACATGAACACCCTCATTTTCGCCAACAGAGACAACACAAAAACGATGTATTACTACGGCGAAAACATCAAGTACACGGACGAAAACGGCACCGTCCGCGATAAGACAAACAAGCTGACGTATTCGAACGGCGTCTACGTCAACGAGGATAACGACATAAACGTGGCGATCCCGACAAGCCTTTCCTCGGGCGTCACGCTGACGTACGAGGACGTCGAGATCACGATGACGCCCGAATTCGTCGGTGCAGGATCGCTCACAAGCACCGCGCCGACAGCAACACTCACCTCAACATCACGCGGTCAGGCAGACAACGTGACGTATGATTCCGTGTTCGGCAGCGGGATTTCCGTCCGTTACACGCCGATGTACTCGGGCATCAAGGAGGACATCATCCTCTCGTCCTACACAGGTACGTACAGCTTCGATTTCACGATCGATACGAACGGACTTCTGATGCTGCCCGACACCGCGCTTGCAGAAGCGGAAGAAGAGACCGAGCTTGACGACAGCCTTAACGCAGACGATAACGCAACACTCGTCACGCCGCCGAACTGGTACTTCGCGACTCGCGAGGACCCGACCACGCCCGTCGCGTGGCTGTCCGAGATCTACATCTACGACAGCGCGGGAAACACCGCGCTCGGTAGCGTCAGCGTCGAGCAGACAGCGGCGAGCGAATACGCCGTCACCGTCATCGCGGACAAAGCTTTCCTCGAAGCGGAGACAACGGTGTATCCTGTGACGGTGGATCCGAGTATCAATTTCAACATTTATACCGCCACTATTGATGATGCCACGTTGAGTAAAACAGCCCCTACAACAAATTACGGATCGACAAGCACTCTTAACGTAAGCCTTAATCATTGCTCTGTTATCAGATTTTTGGGATTGAATTCAAATGCAATCTTAAATTCCCTTGATGTTACACAAGTTAAAAGCGCATATCTGTATTTATATTGCACAAGTGTTAACGGGTCAGCAACGATATACGCTAATCAATACAGTCCCACACGAACATCTTCCGCTTGGTGGACGGAATCGGGCATAACTTGTGCAGCCAATGGTGTTGGATATGATTCAAGTCCGCAATATTCGAGAACAATAAGCAGCACAGGTTCTGTTGGAATAAATATGCTGAAGATTGTCAGAGGGTGGATGGAAGATTCTTCATTGTGTGAAAAAGGCGCTATTTTAAGAATGAGTTCGAGCGCATCAACAAGCAATGCTTTTTCCTTTAACTCCTCCGAATATGTTTCGGGATCATCGACTCCGAATTATCAGCCGTATTTGACGATTTCGTATAATTATAGTGGCATATATGAGATAAGCAACGATGGAAGCAAAATGGGACTGGAAAACAATTATGCAAATGAGAATTATCAAATACAGTGTGCTCCGGACATCTCTGATGTAAACGACGCGTATGGTGCCGATAATGATGTTGCTAATTTGTTTAGAATTACATATATCTCAAGTAGTAATAGCTATAAAATAGCTTCTCTTGCGAATCGAAATGGATATGTTACATACATCAATGTAAATAATAACAAACTGATTTTGCTAGACGATTCGTACAGTACATTTGTTTTAAATTACACATCTGATGGATACGTAATACAATTGAGCGGAAATACTACCACTGCCGTTACTAAAGGCACTGACGAACGCCAATCGGTCTCTTTAACCGCTTATTCGGGGACTCCGACCTCCAATCAGCTTTGGGATTTGACGTGGAGCGATAAGAATGATGAATATGCTTATTATGCTTCGTTAAATTTTGCATCACCGTTTCCGACTAAAACTGCCACTATAACATCAAGGTACAGTGTAAGAACGTTAAGTGGTGATTTAGACAATCATCACGGACTCGATTTAGTCACTGGAGATGATAATGAGCCGATTTATAGTGTTTCATCAGGAACGGTTATTGCCAATGCGTATCATGAATCGATGGGAAATTATGTAGTTGTTGATACGGGAATACCTGCTTATAATGATACTACTAAAACAATCTATGTTATATATGAACACTTAAAGACATCATCAAGTTTAACCGTTGGTCATTCGATAACTAAGGGAACATATATAGCTGATATGGGAAAAACCGGTGCAACGACACACCATTTGCACTTGGGAATATATAATTCTAATGCTAACCTTAATCTGTCGGGTATTAGTGAATTGAGTTATTACCGAAGTATCGATCCGCTTGCATTTTATGCTGAAGGTACATTTGAATATTAATTTTTGGAGGAACTTATTGTGAGAAAAAGCATAAAAATATCCTTAGTTATTATGTTATTTTTGATATTGCTGAATGTTTTTTGTGTGTTAGTTAACGCAGAAGAAGGAGACTATAACACCAATTTCAATAGATGGAAATTCAAAGATGGTTTTTGCGTCGGAGTTTTTCTTGCGCATTATAACTTTAACCAATATCCTTGGGATGTGTTAACTGAACTTCATATGTCTGATGATTACGAGTATTTAAGAGGTATGGGGAACGAAGCGTATCAAAGTTTGACTGCTCCAAGTGTTTATAATATGATCAGGGAAACGGGTTTAACCAAAGAAGAGTTTATCGCTGCTCAAAATAAGCTTGTTGAGACCTATGATGGAGACGAAAGCCATCGTCATTTTACAGACGAAGAAATTGATGTTTTGTATTCTGGGGATTATACACTGCTTCTAAAAACATTTATGAACGAAGATGCATTTTTCCACAACAACAGAGTATATACCGAATATGAAATTCGTAATGACCTGTCAACTGCAGAGCTCGTCGAGCTTCGTGACAACAGCGATTTGATTGAATATTTGGAAGGGCGATATTCCGAGATGATAGCTGACACAAAATACTGCGAATTGGTAGGAGCAACAGTTGTCACAGAATTTCGTGAATTTATCGATGAATTAAAAGTCACCTCCGCCCCCGCGACCTC
>JAZNXW010000010.1:0-18429 GCA_045594085.1 Eubacteriales bacterium | reverse complement strand
TGCAGGTGTTATCACATGGATGCATACCTTCTCACCTGCAAAAAGCTGGATTTTAGGCTTGCAGGAATATAGAAAGCCCCTTCTTCATTTCAACACTCAGTTCAACATGGAAATCCCCTATGACACCATTGACATGGACTTCATGAACGAAAATCAGTCTGCCCACGGTGACAGAGAATATGCTCACATTCTTTCACGCATGAACATTGCCCGTGAAATTGTAGTGGGTCATTGGTCAACAAAGGCAGTTCAGGAAAAAATTGCGGCCTGGATGAGAACTGCCGTAGGTATTGTTGAATCATCTCACATCCGTGTTATGAGAGTTGCAGACAACATGAGAAATGTTGCCGTTACTGAAGGCGACAAGGTTGAAGCAGAGCAGAAGTTTGGCTGGGAAGTTGACGCTTACAACATCACCGACGTTGCTGAATACGTTAATGCTGTTTCCGAATCTGACGTTAACGCTCTCACGGACGAATATTACGAGACCTATGACATCGTAACAGACGGCAGAGATGCCGCTGAGTTCCGCCGTCACGTTGCAGAACAGGCTAAGATCGAGATCGGTTTCCGTAACTTCGTTGAAGAAAAAAACTACCACGCTATCGTTACAAGCTTCCAGATGCTCGCAGGCTTCAATCAGCTCCCCGGTCTTGCAATGCAGAGACTTATGGCTGACGGTTACGGCTTCGGCGCAGAAGGCGACTGGAAAACCGCAGGTTTCGTTCGCCTCTTCAAGCTTATGACAGCAGGTAAGCCCGGTGCGCTCGGCACCTCCTTCATGGAAGACTACACTTACCACCTCGAGCCCGGCAAGGAAGCGATCCTTCAGTCCCATATGCTTGAGGTTTGCCCCTCTATCGCATCCGGTAAGCCCTATATCCGCGTTTGCCCGCTCTCCATGGGTAACCGTGAAGATCCCGCCCGCCTTGTATTCACCGCTAAGGAAGGCAGAGGCGTAGCTTGCTCCCTCGTTGACCTCGGACACCGTTTCCGTATGATCATCAACGAAGTTGAATGCGTAAAGCAGGATAAGGCAATGCCCAATCTCCCCGTTGCATCCGCACTTTGGAAGACTCTCCCCGATTTCTCCACAGGAACAGAGGGATGGCTCATCTGCGGCGGCGCACACCACACCGCATTCTCCTATGACCTCACCGCTGAAAACGTTGTTGACCTCTGCGAAAACTTCGGTATCGAGAGTGTCATCATCGGCGAAGGCACCACGATCCAGAGCCTCAAGAAGGATCTCATGATCGGCGAAGTGTTCTACAGATAAGAATTGCAGAAAATAAAAAAACGCCCTCGTTTGAGGGCGTTTTTCGGTTAATACAGATACACAAAATACGCGATTATCGCGTGAAGCAGAATGAATATCGGCAACGGAATCATATACTTCGCGTGACGCGTCTTGTGATGGATCAGCTTCATTGTGACATACATAAACAGCGCGCCGCCGAGAATGCCGAGCCACAGAAGCGTGCGCTCGGGAACGCGCCACGCGCGCTTCCACGACGCTGATTTGTCATATGCGGTCAACGCGACTGACACGATAGATATGACGATGAAATATATAAACAAAGGAAAACGTAAAAATTCCATTTTATACTCGCTTTGATGTTATTTAATGTAAAGACAACCCGCGTCGAAAAGGGGTTCATCGGAAAGTGAAACAACGTCGCGTCCAAACGCTTCTGCGGACGTGACGATGGAGATGAAATCGGGATGGCGACTGACATCTCCGAGAAAATAAAGCGTGTCGTTCGTTGCAAAGGACGCGCCTCCGATGAATCCGGTGTCGTAGCCGGGCAGGGAAACGTGACCGACGGATATCTTCAGCGTCGATATGCCGCATTCCGCGCCGGTTTTGATAATCGACGGATCAGAGGTGATGATGAGACTGTCGGAGCGCCCGTTGCCGGTGATAACAGCGGATGAGCATTTTGTGTAGCCTTGCTTTGTGTCAATGACGGGGAGACGTGCCTCGGTCGCGGCGCGCTTGACTGCGCCCGATATAAAGTCCGCTTTGCCTATCAAGGCTGTTTGAGGGATGGTGAAGCAGTTGAAGGCGACGTCGGCAGGGTAAAGTGCGCTCGGCTGATCCGACGTCTGTGAGATGACGTAACCGAGATGCTCCATACGCTCTGCGATATCGGCAAATTTTTTTGACTCAAGATGAATCTTGCGTGCAAAAAAACGCCCGAAGCCGCAGAAAAACAGCATATCGGGATGCGAGGCAACGGGATGTGCCATTCCGTCGGCTGATGGAACGGAGATTACGTCGAATCCGCGCGCTTCTGCGGCGGATACTATACTTTTGGGAGTTGCGTCTGAAAGAAGCAGGGTCGGCATAAAAACCTCACAAATAGAACAATAAACAAAAACGGGCGGACTTTAGTCCGCCCTTGTTTGTGTTCAGTTTTAAGTCAGACGGCGCGATTTACCTTGCCGGAGCGAAGGCAACGGGAGCAGACGCTAACAGTCTTGTGAGTACCGTTATCATCAACACGGACTTTTCTGATGTTGGGTTTCCAGGTTCTCGAGGTCTTACGTTCGGAGTGAGATACGTTGTGACCGAAAGTTACGCCCTTACCGCAGATACTGCATTTTGCCATTGAAATACACCTCCATATATATATGATAATTATTTATCAAATCACGAACGAAAATATTATATCACAACACTTTTGCGATTGCAAGAGGATTTTTACAGAAATATGCTGATATTTTGAAATTATTTTTAGGATAAAGTGCTTTTGTTCAGACAAATTGACGGATAATGGCGGGTGCGGTTGATTTTTTCAGAGTTCTGTGATAAAATTTTCCTGTACCATACACTTGGGCAAGAATAAATTTGCCGCCGATGACGGCGGA
Source organism: Eubacteriales bacterium (assembly GCA_045594085.1). GTDB lineage: Bacteria > Bacillota > Clostridia > Oscillospirales > CAG-272 > DTU064. Next base: position 15,555 of record JAZNXW010000010.1, on the reverse strand, counting down.
ATGGAGATTCTTATGAAACGAGAAAGCGGAGTTTTACTTCATATATCGTCGCTCCCCGGCAAGTACGGGTGCGGAAGCTTCGGCGACGGCGCACGTGCGTTTGTTGACGTGCTTGCAGAGGGCGGATTTACATATTGGCAGACCTTGCCTTTCTGTGTGCCGGACAGCTATTTTTCTCCCTACAGCTCCGCATCTGCATTTTCGGGAAATCCGTACTTCGTAGATCTCGGAATCCTTTATGAAAACGGACTTTTGACAAAGACGGAGATCCTTTTGTCAGAGGAAAGATCGCCTTACGTCTGCGAATTTTCACGCCTCACAAGGGAAAGAATGCCGCTTCTTTTCCGTGCCGCAGAACGCGCGCTGAAGGATCCTGATATCGCATCCGCGGTCGATGCTTTTATGCTTGAAAATCCTCGCGTAGCTGAATTTTGCCGCTTTATGGCGATGCGTGAGGCAAACGGTAACCGTCCGTGGCACGATTGGACGATCGACGTTTCCGACGCCAAAACAGAGGCGGGCTGGCGTTTTATTGAATATGAATTCTTCCGTCAGTGGGCGGACATTAAGGAGTACGCGAACGGGAAGGGAATCAAAATAATCGGTGATATCCCGTTTTACGTCTCGCTCGACAGCTCGGACGTGTGGGGGTCACGTGAACAGTTCCTGCTCGACTCGGACGGCAGGCCCGAATGGGTTGCAGGCGTACCGCCCGATTATTTCTCCGAGGACGGCCAGCTTTGGGGAAATCCGCTTTACAATTGGGATTATATGAAAAATGACGGCTACTCCTTCTGGCGTGAGCGTATGCAATTTATGCTGACGCTGTTTGACGGAGTCCGTATAGATCATTTCCGTGCAATCGAGTCGTATTATTCGATCCCGGGCGAAGCCATATCTGCAAAAAACGGTGAGTGGCGACCGGGACCGCGTATGGAGCTCATCGACGTGATAAAAGAAACGGCAAAGGAAAAGCTCATCATCGCCGAGGACCTCGGAGACATCACGGATGAGGTCCGCGATATGCTCGAGGAAAGCGGATTCCCCGGAATGCGCGTTATGCAGTTCGGATTTCTTGACGACAGCGACTCACTTCACCGTCCGCATAATTATGTCGAAAATTGCGTTGCATATACGGGCACGCACGATAATAATACGCTTCTCGGCAGCATCTGGGAGATGCCGCCCGAGCGCAGAGCTGATCTGTTTGACTATTGCGGCTGTCCTGAGGATTGGAGCGCCGCGTGCCTTGATGTGATCCGCTCCGTTATGGCGTCAAAAGCATCGATAGTGATACTTCCGATACAGGATATACTCGGATACGGTGCCGATACAAGAATGAACAAGCCCGGTGTTGCCGACGATAACTGGAACTACAGAATCACATCGGATCAGCTCAGATTGGTCGATACGGGATTTTACAGACGGATTAATCACATCTACGGCAGACTTCCGAAGTGAGCTTTCGGATGAAAGAAGGTACAAATTTGAAGAAAAGCGTTTCGAATTATGAAAGAATGACGCAAACGCCCATAGTGAAGCTTATAGTTTCCCTTGGCATACCGACGACTATATCGATGCTTGTGTCGAATATTTACAACATGGCGGATACGTATTTCGTCGGCGGACTCGGTGAGTCCGCGCAGGGCGCGACGGGTATTCTTTTTACGCTTCAGACGATCATTCAGGCTATCGCGTTTATGCTTGGCCACGGATCGGGTACGTACGTTTCAAAGGAGCTTGCGGAGCGTAATCCGCGCCGCGCCTCGACCTACGTATCAACTGCGTTTTTCACGGGAGGGGCTGTCGGCATCGTGCTGATGACGGCGGGACTTATCTTCCTTGAACCGTTTGTGACCTTCCTCGGAAGTACAAGAACGATACTGCCGTACGCAAAGGATTACGGAATGTGGATCCTTATTGCGTGTCCGTTCCTCATTATGTCGCTGATACTCAACAATAATCTCCGTTATGAAGGCAAAGCCGTCTATGCTATGGTGGGGCTTACGTCGGGAGGTCTTTTGAACGTCCTGCTTGACTATATTTTCGTCAAGCGATGCGGACTCGGCGTGTACGGCGCGGGAATGGCTACCGCCATTTCGCAGGTCGTCAGCTTCAGCTTGCTGCTTATAATGTTTGTCACAACGGCGGAAAGCAAGCTTTCCGTTCGATATGTCAGCCGTGAGGCGGGAATTTATGCGTCTATAGTGAGGGTCGGATTCCCGTCGCTTATCAGGCAGGGACTTACCTCACTTTCCAATGGCATACTCAACAATCTGACAAAGCAGTACGGCGACGCCGCAATCGCGGCGATGAGTATCGTCAACAGATATTCTTCATTCCTTATGTGCTTCACTCTCGGCATAGGTCAGGGATTCCAGCCGTTTGCTGCATTCAATTATCAGACAAAGAACTATACTCGTGTGAAAAAGGGCTTATATTTCACTATGGCGATGAGCTTTGTTTTTGTCGGCATACTTGCAACGACCGGATTTATCTTCGCGGATGACGTGGTCAGAATGTTCCAGAAGGTAAAGGAGGTTATCGACGTAGGCACTCCTGCCGTTCGGTATGCGTCCGTGGGGCTTTTGTTCTCCCCCTTCTTCTGCCCGATCAATATGCTCTTCCAGAGCACACGAAATGCGAAGATCGCGTCATTCCTTGCGCTCCTGCGCTCCGGCATCGCTCTTCTTCCCGTGCTCTTCGTTGCCTCAAGAATCGGCGGACTTACGGGTATACAGCTCTCGCAACCGATCAGCGACATTATAACAGGACTTGTCAACATACCGTTTTTGCTGTATTTCATAAAAAAACACAAGGAAGCATAATAAAAACAAAAACTCTGCACTTTTGTGCAGAGTTTTTGTTGTATGAAGCTTATTTTTCGTTGCCGAAGATCTTTACTTCGTAGATTGTGGGCGTGTACCAGTTGTAATCGGGATTGTTCTGGAGTCTTGCACCCTTGACGTAGACTTTGATGTATCTTGCCTCACCAGAGATCATATTGGAGTTGAAGCCGTAGGTCTTTGATACCTTTGTGTCGGATTCGTTTGTGTTGTCGTAGAGCATTTCCCAGGTTTCGCCGTCAACACTGCCCTCAACGGTGTACATATAGTAGCCCTCGGAGCCCTTGCAGATGTACCAGGAGAGCTGGATGTTCGATACGTCGCAAACTCTGCCGAGATCAACAGTAAAGGTCATCGGCCACGTTGCGGAGGTAGCGGTGTAAGAGGAGAAATAATCGCCGTCCGTCATATTAACGGAGGTGCTTCCGGGAACGGATGCGAGCGATGTGGTGATCTTTGCGCCCTGAGAGAGGAGCTTGCCCTTTGCGAGAGGGATCATATCGCCTGTTTCTGCGTTGTAAAGAATTTTCTGATAGTAATCGTAGTATGCAACGCCGTCGCAGAAGGTGATGGGAGCAAGCATGGTTCCGCTTGTGCCGTTGCCTGCTACCCAACGGTATGCGTACATGATATAATTCTGCTTGTCGCCCTCGTCAAGCGTTGCGATCCAGCAAGACTGAGACGAGAACGTAGAAGTGTTGCCGACGTTGCGGAGCTCGCTCCAGTCGCCTTCGAGGTCCTGCGTGGATGCGTATGCACCCTGGCTCGGATACCAGCCTGCCGTCTGCGATACGAAGAGGTAATACCAACCGTCAACCTTTACGCAGTTGGGCATCTCGCGGTATTGGTTCTCAAAGAGCGTCGTTACGATGCTTTCGATCTTGCTGAAGTCCTTGGAGAACTTAAAGAGATAGATGGTAGCATTTGCACCCTGACCGGGCTTGTTCGCTGCGGCGAACAGGTAACCCTGACCGTCGTCGTCAATGAATACGGAGAGGTCGCGGACCTGAATTCCGAGCGGATTCCAGATGTTCTTGACTTCGAACTCGCCTCCGGGCGTGCCCGTTACGAGCAGGAGCTTGCCGTCTGCATATCCGTCAGGCTTTTCCCAGTGCGCGGCAATGATGACAGTATTGGAGATTTCGTCGTAAACTACCTTGACGCTTTCGATCTTGCAGCTCTGGAGGAACTTATGATCCTTAGGCTTAACTACTACACGACCCTTGCCGTAGCGGTAACCGTCCTTGGAGGTGGTTTCAACAATAGTGGCTTTTCCGCCTGCAACGTTGACGGAATAGCTGTAATATACGCCGTCGTGGCAGATGCCGCCCTTTGTGGACAGACCGCCCGCAGAGGTCTGATTGTCGATTGCGGAAAGCTCAACGTCGGGCATTTCACGTGCCGTAGCTGTGGATACGGGGCTTTCGATGACGGTGTTCTTGTATTTCATCCTCATCTGATAGCTGTAATCGCCGAGCGGAAGCTCATAATCCTGCCACGATGTTCCCGTGCCGGTGTAAACGAGCTCATAGTCACCGCCGTTCGAACGGTAGATTTCGTATTTGTCGGCGCCGAGAGAGGATCCCCAGTTGAGCGCGATGTTGTTGACTTGACCGTTTTCATCTGTCGCGAAGGGAAGGGTGGTCAAGGCAACGAAGAAATCGGAGGATACTCCGTATACTCTGATCTCGGAAATGTCAACCTTGTTTTTCTGGTTTGCGTATTTGATGTAGGAATATTTGCCCGTTGTGAGAAGATCACCGTAATATACGAATTCGGATTTGACCTTCGAGGGCGCTTTATCGATCTTATGCATAAGCTTCCAGGTCTCGCCGTCAGCACTTCCGTAGATCTCACCGCCTACCATATTGGAAAGATCTTCTCCGCCCATGTATGCGATCGCACCGATAGTTACTGCTTTGTCGAGCTTGATGATGACCTCATCGCCCTTTTTGCCTGTGTAAACGGTGGAAGGATTGTAGTCGCAAATGTTCGATGCGTCACTCGAAAGACCGACCCTTGTCATACCCTCGTCCTCGGGATTGTGATCGAATATTTCGAAGCTGCCGTCCGCGTACGTGTCGCATTCGATGTCAGCGAGCATACTGTCGGGAATTCCATCAACGGAGTATATCTCGATCTCGGAAATGTTGGCACATTCCTCGAAGTTTTGATATTTGATGAATCTGAACGAGCCAAGGATGAGAAGCTCATCGTATTCAACTGTTTTTTTCTTGTTGGGAGCTGTTTTTATGTCGTAGATTTCGTACCAGGTCTTGCCGTCGCGGCTTCCGTAGAAGCTGCCGATCAGACGGGATTCATATCCGCTTCTCGGAGCGAAGGAAAGCTTACCGATCACGCGTTCTTTTCCGAGATCGACTCTGATCCAACCTTCTTCGACGCCGTCGAAGAACGTGGAGGTCTTACCGTCAAAGGCGTTTGCGGCGACGTCAGAGCCGTTATTCCAAGGAGTTGAACTCGTTATCATACTTGACGTAACCTTGACCTTGCTGTATGTAACCTCGATGGGCTCGTCGGGAACGTCGGGCTCTTTTTCTGTTTCGGTGACATCAGCGGATTCGGTGTCGTCAGTTCCGTTTCCGGTGCTGTCGGTTGCGGTGTCAGTGGAGTCATCTCCGTTGCCGCCGCAGGATACTGCAAAAACGGTTACCGCAAGCAATAGCAGGAGAAGAAATAATAATGTCGATCGCTTTTTCATTGGATTTCCTCCGTGTGAATTGCACTCGTATTGTTAGAGTTGAACAAAAAACGGTGCATAATATTTCGTACATTTTAATCATATCACCATTTTGATCGGAATTCAAGAGCAAAATGATATTATGTGGTGATTATTTTTGGGCGGAAGTTCGTAAATCCGTAAAAACGCATTGACAAGCGCGGTACAAGATGCTATAATGCAATTACGGAATTCCGAAATAACGAAAATCAAAGGAGGGCGTTATGGAAAGAGATTACGGCAGAGAGCTTGACGAGATCAAGGAGGAACTTCGCCAGCTCAAAGAGCTTGTCGGTGCGTCAAAGACCGAAACTCCGGACGCGGAGCGGGGTGAGCGCAAGACGGTCGGCCACGTTGAAAAAATGGGGATGATGCATCCCGATCCGTCGCTGTGCGACGTGCTGGATAAGCTCGAAAATTCCTGCGGTGAAACAAATGATTCGGGTAGAATCACGTACGTCGGCGTTTTTTCGTCAGGAGGCAGACAGTCCACGTGGATACAGAATAATGTGTCAGCGGACGAACTGCTATCGTTGATCGAAAATAAGACGGCGGAAAAGGTGCTTGCCTGCATCGGCAGCAACGACAGACTGAACATCCTGCTTGCGATACTCAAAAAGCCGATGACGGTGGCGCAGCTTGTCGAAGAGTATGGCTACAACTCGACGGGGCAGGTGTATCATCATCTGAAGCCGCTTATCGCGGCGGATCTTGTCGCGGAGGACGGCAAGAAAAAGGGCTATTACGTTGTCGTGCCACATCGCGTGCAGGGCATAATTATGCTTTTGGCGGGTATCAGCGATATTATCGATCCTGAATTTACCGAGGGAAGCTGGAATTAAGGAAAAGGACGAGGGAAACCTCGTCCTTTCGCCACCGGCGGCGCTCGACTCCGTTCCCTCATGCGAATCGGGATTGTGCACGGTAAGCGATTGATTTGCTTACGATCCGCACGGAGAATCGAGCCACATAAGTGACTCAATTCTCCACAAGTTTCTGCCTACTCCATCTTCTCCAAAACCAAAAAAGACACCCTTTTGGGTGTCTTTTGGTTTCGGAGAAGAAGAGATTCTGAACTCATGCGAATCGGGATTGTGCACGGTAAGCGATTGATTTGCTTACGATCCGCACGGAGAATCGAGCCACATAAGTGACTCAATTCTCCACAAGCTTCTGCCTACTCCATCTTCTCCAAAACCAAAAAAGACACCCTTTTGAGTGTCTTTTGGTTTCGGAGAAGAAGAGATTCGAACTCTTGAACCGTTTTTGGCGGTTACGCGATTTCCAGTCGCGCGCCCTCGACCAACTAGGCGACTTCTCCATACATTATTATGCCGTTTTCATCACAGCCTTGATATTCTACCACAACCGATCCTTAATGTCAAGACTTATTTTTGAAAAAATTTGATTTACAAGTGATTTATATTATGGTAAGATAATATCAGTGCCGCGACTGCGGCAGTGTGGAGGTCAATATGAATTACGAATATGCAAAATATGCAACAGATAAAGCAGTCGAGCTTCTTGCTATCGACAGCCCCACCGGATTTACCGATAAAGCTGCCGCTTGGGTGAAATCCGCATTTGAATCGCTCGGATTTGAAGCCAAATTTACGGAAAAGGGAAGCGTTATCATCGATCTCGGAGGCGAAGACACAGACGACGCGCTCCTTTTGCAGGCGCATGCGGACACTCTCGGCGGTATGGTCGCGGAGATCAAGAGCAACGGACGTCTGAAGCTGACATCGCTCGGCGGTATGCGCGCAGAAAACGGCGAGACCGAAAACGTGCGCGTCTACACACGCGACGGCAAGGTCATCGACGGCACTCTTCAGCTTTGCAACGCATCCGTTCACGTCAACGGTAACTACGGCTCGACAAGCCGCTCGTTCGATACGACGGAGGTCGTTCTCGACGAGGATGTTCGCTCCTCCGCTGACACACGTGCGCTTGGCATCGAGGTTGGTGACATTGTATGCTTTGATCCGCGCACAAAGGTTACGCAGAGCGGTTACATAAAAAGCAGATTCCTTGACGATAAGCTCTCCGTTGGCATTCTGCTCGGATTTGCGAAGTATCTCAAGGACGAAAATAAGACTCCGAAAAGACGCGTTTACGTGCACGTTACCGTTTATGAAGAGGTTGGCCATGGCGGCTCTTGTGCCGTACCTGAAGGCGTGACCGAATCTATCTCGGTTGATATGGGATGCGTCGGTGACGGACTCTCCTGCACCGAAAAAACGGTATCTATTTGCGCTAAAGACTCGGGCGGTCCGTACAGCTATCAGGTTGTCGGTAAGCTTATCGATGCGGCAAAGCGCGAGGGTGCGGACTATGCCGTTGACGTTTATCCCCACTACGGTTCCGACGTCGAGGCAACACTCCGTGCCGGATATGATATACGTCACGGTCTGATCGGCGCGGGCGTTTACGCGAGCCACGGCTACGAGCGCAGTCACATCGACGGCGTGTGGAACACGCTGAAGGTGCTCAAGGGCTATGTGATGTGAAATTGATAATAAAAAAACGCCCGAAAGGGCGTTTTTTTACTGCGCGATCAAATGATTGTTACACTTATCGCTTCTTGGAAACAACGTACGCGCCGGAAAGAGCGGCTGTTACTGCGAGGAGAATTGCGGCAACGCCGGTCTGGGGAGCTTCTGTGGGTTCGTCAGCAGGTTCGTCAGCAGGTTCGTCAGCGGGGTCATCAGCGGGGTCATCCACTACAGGCGCGTCAGCTTCCTTGAGGTCCCAAGCGAGCCAGTCAACATTAACGGGACTCTTGTCGGGGGTGCTGGAGAGAACGATTGCGTTGTCGCCTGCGTTAAGATGAACTTCAACGGTCGTTACATCGTAAGAATTGTAGTCGTTGTGGACGTTATCCGTTGCGATTTCAATTGCCGTTTCATTTACCGTCATAGCTATTCCGCGAACGGGATCCTTACCGGATTTCGCGTTATATCTTACGGAAACAGTGTATGTGCCGGCCGTGTCTACGTTAACGGTGAACGTCAATGTGCAGGGTTCGTCACTTACGAGCGGCTTGATTCCGACAACGCGTTCGTCGCCGTCTTCGGTGTTTGTGTCAGGCTTGTCCTGGACGGGATCGTAGTTGTTGCTGATGACGGATTCTTCGGCTTCGATTTTGCCTTCGGTCGCAGCAAAAGCTGTCACAGCCATAGTGCAAGCAAGTACAGCAACCATAACAATAGCGAAAAATTTTTTCATTTTGATCTTCTCCCTTGTTGTTTTTTTTGATGTTTGAATCGCGCAATATTTATTATTTTATCCTATTTTAACACTAAAGTTTGAATATGTCAAGATAATACAACCGTGATTGATTATAAAAATGTGCGTTTTTTATTACAATAGTTGTAATAATGCGACGGGGTGACAAAATGAGCGACGATAAGCAATTCCTGATCGATATGGGAAATCGAATAGCCAAACGAAGAAAAGAACTCAATCTTACGCAGGAGCAGTTGGCGGAAAAGATCAATCTTAGTCTGCAGTCCGTTTCTTGCATCGAGCTCGGGAAAAAGGTGATCCGATCGGATAATCTCTTGAAGCTTTGCAACACCTTGAAAATATCGTCGGATTATATCCTCACCGGAGAAAAGAATGCGGATCAGCTGGAGGGCGTTTCAAAAAAGCTCGCCATGCTCGAAGAAGCTGATTTTGATATGGTTGAAAAATTGATCGATCATTTGAATAATAAGAAATGAAATAAAAACAAAAATGACACCGATAAAATCGGTGTCATTTTTGCTTGTTCACACCATAGGCGAATCAAAAATCCGTGTCTAAAAAAATTGCCCTCCGTTTGAAGGTTTTTCGGGGAGCGCAGTTTTTGCAAGCAAAAACGCGGTGCTTTTTCCTTTTTTGCGAAGAACCCTTTTTAGTAAAAAGTGGTTCCTTTGTGTTTCGGCTTGACGAAACACTCCCCTCACCAAAAACAGATCTTATTTTATACAGTGCGTTAGACCTGTGCTCTTAACCCCTGTTTGAAAGTTTTTCGGGGAGAATCATATTAATCTTGTTTGCAACGAGAACCCTTTTTGAAAAAAGGGTTCCCCATACCCTTCCCAAAAACTATTATTATAAACGTTTAGCCATAATTGATCGCGCTTCACACCATAGGCGAATCAAAAATCCGTATCTAAAAAAATTGCCCTCCGTTTAAAAGTTTTGGAGAAAGGGGTGTGGGGAAGGTACCTTTTTTAAAAGGTGCCTTCCCCACAAAATATAATATCTTAATACATGCCGCCCATGCCGCTCATATCAGCAGCGGGAGCAGCGGCCTTTTCCTCGGGCTTATCGACAACGACAGCCTCTGTCGTAAGAACTACGGACGCGATGGAGGCGGCGTTTTCGAGAGCGGAACGGGAAACCTTGGTCGGGTCAACGATACCTGCCTCGATCATATTGCAGTAAACCTCGTTAGCGGCGTCGAAGCCGTAACCGAATTCACCCTTGGAGCGAACGTTGTTGACTACAACGGAGCCTTCAAAGCCTGCATTTTCAGCGATCTGACGGAGCGGAGCTTCGAGAGCCTTGACAACGATGCCAACGCCTGTCTTTTCGTCGCCTTCGGTCGTTTCGAGAAGCTTTGCAACATCGTCGATGACGTTGATGAATGCTGTGCCGCCGCCGGGGACGATGCCTTCTTCAACTGCTGCGCGAGTAGCGTTGAGCGCGTCCTCGATACGGAGCTTCTTTTCCTTCATTTCAACTTCGGTAGCAGCACCGACCTTGATGACGGCTACACCGCCGGACAGCTTCGCGAGACGCTCCTGGAGCTTTTCACGGTCAAATTCGGATGTCGTGTTTTCGATGGAGGTCTTGATCTGAGCGATGCGTGCCTTGATAGCAGCGGGATCGCCTGCGCCGCCGACGATGATGGTGTTTTCCTTGTCAACCTTGATCTGACGGCAACGTCCGAGCATATCGAGGGAGGTGTCCTTGAGCTCGAGTCCGAGATCGGAGGTGATTACCTGACCGCCGGTGAGGATAGCGATGTCGCGGAGCATTTCCTTGCGTCTGTCGCCAAAGCCGGGAGCCTTGACAGCAACGCAGGTGAATGTGCCGCGGAGCTTGTTGAGCACGAGAGTGGTGAGAGCTTCGCCTTCAACGTCTTCTGCGACGATGAGGAGCTTTCTGCCGGACTGAACTACCTGATTGAGCAGCTCGAGAATCTCCTGAATAGCGGAGATTTTCTTGTCTGTGATGAGGATGAGCGGATCGTCGATGACGGCTTCCATCTTATCCATATCGGTTGCCATGTAGGGGGAGAGGTAACCGCGATCGAACTGCATGCCTTCGACTACTTCACAGTAGGTCTCGGCGGACTTGGATTCTTCAACGGTGATAACGCCGTCGGAGGTGACCTTTTCCATCGCGTCTGCGATGAGAGTACCGATAACTTCGTCGTCTGCGGAGATCGCGCCTACACGTGCGATGTCTGCGCTGCCCTTTACCTTGGAGGAGTTAGCCTTGAGGCATTCTGTTGCCTTGGAAACTGCCTTCTGGATGCCGCGGCGGATAACCATCGGGTTAGCGCCTGCGGTAACGTTCTTCATTCCTTCGTGGATGAATGCCTGAGCGAGGATCGTAGCGGTCGTTGTACCGTCGCCTGCTGCGTCGTTGGTCTTTGTTGCAACTTCTTTTACAAGCTGCGCGCCCGTGTTTTCAGCGGGATCTTCAAGCTCGATTTCCTTGGCGATGGTAACGCCGTCGTTGATGATGAGGGGCGCGCCGTACTTCTTCTCGAGAACTACGTTTCTGCCCTTCGGTCCGAGTGTGATCTTAACAGTGTTTGCGAGCTTGTCAACGCCTGCGAGCAGGGCAGCTCTTGCTTCGCTTCCGTAAAGAATGTTCTTTGCCATAGTGATTTTTACTCCTTTTCTGAGTGATTAGTCGATCTTTGCGAGAATGTCGCCCTGACGAACGATGTTGTATTCAACGCCGTCAAGCTTGATCTCGGTGCCTGCATACTTGGAAATGATAACGCGGTCGCCGACGACGCTTGTCATCATGGTGGTCTTGCCTTCGATTTCGCCACCGGGGCCGACAGCAACAACTTCAAAGATCTGCGGCTTTTCCTTTGCGGAGCCGGGGAGAATGATGCCGGATGTGGTGGTTTCTTCGATTTCGACGGACTTTACGACAACGCGGTCAAAAAGAGGTACGAGTTTCATTTGGATTCCTCCTGCTTATTTTTATGTTTTAGTGTAGGTCACTTTTTGTTTTTCGTTAGCACTCGAAACCGATGAGTGCTAACGCATGGTATTATTTTATCTTCCCGCAGAAGAAAAATCAAGTGTATTTTCCAATGTTCACATTTAGTTTACATATCGCAATGATAAGATGCGCAAAAGATCACGTTTTTTGTCGCTATAAAATAATGCTATAAAATAATATTGATAGAAACCGCGCCGCCGAGGTATGTAAACTGAAGGTGATTCATATATATTGACGTGAATAAACGATTATAACAGGATATGTTGACGTGATTATTGAATTTGTCTCAAGCTTTTTCGGCAACGTGATGCCGTGCTTGCTTTTGGCAGCCGGCATTGCATTCGGCGTAAAACTGCGCTTTTTTTATATCTTTCATCCGATCAAAACTTTAAAGCTGATGTTTGCGCGAAAGGGGAAGGGGATATCACCGCTTTCTGCCGCATCGATGGCACTTGCAGGGACGCTCGGCGTCGGAAACATAACAGGCGTGACGGCGGCGATAGCTGTTGGAGGTGCGGGTGCGGTGTTCTGGATGTGGTGCTCGGCGCTGATCGCAATGTCGGTGAAATACGCGGAAACGGCGCTTGCCGTTATGTACAGATGCAAAAACGCCGACGGCTTTTACGGTGGTGCTCCGTTTTACATAGCGGACGGACTCGGATTGCGGACGGTGGGAGCGCTTTTTGCAGTTTTGTGCGTCGTTAATTCGCTGACGGTCGGAAACATATTGCAGGTCAACGCCGCCGCCCGTGCGGCGAAGATCGCGATCGGCGTGCCTGAGGCGGTGACAGGGGTTCTTGCCGCGGTGCTGACTTGTGCCGTTGTGGCAGGCGGCGCACATCGCATATCCTCACTGACGTCAAGGCTGATTCCCGCCGTGTCGCTTCTTTATATATTTATGTGCGCCGCCGTCATTTTGCATCATCGAGATTTGATCGGCGCGGTCACCTCGCGCATCTTCGCGGAAGCGTTTGATTTTTCATCTGCCGTCGGCGGTGTCGGCGGATTTGCCATATCTCGCGCCGTGCGTTACGGAGTCACACGCGGCGTGCTTACCAATGAAGCGGGATCGGGAACGTCGCCTACGGCGCACGCCTGCGCGGATGCGGTGTCACCTATGGCGCAGGGCTGCCTCGGCATATTTGAGGTGTTCGCGGATACGATAGTGATCTGTACGTTTACGGCTTACGCGGTTTTGATCGGGGAAGAGCTCGGCATCGCTGCCTCCGAGGATGCGGTCAGCGCGGCGGTCGCCATCTTTTCGGAGGTATTCGGCGGATTTGCCGCACCCGCACTTGCGCTTGTCATCTTCGTTTTCGTCTTCGCCACGCTCATCTCGCAATTTTATTACGGCAGGATCGCACACATCTTTCTCGGTGCGGAAAACAATCTTGCCTTACCGTATTTGCTTGCGTTTATGTGCACGTCGGTCGCAGGCGCCGTGATGGTGCCGGACTTGATGTGGAATCTTTCCGACATCACAGTGGGAATTATGACCACTCTGAACGTGATTTGTCTCATTTTCCTGCGAAAAGACGTTGAAAAATGTACGAATATGTCTTTCGGTCGCGGTAAATTACAGTTGACTAACAAAAAATCCCCAAAAACGGCAAACGTCTACAATAATGTGGAAACGCCTCCAAAATCTTTGCATTGAAGAAAAAAACGCAAAATGATAAAATCATATCGGACGCGGTGCGTCCGGAAAGGGGCTGATAAAAGCAAAGATGATCCGAAAATAAAGGAAAGGCTCTTCGAAGCCGTGAAAGGAGAAAACAAATGAAAAAACTAACAAAAACGCTTGCCGTCGCTGTCTTTACGGCGGGAATAGCGCTCGCCGTGTCGCTTACTGCATCTGCCGCAGACGTTGACGTAACGCTTGACGGAGAAAGCTTCTGTCCCGGTGAGACAACCATCGTCGAATCGACGACGACCGTCCCGTTTCGTGCCTTCATCGATGAGATGACGGATGAAGCCGCAGTAATAGGTTGGGATGACGAGACCAAGACCGCGCATGCGACGTGGGGTGGCGTTACCGTCACCGCAAAGCTCGGTGAAACCTACATAACGGCGAACGGACGTTGTCTGCCGTGCGGAACGGCAAACCGAGTGGAAAACGGAAGGATCAAGGTCGCTGTGCGTCCGCTTGCCGCCGTGTTCTGCGCAGACGTTGAATGGATCAGCGACACAAAAAGCGTCATCATCGGCTCACCGACGGGAATTATCGAGTCCGCTGACGAATATTATGACGCTGAAGACCTTTACTGGCTCTCGCGCATAATCAGCGCCGAGGCAAGAGGCGAGCCAATGGAGGGGAAGATCGCTGTCGGTACTGTTGTGTATAACCGCGTCGCCTCCGATATGTACCCCGATACGGTTTACGGCGTTATCTTCGATATGGATAACGGCGTGCAGTTTACGCCTGCCGCAACGGGATCCGTTTACAACGATCCGACTGAGGAGTCGGTCATCGCAGCGAAGCTCTGTATGGAGGGCAGACGTTACCGATCGGACGCGCTCTTCTTCTGTACGGTCGCGATCAAGGATACGTCATGGGCGGGACGCAACAGACCGTATATCGAAACGATAGGCGGCCACGCATTCTTCGCGTGACGCACAAAAAGCCACCGCAAGGTGGCTTTTTGTGTGTGTGACCTCACTTCTCCTTCGTTGGCTTCGCCTCGCACGGAGACGCGCAAAAATCTGCAGACATACACATATACGTTCCGTCCTCGCGTCTGATGTGTGCGACGGGCTCGCCGCGACGCTCGCATATATGCTCGACGAGAATTGGCAGGGAAGAGTCCGACGCAGGCGTCGGTCTTGCGTCAGCTTTCAAGTTGCTTACCGAGGAACGAGGCTGCCGTTTCGATCAGCTTGACCTCGACGTCATCGTTTATGGGGACGGATTTTGCATCGTCTGCGGCAACGGAAACGACGCATCCGATGATGTCGCCTTCGGCGATGATGGGCATCGCACAGCGGACGTAGTGTGAGCCGCCGTCGGTAAGGTAGATCTTCTTTCCGTTAGCGGAAAAATCGTTGTATTTATAGAGCTGACGCGACTCCGTCAGCGCTTCAAATTCTGCGGATACCTTTCGGTCGAGGTATTCCTTTTTCGAGATGCCCGACACACAGATGACGGCGTCACGGTCAGCGATGGCGATGTCGAGTCCGCAGGTGCGGTGAAGAGTCTCTGCGTACTGTGACGCAAATGCGTTCAGCTCACCTATCGGGGAATATTTTTTGAATATCACCTCACCGTCGCGGTCCGTGTAGATCTCAAGCGGATCTCCTTCGCGAATCCGCATAGTGCGTCTTATCTCTTTCGGGATAACAACACGACCAAGGTCATCAATTCTACGAACTATTCCTGTCGCTTTCATATATAAACTCCTTTTCAAATAACATAATACATCGTAGGGGCGGATTCCATATCCGCCCGTTTGGAATTTGCGGATAATTGCGGGCGGATATGGAATCCGCCCCTACATAAATTTTCAATTCGTGATGTTAGTATTTGTATTTTAAGGAGATTTATACTGCAATAATTTACTTTTGAAGTGAAATGTGATATAATAAGTTAAAGGGGGTGAGTTTATGAAAAAGTTTTGGGGCTATGTATCCAATAACGAGTTTTCTGTTGGTTGTACAGGACAAACTGTTTTTTTATACGATAAGGATGGTAATGAGTTAGGTAAATTCAAAGATATAATTTACGGTTATACGCCT